>JBASAM010000124.1:0-8305 GCA_049650605.1 Rhodococcus sp. (in: high G+C Gram-positive bacteria) | reverse complement strand
GCAGTGGTCGCCACCGCTGCGGCGTGGGTGACCTCGGCCTGAGCATGTTTGGCCTGCGCCGCGGCCAGCGCCCATTCCGCGGCCTGCACCTTGTCGGCAGCAGCGTTGACCGCAGCATGAGCGATGGGTGCTTGGGCGCGCATCGGCGCCAGAGTGGTGTCGCACGAGGTGAACGTCGACCCGTACGCGCGGACCCCGTTGCCGACGATGCGGTGGGCATCGGCGGTGCGCGTGAGCCAGGTGGGGAGGTCGCTGTCGATCTTGTCGCGGTACGCATCGCCCTCGTCGCCGACGAAATCATCGGGGGAGAATCCGCGCAGCGCGGTGGCGGCCTGATAGGCGGCGTCGGCGAGCGAGAGGAACGTCGTCGCCGACGCCATCACCTCGGACGGGGCACCCCCCAACCGGAAATCCTCCGCGAAACTCGACTGATACTCCGGCAACCGCTCTGCTGGCACAGCAGACCTCCCCCACCACGACCCCGACACCGGCACGACACCGGCACGACACTGCATATTTGCGACACTGCACACTCACGAGCAGTTCGGCGGCACCCCCGCTCCGGGGCGCCGCCGAACTGTCGAACCGAACTGTCGAGCCGAAAACTGCTCTACACCAGACGAACCCGCCTACCGGGCAGGTCAGCCGTTGAGCAGTGTGCTGCTGATGGTGTTCTGCATGCCCATCACCTGCTGGCTGTTCTCGCCCAGCACGTTCCTGAGCTGCGCAAGAATCTGCGTGATCGCCTGATGACCCGAATCGACCTTCATCTGCACCGACATGTAGTCGCCCTGCTCGCCGCCCTCCCAGGACGACGACAACGCGCGGACGCTGTCGGACAGCTCCGACACCGACTGCTCGAGGTTGGTGGCCGCCTGCTGAACCCGATCCTCGGCATCACGTGCCGCGTTGTGATCGTAGGAATACCCGTTACCGCTACTCATCGCCGAACTCCCCCACACCGAACATCCCCCACAGTGCGTCGGTCATCAGATACGCACGTCCGCGGCGTGGAAATCCATCGAATTTCCCTGCTGCGTCACATAATCGGCCTGGTCGGCCTCACCCTGGCGGTAGGAGCCCGCAGCGGTGTCGACACGGCCACCGAGCTGACCCAGTGCGGTGTTCACCTGAGCTGCCGCGCTCACCCACGCCGACTTGAGCTGCTCCAGAGCAGGCTTGGCCCCACCCTCGATCCGTCCCAGCAGATCGTCCATCGCGCTCTCGAACTCCGTCGAATGCGACTGAAACTTGCTCACCGAATCCTGCAACGTCGAACCGTGCGCCTTCACGGCCTCGTGCTCGACGGAAAAGAAACCACCCTCGGACATAACCGACACCCTCCCCCGAAAATCCCACAACGGCACCCGGCCGCCACGCGGACATCAACGGCACCAACGTATTCTGTCCACCACCGGATCACAACTCGGAAAATAATGAAAAGTTTGATTTACGCAGACAAGTCGGGGAGATCCATGAAGCCTGGTGACGATAACCGAAACATTCTCGACTTCTTGAGGAGTCGTCTCGACGCTTCACGCGCCGTCGGCCGGCTGGCGCGCGTGCAGCGCGACGGCGAATCGGCCCCACTGCCCGCGGTCGTTGCCTTTCTGCCGCTCGATCAGCGCACCCGTACCAGTCCGGTCACCGCCACTGCTGCCCTGATGGCCGCGGCCTTGATAGACCACCCGCTGGTGGTGGTCGACGTCGACGGCACCTCTCAGCCCATGCGGAAACTTCTCGCGTCGTCCGGCGCAGGAGACATCGTCGGTCTTGCCGCATCGCACGATGCATCGTTGCGGCGACGCAGCGTCGAGGACTTCGTGGACATGTCCGCGCGGGTGCCGCTGGCATCGTGCTGGGTCGACGGCCCGGGGGCAGTGCCACCGGACGCGCTCAGAGCGGCGACGTGGAAGCTTCGCAGGCGCTTCCCGACGGTTTTTCTGGACGTACCGATCGGTTGCCCTCGGTCCACGATCACCGCTGCTACCGCGCTGGCATCTCACATCGTCCTAGTGGCGGACAAGCATGACTACCAACATGATTGGCTGCACACCAGCGAATCGGTGCTGGCCGACGCCGCGCGGCGGGGGGCGGTGACCGTTGCGGTGGTGGGCGGCGGCGAGGCGGACCGAACGGGTTGCGCACACGACGACACCGTGCCGGTTCCACAGCTGCAAGTTGCCGGACACTCGTCGGAGGGTATCGAGCTTCCCATCGCGGACACCGCAGCTCTGACTCGCTGCTACGAACTCACCTCGCGAGTGCTGCGCGCGCGGGGATCGGTCAGCCCAGCGATGTCATGATGGACGCCTTGAAATCGTTGACGCCCTGGTTGATGCCGTCGATCAATCCGCTGACTCCGGCGAGAACGTTGGACACGTTTGCGGTCGCGCTGCTCCAGTGCTCGAAAACGGCGTCGTAGTTCTCGCGCTCGTTTCCCACCCATTCGGTGAGCCCTCGGACCAGAGCATCCAAATCGGCAATGTCGCTTTGTATCGCCGTCATGGCGGCGTCGACCCGTGCGGAGGCGTCGGTAGCCCCGCCGTCGGACCAGGCGAATGCGCTGCTCACTGCGAGCCTCCCGTGGAAAGGTGAAAGTCGAACGCCGACACCTGCGACGTCATGTTGTTCCCTTGAGCGACAACAGCATTATCGATGTCTCGAGCACCCCCCGCAATGCCGACGGAGACGTCGCTCAGCAGGCCGATTCCCTCGAGCAATTTGTCGATACTGGTTCTCCACTGGTCGTAGAACGAACCCTCTGCGGGCGGAATGACCTGATCGCCGTGTTTGTCCATTCCGTTGATCTGCCGAGACTTGTTCTGCTCGGCCGTCATCCCGGTGCGGACCGCGGTCAAGTTCTGACCGATCTGCTCGAGTTCGGTGATCGGCACCCGAATGAAATCCCCCATGGCGTGTGGCCTCCCCTAGTTGCACGTCACGCGGGTGACGTTAGCACTGTGCCGCACCGGTCAGCCTGCCGAGAACACGTGCCGAGTGGACGACGGTTCGGAATCCGCGCCGCCGGGGGTCACGGAGGCATCGGGGGTCGACCGGTTCCAGGCCAGACTGCCGATGCACCGAACAGCAAGTGCGCGAGCATCATCGGCTGTGCCAACCGCAGGGGTAGTGATGGACAGAACGAGGGTCCACGTGGTTCCCGGCACCGGATGAAATGCCTGCACCACCTGCAGATCCGGCGACGACGGATCCATAGGATTGCGCCTGGTGACCGACACCAGCCCGAAGGCGGTCCCGGCGGGGGTGGTCAACTCCTCCGCCCTGCCGCGGATGGCCTCCATGGATCGGCGAACCGGCGACATCGAGGCGGGTGCCGGGGCGCTGGTGGTCCACATCAGCTGCATCGAGGTGTTGCGGACCTCAGATGTCTGCGCATCGACACCGACCTTGACCAGTGACAGAAGAATTTTTTGCTTCTGCGCGGTTGCTACGTAGGCGCCGAGTGTGTCGGTCACCTGACGGCGAACTCTTGTTGGTAGACGTTTGCCGGCGAAGTAGTCGTCGACCACCCTGTCCACCTGGCGTTGCCAGTGCGCCGGGTGCGTCGGCACAAGTGCCCAGTCGGTGGGAAGTGCAATGTCCCACTGGAACGGAGGCAAGAGCGCATCGGGATGAAGCTCGGTCTCGGTTGTCAACTGTGCCCCCGCCATCAAATGTCACGATCGGTGGGCAAGTATGCCAGCTGAACTCGCCGCGGGCTCGCACCCCGTCGCACCACGTCGGCTCGGCCCGGTGGCTGCCGACTCATCCACACCTTGGGCCACACCTGGCCCTCCTGGCGGTCGCCGGAAAGGAGCACCGCGGTAGCGCCCGCGTCCTTCAGTCCCTGAATCGACGGCTCGAAAAGTGCACGCCCGATTCCAGCCGCGCGTCGAACGATCACGATGTGAACGCCCAGATCACGCGACTGCGACAGATAGGGCAGCAGGGGCCGCAGTGGAGAGTTGGGGCCCTCCCACAACTCGTAGTCGTCGCACACGATGACCACCTCGGGACCGGTCCACCAGGATCGATCGCGCAGTTGTGCGGACGTCACGGTGGCGGGTGGGAGACGACGGACGATCTCCTGCGTGATCGATGCCACCAGTTGCGCAGCCACATTCGAGGTTCCGGCGTAACCGCCGATGTATTTGCGCGGCACCACGTCCATGAGTTGCCGCTTGGGATCGAAGACGGCGAACACCAGCTCGCCCTCCTCGAAGTGCGGGAACATGTCGGTGATGAGGGCGCGCGCGAACGTGGTCTTTCCGCTCCCACCGTCACCCAGCACGACGAGATGCTGGTCGTCGCCCATCAGATCCAGTCGCACGGGCATCAGGTCGCTCTCGGAGACACCGACCAGTCCGTGTGGAAAGTGTGGGAACTCGCGTCTCAGTGCCGAGAGCGGCACCGCGTCCGGGAGCATCCGAACCGGCGCCGCACCGGATCCGGTCCACGCCTTCGCGACCGCCGCGAGGGTGGAGTCCGGCGACGACAGTTCGTCCTGGACGGACAACGAGTAGACGGGCAGGCAGATCTGACCGAGAAGTTTGTCCATGGACACGCAGCGGCCGGGAGTGTCGGGGCCGATGGACTCGACCAGACGTCGACCGAGTGTCGAATCGAGAGCATCGTTGAGCCGTAGTTCGATCTTGGAGCCGATCAACGCCTGCATCTGCATCCGGAAATCCGCCCACCTGCCGGTGGTGAACACCATGTGGATGCCGTAACCCAGGCCGCGAGAGGCGATGTCCTGAATGGTCGAGACGAGGTCGTCGTTCTCCTCGCGGAAGGTCCACCACCCGTCGATGACGAGGAAGATATCGCCGTGCGGGATCTCGGGGAGGGACCCGGCGGCGCGCATCGAGCGCATCGCCTCGACGCTCTCGAGTCCGTGTTCGGAGAAGATTCGCTCACGGGAGGTCAAGTGCGCGGAGATCTCGGAGAGCGTGCGCCTGATCTTGTCCGACTCGAACCGAGTGGCAACGTCGCCCACGTGCGGCAGCGCGGCCAACGACGCCAGAACACTTCCAGCGGTATCGATCACGTAGAACGCGACTTCATCGGGCGTATGCGTCAGAGCCGCGCCCAGCACCAGAGACCGCACCGCGGAGGTCTTCCCCGACTGCGGAGCACCCATGATCGCGAGGTGCCCACCGGAGCCGGACAGATCGATGTCGAGCGGTCCCTGCCACTGCTCCAGCGGGCGGTCCGAAAGACCGACAGGAAAGCGGAGCCCGCCGCTCCGTGAACGATCTCGCGCGGTCAGACCGCGGACCGCGTCCGCCTCGACGTCGCCGACCACGGTGGACAAGCCGACGGCGTCGGGCAGGGGCGGCAACCAGACCTGCCGTACCTGTTGTGCGTAACCGCCGAGGCGGCGCGCCACGACATCGAGAGTGGAGTCTCCGAAGGGACTGTCGTCGGGGGCCGAAGCAGCGTGCGTCCGCCGATGAATACTGTTCGCCTGCAACCAGTGCGCAGTGCCGTTGTCCAGATCGAAGGGCATCGGGACGGCGGGCAGGGTGGTGTCCTCCACTTCCTCCGACGGTACGTACCGGCCCGAGACGTACGCGGCCTTGAACCTGTCGAAGATGTCCGGGTCCACCTTCAGGATTCCCGATCCGGGGATCGGCGGCAGCTCGTGAGCGTCCTTCTCTCCGATTGCGGCCCGCGACTCCTGCGCCGAGAAGGTGCGCAGGCCGATGCGGTAGGACAGATGTGATTCCAGACCGCGCAGGCGTCCCTCTTCCAGTCGCTGCGTCGCGAGCAGCAGATGCACCCCGATGGACCGCCCGATACGCCCGATCTGCACGAACAAGTCGATGAAGTCCGGTTTGGCGGTGAGGATTTCACCGAACTCGTCGATGACCACCAGGAGGTCGGGCAAGGGATCGAGCGCTTGCCCGGCATCGCGGCGACGGTTGTACTCGGTGACGTTGGGCAAGGATCCCGCCTCTTGCAGCACCCGCTGGCGACGCCGCATCTCCCCGAGCAGCGCATCGTGCAGCCGGTCCACCAGGCCCGTGCCGTCGGACAGGTTGTCCACCATGGCCGCGGTGTGCGGCAACTGGTCGAGGCCGGCGAACGCCGCACCGCCCTTGTAGTCCACCAGCACCAGAGCGAGTCGGTCCGGGGAGTGACAGATGGCCTGCGAGAGCACCATCGTGCGCAACACTTCGGACTTGCCGCTACCGGTCGCGCCGACGCACAGACCGTGCGGGCCCATGCCTTCCTGCGCAGACTCCTTGAGGTTCAACCGTATCGGCGAGCCGTCGGGGCCGACCGCGAACGGAACGTTGAGAAAATCGTCGAGTGACCGTGGCCTCCACATGGCCTCGACGTCGTAGGTGCCCACGTCGGCGATACCCAGCAGACGATCCAGCGTGATGGTTGCTTCGAGGGGAGCGGTGGGCGCCGCGTCGGCCACCAGACGCACGGGCGCGAGCTTGCGGGCCACCGCAGCGGCCAACGGAAACTCGACGCGATCGATGGTGCCCCGCGACGCGCCTCTGACCAGGCGCCGCTCTCGAACGGCGGCGTCGTCGAGCGGACGCCCGGGAGCCGAGCCATCGAGGTCGTGGACGATGGTGACCTCGGCCGATGCGTCGTCGGAGATCGACACGCGCACGTCGACGTGGGACGGTTCGAAATCGCGGTCGGTGTTGAGCACCACGACGACGACGGCCAGCGCGCGCAAGTCGTCCGGCGCAGGCAGGACCGACAGCAACTCGCGCCCGTGCGGGTCGTCGTTGTCCGCGATGACCACGATGGTGTGGCCCTCCACCGACTTGTCCTTCGCATAGCGCCGCGACGATTCGCCGAGTTCGGCTCGACGCTTGGCTATTTCGTCGACCAGGTCGGTGGCGTCGGCCATCTCGCGTGAGGTACGGCGTCGGCCGAGGGGCCCGTCGAATCGATCCGCGTCCAACAGATGGGGCAACCACAGCGCCCACTGGTAGCGCCCGTGGCCACCGGCCCGAGGCAGCGCGATGTGCAAACGAACATCGTCCGGTGCGTGCAACGCGGCCAGCTGTACCAGGGCGGCTCGTACGGCTCGGTGCGTGAGATCTGCCGGTCCGACGAAGGAGACGACGCCCCGGAACTGCACTGCCATCGGTAGGCCGTCGATGTGCTCGGTGGCACGGAGGTACCGGCGCAGGTGCGCTTGCGCGATGGGCTCGGGGCGTTTCATCGGATCGTCGTCGGAGGTATCGACGGCCACGGTCCGGCACAGCGGACCGGCGCCCGATCCGATGCGCAGAGTCAAGAAGTCGGCATCGGTGCGTCGTCGCTCCCACAACCGAGCCGGGGTCCGCACGATGTCCAGCAGCGCCGGGGGAGGGGGATGAATGTCGTTGGCCACGCGCACCTGCTGCGCCGACTCCGCCTCGAGTTCGGTGCGCTTGGCAGAGATGAAGCGAATGTACTGTCCGCGTTGCTGTTCGGCGCGCTTGCGGGCGCCGGTCTTGGCGTACACGATCATCGCGATGGCGCCGAGAATCGCGGCGACCACCAGTGCGCCGCCGGCGATCATCCGGATCGGATTCCCGGACGAGGCCATCATGGCCACCAACCCCAGCCCACCGACGACCGGCACGAGGGCGCGCATGACGTTCTGTCCGCCGCCCCCCACCATGTCGATGGTGGGCACCTTGGCGATGGACTGGCGGTCCCGCGGCAACGATTGGTCGGACAGACGTGCAGGTCGGTGCACCAACTTTGTCGACACGGCGGTAGCTCTCCTTCGATCCGGCACTGTCCGGCACCTGCGCCGCGGTCTGTCATCATCTACGGCATGGGTGGGAACTTCGTGCGATTGACGGTGCTCTCCGGCAACGATCAACTGGACGTGAGCCTGCCTGCGCATCGACCGCTGGTGGAGTATATCGACGACATCCTGACGTTGTTGAGCGTGCGGCCATCCACCGGCGGGCAGCCGTGGGTGTTGTCCTCGCCGTTGCACGGCGCTCTCGCACTGGACGACACGTTGGCCGACCGTTCCGTGATGGACGGCTCCACCCTGCACCTGACCACCCTGGACGACGCTGCACAGGGGGCCTTCGTCGACGACGTGATTTCCGAGATGAACCGGCAGGTCGACGCTGGTTTCACCCCGTGGTCGGTTGCGGCGCGCAGCCGCTGGGCGGTCGGCACGGCGTCGATACTCGGTCTTCTCGCCTGCGTCCTCGCCTCCGCTGCGTCGCCGGACCCGTGGGTCGCGGCGTCTGCTGCCGTACTCGTTATCGTCGCCCTCGGCTCGGCGCTGGTGCTCCGGGCGGGCGCCGGAGCACATCTGTCG
>JBASAM010000123.1:0-22727 GCA_049650605.1 Rhodococcus sp. (in: high G+C Gram-positive bacteria) | reverse complement strand
GGCGCAGCCGGGTCGGCGGGCGCAGCGGGATCGGCAGGCGCAGCGGGATCGACGGGCGCGGCAGGATCCGCCGACGAGCCGACGGGCGTACCGGGGACCTGAAGCGGGATGCGCTGACCGATGGGCTGAATGCGCGTGGCCTTCCACGTGCCGTCGACGTCCTGGAGTTCCAGGCGAAGCGTGCTCTGAAAGCGCTCGTTGCCGTCGGGCTTGGCGGTGTCGGTGGTGAGGACCACCAGCGACTCGGCCGTGCCCTCGTCCGAGCTGAAGCCGACCAGGGCCGCGTGCTGCACCGAGGCCGTGGTGACCACTCCCGAGTCGGCGAACTGCTCGCGGAACTGATCCCGGGTGTCGTTCAAGCCTGCGGTGAGCTCGTCACCCGTGATCGAGGACTCGATATCGGAGAACGTCTGATCCAGATTGTTGGAATCCACCGAGTTGAGGTTGATCGCCGCCTGGCGTGCACCCGACAACGCGTCGTCACGTAGCGACGCCGCCGACGACTGCTGGTACGCCAGGAACCAGAACACGCTGAGCACGACGGCGGCGATCAGCGTGATCGCTGCGGCGGCGGCCGTGACGGCGAGAGCAACGGGAGCAGTGCGAGGCGCCTGCGATTCTGACTGTGCTTCCGAGGATTCGAGCCGAGATTCGGCAGACTCCGAGGAGGGGTCCGAATCGGCCGGCGCGTCCGGCTCGGAAGAAGAGGTGGTTGGCGTCACAGCGGCCACAGTACCGGTAGGTAACTTGCCCCGGCCACCACCGCGCGAGCGCCGTGCATCGACTCTGGACGGAACGGACACAACCGCGGGGCGGCCGACAGGGGGCCGCCCCGCGCTCGATCGATCAGGGTCGAGCCGTCACGCCGAGCAGCGTGGCGAGCTGCGTGGCGATGGGGTTCAAGTCCAGCGGCGCCGGAGCAACCTTGGGCTTGTCGTCCCACGGCTGCGGCACGTTCGGATCCGCGAACCGAATCTTGTTGGCCGACCGAACACCCGTCAGCGAGCCTTGCGGCACAGTGCAATTGGCGTCCAGGTTGATCGGGAAGTCCTCTTGCGTGGGATCGAAGTCGGGGTTCTTGGCGTACTCCTGGTCGATGATCGCCTGCGTTCCCTCATATCCCTGCGTGCACGACGGAGGGTTGTTCACCTCGAGCAGGATGCCCTGGTGAATGGTGCCGTCGCCCGGGCTCACGGCGTTGGCACCCTGAGCCAGCGCCGGCAGGAACTGGAGCAGTGGACGAAGCGCGAACGTACGCGGACTGAGTGACTCGGTGACGCCCGCAAGGCTGGTCAGATTCGACGTCAGAGACGGGCCGGCCTGATCCACCAGTGCGCCGAGTTGATCGCTGGCCGGAATTCCGTTGTCGATCAACCGTCGAATGTCGGGGTCGCTGTCTCGCAACTGAGCGGTCACCAGGTCGAGATCGGAACTGAACTGCTGAATCGCCGACGACTGTTCGGTCTGGGTGTCCAGGAAGATTCGGCTGTCACGAATCAACGTCACGGTCTGAGGCAGGTTGTCCAGCCCCTCCTCGGAGAACGTGTCCAACGAGGTCACGAGCGTCTGCAGTGCGTCGCCCGTACCCTCGAGGCCCGCACCCAGCTCGGTGACCACGGTGGTCAGGTCCTCGGTGGGTACCGAATCCGCCAGCAGCTTGACGTTCTTCAGCAAGCTCTCCACCGGAGTCGGGATGGACGTGTCTTCCTGCAGAATTACGTCTCCGTCCTGCAGGAAAGGCTCCTGGTCGCTGCGCGGGCGCAGGTCGACGTACTGCTCACCGATGGCGGAGCGATTGGCCACGACTGCGACAGTGTCGGCCGGCACCTGCGGCTTGTTCTTGTCCAACAGCAGGGGAACGTCGACGCCCTTGTCGGTGAGCTGCAGTTGACCGACGCGGCCCACCGGGATACCCCGGTACGTCACTTCGGCATTCTTGAAGATGCCGCCGGAATCCTCGAACTGTCCGATCACCGTGTACTGCCCGAATCCGAGCAACTGATCGATACGCACGTACTTCGCGCCGACGTAGAGCAGGCCGAGAACGGCGATGACGACGAACAAGATCAGCTGTGTACTGACCAGCTTGGATCTCACTGTCCCTCTCCATTCTGTGTGCCCGAGGGCGGAACGATGCCGAATTGCTGGAGGATGCCGTCCAGCGGATTGGCCGACGGCACACCCGCGGGTACACCCGGCGGCGGAGTCGGCGACGGGATGATCGGCGGCAACGGCAGCAGCGAGATCGTCGGGAAGGCCGGTCGAGGCCCGTTTCCGTTGTAGTACGGGTTGCTCGGATCGACGCGCGGCTTCGGTTCGCCGTTGAGCGGCGGACTGTAGATCGGGTTGCCCTCACCGACACCGAAGGTGGTCAGCTGGTTTCCGATCTGCAGGTCGACACTGAGGAACAAGTTCACCGAGTTGCCCTGGCTGATCTTCTCGACCCCGTCGGGGAACGGGAACGTGGGGACGAAGGCCAGGTCGGTGACCAGTTCGTCGCCGTAGGCTGCGAGCTCCTGCAGGGTCGGACGCAGAGCGCGCAGATCGGCGATCAGATTGTCCTTCGACTGGTTGATGACGTCCGTGCCCACCTGTCCGAGCCGATCCAGCTGGCCGAGCAATTGAGTCAGCTGCGGACGCTGCTGCTCGAGCACCTCGGTGGCGACGGGGAGGTCGGCGAGAACACGATCGATCTTGTCGGTTTGCTGATTCACCGTGCCCGCGAGCACGTCCAGTCCGTCGATCGCGCGCGTGATGTCGGTCTTCTGGACCTCGAGACCGCCGATCAAGGTGTTGGCCTGCTCCAACAAATTGCGCACCCGGTCCTCGCGTCCGCCGAGAGCGGTGTTGAGTTCCTTCACGATGGGCGCGAGCTGAGCGATGCCGCCGCCGTTGAGCAGCATCGACAGCGCTCCGAGCACCTGCTCGATGTCGGTGGCCGCACGAGTGCGTTCCACCGTGATGGTGTCGCCGGTCTGCAGGCGGTTCGGATCCTCGTTCTCCGCTGGGACCGTCAACTGGATGAACTTCTCACCCAGCAGGTTGGTCGACTGAACGGCCGCCATGACGTTGGCGGGCAGATCGACGGACGAGTTGATCTCGACGGCGACCTCGGCGATCCACGAATCCACCGGAACGTCGATGGACGTCACCCGGCCGACCTCGACGCCGTCGACCTTGACGGTGGACTGCGGCACGAGGTCGAGGACGTCGTCGAACTCCATGGTCAGCTTCAGCGGGTCGGAGCCCACATCAGCACCACCCGGCAGTGGAATCGAATAGATTCCCGCCGATCCACAGGCGCTGAGTGTCAGCGCGACGACACACGCTCCGGAAGCGGCTGTCAAAGCGCGTGCTCGCACTCTCATCGTCACTCCCCTTCCTGAGGAATAGACAGACCCGGCAGCTGAAGATCTTCCAGGCGCGGAGACACCGTCCCCGGCACCGTGCCCGGCTCGACGTTGCGCTGGATGTTGTCGGCACTGAGCAGACCGAACGGCAGGACCAGCGTCGGCGTCTTCACACCGGAGACGACCTGGTCGACGATCGTGTTGCAATTGTCGATGATCGGCTGCATCTGCCGGCCGAGTGCCTCGAACTGGGGATCACCCGGACGCAGCTTCTGCAGATCGATGAGGCTGCAGAACAGCGTCTTCGGATCCTGAAGCTCGTTCAGAATGACTCGTGAGTCCAGCGAGCCGTTCTCTGCGTTGTAGGAGTTGGCGACGTTGGAGATGGCCAACGGCAGCAACGTCAAGGTGTCCGCGAGCTGATCACGGTTGTCCGCGAGCAACTGCGTGGTGGGCACCAGGTTGTCCAGGTCCGCCGTCAGCTGATCGCGGTTGTCGCGCACGAAGGTAGCGACGTCGCCCAGGGTGACCGACAACTGATTCAACGCCAGGCCGAGGTTCTCCCGCTCACCCGCAAGGAACCCGGTGAGCGACGACAACTGGTTGTTGAACGCGCGCACCTGCTGGTCGTTGGCCGCCAACGCCGAGACGAAGGTCTGCAGATTGCGCACCGTGCCGAACAGATCGCCACGGTAGGAGTCGAGCGTTTCAACCGCCCCGGACAGCTCCGTCAGCGATGCGTTGAGTGCCTCGCCGTTGCCGTCGAGGTTCGCGGCACCCGTCTTCACCAGATCGGACACCGCACCGTTGGCGTTGGCTCCGTTCGGGCCGAGCGCCGCGGAAAGCTCGTCGATGCTCTTGTAGAGCTGATCCACCTCGACGGGAGTGGCGGTGTCCTCCAGCGGGATCACTGCCCCGGACTCCATTTTCTCGCCACCCGAGTACGCCGGCGCGAGCTGGACGTACCGATCGGCGACCACCGACGGGGCGAACTGGACGGCGCGAGCGTCGGCGGGGATGTCGACGCCGCGGTCGACGCGCATGTCCACCTGCACCTGATCACCGAGGCCCTCGACCTTGGTGACCGTACCGACCTTGACGCCGAGCACGCGTACTTCGGTGCCCTCGTAGATGCCGACGGACTTGTCGAAGTAGGAGGTGATGTTCGTGGTACCGAGGCGGGTGAACGCCCACCACAACGCGAACACCACGAGCACTACTACCGCCAGGACAGCTGCGATGGTGGCGATGCTCTTCTTCGTGAAGGTGCGCCGTGCGCCCTCGTCGGTGGTGGTCACTGGCCTGCCCCCGGGCTACGGACGGGATCCACACCGAGTGTGCGAATCGGCTCTCGATATCCCGGAATGTCCGGCAGACCGGGCGGGAACGTGTTGACGATGACCTGGTCGAACCAACGGCCGTTACCGACGATGTTGGTGTAGAGCCGGACGAACGGGAGGTACAACTTCAGGGCCTCGGCAATGTTCTCGTTGTTGGTCTTCAAGGTGTCGATGACCTGTCCGAGCGACTGCAGCGCCGGTCCGATGGTCGCCTCGTTGTCGCGCACCAGGCCGGTCAGCTGCGTCGAGATTCGCTGCGTCCCGATGAGCAGTTGCGAGATGGACTGTTGGCGATTGTTGAGCTCCTGCAGCAGCACCGACGCATCGCCGATCAGGCGAGTGAACTCTTGATTGCGGTCGGCAAGGACCTGAGTGGTCTTGTCCGTTGCCGCGAAGAGCTTGGCCAACTCGTTGTCGCGGGAGGAAATGGTCTGCGACAGACGAGTCACTCCGTCCAGCGAGGCGCGGATGTTCTCCGGCGTCTCGGAGAACGCCTCAGACAGCGTCTCCATGCTGGTCGCAAGCTGATTCGTGTCGATATCCCCAGCGGTGCGGGCCGCGTCGGAGAAGGCCGCGATGACGTCGTAGGGCGCCGTCGTGCGCTCCAGCGGAATTGTGTCCCGCGGGTTGAGGCGGTCCTCGCCCTTGGGCTCGAGCGACAGGAACTTCTGTCCGAGCAGAGTTTTGATCTGGATCGACGCGGAGGTCTGATTGCCGACCCAGGCGTCGCTGACCGTGAACTCGACCTTCACCCGATCACCGTCGAGACCGACGTCGGTGACCTTGCCGACCTTCACACCGGCGATACGGACCTCGTTGCTGGGACGTAGACCAGCAGCTTCGGAGAAGTTGGCGGTGTACTTCGACCCCGCCCCGATGATCGGGAGCGAGTCCAGAAAGAAGGCGGACAACGTCGCGAGCAGAACGACGACGATACCGAGCGCGCCCAGTGCAGCAGGCTTGCGTTGCGTGCTCATTATTCGATTCCCCCTGCCGCGCAGCGTTTGGCCGAGTTCGTGTACAGCGGCTGGTTGATTGTGGGCAGACCGGTCGGCAGGTTGAGCTGCGGCGCGTATCCGGGACCGGCGACGATATCGATGCCGCACAGATAGAACTGGAACCAGGATCCGAAGCTGGCCACGCGGATGAGCTTGGTCAACTTCACCGGGAAGTTCTGCAGGACCGCATCGAAATCGGCCTGGCGATTGTTGATCTTGGTCGACAGTTCGTCCACCGAGGTGATCGCCGACTGGATCGACGGCCTCGTCGGCTCGAGAAGGTCGGACGTCGCGTTGGTCAAGCCGGCCAGTGAGGTCACTGCCGAACCGACGGTGTTGCGATCGGCGGACAGCCCCGTTACCAGTGCTTGCGTGTTGACGATCAACTGATCGAGCTCTTGGTCACGGTTGTTGACCGTCTCCAGCACGCCGTTCAGGTTGTCGATCACGGCACCGATGACCTGGTCCTTGTCCGCGACCGTGTTGGTCAGGCTCGCCGTACTCTGCACGAGGTCCCCGATGGTTCCCGACTCGCCCTGGAACACCTGAATGATCTCGAAGGACAGCTTGTTCACGTCCTCTGCGGTCAACGTCTGGAACAGCGGGCGGAACCCGTTGAACAATGTCGTCAGGTTGACGGCCGGCGAGGTGCGCTCCAGCGGAATGGTTGCTCCGTTGTTGATCTTTTCGCCCTGGTTGCCCGACCCCTGCTCGAGCGCGATGTAGCGCTGACCGATGAGGTTGCGGTACCGGATGGTGGCGGTCGTCGAGGCGGGCAGCGACTCACGCTCGGAAAGCGAGAACTCCACGCGGGCCAGATCGCGCTCGTAGATCTCGATCTTCTCGACCTGCCCGACGCGCACGCCGGCGATCCGAATCTCGTCACCCTCGTTCAGCGACGCGACATCGGTGAAGATCGCGGTGAACTTGGTATTGCCCGATCCTGCACCGTTGGCGATGGTCAGCGCGAGGGCCGCCGTCGCCAGAATGGTCACCACCGCAAAGATGATCAGCTTGATCAGCGGTGCTGCTAGGCCCCTCATTTGACACTCACTTCCATACCTCGGAGCGCCGGAGCGCCCACCAGGGTCGTCCACGACGGAACCTGCTCCGGCGATATCCCCGAGCCGCTTCCGTACACGACCGCGAGGGTGTCCCGTTCGATGTCGGATCCCGCGTAAGCGGCGGGAACCGGCGACTGAAGCGGATTGGGCAGCGTCGGATTGATGGCCGGGCCGGGGTTGCGCGACGGCACCTGGTACGAGCCGTCGTTCACGCCGCTACCGGGGTACTGCGGAAAGAATTTGCCGGGCGTCGTCACGTTGTCGAAGCACGACGGACCGCGAGTGTCGAACAGCCGCGGCTCGTCTTGATTGGGGAGGTACGCGCCCTTCGGATTGACGAAGTTGATAGTGCCGCGAACGCCGGGGTAGTCGGCGTCCACCGACAAGATTTTCTTGGCCTCGTTGGCAACTCGAACGAACTCCTTGAACGTGCAACCGAGGGCCGGCGAGTACTCCGCGAGGAGTTCGAGAGCGCCTCGAGAATCCTCGGCAATGGACACGATCGAGTTCGCGTTCTCCTCGAGAAGGTTCGCGAGCGAGCCCGACGATCCGGTTGCGCTGACAAGCAGCGTGTTCAACTCGTTCTGCTTCTCCACCACCGTGTTTCCGGTGACCGAGAGGTTGTCCAGCGCGTTGATCAGGTCGGGCGCGGCCGTCGAATAGGTCTCGGTCAAGTTCGCGAAGCCGACGATGTCCTGCTGCAGATTCGGCAGTTCCTCGTTCAGTCCGACGAAGATGGTCTCGAGCCGGTCGATGGTCACACCCAGGCGCTCGCCGTTTCCCTGGAGGGCCTGCGAGAGCGCGCCCAGTGCGTTGGCCAGGTCCTGCGGCGGAATGGCGTCGAGAAGCGGAAGCAGCGAGTCGAGCAGCTGGCCTACCTCGACGGCGTTGCCGCTGGTGTCCTGCTGGATGACATCACCCTCGGAGATAGGCGTGGCGTTCGCTGAATTCTCGGGAATCTGCAGAGCGACGTACCGCTCGCCGAACAGAGTCTTCGGCAGCAGCCTGGCAGTGACGCCCGCCGGGATCTCCTGTGCCAGATCGGGTTCCAGAGCGATCTGTGAGGTCACCTCACCGTCTTCGGTCGAGGTCGAACGGACCTCGCCCACGATCATGCCGCGAGCCTTGACGTCGGCATTGAGCGGAAGGGCGTTGCCCACCGAATCCGTGACCAGGTCGACCATGACGACGTCCTTGAACGTCTTGTTGAAGCTGGTGATGCTCCACGCGACGAAGAGCACCACGACGAGGAGGAACCCCACACCGAGAGAGCGTCGCTTGAGCGCCGAGGATCCGCTACTCATCCGGCAACCCTCACTGTGGTCGTGGTGCCCCAGATAGCGAGGCTCAGGAAGAAGTTGAGAACGGCGACCGTGACCAATGCCGCGCGGACCGCGCGTCCCACGGCGACACCCACGCCGGCCGGTCCACCCGAGGCGGTATAGCCGTAGTAGCAGTGGATCATGATCAGGACGAACGCGAACACCAGAACCTTGGCGAACGAGTACAGGACGTCCTCGGGCGGCAGGAACAGGGTGAAGTAATGGTCGTACGAGCCCGGCGACTGGCCGTTGAACACGGTGCTGATCAACCGTGACGCCAGGTAGGCCGAGAGCAGACCCACGATGTAGAGGGGGATGACGGCGATGAAGCCGGCGATCATGCGGGTAGTGACCAAGAACGGCACCGACGGTACCGCCATGACCTCGAGAGCGTCGATCTCCTCCGAGATTCGCATGGCACCGAGCTGGGCGGTGAAGCCGCAGCCCACGGTCGCCGACAGCGCGAGCGCAGCCACGATGGGGGCGATCTCACGGGTGTTGACGTAGGCCGACAGGAAGCCGGTGAGAACCTGGCTGCCCAACTGCTCGAGGGCAGCGAAGCCCTGCAGACCGACCACGACTCCGGTGAAGCCGGACATCATCAGGATGACGCCGACGGTGCCGCCGATGACGGCCAGCGCACCGGTACCGAAGGTGACCTCCGCCAGCAGACGCAGCGTCTCCTTCTTGTAGTGCACCGCTGTCTTCGGAATCCATCCCACGGCGCGGCCGTAGAAGGACATCTGTTCCCCGGCACGGTCCAACACGCCCAGCGGAGCCGAAGCGGCGCTACGAACACGCAACAGCGTGCGGTCACCGCGACCACGAGCGATTGTCATGTCATCCTCCCTTCGCAGGGACGACCTGCAGGTAGACCAGCGTCATGATCAGGTTCGCGAAGAACAGGATCAAGAATGTGATGACGACGGTCTGATTGACCGCTTCCCCGACGCCCTTGGGGCCGGGGTTGGGATTGAGGCCCTTGTACGAGGCGATGATGCCGGCGATGAGACCGAAGACGACGGCCTTGAGTTCGCCGACCCACAGGTCGGGCAGCTGGGCGAGCGTGGAGAACGATGCGAGGTATGCACCGGGTGTGCCGCCCTGCAGGATCACGTTGAAGAAGTACCCGCCCGCGATGCCGATGACGGACACCAGGCCGTTGAGCAGCAGCGCGACCAGGATCATCGCGAGCACGCGCGGAACCACCAGGCGCTGAACCGGGTCGATTCCCAGCACCCGCATGGCGTCGATCTCCTCGCGGATGGTTCGCGAACCGAGGTCCGCAGTCACGGCAGACCCCGCCGCGCCGGCGATGAGGAGGGCGACCACGATCGGGCTGCCCTGCTGCACCACTGCCAACACGCTGGCCGCACCGGTGAAGGACTCCGCGCCGAGCTGTTTGATCAGCGAGCCGGTCTGCAACGACACGACGGCGCCGAAAGGAATGGCGACGAGAGCCGTGGGGAGAATGGTGACGCTGGCTATGAACCAGGCTTGCTCGATGAACTCACGAAACTGGAAGGGTCGACGAACCACGTTTCGTGCGACATCCACGAGCAGTTCGACGATATTTCCTGCTTGAGCCAACGCTGCAGTGCCCGACTTTACAATCGGGTTCTTGGTTTTAGCCATTGTTGTCGATCAACCTCGCGAGCTACTGGATGGGGAACCGCCATTGTTCTGATCTTGGCCGGGCTCGCTCCAGCCCTGGTTGTTGTAACCCTGGTTGTCATAACCCCGGTCGTTGTAACCCTGGTTGTCGTAACCCTGATTGTCATAGCCCTGGTTGTTGTAACCCTGGTTGTTGTAACCCTGGTTGTCGTAACCCCGGTTGTCGTAACCCCGGTCGTTGTAACCCTGGTTGTCATAACCCCGGTTGTCATAGCCCTGGTTGTCGTAACCCTGAGCGCTCTGTTGCGCTCCCGCGTACGCAGGCTCGTTGGAGCGACTGCCGTCCTGTCCATCGGCCTCGTCGAGGCTCTGCTGGATCGCATGCTGGGCGTGCTCGGGCAGCTGGTGCATGATCGAACGAACCCGGTCGCGGCGACGGTCGACGGCCTTGCGGTGTGGCATTCCCGGGGTCGGGTCCATCTGCGGCATGATGCCCTCGACGTCCTCGACACCGCCGAGATTGTGGCCGGCGTCGGACAGCGCCTGCTCCTGACGCATCTGCGCCTCGTCCTTTTCTTCGCTCATTCCGATCGGACCGATCATGGTGCCGTTCAGGAACTGCTTGACGGCGGGCTCGTCCGAGGTCAACAAAACCTCACGCGGTCCGAACATCACGAGATTCTTGCGGAAAAGCATGCCGATATTGTCCGGCACCGTGCGAGCGAGGTTGATGTTGTGCGTGACGATCAGCATCGTGGCGTCGATCTGCGCATTGATGTTGAGCAGGAGCTGGCTGATATACGTCGTACGCACGGGGTCGAGGCCCGAGTCGGGCTCGTCGACCAGAATGATCTCGGGGTCGAGGACCAGCGCGCGTGCCAAGCCGGCGCGCTTGCGCATACCACCGGAGATCTCGCCGGGAAGCTTGTTCTCCGCACCGGTCAGACCGACCAGCTCGAGCTTCTCCATGACGATGTTGCGGATCTCGTCTTCCTTCTTCTTCGTGTGCTCACGAAGCGGGAAGGCCGTGTTGTCGTACAGGTTCATCGATCCGAACAGCGCGCCGTCCTGAAACAGCACACCGAACAGCTTGCGGATCTCGTAGAGCTCTTTGGACGAGCACTCCATGATGTCGGTGCCGTCGACGATGATCGAGCCCTCTTCGGGTCGGAGCAAGCCGATGAGGGACTTGAGGAACACGGATTTACCGGTTCCCGACGGCCCGAGCAGCGCGCTGACCTCACCCTTGGGGAGCGTCATCGTGACGTCCTGCCAAATCTTTTGCACACCGAACGATTTGGTCAATCCGTCGACCGAAACCTCGACACCCATTTGTGACCCTCCCACTGCTTGTCTGCATCACGACACGAATAAGCCGACCTCGGTGTGCGTCACGTCACTCTACTTCAGCCGAGTGGGCGCAACGACCACGAACCCTACCGCCAAGTAACGAGTCCCCCGACTCGGCAGCAGCTCCGCACAAAGTGTGACCTACGAATGGCGAATGCACGCGCAAACCGAGTCGACGGGGCTGAAATCCGTGGCATCCGTGCACGCAGCGACGCGTCCGGACCGCGGGATCGGGGACGACATTAGCGGCCTGACCTGGCCTGTAGTACGGCATCATGGTCAGTCACCAGGAAGTCTGTGACCTCACACCGACTTCACGACGGCTGTCGCGGATAGCGTTCGAAGGGTCGCCGCGACGCCCTAACCTTCCATGCGCGTGTGGCCACAGCACTACGCGAGCAGCACCGAGAAGTACCGATCGGAAACGGGGACGACAGTTCATGAGCGGAACTCATTCGCACGAAGCTCACCCAGAGCTTTCCAAGTCGGGCGGGGTTCGGGCTCGGCCAGGCTCGGCGGACGTCACCAGGCGTCGCGCAATCGCGGCCTTCGGAGTCATCTGTATTGCCGAGCTGCTCATCGTCCTCGACATGACGATCATCAACGTCGCGCTGCCATCGATCGGTATCGAATTGCAGACCGGCATCTCGGGATTGCAATGGGTGGTGGACGCCTACACCTTGACCTTCTCGGGTCTGCTGCTCGCATTCGGCAATCTCGGTGACCGTTACGGCCGCAAGCTCTTCTTGCTCGTCGGCCTCACCGGTCTCGCCGCGGCGGCCATGATCGGTGCCCTCGGCGACTCGCTCGAGCAGGTTCTGTTGTCGAGGGCGGTCATGGGTGTCTTCGCTGCAATGGTTCTACCCGCAACCCTCGCCGTGATCACCAACTTGTTCCCCGCTCCGAAAGACCGCGCGCTGGCGATCGGTGTCTGGTCCTCCATCGCCGGTGTCGCCGTCGCGATCGGCCCCATCTCGGGCGGCTGGCTGCTCGAGCACTTCTCGTGGCAATCGGTCTTCTGGCTCAATCTGCCGGTGGCCGTGGTGGCCGTGATCCTCGTCGCGCTGATCGTGCCCGAGTCGAAAGCCTCCGTCGTAGGACCGCTCGACGTTCCCGGCGTGATCCTGTCCATCATCGGCGTCACGCTGCTGGTCTTCGTCGTCATCGAGGCACCGAAGTTCGGGTGGATTTCGTTGTTCACCATCGGCGGCTTCCTGCTCTCCGTCGCGTTCCTTGTCGCGTTCGTGATCCGCGAGCGCCGAATCTCGTCGCCGGTTCTCGACGTATCTCTGTTCAAGATCCGCCCGTTCGCGTGGCCGGCGATCTCGATCGCGGTCGGCTTCTTCTCCCTGTTCGGTTTCCTGTTCCTGATCACCCAGTACTTCCAGGGCGTTCGCGAGTATTCCCCGCTGGCGTTCGGCATCGTGACGCTGCCGTTCGCGGCAGCGCTGGCTGTCAGTTCGCCTGCCGCAACGATCATCGCCCAGAAGATCGGCACGATGCCGGTTCTGGTGACCGGGCTGATTCTCATCGGCGCCGGCCTCCTGGTTGCCGGTCAGGTGGAGATCGACAGTTCGTATCTCACCCTCGTGCTGCCCGCCATGTTGCTGCTGGCGGTGGGAATCGCGATCATCCAGGGGCCCGCCACCGAGTCGATCATGTCGTCGCTACCTCTCGACGAAGCCGGGGCCGGGGCCGCCGTGAACGACACCACGCGCGAAGTCGGCGGCACCCTCGGTGTAGCGGTCCTCGGATCGATCGTCGCGTCGTACTACGTCTCGACGGTTCGCCCGCTGGTGGACAACATCCCGTCCGCCATCATGAACGAGACCGAGAAGGGCTACGCGGAGTCGAGCGTGCTGAGCGTCATCGAGATCCAGAAGCGTGACCTGCCGTCGATGTTCGAACCCCAGCGTGCGCAACTGATCCTGGAGATGAAGGAAGCCGCGCTTCGCGGCTCGTCCATCGCGGCGTACGTCGCGGCCGGCGCCGTGTTCGTCTGCGCAGCCTTCGTGTTCTTCTTCTTCCCCGCGAAATACCGCACCACAGGCATGCTCGCGATCGACACCGAGCCCGCTCCGACAGCGGACTCCGCCGCGACGGAGACCGGCGATGCGGAGAACTCGTCCAGTACCGATGGAGCTGCGCGATGACGGAGCTGTCGCGTAAGCAGCAAGGAGCGTCCACGGCACATCTGTTGAGCTCTGGCCGCCGAACCACGGCTCTCATCGTGATCTGTCTGGTGGAGCTCCTGGTCGTCCTCGACAACACCGTCGTGAACGTCGCTCTGCCCGACATCAGCCAAGACCTTCGCGCAGACTTCACCGGCTTGCAGTGGGTGGTGGACGCCTACATCCTCACGTTCTGCGGCCTGCTGCTCGCCTTCGGCAACATCACCGACCGACTCGGCCGTCGACGGATGCTTCTCGTCGGCGTCGTCGGACTCGCGGCCATGTCGGTCGTGGGCGCCGTCGCCGACAACCTGCCTCAACTCATTGCTTCTCGCGCTCTGATGGGCATTTTCGCCGCCGCCGCGCTGCCTGCCACACTCGCCGTCATCATCGACATCTTTCGGACTCCTGCCGATCGTGCTGTCGCGATAGGCATCTGGGCATCCATTGCCGGTGTCGCCATCGCCATCGGGCCCGCGTCGGGCGGATGGCTCATCGAACACTTCAGCTGGCACTCGGTGTTCTGGCTGAATGTCCCGGTCGCGGCGATCGCCGTGGTCGGCATCGTGCTGGTCGTGCCGGAATCCCGCGCCGCCAGAACCGGTCCACTCGACGTGATCGGTGTCCTGTTGTCGTTCTCCGGGGTGTCGCTGCTGGTGTACGCACTCATCGAGGCGCCCGGCCACGGTTGGATCACCGTCCCCACCCTCGGCGGGATCGCGCTCGCGCTTGTTCTGTTGTGGGGGTTCATCGTTCGGCAGAACCGCGTGTCGAGTCCGATTCTCGACGTGCAGCTTTTCCGTATCCGCCCGTTCGGTATGCCCGCTCTCGCGATCTCCGTCGCGTACTTCTCGATGTTCGGCTACGTATTCCTGATCACTCAGTACTTTCAGGGCATCCGGGGGTACTCGCCGCTCGACTTCGGTATCGCGACACTGCCGTTCGCCGGCGCCCTGATCCTCAGTGCGCCCGCGGCAACGTCTCTCGCCCAGCGGATCGGCACCATGCCGGTGATCGTGACCGGTCTGGTTCTGGTTGGTGTCGGCATGGTCATGGCCGGACAGGTGGCCGTCGACAGTTCGTACCTCGGTTTGCTGTTGCCGACGATGATCGTGCTCGCGGTTGGAATTGCCGCAATCCAAGGCCCGGCAACAGAATCCATCATGTCCTCGATCCCCGTCGATGAGGCCGGCGCCGGTTCGGCCGTCAACGACACCACCCGTGAACTCGGTGGCACTCTGGGAATCGCCGTGCTCGGTTCCATCGCCGCCTCGCAGTACAACACGACGGTCCCACCCTTGGTGGACAGCATTCCAGCCCAGATCCTGTCCGACCGTGATCGTGAGTACGTCAACGGCAGCGTCCTGAGCGTCGATCAGATCGAGTCGTATCCCCTGCCGGAGATGTTCTCCGGCATCCGGGACAACCTGGTGTCGACCATGAAGGAGTCGGCGCTCCTGGGATCCGAAACCGCGTCGTACGTCGCGGCGGCCGCCGTGTTCGTCTGCGCCGTCGTCGTCGCAGTCATGCTTCCGCGCAACCACCGCACCACAGGAGTGATCATGACGGAGACCACAGAGCGCGACGAGCCGATCGAGGATGCTCGATGAGCGGCCTCACCGTCGCCGTCACCGGAGCAACCAGCGATTTCGGAACCGTTATCCTGCCCGTTCTCCTGGACGATCCTGCTATCGATCACGTGGTCGGACTCGGACGTCGTTCGCCGCGGATTCGGCACCCCAAGTTGCGGTCGGTCTCGATGGACATCCGCTCACCGGAACTCGAAACGGCATTCACGGGGTGCGACGTCGTCATCCACCTCGCGTTCGTGGTGGAGGAGCAACGAGACAAGACGGCGATCCACGAGGTCAATCTCGAAGGATCACGAAATACTGTCGAATGCGCTCACCGAGCCGGCGTCCGGTCCATGATCATCGCCTCCAGCGTCAGCGCGTACGGGCGCGAGGATTTGCCCGTGCCGGTGACCGAGGACGAGTTTCCCACTGCGGATCCGTCCCGCTACTACTTCTTCGACAAGGCCGAGGTGGAACATTTCGCCGAGTGGTGGCTACGTCGCCACCCGGGTGAGATGACCATTGCGATGCTGCGACCCACCTACGTCGTGGGGACCAATTTTTCCAACGACGGCATCGACACCCTTACCGGTTCCGTCGTCGCGTTCCCGGATCCCGCGCAGTCGCGCTACCAGTTCATCCACGAGAACGACCTTGCCGATGCCTTCCATCGCGCCGTGCACACACCGTTGAACGGGCCCTACAACCTGGGCCCGCGAGATTGGCTGGGTGTCAAGGAGCTCGGCGCCATGCAGGGCCAGGTGGTTCTTCCGATCCCACTTCGGCTGTTGCGCTTGGTCGTCGACGTCGCGTACACGATGCGGATACTGCCGTTCTCGAGCCACTGGATCTCCTCGGGCGAAGCAGCGGTGGACTCGTCGGCGTTCGAACGGGACACCGGCTGGGTTCCGACGATGACATCGGCCGAGGCCGCCGCAGTCATGGTGTTGCTGAACGGTCGGCCCATATTGGCTCGGCGGCACGCTCCGCTTCGCCACCACGTGTGCGAGGCGGCGGTGGACGGTGCCACCCGCGCGGTGCGCACGTGGGGCGACGTCGACCCCGACATGAAGCCGTTCGCGGCGGAGCTCGACCGGGTGGTGGAGACGTGCGAGCACCTCCAGGTGCCCACCCCGACCGGCTCGGTGCACATCGAGCTCCACGCCGGAACCGACGCTGCCGCAGCGACTGTCGTCATGGTGATGCCACGAGGGTTACATGCGCGCTACGCGAGCGGATTGGCACGAACAGTAGCCGACACCGGGCCTACCGTTGCTCTGGTCGATCTACCGGGGCACGGACTCAGTACGGGGATGCGCGGACACGCAGGCCGTCGTGCCGCCGCTGCGGCGGTGATGGCGGCCGTTCGAGCCGTCGGCAGGCCGGGCGCGCGAGTGCTGGTTCTGGACGTTCCGCGCACGAGAACCCGGAGGGCGTCGGCGCGCTCGCGATTGGCCGTGGACACCTTGGCCGCCGTTCCCCGCACCGACGGACTGCTGTCTGCACGCAGCGGACCGCGCCTACCCGCGCGGCTACGGAGCGATGTTCGCTTGCCGGCGCCGGACACGTTGCCTTACGACACGATTCGACTGCCCAAGCGGGTCCGAATCACGTCCGGTCGCGGGCAGCGGCGCATCTCCGACGCGATCCTGCGAGCGACCGCACGATGACACGCCAGGCGCCCGAAGTACGGGCGCCTGGCGTGTCGAGTCCGATCGTGTCAGGAACGGTCGGCGCGGTCCGATGCCAGCCACGCCGTGGTGAATTCGCGTTCTGCTTCGAAGCTCTTGTCCATTTCCCCCACCATGACCTTCTCGACCACGGGTCCCATGATCGGGACGGACGCCACCACCGTGCCGACGAAGCGCAGCACGCACTCCTGCGGGCCGACGGGTATCAACTCGAGTTCACCGTCGATCACCACCGGCATCTTGGTCACCCTCAGGGTGTAGGTACCAGTAGCGGACCCGTCGTCGCGCGCGGTGTCCCAGGATTCGGTACACCTCGCCGACATCGACGATCCGGCGAAGCGCTGCAACGCTTTCGGTAGACGGTCGGCCTCGAGCGCCTGGTCGACGACCGACGTGACTCGCCCGTCATCGACTACGTGGTCCACAACGGCGCTCCCGTTGCCGATCTCGGCCATCCGGTCCTGCCAGTACTCGGCGTCGGTGAGTGTCGCGTGCAGCACTGCCGCCGAACACCCGTATGTGGTTCGCTGGTCGACTGTGGAGGCCACGCCGGTCAGACCGTAGCCGGTTCCGGTGCGGCCAAAACTGCGCCGACCTCGTCCGAGGTTGCGATCTCGCCCGCAGACTTGTTGGCGAGCAACAGCGCCATCTGCTCGACTACGTAGTCGAGCTGGGTGTGCGTGTGGTCGGGCTGGACGCACAGGCGCAGCAGTGCGCCATCACGGGCGACGGCCGGGAACATAGCCGCAGACGCGAAAATGCCTGCGTCCCAGAGTTTGCGCCACGTATTGACGGTGCGCAGATCGTCGCGGACGTTGACCGGCACAATCGGGGAGACCATGTCCGTTCCGTCGGGCAACGGACTCGGAGCGTGCACGTCGACACCGGCGGCAACCAGAGAATTGTGCAGGTAACGAGCGTTGTCCAGAGTTCGCTTCGCGCGTTCGGCGCCTTCGTCGGTCTGCATCAGCTCCACGGCAGCCAGAGCCGCCCCGAGTGCGGCGGGCACACCGGCCGTGGTGAACAGGAACGTGCGCGCGTGCACGCGCATCGTGTCGATGATGTCCTTGGATCCGGCGACGAAGCCACCCGAGGATCCGAGTCCCTTGGACAAGCAGCCCATGCGGGCGTCGATGTCGTCCTCGATGCCGAACAACTCGGCCACGCCGGTGCGATTCTCTCCCATGACCGCGACGCTGTGCGCCTCGTCGACAAACAGTGCGGCGTCGTACTTTTCGCACATGGCAGCGATTTCGTCGAGGGGAGCGAGATCTCCGTGCATCGAGTACAGACCATCGACGATCACCATGACGACACCCGTCGACCGCGAAAGCTTCTCTTCCAGCTTGTCGACTCGGTTGTGCTGAAAGGCGCGAATGGTCGCACGGGAAAGCCGGCAGGCGTCGTAGATCGACGCGTGAGCGGCAGAGTCGACGATGACGGTGTCGCCGACCCCGCAGAGAGCGCTGATGCCGCCCAGGTTCGCTTGATACCCGGTGGTGAACACCAGGGCCTGCTCGGTGCCGTGCCAATCCGCGAGGGCTTCCTCGAGCTCGGTATGGAGCGGGATGGTTCCGTTGAGCAGCCGGCTGCCGGTGACAGTGGCGCCGTACTTGTCAAGTGCCGCAGAAGCTCCCGCACGAACCAGGGGATGATCGGCGAGGCCCAGGTAGTTGTTGGACCCGAGCATGATGACGCTGCGGTCCTCCACGTCGACGGTCGGAGCATTGACCGACTTCATGACGCGGTAAAACGGATTCTGGTCGTGTTTCGTCAAAACTCGATGCGCCCAGATGCGCTTGTCGTGTCGTATTCTGTCGAGCATTCGCTGAGAAGTCATCTTCACTCCATGATTCGAGACAAGCGCGTGAGGTCGGGACTTTCGCGACGGCGAGTCGTGCACGTGCACCTGGGCCGTATGTCCTCCACTTTCCAAGGGTACGTGACAAGAACCAGCGTTACCGGGCCTTGTTCTGTGACAATGGGACAAGCATCACTAGGTGAGTTGTGGGTCGCAACAGCGGTTGAGAATCTACCCATCGCCGCGATCCGGCAGACCGAATACTTACAACCCACGATGATGTCGTGGGCGCACACGGCGAGCCTTGCTCGACCGACCGCTCATCTCTCCACACGAAAGGACACCGAGTGTCCGTTCAGATCGACGCCGACCCGACGACTTCCGCCCGCCCTCACACCACGCCGAGATCGATGGTGGTCGAGCGCGCAACCTTGCGGCGACTGCTGCCCGCACTTGCAGATTACCTCGACGCCACACCATTGTCGGTGCTCGAAGCGCCCGGTAGCGACGCCATCGCAACCTTCCGAGAAGCGGGCGGGTGCGGCCTGATCGCCCCAGAGAGTCTCGGCGGGTTGGGGGCCAAGGCCGTCGATGCCATGCGCGTCCATCGCGCGATCGGCGCGTCATCTCCGTCTCTCGCCGCAGCCGTGACGATGCACCACCTCTCGATCGCCACCATCATCGAGATCGCGATGGCAGGCCCGGAGGAAGAGCTACCGTTGGTAGCCGGACTGATCGAACAGAAGTCGATCATCGCCTCGGGTTTCGCCGAGGGGAAAGGCAGCACCCTCGTCCCGTCCGTGGACGCGTACTACGACGACGGCGACTACGTGGTGAACGGCAGCAAGAAACCGTGCAGCCTGTCCAAGTCGATGGACTTTCTTGCTGCCAGCGTCGCGACGCGCGAGAAGAAGAAGGGCGGCAAGACACGCAAGGCCGTCGCGCTGATCCCGGCGTCGATGCCCGGTGTGTCGGTGCGTCCGTTCTGGACGACCCCGATCCTCGGCGGCGCGGAGAGCGAGGAAGTCGTCCTCGAGGATGTGCGAATCCCGGTCGCTCTCACCATGGTCGGCGCTCTCGACGATCCCGACGGGATGCACGAGCTGACTGGATTCCTGTGGTTCGGCATTCTCGCGTCCGCCGGCTATATCGGCGCAGCCACCGCGCTCGTGGAACGGTTGATCGGCCATCCCAAAGTGTCCGACAGCGTCTACACCTCCGCCGCGGCAGAACTCGAATCCTCGATGGCCGCACTCGAAGCCGTCGCGGCAGCGATGGACGCAGGCGAGCGCGGGGCCGATATCTCGGCGAGGTTGCTCTTCTGCCGTATCGCGCTGAGAGGGGCATTGCGTCGGGCTGTCGATGCTGCCGTGACCGCACTCGGGGGCATCGCATTCATCACCGACCCGGATGTGGCGTACCTGCAGTCCGTGGTGTCGGCCTTCGCCTTCCACCCGCCGTCGATCCGTGAGACGGAAGCCTCGCTCGCGGCCTACCACCGCGGCGAGGACTTCTCGCTCTCCTGACACCCCTACCAGTCCTACTGAAGGGCACCTTCAGTCGATCTAGGCTACTGAAGGTGCCCTTCAGTCGATGATGGGGCGCCCGTTTCGGGTCAGCTCACGCGTGATCCGAAGACGACGAGGTTGCGCTGATACGCACCTGCCGAGTCGTCGAAGACCCCCGCGCACGTGATCAAGCGGATCTCGTCGCGCGGGGTGGCCGCGAATACTCGTGTCGTCGGAAATTCCGCCTTGGCGAAGTCGCCGATCTCGGTCACTCGATACCGGGCGTCCGTACCGTCTGCCGTCGACACGGTGAGGGTCTCGCCCACCGTGACCTCACCGAGTCGAAAGAACACCGCAGGACCGGTGGTGGAGTCGACGTGCCCGGCCAACACTGTCGGCCCGATCCCGCCCGGGCGACCTCCACCCGAGAACCATCCGACGTCGTCGAAATCCGTCGGCACCTCCATGGTGTTGTCCGGGCCGAGACCCAACTCGATCAGCGGCTCGTCCAATCCCATCCCCGGCACGCTCAGCCGAGTCGGCTTCGAGATACCGACGACCGGTGCGCCGATCGACGGGCCGACCCCCGCCTCGGCCGGAGCGGACGAGGCGGGGACCTGGGCTGTCGAGATCGGGACCTGGGCTGCCGAAGCAGGATCGGCCGGATCAGCTTGCGGCGCACACGCACTCACTGCGAGCACGAGCGCGACACCGGCGCCCGCCCAGAAGTGTCCCGCGCGATTGGGAGACAGGTCGGTCAGGACTCGACCCCACGGCGACGGGCAACACCGGCGCCGACGAGCGCGGCCACACCGAGTACCGCGGCACCCGTGCCTGCCACGACGGCCGTCGACACGCCCTCGGCAGCAGTACCGCCGCCACCGGTAGCGACACCGCCCACGGGAATCGGGGTCAGCTGGCCGCGGACGGCCCCTGCTACATAGTCCACGGTGTGCGAGTCGGCGGCGAAGCCGGCGGCGTCGGCCTCGATGGACGCGAGTTCGAATCCGGTGCCGGTGTCGGCACCGTTGGCCTCGAGCCCGGTGGTGAACGGACCCTGCAAGCAGCCGCTGCTGGTCCGCGGGCCGTCGCCGATGGGTGTCGGGTTGGGGAAGGCGATGCGCGGAGGTCCGGCTTCACCGGCAGGCGCCTGATGCAGGTGGGTGGATGTCTTCGCTGCAGACATGTAGTCGCCGGTCACACCTTCCAGGGTGATGTCGTAGCAGACGATGTCCTGGTCGGAGTTGATCCGGAGCGTGAACGTGCCGGTCGCTCCCGGCTCGCCGGGGGTGGCGACACCATCCGAGTTGAGGACCTGATCGGGGGTGGCCATGGCCGTGAATGCGCTGGTGAACGACGACGGCTCGGCGACGGGGGTCTCCGCGCTCGCCGGAGCGGCTCCGAGTGCCAGGAAGGCGGCAGCGCCTCCGGCGACGATGACCGTTCCTACAGCAGTTCGCTTCGTCATGGTGAAAGTACCTTCCGTCGGGATGGGCGGGTGCGCCCCTCGACGGGTGATACGACGGGTATGCCGGATTCGTTCATCCGCAGCGAGAATTGTTTTTCGACGAGATGGTGCCGACGCTGAACGCCCGTGTCCGTTTCGACGTATCCCCCACCATGCTGATCCAGGACGCACCGCCGATGAGTAAGGTCGACTACGCAGTCCTGTCCGCACGTGAGCCCCGGGAGAACACGGTGTCGATCCGCCCGGCTCGCTCCGCGCCGTTCGACCTCGCCGAGGCCTATGACGCTCACGGGTCGTCGCTGTTGGGATATGCCGTGAACGCGCTGCGCGATCGGGTCACCGCCGAGGACTGCGTCCAGGAAACCTTTCTGCGAGCGTGGCGAGCGCGGGCGAGTTTCGACACGTCGAGGGGCGGAACCCGGACCTGGCTGTTCGCGATCGAGCGCAACGTCATCGCCGACCTTCTTCGAGCGCGAGGTCGAACGCCACCGCTGGCGTCCACTCCCGTCGACTCCGACGACGTGGTGGAACCCGATCGCAGTGGTGACGTCGACGAACGACTCCGGGTGATCGAGGGGCTGGCGTCGCTGAGCGCGGAACATCGGCAGGTGATCGTGGCAGTTCATCTGACGGGACGGTCGTACGCGGAACTGTCGGCCGACACCGGAATCCCGGTCGCCACCCTGCGTACCCGCACTTTCTATGCATTGCGCGCACTTCGCGCGCACTTCGACGGTCAGGAGGACACATGAGCGACCACTCGCGACGCAACGAGTTGATCGCCGGTGCACTGGCCGACGATTTGGACGAGGGCGAGACCGCAGAACTACGTGCACTTGCCGTTCGCGATCCCAGCGTGGACGACGAGATCCGCGCACTGCGCGACACCGTCGACATGTTGAGTCCCGCAGCCGGCCTGAACTGGACGGACCCCGAGCCCAGCGAGCTGCTGCGCCGCCGGATCGCGCGGATCGAAAGGCCCGCGCCGCCGCGCTGGACCACCGTGGCCGCGGCTGCAGCGGGCATCGCGATCGGGGTGGGGGCGGTACTGGGGGTGCAATCGGTCGGCGCCGGGTCCGACCCGGCCGTGATCGCACAGGAGACCGTAGGGCCGCCCGGTGAACTGGGCTCGTTCGAAACCGTCGACTTCACCGAATCCGCACCGGGCGTGTCCGTCGACGGCGGACTCGTTGCGCACACGTGGGGGACCGAAACAGTTCTCGAAATCACGGGGGTGCCGGTGAACGAGGCGTTCGAGGTGGTCCTGTTGGGCCGCTCCGGTGAAACGCTGCCGTCGTCGGGAACTTTCCTCGGCAGCGTCGTCCCCATCGACTGCCGGATGAATGCGGCCGTGCTGCGGCCCGAGGTCGTGGGTATCGAGATCCGCGCCGCCGCCGGTCGAGTGATGGCATCGGCCTCGGTGCCGACTGTGAGCTGAGTCACGCACCAGATGGCTACTGAAGGGCACCTTCAGTC
>JBASAM010000122.1:0-8146 GCA_049650605.1 Rhodococcus sp. (in: high G+C Gram-positive bacteria) | reverse complement strand
GCGGGGGGCCTCGTCGCGGGAGCGATCGGTGGTCTGGTCGGCGGGCTGTTCTGACGTGGCGGGCCTGTGGATGACGCGCTGCGCGAGTAGACGTCCGAGTGGTACACATTTCTCGACCGGGGGAGAGGAAGTTTCATGATGAGTCTGGTGCTGACCGTGGTGATTCCGTTCATAGTGGGCGCAGTCGGTGTCTACGTCGGCAATCGCAGACGTGCCCGGGAGCCGCGGTTCTGAACGCGTCGTCGGCGCCACATGCCGTTGTCGTGAGCGTTCGCGGCGGTCGAACGTTGAGTGAGGTGCTGTCGGATCTGTCCGGCGTCGTGCGCAGAATCGACTCTTCGACGGTGCGCGATGCGGAGGCGACAGGTTCGGTCTCGCTGACGGTGGGCAACATCGCGCTGTATCGCTTCTTCGGGATTCATCTGGCTGCCGGTAGGCGACAGATGCCGATGCGAATTCGGTTGCAGCGCAGCAAGAACGGTATCTACGCGACGGTCGAGTTCCGCGATCCGTGGGCGCTGCTGCGGATCGAGAAGGAGCGCCGCGTGTTTGCCGAACGGGTGGATCTGCTGCGGTCGCTGATGTCGGGGTGACAGTGCTGACGATGCGGGACCTGACCCTCGCGGTCGGGTCCCGCGTTCTGATGAGCGGCGCGCACTTGTCCATCGAGGCCGGAGAAGAGGTGGGATTGACCGGTGCCAACGGCGTCGGCAAGTCGACGTTGCTGCGCACGGCGGCGGGGTTCGAGCAACCCGCTGCCGGCGAGGTTCGGTACGGCAAGTCCGTGACGGACAGAGCGGGCGGCGTGCGGAACGGAATCGGTTATGCACCGGCCACTCTGGACGCGCCGGGCCGCCTGACAGTGGCCGAGTTCATCGAGATGGTGATGGCGGCGCGTGGCCTCCACATCGACGCGAGTGTAAAGGACCTGGTCGGGCAGCTAGGTATCGATTCGGTTCTCGGAAGCACGATCGACGTGCTATCTATGGGCGAACGCAAGAAAGTCTCCATCGCGGCTGCCTTCATGCATCGTCCTGCGCTGGCGTTGTGCGACGAACCGTACGAGGCGCTCGACGACGACTCCGCCGCTGCAGTGCGCCGAGTTATCGGTGCGTTCGTCGACGCCGGTGGAGCGGCTGTGGTGTGTACGCACCGGCACCGGTTTCTGCGCGGGTCCGCCTCTCGCATCGTGACGGTGGCCGGTGGCCGGCTGAAGGAGGTCGATGTCCATAGAATCGGGACGGGCGACGAGCGGTGACGTCCTTGCCCGTGTCTGCCGACTGTCCCTGCGGCGCAGAGGGTATCCCGCGTGGCAATGGGTTCTGTCGGGTGCCGTGATCGCGGTCGGGTTCGTGGCCGGTGTGCGGTGGGACATGGCGGGACTGCTGGGTGTGGGTGCGGTATCTCTGGCGGCGTTTCCGCAGGTCGTGCTGTTCGGCTACCTCACGTTGCCGGGCCCGGCAGGGGTGATGCAACCCCACCACCTTCACGGCTTGCCGGTGCCGGTCCGGACGGCGTGGCTCGCGTTCGTGCGAGGTCGTCTTCGACTCGACGCAACGCCACTTTGGGTTGCGGTGCTCGGTGGCTACGCGGGGGCTGCGGCCGGTTCGGTGTACCCGGCGGCGCTCGTGGTGATCGCTCTGGTGGTGGTCGGTGGCCCGTTGGGGTATGTCGCCGCCGTCACCTCGGTCAGGCGTGCGGTGGCCGGCACGCTCTGCCTCCTAGGGTGCACGACGGTAGCGGCGCTGGGCATCGGGAACCCGGTGTGGGCCGTTGCGATATCGGCAACGCTGATGCTCGGATGGAGTGCGGCAAGTGTGCTCTCGATGCGAAAAGCCCTCGATCCCTTGCTGCCGTCTGGGAAGAGTGTGTCGTTGCGGCCCACGTCATTGCGGCTCACGTCATTGCGGCTCACGTCATTGCGGCCCAAAGAGTTTCGATTGCAGCGAACTCCTCACCTGCGTGCGGTACTGGTGGATATGCAATGTCGACAGCGGTGGATCGAGTTCGCGCCGGGGTGGATTCTGACAATTGGGGCAGCTGTACTCGCGACCGGCGTCGACGTCATCCTGATCATTTCGATCGTTGCCGTCTACGCGGTGTTGGGGCTCGCCCATGGCGGAGACGGCGGCGACGATGCCGTCGGATGGATCGTCGACGTACCGGGTGGGGTGCGTCGACACCTCTGGGCCCGCACGGTGATGTGTTTGGTCGGAACTGCGCCGTGCTGGACAGTGTTCGCATCGATGGTGTGGGTCCAGGACGACGGTCCGTCTTGGTGCGCCGTCCCGATACTGTTCGGCGCCGCAGCGGTGCGGGCCGCAGTGGTGTCGACTTACCAGACAGAGCTGACCCTGAGCCGCATGGTCGTCGACATGACCAGTGCGGCACTGCTGTTCGGGCTGTTGCAGGGCACTGTGGGGGCGGTGCCGAACGGTGTCGGAGTGTGTTTGGTGGCCGCCGCCGCCTCGACATTGCTGGTGGTGTCGGCGCTGGTGTCCCATTCGTGGCGCGACGGCGGAGATGCTTGGATTCGGATGGCAGCACGCGCCCACCGCTGACAGCGTCGCCGAACCCCCGGGGGGTTCGGCGACGCCACTGCTCACATGGTGCGGGTGAGCCTGTCTGCCAACAGCTTCGCGAACGACGCCGGGTCCTCGAGCTCGCCGCCTTCGGCCAGCAGCGCGGTCCCGTAGATCAGCTTCGCGGTCTCGGCCAACGTCGTGTCGTCCGCCTTCTCGGCATGTGCCTTCTCGAGTGCGGTGACCAACGCATGATCGGGATTGAGCTCGAGGATGCGCTTGGTCTTCGGCACGGGCTGCCCCGACGCGCGATACATCTTCTCCAGAGTCGGACTGAGTGAGAAGTCGTCGCCGACGATGCACGCCGGTGACGACGTGAGCCGTGAGGACAACCGCACTTCCTTGACGTCGTCGGCGAGCGTCTCCGCCATCCACGAAGTGAGGTCCGCGAACTGCGCCTTCTTGGCGTCCTTGTCCTCGGTCTCGCCCTCGTCGTCGCCAAGATCGACGGCACCCTTGGCGATCGACTGGAATGACTTGCCGTCGAAGTCGGTGACCGATCCGGTCCACATCTCGTCGACGGGGTCGGTCAGGATCAGCACCTCGAGCCCCTTGGCCGTGAACGCCTCCATGTGCGGGGAGTTCTCGACCTGCTGCCGAGACTCGCCGGTCATGTAGTAAATGGCGTCCTGGCCGTCCTTCATGCGAGAGACGTAGTCGGCCAACGTGGTCGGGTTCTCGTCGCTGTGCGTGGTGGCGAAGGACGAGATGCCCAGGATGGTGTCCTGGTTGTCGTGGTCGGAGAGCAGGCCTTCTTTGAGTGCACGCCCGAACTCGGTCCAGAAGGTCGAGTACTTCTCTGCATCATTGGCCTGCAGGTCCTTGACCGTGCTGAGCACTTTCTTGGTGAGGCGTCGGCGGATTGCGCGAATCTGCCTGTCCTGCTGCAGAATTTCGCGCGAGACGTTGAGCGAGAGGTCGGCCGCGTCGACGACGCCCTTGACGAAGCGCAGGTATTCGGGAACCAACTCCTCGCAGTCGTCCATGATGAAGACGCGCTTGACGTAGAGCTGGATACCGATCTTGGACTCGCGCATGAACAGATCGAACGGCGCGCGTGACGGAATGAACAGCAGGGCCTGGTATTCGAACGTTCCCTCGGCCTTCATGGGGATGACCTCGAGCGGATCGTCCCACGCGTGACTGACGTGGCGGTAGAACTCGGTGTACTCCTCCTCGGACACGTCGTCCTTGGAGCGCGTCCACAGCGCCTTCATCGAGTTCACGGTCTCGTCCTCGATGACGGTCTGCTGCTCGTCTCCTTCGCCCGTGGTCTTCTCCACCTGCATGCGGATGGGCCACGCGATGAAGTCGGAGTAGCGCTTGACCAGCTCTCTGACCTTGTGCTCGGACGTGTAGTCGTAAAGGTGGTCCTCGTCGTCCGCGGGCTTGAGGTGCAGGGTGACGGCACTGCCCTGCGGCGCGTCGGCCACCTCTTCGATTGTGTACGTGCCCTCGCCGCTGGACTCCCAGCGGGTTGCGGTGCTCTCGCCCGCGCGGCGCGTGGTCAACGTGACCTTGTCCGCCACCATGAACGTGGAGTAGAAGCCGATGCCGAACTGGCCGATGAGCTCCTCCGACGCAGCGGCGTCCTTGGCTTCCTTCAGCTTGGCGCGTACCTCGGCGGTTCCGGATTTGGCCAGCGTGCCGATGAGGTCGACGACCTCGTCGCGCGACATGCCGATTCCGTTGTCACGCACGGTGAGCGTGCGGGCGTCCTTGTCGATGTCGAGGTCGATGTGCAGATCGGAGGTGTCGACCTCGAGATCCTTGTTCTGGTACGCCTCGAGTCGAAGCTTGTCCAGAGCGTCGGAGGAGTTGGAGACGAGTTCGCGGAGGAACGAATCCTTGTTGGAATAGACCGAGTGGATCATCAGGTCCAACAACTGCCTGGTCTCGGCCTGGAACTGCATTTCTTCGACGTGCGCGGTCACGGTGCTCCCCTGATTGAGATTTCTGGCGTGAAGATGTGCGGAACTTCTCGATTTTAGGGCACCGGTTTCGCGTCGGAGGTTCGCATGGCGTCAGGACTGGGCACTATGGAGGTATGGCTGACACAGCGACGTCCGAGTCCGGTACCACCGACGGCAAGGCGCCGACGATCTTCGTGCTCTTCGGGGCCACCGGTGACCTCGCGAAACGTATGGTCCTTCCCGCGTTCTACGAGCTCGCCCGGGAGGGATTGCTCCCGGAGCAGTGGGCGCTGGTGGGCAACGGTCGCGGCCGGAAGACCGACGACGAGTTCCGCAAACATGTTCGCTCGGCGCTCGAGGAGTTCGGTCCGGACGCGGGCGTGGAGGCCGTCGAGGACAAGGCGTGGTCGGAGTTCTCGGATCGTGTCCGGTTCGCCGGCAACGGATTCACCTCTGACGATGCGGGCGACCTGCCTTCGGTCATCTCGGATCTGAAGGACGAGCTCGGTTCGGACGTTCAGTTGGTGCACTACATCGCGCTGCCGCCCTCGACCTTCGTCGACTACACGAAGGCGCTCGGCGCACACGATCTTGCCGAGGGTGCTCGGGTGGTCTACGAAAAGCCGTTCGGCACGTCCCAGAAGAACTTCGAGGAACTCGACGAGGCCGTTCACGAGGTCGTCGACGAGAAGCAGGTGTACCGGATCGACCACTTCCTGGGTAAGGAGAACACCCAGAACCTACACATTCTGCGATTTGCGAACGGGATGGTCGAGGGCATCTGGAACCGCGAACATGTGGAGCAGGTGCAGATCGACGTCCCGGAGACGTTGGACATCGACGATCGCGCCGAGTTCTACGACGCCACGGGCGCGGTGTTGGACATGTTGGTCACCCACCTGTTCCAGGTGGCCGCGGAGGTGGCGATGGAGCCGCCGCTGAGCCTCGGCGCCGATGATCTGCAGACCGCACGTGAATCGGTCATCGCGGCGTTCCGGCCTCTCGATACCTCCGAGGTGGTGCTGGGGCAGTATCGCGGGTACCAGGACGTCGAGGGTATCGCCGACGACAGCACTACCGACACGTTCGTAGCGGCCCGGATGTGGGTGGACACGGACCGTTGGCGCGACGTTCCTTTCGTGCTGCGGACGGGAAAGATGCTGGGGACGTCCGCGCAACGGGTCTCGCTGGTCTTCCGGCGCCCCGACGGTCCGGTCAAGCACCTGCCTTCCGACGGTGCCGTGCTCAGCTTCGACCTGTCCGGAGACGGACGGGTGAACGTGGCGATGACGGTGAAGGAACCGGGCCCGGGCGAGGATCTGGGAATCGGTCGCATGTCTCTCGATCTGTCGTCCGTGTCGGATGCGGAGCCGCTGTCACCGTATTCACGCCTCATTCTGGACGTTCTGAAGGGCGATCGGTCTCTGTTCACGCGTCCCGACGGATTGGCTCACGTATGGCAGGTGGCCGCACCATTGTTGAGCAATCCTCCGGCCGTTCTCCCGTACGAGCAGGGTTCCATGGGGCCCGGTGAGGCAAACGAGTTGGCTTCGCCGTGCGGCTGGTTGATCACCAAAGACGAGTAAATGGTTTGCTAAAGGCGTCGCTCTCGAGAAGTCGGACTTTTACGACACGATTCGTATCCATTCACGTGATCGGTCCATAGTCTCGTGCCCACGGCCAGGGTGGCCGATACCGCGTGACGATGCGCGGTGGTGGAGAAGGGACACTCGCATGGGATTGCTCGGCGGACTTCTGGATGCTTTGACGGGCGGCGAACTGCTGGACGGTGGACTCACCACCCTCCTCGGCAATTTGGGCGACATTCTGGACACGCTCCTCGGCGCGGGCGGCACCGGCAGCACCGGTAGCGGCAGCTGAACCGATGGTCGTGGACTTTCACCGGAGATGATTCGTCCCTGGTGGAAGTCCACGACCACTCCGTTGTTAACCTTCCGATCACCAGTACGTCTCCGATAGCTCGTAGGTTCTTCCGAGTGACTGCTCTCGACGACACCACCCCGAACGAGACCACTTTCTCTCATATCGTCGATCTGAACGACACCTCGTCGTTCGTCGTGGTCGACGAGGACGACGACGATCCCGTGTTGATCGCCCCGGACGGCTTGCCGGTGGATACCTGGCGACAGTCGTATCCGTACTCCGAACGTATGACACGGCCCGAATACGAAGCGGCCAAGCGACTGCTGCAGATCGAGCTGCTGAAACTGCAGATGTGGATCAAGGACACCGGCGGTCGGCACGTCATCGTTTTCGAGGGCCGCGACGCCGCCGGCAAGGGTGGCACCATCAAGCGCTTCACCGAGCACCTGAATCCTCGCGGGGCGAGGGTGGTGGCACTGGAGAAGCCCTCCGTACGCGAATCCACCGAATGGTATTTCCAGCGCTACGTTACTCACCTCCCCGCTGCCGGCGAACTGGTCCTGTTCGACAGGTCCTGGTACAACCGTGCCGGCGTCGAGCGTGTGATGGGCTTCTGTACCGACGAGCAGCACCGGAGATTTCTGGTGCAGGCTCCGCTGTTCGAGCAGATGCTCGTCGACGACGGGGTGCAGTTGACCAAGTTCTGGTTCTCGGTGTCGCAACTCGAGCAGCGCACACGCTTCGCCATTCGCCAGGTGGACCCTGTGCGGCAGTGGAAGCTCTCACCCATGGACCTTGCCTCCCTGGACAAGTGGGACGCGTACACGCGGGCGAAGGAAGAAATGATTCGCTTCACCCACACTGGTCATGCGCCGTGGACCACCGTGAAGAGCAACGACAAGAAGCGTGCGCGCATCGAGGCGATGCGGCTGGTGCTGAGCAAATTCGACTACACCAACAAAGACCACGACGTCGTGGGGACACCGGACCCGTCGATCGTGGGGCCTGCGGAGCCCGACACCGACTGAGCTGGCGCGTGACTTCTTGTCAGTGGGTCGCGCTACCTTGTGGGCAGATCGTCGGGGGGCGGTCGGTAAGGCACGGTGGGGGGTGAATCAGTGGGCAGCACAACGGTATCCGTGGATGATCTTGTCGCGGCGAAGATCGACGCCCAGGCGCGCTTCGCGCACATCGTCACCTCCGCTGTGTCCTATGTCGGTGTGTCCTCCCGTCGTCCGGTTGTGCTGGCGCCGGGTGGGGTGTTCGACGTCGAGGCCGCCGAAGCCTCCGCGATCGCCGAGATCACTTCGGCGCTCGCGGTGTCGACGTCCACGGTCACCGAATGGATGTACCTGGTCGGTATCGCGCGTCCCGCCGTGCGGGAAGCGTTCGAAGCGGGCCGCCTGCCGTACCCCGTGTTCCGGACGGTGTGCCGGTCGTTGGCCGGGTTCTCCAACGCCACGGAAGCGTTGTTGCGACGAGTAGTCGACACCGCAGCCCGCTGTACCCCCGGCGCTGTTGCCGCTGCGGTCGATCGGATTCTGGTGGAGTTCGATGCCGACTGACACCGGAAGGTCCGCGAATGGGCCGCGGCAGAGCGCACTGCCACGGTCCGCAAGTTGCCCCGCGGTCAAGCAGGTCTTCGGCTGCGGGGACCGCAGGAGGACATTGCGGCGATGTGGCATTCCATCCTGGGCACCGCCCGCACGGTGTGCGCGGGAGATCCGCGCCGACTCGGTGCCCGCTTCTTCGACGCCGCCCGCTCAC
>JBASAM010000121.1:0-27990 GCA_049650605.1 Rhodococcus sp. (in: high G+C Gram-positive bacteria) | reverse complement strand
CTGCACTCCTCGATCGGCTACACCTCGCCCATCGACTACGAGAACGACTACCGTCAGAACAGCTCGACCGCCGCCTCCGACCGCGAGGTGGCCTGAACGAAGTCTCCATCAGTTCCAGGACGGTTCATCGTCGGTGGCACAGAAGAGCACACTACGTCTTATGGGCAAGCTGGTGCGCGATCTGATTCCGGAGATCATCGAGGCGACAGGCCGCACGCCGGTCACTCGCGTGCTGGACGACGATGAATATCGAATGGCACTGCAGGAGAAGCTCGTCGAGGAAGCGGCCGAGCTGCGAGATGCCACCGACGCGGACCGGGCCGAGGAGCTTGCGGACGTATGGGAAGTGGTACACGCTTTGGCGTCGGACATGGGGTTGACGCCCGCGGCGCTGGCCAGGTTGGCTGCGAGAAAACGCGCCGAGCGCGGCGCCTTCGTGGGGCGTATTTGGTTGGAGTGAACGCCCGAAGCCCGCACCCCGGTCAGTCAGGGTGCGGGCCTCTCGGCAGTCGCCGAAGTCAGCGCGGCCCGGCGTTGACGGGACGGTCGTCCTCGTTTCCGGTGACCTCCCGAGCTTCGCTCATCGACAGTTCCTTCTCGGCGAACGACGGATCATCGGCGAAGGACTTGATACGCGCGATGCGGTAGATGATGAGGGCGTACAGCGCCTTCGCGAGAATGTCGGCCACGGAGTACCCGATCTGCTTGGCCGTCCAGGCAGTTGCGCCGTCGATTCCCAACTGCGGCAACAAGTATGCGATGGGGTAGACGCCCCACGTTGCCAAGAGCAGAATTCGCAGCTGCTTGATCGACGTGCGCACCTGGTGGGGTTGCAGGTCGAGAGACTTGGTCAGCTCGACGAACAGTACGTAGAGGATGTAGACGAAGGGAATGGACGACAGCGTTCCGAAGATGTTGCGAGTCAAATTGTCCCCGCTGATTTCGCCGGGGTAGCCGAGGATGATCATGAGTGCGGCGGCAGGAATCAAGCGCATGAGCAGGCTCGTCTGAATATGACGCGCCAATGCCAGAACGGCGACCAGCTCGAGAAGCAACAGAGGGACGGTGAGTAGCCAATCGACGTAACGGTAACCCTCGTTGAATCCTTCACCAATCACTTGGCTGTAGTCTCCTCGGCCACCGACGGCGTCGGTTTCGAAAGAGTCGCTGAACGAGTTGAAAATGCGTAGATAGTGGTACGCCGCAATGCCGCAGACCACTGCGGCTACGCACATTGCCTGCCGGTAACGGGGTAAAATCCTTGGCAGACAAGCGATGACGAACAGTGCGACGAATAATTGAGCCGCGATGACGAGCGAGAACATATTGTAAATCGAGTCGTACTGGCCGGCGGAAATCGAATCAGGTATCACGTGGTCCTCCAGTAAGAAAATGGAATGTCCGTCGATGCGGAGAGGACAGCCTGAGGGCTGTGGAACCTGCTGTGATCTGAACCACCGACATACACAGTTCGGAGCGGACCGGCACTTTGGGTGTACCTGTGCGCATTGTCCGTTCGGCGGGAATTTCGGTGGTACTACTGAGGTGACTACAGCGAGGTGACCACCGGTGACGACTCGAGTTCACAATCCGATTTCCGCCCGATCGCCGATGAATTCGCGGGCGATCCGCACGCGACTGTTCACTCCGGTGATCATCGGGTTCTCGTTACTCGCCGCAGTGTGCGCAACTGGTGTCCACATTCCTGATTGGGTGCAGTACGTGCCGTTCGCCACCAGCCTCGTCATTCTCGGGCTCCCGCACGGAGCCGCGGATCACTTGGTGCCCGCATGGCTGCGCAGCCGACGTCAGAGCGCCGCGTCGATCATGCGGGTCGTCGCGCTGTACGGCGTGCTCGCGGCGGCAGCGCTCGCAATGTGGGTGTGGGCGCCGGCAGCGGCTGCGATCGGGTTCATCGCACTCACGTGGTTCCACTGGGGGCAGGGCGACCTGTATGTACTACGTGCCGTGGATAATTCGGACTATTTGACCGGCAGGCGGCTACGGTCGGCGGCCGTGGTGATTCGCGGAGGTCTGCCGATGCTGGTCCCACTGGTGTTTCACCCGGACGTGTACCGAGAGTTCCTGGTCGCCACGGTGGGGCTGTTCGACGGATCGATGTCACTCGACGTTCTCGGCGGGCTGGGCGCCCGAGCGACAGTGTGCGCAGTGTTCGTCGCGGTGATCGTCGCTACCGGCGCGATCACCTACCGCCGTGCAGTCGACCGCTCGGTGTGGTGGCGAGACCAGGTGGAGGTGGGCGTGCTGTTGTTCTTTTTCGCCGCGGTGCCCCCGATCCTGGCGATCGGACTGTACTTCTCCATGTGGCACGCCCTGCGGCACTTCGTGCGATTGGATCTCATCGCCGGCAGTCCGTACGTGACAACGCCAAAGCGAATCGCTCGTATGGCTCGCGCGTGCGCCCCCACGACGGCGCTGGCAATCGTTTTTCTCGTGATGTTCGCTCTGGTGATCCCGCGCGCCGCGAACAGCGGCGTCGCAGCATTGGGGCTGTACCTCGTGCTTGTCTCGATGCTCACGGTTCCGCACGTCGCCGTCGTGTCGTACATGGACTATCGGCAGCGCGTCTGGAGCGGGTGACCCACTGTCGACGCTCGTGTTCTCGCCGCAGACGGGCGTGGTGCCCTCGGCAGGATTCGAACCTGCGACCTACCCTTTAGGAGAGGGTTGCTCTATCCCCTGAGCTACGAGGGCCGACCCGGTGAGTACCGGCCTGACGGACAGCACTCTACCGGGTCGACATGACTATCCGAGTGTCAGGCGCTGGGCGAAATCGCTTCCAGCTTCCGGGCGACGAGGGCCGCCTGCAGGTGACGCATTCCCGACGGCCGCGTGGGATCGAAGCCGGTGAGGTGCGCGATCCGCTTGAGGCGGTAGTCGACGGTGTTGGTGTGCAGATGAAGCTGCCGCGCCGACCGCTGACGGTTGAGGTCGTGATTGATGTGGATCTCGAGGGTTTCGAGCAGCTCCGGCGAGTTGTCCAGCGGAATCAGCACGCGCGAGAGGTATGCGCGGCCGGGGCCCGGACGAGTGAGCTGGTACTCGAGCACCAGGTCGGTCATGCGGTAGACGCCGGCGGGCCGACGCAGCTGCTGTGCGAGATCGAGCAGCTCGTGCACCTGGTCGGACGCGGCCGGAACGTCGTTGACCGAGCTGGTGGCGACGGTGGCGGTGACGGCGGTGTCGGCGGCGGCGGACATGCGCTCGACGAGGGTGGCAACCCACTCGTCGTCGCGCTCGCCGGGAACCAGAATGGTCCCGCCCTCGGCGGAGAGCATCGACAGCGGGGAGCGGTCGCAGACGATGGCGAGCTCTGCCTGCACGCGACGCAGCTTGCGGCGAGCGGAGATGGCTCGCGGCAACTGCGGGTTGCTCTCGTCGGGGTGCGGGGCGATGGACACCGCCAGCACCGTGAACGAGTCGGCGAGCTCGATACCGGACTGCCGGGCGACGGAACGAGCGTTGTGGCCACTGAGCAAGGCTGTAACTACTGTGTGCGCTGCGGTGTGGTGCTCGCTGGCAACGGCCTGCAACTCGTCCACGTAGCTGGCCGAGGCCGCGGTGGAGATGCGCTCGGACAGTGCGACGAAGGCTTTCGCAACCTTGCTGAGGTGGCCGGTGCCGCCGCTGACGGCGCGCTCGGAGACCAGGTCCCAGCCCATTTGGATGCCCTCGTGATACACCCCGAGTACGGCACGGAGCGGAACGCCTTCACGTGCCCACTGTGCTGCGCGCCCGCCGAGTTCGGCGATGTCCTGATCGGATGCGCTGGAAGCGTCTCCGACCACACCGACTGCCAGGGACAGGCAGGACACGGTCAGTTCGGTGACGTCCGCGCGGAGGCTGGCTCCAAGGCTGGCGGTGCGGTTACCTGTCGCGGCCTGGCCGACAGTGCGCCGGGCGACGTTTTCCATGTCACGTGCGGCAGCGGGCACTCGGCCGGCCGTCATCAGTCCTGTTGGGCTTTTGTCCGTCGCAGGCGCCTGGGACGACGCCTGCGTGTTCTCGACACTCACGTACTTGTTTCCTTCCGATCGGCGAGCCGCTGTCCACTTCGTGACGTCTGTCGGTTTCGTACTCGTCTACCTACTGGAGAGGCTCATCACAAACTCAAAACGGGGCGTGAGTTCAGATTGTAGGGGAATAAAAGTTTAGTTGTGTAGTTTCGTGCCTCGTAACGTTCGCGCCTTGTGATTGCATCCAGCGCGAGTGGGGGGCTCCTGCGAATGTTCCCAACATCGACGCAAGCCTGCAGCCAGCGGCTGTCAGCAGCCCTAGCGTCGAACTCCGACGGCCGGCCGGGTCGTCGACCTCACCACAGAATTACAAGGTCCACGGGGGAACTCATGCCACAGGTCCTGTCACAGACCGAGTTGTTGCGCGAGCTGCAACCAGTCGCCGAATCCAATCTCAACCGTCACCTGTCGCTGGCGAAGCCGTGGAACCCGCACGACTACGTCCCGTGGAGCGACGGTAAGAATTTCGCCATGCTCGGTGGTCAGGACTGGTCTCCGGAGCAGTCGTCTCTGTCCAAGGTGGCCAAAGCCGCCATGGTCACCAACCTGCTCACCGAGGACAATCTGCCGTCCTACCACCGCGGTCTGGCGGAGAATTTCTCGCTGGACGGCGCCTGGGGAACCTGGGTCGGCCGGTGGACGGCCGAGGAGAATCGGCACGGGATCGCGATGCGCGATTACCTGGTGGTCACCCGCAGTGTCGACCCCGTTGCTCTGGAGCAGGCACGCATGGAGCACATGACGGTGGGAATCGACTCGCCGATGGAAGGCGCGAACCTCCTGCACGGTGTGGCGTATGTCACGTTCCAGGAGCTCGCCACTCGCGTGTCGCACCGCAACACCGGGAAGGCGTGCAACGACCCGATTGCCGACGCCCTTCTCGCTCGAATCGCCGCGGACGAGAACCTGCACATGATCTTCTACCGGAATATGTGCTCGGCCGCGCTGGAGCTGGCGCCCGATCAGACGATGAAGGCCATCGCCGACATCGTCATGAACTTCCAGATGCCGGGGTTGAATCAGCCCGATTTCCGACGCAACGCCGTCCTGATCGCCAAGTACGGAATCTACGATCTGCGTCAGCACTTGGACGAGGTCATCATGCCGGTTCTGCGAAAGTGGGACATCTTCGAGCGCACCGATTTCGGTCCCGAGGGCGAGCACCTGCGCGAGCTGGTGGCCGACTACCTAGCGGATCTCGAGAAGCAGGCAGTGCGGTTCGAAGAGTCGCGCGACCGCTCACTCGCTCGTGAGGCCGCCCGAGGCGACACTGCCATCGCAGTCTGACAACTGCCATCGCAGTGTGAGAGAAGAAATCGGCCCGGGTCGCATCGTCGACCCGGGCCTTTTCGTTGTCGGTGTGAGTTACATGGCCACCGTCAGCAGAAATGCGACGTCCTCCACGGCCTCGACACTGTGCCGAGCGTCCGGGATCACCAGTAGATCGCCGGTCGAGCCTTTCCACGACTCCTCGCCGCTGACCAACTGAAGCTGTCCGCTGAGCACCAATACCGTGGACTCACCGCTGAGATCGTGCTCTGCGAGGGAATGCCCCGCAGCAAGCCCGACGACGGTCTGACGCAAGCTGCGACGATGACCGCCGTAGACGGTGTGGGAACTGCGACCGCTCGATGCAGTCTTCGCCAACTTCAACTGTTGGCGCGCCAGAGCGGTCAACGATTTCTTGTCCATGGTCGGGAATTATCGTGCAACGACGCCACCCCGGTGGGCGAATCAGTGTGTGTAGTGCACGAAACGGAAGCGGATCCCTTGGGCGGCGCTGGTCTGCCACGGCCCGTCCGTTCTGCGAAAGCTCGACGGGACCTCGGGAGCGACGGTGTCGAAGCCCACGATGTCCAGATCGATCTCGGTCACCTCGATGACGTCTGCTTGTGGCATCGCCAGCCGGTAGATATCGGCTCCGCCCATGACCCAGGTATCGAGGCCGTCCGGGCCGGCGCTGCCGAGCAGAGCTTCGTCGATGGTCGCGGCGCGGGCGGCGCCCTCCGCGGACCACGCGGCGTCCCTGCTCAGCACGATGTTCGCACGTCCGGGCAGGGGACGAAATCGCGCGGGAAGCGAATCCCACGTTCGTCGGCCCATGACGACCCTGCTCGTGCCGGTGACCTCGCGAAAGTGGGCCATGTCCTCGGGGACGTGCCACGGGATCGCGCCGTCCTTGCCGATCACGCCGCCGTGGGCCTGCGCCCACACCAGGCCGACGGTCATACCGCGACGGGGGCTTTGATCGCGGGGTGGTACTGGTAGTCGACCACGTCGACGTCGGAGTACCGGTAGTCGAAGATGGACTCGCTCTCCCCCAGCCGCAGGGTGGGGGCCGGATACGCCGTGCGGGAGAGTTGCTCACGCACCTGATCGACGTGGTTGTCGTAGATGTGGCAGTCGCCGCCCGTCCAGATGAAGTCACCGACGGCCAGCGAGGTCTGCTCCGCGACCATATGGGTGAGCAGCGCGTAGCTCGCAATATTGAACGGCACGCCGAGAAACATGTCGGCGCTGCGTTGGTACAACTGGCACGACAGCTTGCCGTCGGCGACATAGAACTGGAAGAACGCGTGGCACGGCGCCAGCGCCATGTCGGGAATGTCCGCGACGTTCCAGGCGGAGATGATCATGCGACGCGAATCAGGATCGGTTCGAATGGTGTCGATCACCTGCGAGATCTGATCGATGTGCTCGCCCGATGGCGTCGGCCACGATCTCCATTGCACGCCGTAAACGGGACCGAGGTCGCCCTGCGCGTCGGCCCACTCGTCCCAGATGGTCACGCCGTTCTCACGGAGGTACGCCACGTTGGACTCGCCGCGCAGGAACCACAGCAGCTCGTGCACGATCGATTTCAGGTGTACCCGCTTGGTGGTGACCAGCGGAAAGCCTTCGGACAGATCGAAGCGCATCTGCGCACCGAACAGGCTGGTGGTGCCGGTCCCGGTGCGGTCCGACTTGGCAGTGCCCTCTTCGAGCACCCGTCGGAGCAGATCCTCGTACGGAGTGGAAACCATCACGACTGCTGAGTTTAGGCTCCTCCACATGAAGACGATGCACGTGATCGGGATCGGCGCGGGAGATCCCGATCAGGTGACCGTCGCGGCGATCAAAGCGATGAACACCGTCGACGTCTTCTTCGTGATCGACAAGGGCGCGCAGAAGCAAGAATTGGTCGACGTTCGCACCGAAATCCTTCGGCAGCACGTGACGCGTGAGCACCGGATCGTCGAGTTCACCGATCCGCCGCGTGACCGCACCCCGGCCGACTACGACCGCGCCGTCGATACCTGGCACGACCTGCGCGCCAGGATGCTGGCCGATCTGATCGCCTCGGAGCCGGCCGAGTCCGTCGGGGCGATGCTGGTGTGGGGCGATCCCTCGCTCTACGACAGCACTCTGCGCGTGGTCGATCGTGTGCAAGCCGTGCTCGAGCGGCCGTTCGAGGTGTCGGTGATTCCCGGCGTGACCAGTCCGTCGGCCCTTGCTGCCGCCCACCGCATCGTGCTGAACAGGGTGGGAGAGCCGGTGCTGACGACCACCGGGCGGCAACTGCGAGAGGTCGGCCTACCGGACGGGGTCGACGCTGCGGTGGTGATGCTGGACTCGGACTGCAGCTTCCGGTCGCTGCCGGGGTGGCACGTGTGGTGGGGCGCGAACCTCGGTACCCACGACGAGGTGACGGTCTCCGGACCGGTCGACGACGTCGGCTCGGAGATCGTCGCGCGTCGGGCGCAGCTGCGCGAGCGCGCGGGCTGGGTGATGGACACGTATCTGGTGCATCGGCCCTGATCCCGCTGCCCGAGCACTAAAGTCGAGTACGTGCCGGAACTCCCCGAGATCGAAGCGCTCGCCGGATTCCTGCGTGAGCACGCGCTGGGAGCGGTAATCGGGCGAATCGACGTAGCCGCGTTGAGCGTGCTCAAGACCTTCGACCCGCCGGTGACCGACCTGCAAGGCAAGGACATCACCGCGGCCACGCGCTTCGGCAAACACCTCGCTGTGGAGGCCGGTGGACTGTGGCTGGTCACCCACCTTTCTCGCGGCGGTTGGCTGCGGTGGGCGGACAATCCGTCGTCCACACCCCCGAAGCCCGGCAAAGGCCCGCTGGCGCTGCGGGTGCACCTGTTCACGATGGATGGGTCCACTCCTGCGTTCGACCTGACCGAGGCGGGAACCAGAAAGCGTCTCGCCGTGTGGGTCGTCCGCGACCCGCAGGAGGTGCCGGGAATTGCTCGACTCGGTCCCGACGCTCTGGCCCTCACCGAGCTGGAGTTCTCGGAGCGTCTGCGCAGCAGAAGTTCTCGGTTGAAAACGGCGTTGGTCGACCAGCAACTGCTGGCGGGGATCGGCAACGCGTACAGCGACGAAATTCTGCACACCGCGAAGATCTCGCCGTTCGCCACCACCGTGTCGTTGACCCCGGAGACGATGCACGTGCTGTTCGAGACCATGCGGGTTGTGCTCGAAGGCGCAGTGTCCCGTCACCTCGGCCAGGACGCCGCACGGCTCAAGGGAGAGAAGCGATCGGGCATGCAGGTACACGCGCGTACCGGAATGCCGTGCCCGGTATGCGGGGACACCGTTCGCGAAGTGTCCTACGTCGACAAGTCGTTCCAGTACTGCCCGACGTGCCAGACCGGCGGCCGCATCCTCGCCGACCGCCGGTTGTCCCGCCTGGTGAAGTAGCTAGCGTTCGGCAGCGGCGGCGTCGGGAGCGCTGTCGAAATCCTGCGACGATTCCGAGGACTGCGAGTCGTAGCCGGAGAAGCCCTCCCACGCCTCGCGACGTGCGCCCAGCGGATCGTTCTCCATCCGAGTGGCGGTGTCGATGATTCTCGTTGCGCGAGTCGGTACCTCGTAGCGTCCCCACTCGGACTGCGGAGCGCCGCCGGTGGCGAAGGCGAGCCAGTGCTTCTGCACTTCGTCGGTGACCTTCACCGAGCTTCGCCAGTCGCCCAGGAGCGCGAACAGTCGTCCCTGCCAGGTGCGGTAGGCGCCGAAGACGGCGAACAGTTCCGAGCCGTGCGTCGCGTGCAGCTTCAGCAGGTCGAACAGCCGAGGGGAGTAGTCGTAGCGATACACGTACGTCGGGGCGTACTGCGAGTGCGCGTCGGCAATCTCGATCGACGGGCGCCAGAACGTCACGTCACCACCGAAGTCGATGGCGGACAGTCCCTTCGGATAACCGGGGTACTGCGCCAGGATCCGATTCTTGGCCGACGGGTCGGTGTTGGCGAAGAGTTTGCTGATGCGCTCGTCGTTGGTGGGGAGCGCGTCGAGCGCCTTCGGGAACAGGGTCCCCTCGTGCACGTTGGTGCCGATGATCATCGGCACCGCGCTCGCCCGGCCCGAGCGATACGCCTCGAGGGGCGACTCGGGGACGAAGTCGCCGTCGACGCTGGGGCCGTACGGGATCAATCCGGGCGTCTCCTCCAGGCACTTCTTGCCCAGCCGGCGCGCGGCCTTCACCAACGCGTGGGGCTCGGCGGTGGCCAGCGCGTCGGCCGCGGTGTCCGGCGTCGCACCGAGGAGCTCGACGAACTCGCGGCCCCACTGCTCGCTGCGATCCGAGGTGGCCACCATGCCGGGCGCGGAACTCTGCGAGATGGCGCGATGGAAGAGTCCACGCGTCGCGGGTATCGCGGTGAGCGTGGTGACGGCGTTCGCGCCCGCGGACTCCCCGAAGATGGTGACGTTGTCCGGATCGCCACCGAAGGCCGCGATGTTGCGCTGGACCCATTGGAGGGCTGCCACCTGATCGCGAAGACCGAGGTTGCTGTCGAACGTGCGGTCCGGCGTGGAGAACTGGCGGAAGTCGAGGTAACCCAGCGCTCCGAGACGGTAGTTGAGCGAGACGTAGACGACGCCTCCCCGTTGGACGAACGACTTTCCCGAGTACAGGGACGTGGCCGAGGTGCCGAGGGTGTAGGCGCCGCCGTGGATGAAGACCATGACGGGTCTGGGCGATGAGGGCCGCGCCGCGGGCGCGGAGACGTTGAGGGTCAAGCAATCCTCACTCGTGCGCTGGCCCTTGATCGGGCCGATCGGCGAGCGGGCGGAGTCCTGTATTGCCGCGTCACCCCAGGTGGTGGTCTCGCGGACCCCGTCCCACGGTGTGACGGGCTGCGGCGCTCGCAGTCGAAGCGGTCCCACCGGCGGTTCCGCGTACGGGATGCCTCGCCACTGTGCGATGTCGTCGTGGACGAACCCCCGAATCGTGCCGTCCGCCGTGGTGACTTCTGTGATCGCTTCTTCGTGCCCCATGCGAAGCACTTTAGCGACAAGTCGGTTAGCGTCGCCCGCACAATGACCTACACCTATCCCATCGAGATCGTGCAACTTCTCGTGTCTCCGTCACATGCGTACTTCGGCCGAAGCAAGGACGGGCCGGCCGACGTCGACACCCGTCTCCCGTCGTCGGTCGAGGTCGTCGCCGGAAAAGGCATCCGCGGTGACCGGTTCTTCGGGGTCAAAGCCCACACCGAGGCGGCAATCACGTTCCTCGCACTCGAAGCGTGGGACGAAGCCGTCGGGCATGCGAGTGGTGGTTCGTGGGACGGCGACGTGTCGGTGGCGCGTCGCAACGTCGCGGTGCGCGGTCTCGAACTCGATCCGCTGCGCGGCGAGGATTTCGTTCTCGACACCGGCGACGGCCCGGTCCTGCTCCGAGGTGGCCGTCCGGCGCACCCCTGCGCGTGGATGGACCGGATGGTGGTGGACGGCACGCGCAAGGCGCTGATCGGTCGCGGTGGTCTACGAGCCGCACCGATCAGCTCCGGCACGCTGCGAGTCGGATCGGGTGTGGTGATCTCGCCGGTTCCGCTGGACGCCTCCCGCGCCGCCGAGTCCGTACGGCGCGCACAGCCGCTGGGTCACTGACCACATTTCTCAGGTAGGTACTGGGTTCTCAGGTAGGTACTGGCCCGGTGGTGGCACGCACCACCAGGCGCGGGGCCAGCACGACGGGGTCCGGCCGGTTGCCCGCCCCGAGGGCGAGGGCGGAATCGATCGCGGCGACTGCGAGGGCGTGCGCGTTCTGCGACACGGTGGTCATCCCGACATAGGACACCTCGGCCAACCGCGAATCGTCGTAGCCGACGACGGACATCTGCGTCGGCACGTCGATGCCGGCGCGGACCAGCGTGTCCAGAACTCCTGCGGCGCAACGATCGTTGAACGCCACCACCGCGGTCGGCCGCTCCGCCGCATCGAGCAGCAGTCGCATGCCGGCGCTGCCGTCGGCCTCGGACAGTCCGCCGGGTACCACCGCACCGACCAGGCCGTGTCGCGCCGTCGCGTCGAGGAAGCTCGTTCGCCGGTCGATGCTGCCGGGTGCATCTCCACCGTCGATGTGCGCGATCGAGCGGTGGCCGAGCGAGACGAGATGGTCCACGACCAACCCGATACCGGCGACGTCGTCGCTGCGTACCGACGCGACGCCGCGAGCGGTGGTCGTCCGGGCCACCACGACGCTGGGAATCCGGGATGCGGTGTCGCGCAGCGCATCATCGGATTGTCGCGAACCCATCAGGATTGCCGCCTCGCACCGCTCGCGTAGCAGCGTCTGCAGCGCGTCGTTCTCCGACCTGCTCGGGGCGACGGCGCTGATGATGATGTCGTATCCGTGGGCGGCCGCGGCGGGGTAAAGCTGCTCGACGATGTCGCCGTGGAACGGCTGCTGCAGCTCGAAGGTGACACCGATCAACCGGGACGTCGACTGTCTGAGCTTCTGTGCTCGGCGGTCCGGCAAATACCCCAGTTGGTCGGCGATGCGACGTATGCGAGCGCGAGTGTCGTCGCTGGCGCCGGGGGCATCGCGCATGACGATCGACACCAGGGCAGGTGAGACGCCGGCGGCGCGCGCGACGTCGGCCATCTTCGGCCTGCCGCCGGGCTTCGATGTCGGCACGCGCGCTCACTTACTTCCGTCGGGTACTTCGCGGGGGGATGTTGACCGATCTTCGCACACCCTCTACGGTTCACCTACTAGAACGTACTAGTACCTTTGAACAGGAGGTACTCACTGCAGCTTTGGAGACGACATGCCACTCGCCGACACTGTTCGGATTGCAACTCTCGGTGCGGGTCGCATCGGTGCCAACCATGCCGAGATAGTCGCTCGACGTGTCCCCGGCGCATCCCTCGTCGCGGTCAGCGACCCGATGGACGGTGCGGCGCAGCGCCTCGCCACCGAGCTCGGTGCGCCGCTCGCGACCATGGACGTCCACGAGGTTCTCACGTCCGACGACGTGGACGCCGTCCTGATCACCGCACCGGCGCGCAGCCACACCGACCTCGTCGTGGCTGCGGCCGCCGCCGGAAAGCACATCTTCTGCGAGAAGCCGATGGCCGTGACTCTTGCCGATGCAGACCGCGCCGTCGCGGCCGCGGACGACGCGGGTGTCGTCCTGCAGGTGGGGTTCAATCGACGCTTCGCTCCCGGATTCGCCGCTGCTCGGCTCGCCATCGATGCAGGCAAGGTGGGCACGCCGCAGCTGCTGCGTTCGCTCACCCGCGATCCCGGCCCCTATGCGGGTGATCCCGCACGGACTCCGCAGTGGACCATTTTTCTCGAGACGCTCATCCACGATTTCGACACGCTCTGCTTCCTCAACCCGGGCGCGGCACCGGTGCGGGTAACCGCAGTGGCCGACGCGTTGATTCGCCCCGACGCCAAGGCCGCCGGACACCTGGACACCGCCGTGGTGACCGTCGTGTTCGACAACGGCGCGATCGCCACCGCCGACGCGAGCTTCTCGGCCCTCTACGGATACGACGTCCGCGGTGAGGTGTTCGGATCGGCCGGCATGGTCACCGCCGGACACGGCAACTCCACCGACATGACGTACTACGGCAGCGCGGGTATCGAAATCGACACCGCACGGATGGACACGGATCTGCTGAGGTCGGGATACATCGGGGAGCTCACGGCCTTCGTCGACGCAGTTCGCTTCGGCACCCCGCCGGTGGTCACGGGCCACGACGCTCGTACCGCGCTGTCGATCGCCCTCGCCGCCATCGCCAGTGTCGAGACCGGAACCGCTGTCGAGGTGTCCGCATGAGCTTCACACTGGCTGCCAGCGCCGAAATGCTGTACGTCGACCTGCCATTCGTCGACCGTGTGAAGGCGATCGCAGCGCGCGGACTGCAGGTCGAGATCTGGAACTGGGCCACGAAGGACATCGACGCGCTGGCGTCGTCTGGCGCGACGTTCTCGTCGATGACCGGCTATCTCGAGGGCAACCTGACCGAGCCGGAGGGCATAGAGCAGCTCCTCGGCACGGCCGCGGAGTCACTGGAGGTGGCCGAGCGCCTGGACTGTCCGCGGCTGAACCTGCACGGCACCGGACTCGACAGCAACGGTCTGCCGGTCCGTCCCGTCGAGGTGGTGACCCCCACGATGTGGTTGACCGCGGCCGACACCCTGCGGCGGATCGCCGCGCTGGGGGAGCGGGCGGGCCGAGTGTTCACACTCGAAAACCTCAATCTCGCAGTCGATCACCCGGGAACTCCCTTTGCCACCGCTGCAGACACGATGGCCCTGGTCGCGGCCGTCGACAGCCCGCACCTGACGATGAACCTCGACCTGTACCACGCGCAGATCGGGGAGGGAAACCTCATCGACCTGGTGGGCAAGGCGCTCCCGTACATCGGCGAAATTCAGGTCGCCGACGTACCCGGCCGGTGCGAGCCGGGCACCGGGGAGATCAACTACCCGGCAGTCTCGTCCGCCCTCCAGAGCCTCGGGTACACCGGCGTCATCGGACTCGAGGGGTGGGCGAGCGACGATCCCGACGCGGCTCTCGATGCGTTCGAGAGCGCTTTCGCCGGCCGGTAGCCGTTCAGCCGCGGGCGGATTCGAGAAGTCGGAGCCACACCTCGCTCATCGTGGGGTACGACGGAACCGCGTGCCACAGGGTGTCGAGCGGCACGGCGCCCACCACCGCGATCGTCGCAGCGTGCAGCAGCTCCGAGACGCCCTGACCCACCAGGGTGAATCCGACGATCACGTTCTTCGAGGTGTCGACCACCATCGAGGCGCGCCCGGCGAAGTCGTCCTGGCGCAGCGAACTTCCCGCCACGGCGATGTCCATCTCGACCACGTTCACCGGTGTTCCGGCTGCGCGTGCCTGCTTCGCGGTGAGTCCGACCGACGCCACCTCCGGCGTCGTGAAGACCACCTGCGGAACCTGACCGTGATCGGCACTCGCGCGGAATCGGCTGTCGTCGAGGGGCTTTCCGTCTGCACGTGCGGCGATCACGTCGCCGCACACGCGGCCCTGGTACTTGCCCATGTGCGTCAGCAGGGCGCGTCCGTTGACGTCGCCGACCGCGTAGAGCCATTCACCCGCCGCGGTCAGGTGGTCGTCCACGGTGATCGACTCGCCGGGGGTCAAGCCCTTCTTCTCCCCGGCGGTGGGCCCAGCGAGCCCCAGATCGGCATCGAGCCCCAGGTCTTTCGTAGCCGGTCGACGGCCCGCTGCCACCAGAATTTCGTCGACTTCGAGCGTGTCGTCGCCGACGGTCACCGAAATGGGGCCGCCATGGATTCGGCCGTAACCGGTGTCGCGAGCGTCGGGTCGCGAGACGTTCGACGCTTCGGACTCGAACATGATGCGGGCGCCGGCTGCGGTCAGCGCGTCGGCCACGGCCGATCCGGCGAACGGTTCGGAACCGGCCAGTAGCGACTTCCCGCGCACGACCATGGTGACCTCGGCCCCCAGTGACAACAACCATGTCGCAGATTCGCAGGCCACGACGCCACCGCCGACAACGACGATGCGCTCCGGCACCTCGTGCAGATTCGTCGCATCGCGCGATGTCCACGGCAATGCCTCGCGCAGACCCGGGACCGGTGGCACGGTGGCGGTGGTACCGGTCGCGACGATGACGGCGTGCCGAGCGCGCAAGACCCTGTCGCCGACGGTCACCTCCTTCTCCCCGGACAGTCGACCGTGTCCGCGCACCACGTCCATTCCGGCGCCCTCGGCCCATTCCACCTGCGACGAGTCGTCGAGGTCGTGGGTGTAGGTGTCGCGCCGAGCCAAGACGGCATCGACGTCGAGCGGTGAGTCTCCGACGATCTCGCGGACGCCGGGCATGCTTCGAGCCTGGTTCAGCACGGATCCGGGGAGTAGCAGCGCCTTGCTGGGCATGCACGCCCAGTACGAGCACTCACCGCCCACCAGTTCGTGCTCGACGATCACCGCGGTGCGGTCACTTCCCTGGATCGCGTACTGGGCGGCGTTCTCGCCGACGGGTCCGCCGCCGATGACGATGACGTCGTACTCGTCGGTGCTGGAGCTGGTCACGATGGTCTGTCCTCCGCTGTCGTGTTCGATGCTGTCGTGTTCTGGGGTAATACAGTGTTCTGGGGTAATACAGTGCAGGTCATGGGGAGATCGAAGATAGTCGTAACCGGAGCGAGTTCCGGTCTGGGTGAAGAGATGGCCCGACGGTTCGCCGCGATGGGCCGCGACGTGGGGCTCAGCGCGCGTCGGGTGGACCGCTTGGAGATTCTGCGGGGCGAACTCCTCGCCGCGAATCCCGGCATCACCGTTGCGGTCGCGGCGATGGACGTGACCGACCACGAATCGGTGGTGGAAGGCATGGCCTCCCTACGAGAAGATCTCGGTGGGATCGACCGCGTCGTCGTCAACGCCGGGCTGGGCAAGGGCGCCAAGCTGGGCACCGGCCGAGCAGAAGCCAACCTCGAGACGGCGCGCACCAACTTCGTCGGCGTCGTGTCACAGATCGAAGCCGCGTTGGCCATCTTCCGGGAGCAGAATTCGGGCCACCTGGTGCTGGTGTCGTCCGTCAGTGCCGATCGCGGTCTGCCTGGATCCAAGGCCGTGTACGCGGCGTCCAAGGCGGGCGTGTCCGCGCTGGGTGAGGCGTTGGTGGCGGAGCTGCGTCGCACGCCGATCGAGGTCACAACCTTGCTCCCGGGATACATCGCCACCGACATGTCTTCGCGTGCGGGCGGTTCCGGACGTCTGCTCTCGACGCTGGACGACGGGGTCTCGGCCATGATCACCGCTATCGAGAAGGAGGTCACCCGTGCGGCTCTGCCGGGGCTGACGTGGAAGGCCATCGACGTGGTGCTGCGCTTCCTTCCGCGGAGGCTGACCGACCGCATGGTGTGAGGCCGCACGCGCTCACCAGAAGTTCGGCTCGAGGCCGTGCCGAGCGAGCGCGGTCACCACGGTGTCCCGAATCTCGCCCCGGGTGTGTGCGGCATCGGGGTCGGTGACCACCAACGACAAGGTGTACGCGCCCTCACTTCGACTCATGTAGGCGGACAGGATCGTCGGTGACGCTGCGGACTGATCGTGCCGCAATCCGGGGTGGATGGCCCTGGTCGCAACGCGAGCGGCGTGCTGCCCACCGACCGTTCGTACCGCGTCGGGAAGCGGGCCGATGTTCGAGCACAACGCATCTCGTCGGCCCGTCGCCGGCGCGAGAACTGCGGCAATGCGTTCGGGCACAACGTGGAGCAGCTCGTCCGGGAATCCGGCCGGACCGGTGAGCGGGTGCCGATAGGCGGTCTTGGCTCGAACGCGGATGTCGGCCAACGAGTCGTCCCCTTCGATGCGAACCGCCGTCACGGACAGCGCGTTCGCTCCCTCGGCCTCGACCTTCATCGGCACTCCCAGAAGCACGGAGTCGTCTCCGGGACCGAGGGGGGTGGTGTCGGGTCGGCGCACCGCGGCAACCACGGCGGCGACGACGTGGAGGAAGAGCACGTTGGACGTGCCGTCCCCGTGCTTCGCCACCGAATCCCACTGCTGCGCACAGACATCGAAGACTACGGTCGTCTGTCCCCACCCGTCCGGTCTGGACGGTGGGCCGGCCCTGCGGGGGGACGCTGTGCGCGAGGCCTGCAGGTAGCTCATCAATTCGGACCGGCGCCGCCGGCTGACGGCGAGGGCGGACACCGCTGCCGCAGTGCGAGAGACGACCGTCGACACCACATCGAGCGCGTCGGCTGCGTCGCCGGTGTCGGGTTCCTCCACGACGGCCGGGGTGTCTCCGGTGAGCGCTGCTGCCGCGGCCGCGATCAGCCCCCGCGCATCGGCGATCACGTGTGAGCAGACGAGAGAGACCACCGTTCCGGTGCCGCACGGTGCTGCCGTCAGCGACCATCCGGGTCCGTATTCCGGATCGAGCTGCGCATCGGCACCGGCGTCGGCCCAGGTCACGGGGTCGTCGGTTCGTTCGGTCCAGGTAACCCCGGGTCGGCCCGTCGCCCGCACCCAGCGCCGACGGGCCCCCGGGATGCGCGGAGACACTATTCGGCGGCCCAATGGACCCATCGCAATTCGTGCGTCCACGAGGTCGAGTTCCTCGGGGGAGACCGGCTCGTCCGTCACCCACACACCTTGCATGGCAACGGGAATGCCGTACCCACGGTGGGTACGGAGAAAGATCTCGTCGAGGACGGACAGTCGTGTCACGTCAGCGGAGCCCCGTGTCGGCCGGCGCCGGAAGAAAATTTCTGGGCGCCGTCGAAGGCGTCGACCAGAGATGCTGCGCCGTGGCGGAACTCTCCTGCCATGGCGGACGTGTGGTCCAGGCCCTCCTGCTCGCGAGCCGAGAGTCGATCACCGCGCATGCACGCCTGGGGAAAAGCGGCCAGCGATGCGGCCAATTCTTCTGCTGCGTCCCGGCACGTGCCGGAGGGCACGACGCGATTGGCCAGCCCGAACTCCAGGGCCTCCCGAGCGTCGACGGCGCGGCCCGTGAGAATCATGTCCATCGCCCGCGAGCTACCGATCGCGCGCGGAAGCCGCACGGTCCCGCCGTCGATCAGCGGTACACCCCAGCGCCGGCAGAACACCCCGAAGGTCGCGTCGTCGTCGACGACGCGCATGTCGCACCACAACGCCAGTTCCAGACCGCCCGCGACGGCGTGGCCGGACACCGCAGCGATGACGGGCTTGGACAGCTCCATGCGGGTAGGGCCCATCGGCCCGTCACCGTGCTCGGTGGCGACGTTCGACCGTTCTGTTCCCAGGGCCTTGAGATCGGCGCCGGCGCAGAAGGTGCCGCCGTCGCCCCACAGCACGGCAACCGAAGCGCTCTGGTCTGCGTCGAATTCTTCGAATGCCTGCACCAGAGCGGCCGCGGTGGGGCCGTCCACCGCATTGCGAGCCTCCGGCCGATGAAGGATCACGGTGAAGACCGGACCCTGTCTTTCGATCCGCACGCTCTGGTTCCGAACGTCCATGACTCGACCGTACCGCCGGACCCACTGAGTTGTGGTGCTTCACCAGCGCGTCGGAAAAAACTTGGGTCACGGTGTAACACTCGAATGCGCCGCAACGACACAGTGGACAAGACCGTGCTGTTCCGTCAGACCCCCGACCCGACGGAGCAGCGCGGTCTTGCTTTTTATCGAGACCGCCCGCGCTCGCTCCGGTACCAGCTGATCAACGCGCTGGTCGACGAGTCCACGTCGTCGCCGGGTCCGGCAGGGTCGGTGAGTACCGGCGTCAACTCCTGCGCCTGCGTCTTTCCCAGCTCCACACCCCACTGGTCGAACGAGTCGATGCCGTAGACCACGCCTTCGACGAACACCTGATGTTCGTACAGCGCGATCAGCTGACCGACCACCGACGGCGTGAGCTTCGGAGCCATGATCGAGGTCGACGGGCGGTTCCCCGGCATCACCTTGTGCGGAACGATGTCCTCCGTCGTGCCCTCCTCCGCGATCTCCTCGGCGGTCTTGCCGAACGCCAATACCTTGGTCTGCGCGAAGTAGTTGCTCATCAACAGGTCGTGCATGCTGCCGGTGCCGTCCGCGGTGGGCAGATCGTCGGTGGGCTCGGCGAAACCGATGAAGTCGGCCGGAACCAGCCGAGTCCCCTGGTGCAGCAACTGGTAGAACGCGTGCTGACCGTTGGTGCCGGGCTCACCCCAGAAAATCGCACCGGTGTTCGTCGTGACCGGCGATCCGTCCGCGCGGACCGACTTTCCGTTCGACTCCATGGTGAGCTGTTGCAGGTAGGCCGCGAATCGGTTCAGATCGTTGGAGTACGGCAGCACCGCACGCGACTGCGCGCCGAAGAAACTCGAGTACCAGACGCCCAGCATGCCCAGCAGAACCGGCGCGTTCGCCTCCAGCGGCGCCTCGCGGAAGTGCTGATCGATCACGTGGAATCCGGAGAGGAAGTCGGCGAACTTCTCGCGGCCGACCGTCAGCATCACCGACAGTCCGATCGCCGAATCCACCGAGTAGCGGCCGCCGACCCAGTCCCAGAAGCCGAACATGTTGGTGGTGTCGATGCCGAAGTCCGAGACCTTCTCGGCGTTGGTGGACACGGCGACGAAGTGTTGCGCCACCGCCTCGTCCCCGAGTGCCTCGGTCAGCCAGCGCCGCGCAGCCGTGGCGTTGGTGAGTGTCTCGAGGGTGCCGAACGTCTTCGAGGCGACGATGAACAGCGTCGACGCGGGATCGAGATCGGCCAGCGCCCCGACCAGGTCCGCGGGGTCGACGTTGGAGACGAACCGAGCGGAGATACCGGCATCGGCGTAGTGGCGCAGTGCCTGGTAAACCATGACCGGTCCCAGATCGGAACCGCCGATACCGATGTTGACGACGGTGCGGATTCGCTCCCCGGTGGCGCCGGTCCACTCGCCCGACCGCACCCGATCGCTGAAGTCGCCCATCCGAGAGAGCACCTCGTGCACGTCGGATACGACGTTCTGCCCGTCGACCTCGAGTTCGGCGTCCGCGGGCAGTCGGAGCGCGGTGTGCAGCACTGCGCGATCCTCGGAGGTGTTGATGTGCTCGCCGGTGAACATTGCCTCTCGGCGTCCGGTGACGTCCGCCGCCCGAGCAAGATCGAGCAGCAACTCGAGCGTCTCCCGCTCGACGCGATGCTTGCTGTAGTCGACGTAGAGCTCGCCCGCGGTGACGGTCAGCTCGCTCCCGCGCGAGGAGTCGTCGGCAAAGAACTGTCGTAGATGGCGGTCCGCCAGCGTGCGGTGGTGGGCTTCGAGCTTGCCCCAGGCCTTGGTCTTGGTGATGTCGCTGCTCTCGCTGATGTCGGCGCTCATGAGGATCGACCCTAATCGCTGCCGAGTCCGGCTGCGCCGGTACGAGCCCGGCACGGTCGATGTTCGCAGGCGGCCGGTCGGGGTAGACAGACACCGGGAGCCGGACCGGCGGCCCGCGTCTTGTCGGCCGCGAGCGGGCCCGGCAAGACATGAAGGAGAGAAGATCGTGGCATCGGAAACAGCACAGGCTCGTGAGAAGGACCTCCTCGCCTCGGTTCCGACGAAGTTGTGGATCGGGGGACAGGAGGTCGACGCCGAGAACGGCGCGACGTTCGCCGTGCGCGACCCTTCCAACGGCGAGGTGTTGACCGAGGTGTCCGACGCCAGCCCGGCGGACGCGGCGCGCGCGTTGGACGCGGCCGTCGCCGCACAGAAGTCGTGGGCGGCTACTCCGGCGCGTGAGCGCGGAGAGATCCTGCGCGCGGTGTTCGAGTCGATCACCGAGCGCGCCGACGACATCGCCCTGCTGATGACCTTGGAGATGGGTAAGGCCCTCGCCGAGAGCAAGGCCGAGGTGAAATACGGGTCGGAGTTCTTCCGGTGGTTCGCCGAGGAGGCCGTTCGCATCGCAGGCCGCTACACCCCGGCGCCGGCCGGCAACGGACGCATTCTGGTGACCAAGCAGCCCGTCGGTCCGGTCCTGGCCATCACGCCGTGGAACTTCCCGCTGGCGATGGGCACGAGAAAGATCGGGCCTGCGCTGGCCGCGGGGTGCACGATCATCGTCAAGCCGGCGTCGGAAACGCCACTGACGATGCTGTACCTGGCCAAGTTGATCTCCGAGGCGGGGCTCCCCGAGGGCGTGTTGTCGGTCATTCCGACGTCGAAGTCGTCGGCGGTGACGTCACCGCTGCTCGAAGACCCTCGACTTCGCAAGCTCACCTTCACCGGCTCGACCGGCGTCGGCCGCTTGCTGGTGGAGAAATCGTCGAAGAATTTGCTGCGCACGTCGATGGAGTTGGGCGGCAACGCACCCTTCGTCGTGTTCGACGACGCCGACATCGACGCGGCCGTCGAGGGTGCGATGTTGGCCAAGATGCGCAACGGCGGCGAGGCGTGCACATCTGCCAACCGGTTCCACGTACAGAACTCGGTCAAGGAGGAGTTCGTACAGAAGGTGACCGAGAAGATGCGCGCCATGACACTGGGACGCGGTACCGACCCGGACACCAAGCTGGGTCCGCTGATCAACGAGGACCAGTTGAGCACCGTCGCCGAGCTGGTGGACGATGCCGCTGACAAGGGTGCCACCGTCGCCCTCGGTGGCACGGCCGCGGACGGTCCGGGCTGGTTCTATCCGGCGACGGTGCTGACCGATCTGCCCGAGAACGCGCGGATTCTGACCGAAGAAGTGTTCGGACCGGTCCTGGCAGTGCGCGGATTCGACACCGAAGAGGACGGCATCGCCGCCGCGAACGACACCGAATACGGACTTGCGGCGTACATCTACACCCGCGACCTCGACCGTGCGCTCCGTGTCGCGGACGCCGTCGAGACCGGCATGGTCGGGGTCAACCGCGGCGTCATCTCCGACGCCGCCGCACCCTTCGGCGGGATCAAGGCGTCGGGCTTCGGACGCGAAGGCGGAAGCGAAGGGATCGAGGAATACCTCGAGACCAAGTACATCGCGTTGAACTAGCAGACCCGGAAAACACGGAAACCGCCCCTACGAGGGGGCGGTTTCCGTGTGCGTAGCCGGTGACGCTGGAAAATCAGTGACGCTGGAAATCAGTGTCCGAGACGGCCGCGGCCGAGGCGGAGCAAGAGCATGGCCAGCGTGTGGCCTTCCTGGCCCAGGTCGCTGAACCGCTGCAGGACCTTCATCTCGCGGCTGTGCACCAGGCGCGGACCGCCCTGTGCCATACGGGTCTGCCCGATCGTGCGGGAGATTTCCGAGCGGCGCTTGACTGCCGCGAGGATCTCGGCGTCCAACCGGTCGATCTCCTTGCGAAGCTCGTCGATTTCCGCCTCGGACGTCGGAAGCTCAGGCTCTGGGAGGTCCGAGGTCGGGAGGTTTGCGTCGCCGGAGGTCGCATCCGACGTGGTTGCTGCGTTGGTGTCAACTGCTGCGCTCATAATCACTCCTCGTGTCAGAACGTGTGTCGCTCTGTGGTCACGTTCCGTTACGTAGATTCCGTTATTTCTCGAAAGGGTCGCGAAACGCCTGATGAACGCCATCTCAACTGCCCGCCACGACATTCGTGTCGTACGAGCCCGGGCCAGCGTATGCCTGTCCCGCACCTTCAGCATAGAAGGAGTCTGTCGACGTTCGATTGATACATCTCACGGAAGGCATTCGGCGCATGGCGCCCGAATGATGGTGTCGGTGTCCGACGGTAATCTGGACCGACGATGAATACTCAGTCACCCGCGCGTCCTACCCGCTCCTCGGCCCAGCTCCTCGAGGGCCTCAATCCCCAGCAGCGAGAGGCCGTGGTGCACACAGGGTCGCCCCTGCTCATCGTCGCAGGCGCGGGTTCGGGGAAAACCGCGGTGCTCACTCGTCGCATTGCATTTCTTCTGGCAGAGAGAGATGTCACACCGGGTCAGGTGCTGGCGATCACGTTCACCAACAAAGCTGCTGCAGAGATGCGCGAGCGCGTCGTGCAACTCGTCGGTCCCAGGGCCAACTTCATGTGGGTGAGCACGTTCCATTCCAGTTGCGTTCGCATTCTGCGAAGTCAGACCGCTCTGCTCCCCGGCGTCAATTCCAATTTCTCCATCTACGACGCGGACGATTCGCGCCGGCTTCTGACGATGATCGGCAAGGATCTGCAACTCGATCCCAAGAAGTTCTCGTCGAGGTTGTTGGCCACGCAGATCTCGAACCTGAAGAACGAGCTGATAGATCCGGATCGCGCCGTCGCGGATGCGGAGAAGGACCCTGCAGAACTGCCGGCGATCATCGCGAAGGTATACGGGCACTACCAGCAGCGGCTGCGGGCGGCCAACGCGTTCGACTTCGACGATCTCATCGGGGAGACCGTCTCGTTGCTGCAGCGTCACCCGGACGTGGCCGAGTACTACCGTCGCCGATTCCGGCACGTGCTGGTGGACGAGTACCAGGACACCAACCACGCGCAGTACATGCTGGTTCGCGAGCTGGTGGGCACCGAGACCGAGCCGGGCGCCGACGTCCCGCCGAGCGAGCTGTGTGTGGTCGGTGATGCGGACCAGTCCATCTACGCGTTCCGCGGCGCCACGATTCGCAACATCGAGGAGTTCGAACGCGACTACCCCGATGCCCGCACCATCCTTCTCGAGCAGAACTACCGGTCGACGCAGACCATTCTCGCGGCCGCCAACGCGGTGATCGCCCGCAACACCAATCGCCGCGAGAAGCGCCTGTGGACCGACACCGGTGACGGTGAACAGATCACGGGGTACGTCGCCGACAACGAACACGACGAGGCCAAGTTCGTAGCTTCCGAGATCGATCGCGTCGTCGACGGGACGGACTACAAGTACTCCGACGTCGCGGTCTTCTATCGCACCAACAACTCGTCGCGCGCACTCGAAGAGATCTTCATCCGGCTCGGGTTGCCGTACAAGGTAGTGGGCGGCGTGCGATTCTACGAGCGCAAGGAAGTCCGCGACATCGTGGCCTACCTTCGTGTGCTGGCCAATCCCGACGACACCGTGAGCATGCGACGCATTCTCAATACTCCGCGCCGAGGTATCGGCGATCGCGCCGAGGCGTGCGTCGCCGTCCACGCAGAGCGCAAGAACATCAGTTTCAGTTCCGCACTGGTCGATGCGGCCGCGGGATCGGTCTCGTTGCTCAACACTCGCGCTCAGAACGCGATCGCCTCGTTCATGGAGATGATGGACGAGTTGCGGGCAACAATGACCGCAACCGATGCGGACGGCAACGACGTCGCCGACATCGGGGACATCGTGGAGGCGGTGCTCGACCGCACTCGGTACCGCGCCGAACTCGAAGCCAGCTCGGATCCGCAGGACGGCGCCCGGCTGGACAACTTGAACGAGTTGGTCAGTGTGGCAAGGGAATTCAGTGCCGACGCGCGCAATGCGCAGGGCGTGGACGAGGTAGATATCAACGCCGACGTCGCCGAACCGGCCGACTCCGACGTTGATGGAGCCGAGGTCGATGGTCTTGCCGAGCCAGGATCCCTCGCTGCATTCCTCGAGCGTGTGTCACTCGTCGCCGACACCGACCAGATCCCGGACAACGGCGACGGCGTGGTCACGCTGATGACACTGCATACCGCCAAGGGGCTCGAGTTCCCCATCGTGTTCGTCACCGGCTGGGAGGACGGCCAGTTCCCGCACATGCGCGCGCTGGGGGACCCGGCGGAGCTTTCGGAAGAGCGGCGTCTGGCGTACGTGGGCATCACCCGCGCTCGCCATCGTCTGTATCTGACTCGGGCCATCATGCGTTCAGCGTGGGGACAGCCCATCAACAATCCGGAATCTCGCTTCCTGCAGGAAGTTCCACAGCATCTCATCGACTGGAAGCGTGAGGATCCCGGCGTCGGCGGTGGATTCGGTTCCAGTGGCGGCATGGGTTCTTCTCGCCAGCGCGATTGGACGTCGAATCCGCGTGGGGGTTGGTCCGGCGGTTCTTCTCCGTCGTCCACGCAGACGCCCAGGTTCGGCAAGGCCCGCACCAACAACACGTTGACGCTGGCGGTAGGGGACCGCGTCAACCACGACAAGTACGGTCTCGGAACCGTGGTGGAATCCGAGGGCTCCGGTCAGCGCGCGATGGTCTTGGTCGACTTCGGCACATCCGGCCGCGTGAAGATGATGCTCATCGGCGGCGTTCCGATGACCAAGCTGTAAGACACGCGAAAGCCCGGCCCTGGAAAGGGCCGGGCTTTCGCGTATTTGCTTCGAGTCAGGTGAACGTCAGTCGCGCTCGGGGCCCAGGCCGATGCCGCGCGAGGCCAACCAGGGAAGCGGGTCGATCTTGCTACCGCCGCCGAGGTGAACTTCGAAGTGCAAGTGCGGTCCGGTGGACTGGCCTCGGTTACCCATCTTGGCGATCTCGTCGCCGGCCATGACCGTCTGGCCTGCCTGAACCTCGGACGAGTCGATGTGGCCGTACACGGTGATGGTGCCGTCCGAATGCTGGATTCGGACCCACAGGCCGAAACCTGCAGCCGGACCCGACTCGAGGACGACGCCGTCGGCAACTGCGTACACCGGGGTGCCGATGGCATTGGCGATGTCGACGCCGGCGTGCAATGTCCCCCAGCGAGCTCCGTAACCGGAGGTGTAGGTGCCCAGCGCCGGAAGCGAGAACAGCGGACGACGCGCGGCGGCTTCGCGAGCTTCGCGCTCCTGGCTGAATCGCTGACCCTTGGCGAGCAGTTCGGAGAACTGGCCGAGATCGACGGTGCTGGCGATGTTGAGGATCTGCGGGGCCGCGGACTTCGTCGGTGCGGTGACGGGCGCCCCGGTGGATGTCGCGGTCGGGATGGAGTCGACGTGCGTGCCCGCAGCGTCCGCGACGATGCCGGCGGTCGATGCGGTGTCCAGCACGGCGGCGGCCGCGGGTGCCTGACCGGCGGCCAAGGCGTACTCGGAGATTTCGGTGCGTTCTGCAGGCTGGGAGTTGTCGACCGCGGCCTGGCCGGCGGCCACGACTGCACCGGCAGCGACTGCGACAACGGCTACACGGCCCTTGAGGGCTGACGGTGGAGCGGGAATGCGGTGCGCGCCGGAACGCTTCACGGCGGTTTCGTCGACGACGACGGGGGTGACGATCAAGCTTGCTGCCGGGACGGACCGACGCCGTCGGCCTTCGGTCTCCGCCACCGGTGCGCTGTAGGCCGGAGCCGACGCGGCGTAGTCGGTCGACTCGTGTGCACGGTCCCAGGGAGACCAGGTGCTGTCTGCGATGATCCCGATCGAGTCGGTATCGACGAGGTGGCCATCGTTCACTGCGGTGAACACGGTGTGGTCAGTGTCCGAAGCGCGAGTGTCGCTCTGGTCAGAACCGGCGTAGTGCCGATCCGAGTATGCGTAATTGATCTTCGAAGAATCGTCAGCTACGAAACGCGAGGGGGTGAAGGGCGTGCGGTTGTGTTGCAAGACCTGCCGTCCTCCTGATTCGTGACCTGCCCGTGATGTGAAGTCCCGCAGACGGTAACGAAACGGTCGCGGCCGGCGCAAGCCAAACGGCACCAGAGCTCTTATATGTGAGGTGGCTCACAAGGTGGCCTGGGAAAAGTTTGGGACGACTCCCGGTGGGATCGCCCTGGCGAATGTGATCCACCTGTGACCGGCGCGACCCGTTACCGTCGGTCACCGTGACACAGACGACATCGTCCGGTTCCGAGGTGAACGTTCGGGTGCCCGTGGTCCTCGCCGCGGTCGGCGCTATCGCGCTGTCGACGGCCCCGCTCGCAGGCGCGGTCGACGGTGGTGACCGCCCCGGCCCGGTTCTCGGAGCGGCTTTGTCTTCCGCGCTCGTCTGGATCGCTGTCGCCGTCGTCGCGGGAACTACAGCGGTCCGCGGGAGAGCGACCTTCGCGGGCGCGTTCGTGGCCGCCGTCGGCGTCATGGCGTCGGGACTGGTCGTCGCGGATGCGCAATTGTTCGCACGCGCCATCGACGCGGACCGCCTCGAACTGTTCCGACCGGTGTCGGCCGGGGCGCTGTCGCCCGGACCCGGAGCGGTACTGGTGCTCGCGGGCCACCTCGTTCTCGTGGCCGCCGGCGTGTTCGCGGCTGTTGCGGTGTCGCGGGGCGGGGGGCCTGCCGCAGGCGACGACGACCACATCGTCGCTCGACGTCTGCCTGCGGGTGTGGTCGTCGCCGGTGTGGTCGGGGCGCTTGCCGCTGCCGCGTCGTGCGTGCTGCCCGCCTACGCCAGCACCGATCCGGTCTTCCTCGCGCCGTCACTACTGGCAGGTCCTGCTCTGCTCGCCCTCGCCGGTGCGGTCTCTGCCGTGACGGTTCTGGTTCTCTGCGCGTACGCGTTGTCGTCCGACTCCGTGCCGGTGGCGGCGGGTGTGTTGTTCGCAGCTGCGCTGGGCACGGCCGCAACGGCCGCCGTACGGCTCGTGGGGGCGTTGGGTGCGGGTGACCGCATCGGAGTCGGCTCGGGTCCCGTCGTCGGCGTAGGAGGCGCTGTGGTGCTCGGTGTCGTGGCGACGGCAGTGTTGCGCTCCAGGCCCGCACGGGGTTCGAGAACGGCCACATTGCGGAGCGCCTCGATGAGCACTACCCGCCGCCACGTGGTGGCGGGCGTGTCGACCGTCGTCACGGGCGTCGCCATGGCGGCAAGTACGGCTCTCCCGCTTCTCGACGTCGGCACGGGTGTGCAACCCCAGGTGGCCGCTACGCGTTCGGTGGCGATATTCGCCTTGGTCACCGTCGTCGGCGGGATTCTGCTTTTCTTCTCCGAGTTCGCCGGAGCCGTTCGACCGGCAGTCGTGATGATCGTGGTGGGTCACATCGCGCTGGCTGCAGTGGTACTGCAGGCGGTCGTGTTGGGAGTTGGCATCGACTCCGTCTCCGTCGGACCCGGTGGCTGGGTCCTCGTCGCCGGTGTCGTCCTGGGCCTGGCAGCCCTCATATCTCTCGGGCTCGCCGGGTCGGCCGAACGAGACGGCATCGATACCAGCGACGTGGCGTCGACGTCTCGCACTCTCCTCACCGCCTCGGGTGTCGCGACGGGTCTGTCGGTGATCGGTCTGGCGCTGCCGATCTACGACATCGGCGGCGCGCCGGCCGGATGGATCGGATCGTGGCCATGGGGCTGGGACGTGTGGGGTCGACTGGTTCTGGCCGGCGCGGTGGTGGCTGCAGCGGCCATCACTGTCCGGGCGCGCCGGTCCCGCGGTGCCGCGCTTGCGGTGGGGGGCGCTCTGGCAGTGGCGGGGGTGGCGTCGACGGCGGTCGTGTGGAG
>JBASAM010000120.1:0-20121 GCA_049650605.1 Rhodococcus sp. (in: high G+C Gram-positive bacteria) | reverse complement strand
CGGTACCGCAGCCACGACACCGCCGTCGCGTGCGGGCGGTCCGACCAACGACGGACCCGCGCCGCGCACGGCTGCGGAGCCGAAGCGTCGACGCCCCGTTCGCGCGAAGTTCGACACCTGGGTCGACCGCCCCCTGGCCTCGTTCCACCTGGTGGTCACCGTCGCCGCGATGCTCACGATCCTGGGCCTGGTGATGGTGTTGTCCGCGTCGTCGGTCGAGGCCTACGCCGAAGACGGGTCGGCCTACACGATGTTCACGCGTCAGGCGATCTTCACCGTCATCGGCCTGATCCTGTTCGTCATCGCTCTCCGCGTTCCGATCCGATGGCTACGCAAGCTGTCCTTCCCGGTTTTTCTCGTTTCCGTCGTGCTGCTGGTGCTGGTGCTCATCCCGGGCATCGGAACCGAGGCGCAGGGCACCCGCGGGTGGTTCACCATCGGCGGCGTCGGGCTGCAGCCGTCGGAGATAGCGAAGGTGACGTTCGCGGTGTGGGGGGCGCACCTACTGGCCTCCCGGCGCGCGGAGCGGGCCGATCTGAAAGAGCTGTTGATTCCGCTTGTTCCGGCGGCCTTGGTCGTCTTCTTCCTGATCGTCATGCAGCCGGACCTCGGCACCACGGTCGCTCTGGGCATCATCCTCATGGCACTGCTGTGGTTCGCCGGCCTTCCGGTGAAGGTCTTCGGATCGGTCGTGGGCGGCCTGTTCGGCGCGGCGGTCGTCATGGCACTGACTGCCGGCTACCGCTCGGCGCGCATCCAGGAATGGCTCAATCCCGGCAGCGACCCGCAGGGTATCGGTTACCAGTCGCGTCAAGCTCTGTACTCGCTCGCGGACGGCGGCTGGTTCGGACTCGGCCTGGGGCAGAGCCGCGCCAAGTGGAGCTACCTCCCCAACGCCCACAACGACTTCATCTTCGCGATCATCGGCGAGGAACTCGGACTAGTGGGATGCATCGCGGTCATCGGACTGTTCGGCATCCTCGTCTTCACCGGCCTCCGGATCGCCGCGCGGGTTCCGGACCCGTTCATGAAGATCCTCTCGGCCACCTTCACCGTGTGGATTCTGTCGCAGGCCGCCATCAACATCGGCTACGTCGTGGGGTTGCTTCCGGTCACCGGCCTGCAACTGCCGCTGGTGTCCGCAGGCGGTACGTCGACGGCGATCACACTGTTGGTGTTGGGAATTCTCGCCAACATTTCGCGACACGAACCCGAGGCGGTCGCTGCACTGGCGTCAGGTCACGACGGCAAATTCGGGCGGTTGATGCGCCTTCCGGTGCCCGAGCCCTACTCGCCCGTGAAGGCGTCTCGAGCACGCCAGCAGAGCGGACGTGCCAGGGTCGCCGCCCCGCCCGCACGCCAGGCAATACCCCCGCGGGGCGCAGGGCAGCAGAGGTCGGGGCAGCAGAGGTCGGGACAGCAGAGGTCGGGACAGCAGAGGTCGGGACAGCGCGGTTCGGCAACCAGGGGAGCGGCACCGCGTCAGGCGCCACGATCTGCCCGACAGGCTCGCAGCGCATCGGTCGAGCAGGCTCGATCCCGAGACAGGAGACATCAGCGTTGAGCAGGACTTCCGGTGCGACGACGCCCCCCACCGTGTCGGTCGTGGTGGCCGGCGGCGGTACGGCTGGACATATCGAACCGGCTCTCGCCGTGGCGGACGCCCTGCGGGAGCTGGACCCGTCGGTACGGATCACGGCATTGGGCACCCAGCGAGGTCTCGAGGTCACCTTGGTCCCCGCGCGGGGGTACGACCTCGAGCTCATTCCTCCGGTTCCGTTGCCGCGGAAGCTGACGCGCTCGCTGGCCGCACTACCCCTCAACGTCGTCAAATCCGTCCGGGCCACCCGAGCGGTGCTGCGTTCGGTCGATGCGGACGTCGTTGTGGGGTTCGGCGGGTACGTGGCACTTCCGGCGTACCTGGCAGCGCGGGGCCGAGTGCCCGTCGTGGTGCACGAAGCCAACGCACGGGCCGGTGTCGCGAACAAGGTGGGCGCCCGCGTGGCCACTCGGGTTCTCGCCGCCGTGCGGGGTTCGGGTATTCACGGCCGAGGCACCTCCGAGGCAGAGGTCGTCGGCATCCCGGTTCGGCCGACGATCACCGATCTCGATCGCAGTGCGCTCCGAGCGGAAGCACGCCGGCATTTCGGTCTCCCGGCCGAAGGTCCGGTGTTGTTGGTGTTCGGTGGTTCGCAGGGCGCACGATCGCTCAACATCGCGGTCTCGGGGGCGGCCAAGGCTCTGATCGAAGCGGGTGTGTCCGTACTTCACGCACATGGTCCGAAGAACACGCTCGATGTCGACGCGCCGCCGGGTGACGCCGTGTACGTCAGCGTTCCCTATCTGACGCGGATGGACCTCGCGTATGCGGCTGCCGACGCCACCGTGTGTCGCTCCGGTGCGATGACGGTCGCCGAGGTCTCGGCCGTCGGCCTACCGGCCTTCTACGTACCCTTGCCTCATGGCAACGGTGAACAAGAGCTCAACGCGGGCCCGATCGTCGCGGCCGGAGGCGGCGTCGTGATCGCCGACGCCGCCCTCACCTCGGACTTCGTGGCATCCGACGTCGTGGCGCTGCTGACCGATCCGCCGCGACTGCACCAGATGAGCGCCGCTGCGGCGGGTGCGGGACACCGGGGCGCCGCGGCGGAAGTCGCACGCATCGTGCTCGCGGTCGCGCACGCGGGGGGTCGCCGATGACCGCCGCGGACGGAGTCGACGCCGAGAGGTCGTCGGACCTACTGCCACCCGAACTCCAGCGAGTTCACATGGTGGGCATCGGGGGAGCGGGAATGTCGGGCATCGCCCGAATTCTGCTTTCGCGCGGCGGGCAGGTATCGGGTTCCGACGCCAAGGAGAGTCGCGGAGTCAAGGCGTTGCGCGCCCGCGGTGCGCAGATCCGCATCGGACACGACGCCTCGGCGCTGGACATGCTCGAGGGCGGTCCGACCGCATTGGTCACTACCCACGCGGCCATCCCCAAGACCAATCCTGAACTGGTGGCGGCGGCGGAGCGCGGTGTGCCCGTGTTGCTGCGGCCGGCGGTGCTCGCCTCGCTGATGCAGGGATTCCGCACGGTGTTGGTGTCGGGAACCCACGGCAAGACCTCGACGACGTCGATGTTGGTGGTCGCGTTGCAGCACTGCGGCGCAGATCCCTCCTTCGCAGTGGGCGGCGAACTCAACGAAGCCGGCACCAATTCCCACCACGGCACCGGCGAGGTGTTCGTCGCCGAAGCCGACGAGAGCGACGGTTCGCTGCTTCGGTACGACCCGGACATCATCGTGGTGACCAACGTCGAGGCGGACCACCTCGACTACTTCGGCAGCGAGGCCGCGTACTTCCAGGTCTTCGACGACTTCGTAGCGCGCTTGTCTCCGGGCGGATCGCTGGTGGTCTGCACCGACGATCCCGGCTCGTGCGAACTCGCGCGCAGGGTCGCCGAGTCCGCTCCCGAGGGGATTCGAATCCTGGCCTACGGCTCCACCGACGCCGGGATCCCCGGCGTGATCACGGCTGCAACGCTGCTGGGGTGGGAGCCCGAGGACACCGGCGGGGTGGTGCAGTTCCAGCTGGCCGGAGAGGACCGCGCTCGCACCGTGCGTCTCGGTGTGCCAGGGCGACACATGGCTCTGAACGCCCTCGCGGCGATCGTCGCGGCGCGCGAGACGGGAGCCGGCACCGACGAGATCGTCGAAGGACTGGCCGGTTTCGCGGGGGTGCATCGGCGGTTCCAGCTGCAGGGCCGCGAACGCGGAGTTCGCGTGTTCGACGACTACGCCCACCACCCGACAGAGGTACGCGCAGTGCTCGGTGCCGCCGCAGATCTGGTGCGCACCGCGCACACCGTGAAGCCCGGGCGCGTGATCGTCGTGTTTCAGCCCCACCTCTACTCGCGGACGGCCACGTTCGCCGATCAGTTCGCTGCGGCATTGGATCTGGCGGACGAGGTGGTGGTTCTCGACGTCTACGGAGCGCGCGAGGAACCCGTTCCCGGAATCAGTGGTGCCACCGTCGCACGGTCGATCACCACGCTCGTGCACTATCAGCCGGATCTGTCGTTGGTCCCGCGTCAGGTGGCCGGAATCTGCGCGGCCGGTGACATCGTCGTCACGATGGGCGCGGGCGACGTGACGATGCTGGGCAGCCACATTCTCGACGCGCTCCGTTCGACGCCGGTACGGCGCTGAGTCGGAAGCGCTGGTCATGAATGCACGTGGTTCCGGCCGCACCCGTCCCGCGGCGACACCGCGCAGGGTGGGCGCGGCACGAAGTTCGAGCAACCGGGCGTCGGGCTCGCGCGCGTCGAGCAGACGGGTGACACCTGCTCGCGAGCCGCGCATCGGACGCCGGGGCAAGTTCGCGGTCCTGGCGGCGCTGGTGGCGTCGGTCGCTTTCGTCGCGGTCTCGTGGTTCGGTCCGCTGTGGGCGGTGAGCACGATCGACGTCCGCGGCAACGGTGCGGTTCCGACGGAGCAGATTCTGCAGAGTCTGCAGATCGTGGAGGGCACTCCGCTGCCGAGAGTCGACACCGACTCAGCTGCCACGCGAGTGGCGGCAATTCCGAAGGTCGCGACCGTGCGAGTGCAGCGTGTCTATCCCTCGACCGTGCGGGTGACCGTCGACGAACGTATCCCTGTCGTCTTTTTCGACGCCGCCGACGGCACCCATCTGATGGACGCCGAGGCCGTCGACTTCGCGGTGGAACCGCCTCCGCCCGGGGTGGTGCGCCTGAACGTGGCCAGTCCGTCGTTCGGCAATCTCGAGACCCGAGCCGCGTTGTCCGTGCTCACCGCGTTGCCCGCACCGTTGCGCTCACAGGTCGCGCAGATCGACGCTCCGACCATATCGGCGGTATCGCTGACTCTCGTCGACGGCCGCGTCGTCGTCTGGGGGAGCAGTGACGACACCGCGTACAAAGCGTCGGTCGCATTGCCGTTGTTGACGCAGCCGGGGCAGGTCTACGACGTGTCGAGTCCGGACCTGCCGACCATCCGCTGACCGGATGCACGCACACGGGAGACGCGACCGATATTTTCTCGTTTCGTGTCGGCGCGCCTAATGGAACCCGCGAGACGGTGTCTCTAGCGTTTCACCCAGTCGAGCACTTGACATAACTATAAACCTATGGTTCAGGTTGAGGGTTTGCTTCGGCTGCTTCTCGATCATCAACCCTCGACTGCTTCTTGATCATCAACCACGGAAGGCGAGAGCCCATGACGCCCCCGCACAACTACCTCGCCGTAATCAAGGTCGTCGGCATCGGCGGCGGCGGCGTCAACGCGGTCAACCGCATGATCGAACAGGGACTCAAGGGAGTCGAGTTCATCGCGGTCAACACCGACGCGCAGGCGCTGCTCATGTCCGACGCGGACGTCAAGCTCGACGTCGGCCGCGAACTCACTCGCGGACTCGGCGCCGGTGCCGATCCCGACGTCGGCCGCAAGGCTGCCGAGGATCACAAGGACGAGATCGAAGAGGTGCTCAAGGGCGCCGACATGGTCTTCGTGACAGCGGGCGAGGGTGGTGGCACCGGAACGGGTGGCGCGCCAGTCGTCGCGAGCATCGCTCGCAAGCTCGGTGCCCTCACTGTCGGTGTCGTCACTCGGCCGTTCTCCTTCGAGGGCAAGCGGCGCGGCGGTCAGGCAGATACCGGCATCCAGGCGCTGCGCGAATCGTGCGACACCCTCATCGTCATTCCCAACGACCGGCTCCTGCAGCTCGGCGACGCGGCCGTCAGCTTGATGGACGCATTCCGGTCCGCCGACGAGGTTCTGCTCAACGGCGTGCAGGGCATCACCGACCTGATCACCACCCCGGGCCTGATCAACGTCGACTTCGCCGACGTGAAGGGTGTCATGTCCGGTGCCGGTAGTGCTCTGATGGGCATCGGCTCCTCGCGAGGCGAAGGTCGTGCGATCAAGGCGGCGGAGTCTGCGATCAACTCGCCGTTGCTCGAGGCCTCCATGGAGGGCGCGCGCGGAGTTCTGCTGTCCATCGCAGGTGGTTCCGACCTCGGCTTGTTCGAGATCAACGAAGCCGCATCGCTGGTGCAGGAAGCCGCGCACATCGACGCCAACATCATCTTCGGAACCGTCATCGACGATTCGCTGGGCGACGAGGTTCGGGTAACGGTCATCGCCGCCGGTTTCGACGGCTCCGGTCCGGCGCGTCGCCCGGTCGAAGCGTCGCCGTCCCAGTCCCGCGGCGCCACCGTCGGTACCGCACGCGCGGGGGAGACCAGATCGGGCGACGACGGTCCGGCAGTGTTCCGTGATGCCCCGTCCTCGTCCCTGCCGCCCATCGGCGAGCGTGCTGCGCGCGCGACGGGAAATCCGGTGCGGGTCGCGGAAGACGAGGGGGACGACGACGTGGACGTTCCCTCCTTCATGCGTCGGTGAGCACTACCGCCTTTCGCGTCCGGCGCGTGACCACGTCACGCGCCGGAGGCGTATCCAAGCCGCCGTACGACTCGTTCAACCTGGGTGATCACGTCGGCGACAGCCCGGCGGACGTGTCGTCGAATCGTCGCAGACTTGCCGAGAAAATCGGGCTCGCTCCGGAGCGACTGGTGTGGATGGATCAAATCCACGGCCGATCGGTCACCGTCGTCGATGGTCCGGTGGACGGTCCTGTCGACGCGACGGACGCGATGATCACCACGCAGCGAGACCTCGCGCTGGTCGTGCTCGCTGCCGATTGCGTTCCCCTGCTTCTGTCCGACGACGCGGCCGGAGTGATCGCCGCCGTACATGCCGGCCGAGTCGGAGCTCGCATCGGCATCGTCCCGCGGGTCCTCGACGCGATGGTGGCGGTCGGCGCAAGACTGAGCCGCATCGAGGCTTTCCTCGGACCTGCGGCGGGCGGTGCGGACTACGAAGTACCCCGCACCATGCAGATCGATGTCGAGCGCCACCTTCCCGGAAGTGCCACGAAAACACGCAAAGGTACTCCGGGGCTTGACATCCGGGCCGGACTGCGTCGTCAGTTGATGGACGCAGGAGTCGCGGGCGTCGCGATGGATCCGAGGGAGACGATCACCGACCGGTCGTTGTTCAGCCACCGTCGGGGAAGTCCTACCGGCAGGCAGGCCGGCGTCATCTGGATGGATACGACGTCGTGACCGATCAGGCCGAGAGGCGGACGTACCTGTCCGAGCATCTCGACCAGGTGCGCGATCGCCTGCGGAGTGCGTGTGCCGCCGCCGATCGCGACGCGGGTGATGTGACGCTGCTACCCGTCACCAAGTTCTTCCCGGCCTCGGACATCGCGCTGCTCCACGACCTGGGATGCACCGCGTTCGGCGAGTCGCGCGAGCAGGATGCTTCGCCCAAGGTCGCCGAGATCGGTACCGACGGCGTGCAGTGGCACATGATCGGTCGACTGCAGCGCAACAAGGCCAAAGCTGTTGCGGTGTGGGCGCATTCGATCCATTCGGTGGACACGGATCGCTTGGTCACCGCGTTGGGCAAGGCGGTCGCCACGGCATGCGACGACGGTGCGCGCACGACGGATCTCGACGTCTACGTGCAGGTGAGCCTGGACGGCGACACGCACCGCGGCGGCGTCGATCGCGACGAGCTCGAGGCTTTGACGGATCAGGTGGCCTCGACTGCGAGGCTGAGGCTGGCCGGACTGATGGCCGTCCCGCCGTTGGACGCCGATATCGACGCTGCGTTCGCGGATTTGCAGAACCTCCACGCAACCATTCTGCGGTCGCACCCCGATGCCGTCGGGTTGTCCGCGGGAATGACGGGCGACCTGGAATCTGCTGTCCGCCACGGGTCCACGTGTGTGCGTGTCGGAACCGCAATCCTCGGTCCGAGGCCGATAACCTCGTGACTACATGAACAACATCGTCACCACTGATCTCTCGAACAACACTGATCTCTCGAGTAACACGACCATCACACTCGATATGTTTCCGATTCACCAGCCACACCGCCACGCCAGGAAGGTCGACCGATGAGCACGATGCACAAGTTCAAGGCTTACTTCGGCATGGTCCCACTCGACGATTTCGAGGACGACTACCTCGACGACACGGATGCTCCGGCCTCCCGCTCGTCGCGTGGCGGATACGGAAAATCGATGGACGACCATGACGCGTTCGACGACGACCACGACTTTGCCGAGCCGGCGTACGCGGGTGCTCGTCGTGGCGAGGACGAGTACACGGGAGCGCGGCACAGTGCCCGCGTGGCGCCGTTGTCCTCTCGCTCGGGCAGTGCTCGCTCTGCCGGTACAGCGCGTCCGTCGACGCGCGGAGCGCTCGCGATGGACACGCGGATGGACCCTCACGTTCAGCAGCCACGACGGCAGGCCTCGCTCGACGACGGAGGACCGATGTCCACGATCACCACCCTTCGTCCCCGCGACTACAGCGAGGCGCGCACCATCGGCGAGCGTTTCCGCGACGGAACCCCGGTCATCATGGATCTGGTCGAGATGAGCAACGCGGACGCCAAGCGTCTCGTCGACTTCGCGGCCGGCCTCGCATTCGCGCTACGCGGCTCGTTCGACAAAGTTGCCACCAAGGTGTTTCTGCTCTCACCTTCGGACGTCGACGTCTCGGCCGAGGAACGACGCCGCATCGCCGAAACCGGCTTCTACAACCAGCAGTGAGCGCTGCCACGCGCGCCCCGGTTCGGTTTGTGATGGCGCCGGATCGGCTTGCAATGGCCCCGGATCGGTCTGCAATGGCCCCGGATCGGCTTGCAATGGCATTGTGGTGTCGTGAGTGAGCGAAGAGTCCATCTGTTGTCGGTCGGCCCAGCATCTCCCCGGGTGGTGAAGTAAGTGTTCGGCGTTCTGTACTTCATCCTTTTCGTCTTCTGGCTGCTGCTCATCGGCCGCATCATCGTCGAGTTCATCCGCTCGTTCGCGCGGGACTGGCGTCCGAGCGGGGTCGTCGTGGTGATTCTCGAGGCCATCTTCACGGTCACCGATCCGCCCGTGAAGCTGCTTCGACGCATCATCCCGCCGCTGAATTTGGGCGGTGTCCGACTCGATCTGTCCATCATGGTGTTGCTGTTCATCGTGTTCATCCTGATGCGCGTCGTCCAGGGCGTCGCCTGACGTGCTCGACACTCCGCAGGTTGGCTCGACGTGTGTCGCGCCGCGTGTGACAGAATGTTGCTCGAAGGTGCACGATGATGAACCGTCGCTCTTTGTGCGATATAACTGAATGTCCCGGTTGCCTGCTCCACTTGCACCAGTAGCCACTGCCAATGTCGTTCGATCGAATGCTCGCGTACATCGCTAGTAGATGCTCCACCGCTCTCGAGACGCGTGAAGGGAACCTTCCATGCCGCTGACTCCCGCCGATGTGCACAACGTCGCGTTCAGCAAGCCGCCCATCGGTAAGCGCGGATACAACGAGGACGAGGTCGATGCCTTCCTCGATCTCGTCGAACAGGAGCTTTCGCGCCTGATCGAGGAGAACGCAGACCTGCGTCAGCGGGTCGGTGAACTCGACCAGGATCTGGCCGAGGCGAAGAAGTCGGCGTCGTCCCGTCAGAGCGCTCCCGCCCCCACCCCGGCGCCCGCGCCCAGGCCGGAGCCGGCCAAGCCCGCTCCCGTCGTGCAGGCGCCTGCCCCGGCCCCGGCGCCGGCCGCGCAGTCGGCGGGTGACTCGAACATGCAGGCCGCCAAGATTTTGGGCCTCGCGCAGGAGATGGCAGATCGTCTCACCGGAGATGCGAAGACCGAATCCGAGCAACTGCTCGGCAGCGCTCGTGCGAACTCGGACCGAGTGGTGAGCGAGGCGCAGAGCCGCGCGGAGTCGCTGGTGTCCGAGGCTCGTCAGAAAGCAGACGCGCTGCTCTCCGACGCACAGACCCGCTCGGAAACGCAGTTGCGCCAGGCCAAGGAGAAGGCCGACGCACTCGAGAGCGACGCCGAGCGCAAGCACACCGAGATCATGGCGACCATCAACCAGCAGCGTTCGGTACTGGAAGAGCGGATCGAGCGTCTCAAGACGTTCGAGCGTGAGTACCGGGTGCGCCTGAAGTCCTACCTGGAGTCGCAGTTGCAGGAGCTCGATCAGCGTTCGTCCGCGTTGCCGGTCGACAGTGGTCAGGATCCGTTCAACAAGGACAACGGACAGTCGTCCAACTTCGGCCAGTACGCCAAGGGCAACAACTGACCTTCTCGGAGCTGTTTCGGCGGCTTGCGAGAACTGGGGGGGATCCAGGGTGAGTGAGTGCTTGTACTGACGCTCGTGCTCGCCGGCATAGGTTTTGCTTTCCTTGTCGTATCCCTGGTCACGGGATCGGTGATCTGGGCGTGGGGGTGCATAGCTGTATGCCTGGTCGGAGCCGTTCTGCTTCTGGTAGGTGCTTTGTCCGCCCGCCGCAGGTAATCTGACCGACGCACCGTAAGACCGTGTGACGTTTCACAGCTGAGATCCGGCCATCACCGGGGAGCTGTCCGGAAGAACAGCGTCGATCGAGCCCGTGGTGGGCCCGGTCGCCAGCTCAGTAGAACCGGACGGGTCGAGCCCGTCATAGCTCGGTAGAAGAGAGGGTTGTCGGTCCGCCGGCAGCCAAGCGGGGTGGTACCGCGGCGTCGGCGCAGGATGCGTCGGCCGTCGTCCCCGTGCCGCACTACGGGCACAGGAGTACTCACCGCATGAACACCACTTCGCCGAACACCACTTCGCCGAACACCGGCAACTCCCCGGACACCGGCAACTCCCAGGACTCCGGTCGCTACCCTCTGGTGTCCTATGGCGCCGGGTCGGGGAGCGTTGACTTTCCAGATCTGGAGAAGCGCGTCCTTGCGCACTGGGATGCGGATGGAACGTTTCGGGCTTCCGTCGACGCCCGCGCCGATGCCGACGAGTTCGTCTTCTATGACGGCCCACCGTTCGCCAATGGTCTGCCGCACTACGGCCATCTGCTCACCGGATACGTCAAGGACCTGATCCCGCGGTTCCAGACCATGCGGGGCAACAAGGTCGAACGACGATTCGGGTGGGACTGCCACGGGCTACCGGCCGAGCTCGAGGCGGAAAAGCAGCTCGGCATCACGGACAAGAGTCAGATCGACTCGATGGGCCTCGCCGAGTTCAACGCCTACTGCAAACAGTCCGTCCTCCGCTACACGGACGAGTGGCGCGATTACGTGACCCGCCAGGCTCGATGGGTCGACTTCGACAACGATTACAAGACCCTCGATCTCGACTTCATGGAGTCGGTCATGTGGGCGTTCAAAGAGCTGCACGACAAGGGCTTGATCTACCAAGGATTCCGCGTCCTGCCCTACAGCTGGTACGAGCAGACACCGCTGTCCAACCAGGAGACTCGTCTCGACGACGCCTACAAGATGCGTCAGGATCCGGCCGTCACCGTGCGGATGACGTTGTCGGCGCTCAACTCCCCGCTCGACGGTGCCGATGCACTGATCTGGACCACGACGCCGTGGACCGTGCCGTCCAATCTAGCGATGGCGGTGCGCCCCGATATCGACTACGTGCAGATCGAGGACGGCGACGGAGGGCGCGTCGTGCTCGCGCGCGATCGGGTCTCCCACTACGCGCGCGAGTTCGGCGACGACCCCGTCGTGATCTCCGAGCACACGGGCACCGATCTGATCGGACTTCACTACACGCCTCCGTTCGACTTCTTCCTCGGCCATCCGAACTCGCACCGAGTGCTGTCCGCCGATTACGTCACCACTGATTCGGGCACCGGAATAGTCCATCTGGCACCGGCTTTCGGTGAGGAGGACATGGACGTCGCGACGGCGAACGGGATCGAGGTGGTACAGCCGCTCGATCCGGGCGGCAAGTTCACCGGGGTGGTGCCTCCGTACGAAGGTCTGATGATCTTCGATGCGAACCCGGTGATCATCAAGGACCTGAAGGCATCCGGGAAGCTCGTCCGTCACGAGACCATCGAGCACTCGTACCCGCACAGCTGGAGGTCCGGGCAGCCGTTGATCTACATGGCGGTTCCGTCGTGGTTCGTCTCGGTGACGAGCTTTCGAGACCGGATGGTCGAGCTCAACCAGGAGATCACCTGGGTGCCCGAGCACATCCGCGACGGCCAGTTCGGCAAGTGGCTCGAAGGCGCACGCGACTGGAACATCAGTCGTAATCGGTACTGGGGTAGCCCGATCCCGGTCTGGGTGTCCGACGATCCCGCTTACCCGCGAACCGACGTGTACGGCAGCCTCGACGCGATCGAGGCCGACTTCGGTGTGCGTCCGACAGATCTGCATCGTCCGTTCATCGACGAGCTGACTCGTCCCAACCCTGACGATCCGACGGGTTCGTCGACGATGCGTCGGGTTCCGGAAGTTCTGGACTGTTGGTTCGAGTCCGGTTCCATGCCGTTCGCTCAGGTGCACTACCCGTTCGAGAACGCCGAGTGGTTTGCTGGGGCGAGCGGAGCGACGGGATTTCAGCAGGGTCACAACCCTGGCGACTTCATCGTCGAATACAACGGTCAGTCGCGCGGCTGGTTCTACACCTTGCACGTGTTGGCGACGGCGCTGTTCGACCGTCCCGCATTCCGGACGGTTGCCGCCCACGGCATCGTGCTCGGCGCGGACGGTCTGAAAATGAGCAAGTCCAAGGGCAACTATCCCGACGTCAACGAGGTGTTCGACCGCGACGGGTCCGACGCCATGCGGTGGTTCCTCATGTCGTCCCCGATCCTCCGCGGCGGCAACCTGGTGGTCACCGAGCAGGGCATCCGTGAGGGGGTCCGCCAGGCGTTGCTGCCGATGTGGAACGCGTGGAGCTTCCTGCAGCTGTACGCCTCGAAGCCCGGGACGTGGCGCACGGACTCCACCAACGTGCTCGATCGCTACGTGCTGGCCAAGCTCGCCGAGTCGACGCGGTTGATCACCGAGGCGCTGGAAGTCGTCGACATCGCAGGTGCGTGCGACGAACTCCGGTTGTTCTGCGACGCGCTCACCAACTGGTACGTGCGTCGGTCACGGCAGCGCTTCTGGGACGAGGATGCAGACGCCATCGACACCCTGCACACGGTGCTCGAAGTGCTCACCCGAGTGGCTGCGCCGATGTTGCCTCTGGTCAGTGAGGTCATCTGGCGCGGTCTCACCGGCGGTCGGTCCGTGCATCTCGCGGACTGGCCGGTGGAGGGCGAGGTGCCCGCCGACGCCGAACTGGTCTCGGCGATGGACGAGGTCAGATCGGTGTGCGGTGCGGCGCTGTCGCTGCGGAAAGCGAGGAACCTGCGCGTCAGACTGCCGTTGCAGGAGCTCACGGTGGCGTCCGACAACGCTGAGCGGTTGCGCCCCTACGCCGGGTTGATCGCCGACGAGGTGAACGTCAAGGACGTCCAGCTGACCAACGACGTCGACGTGCACGGCCGGTTCGAGCTGGTGGTCAATGCCCGAGTCGCCGGACCGCGCTTGGGCAAGCAGGTTCAGGCGGTCATCAAGGCGGTCAAGGCAGGGGAGTGGACCGAGACCGACGGCGTCGTCAGCGCCGCCGGGTTGGAGCTGCTGCCGGAAGAGTTCACGCGCAGACTCGTTGCGGCCGAGCCGGAGTCCACTACTGCGCTGCCGGGTAACGCCGGGCTGGTGGTTCTGGACTCGACGTTGACCGATGAGCTCGAAGCCGAGGGCTGGGCGAAGGACCGCATCCGCGAGTTCCAGGATGCACGTCGTTCCGCAGGACTCGACGTCTCGGACCGTATCGTCGTCCGAGTCGACGTCCCTGCCGACAAACGCGACTGGTTCGACGCGCATCGCGATCTCATCGCGGGGGAGATCCTGGCGACGGATCTGCAGGTGGCCGATCCCGGGTCCGACGTGGTCGAGTTGGGCGACGGCGTTCGCGCATCCCTGGTGAAAGCCTGACAGGCATCCCCGGGTGACAGACGGGTCGGCCGTCCGCAGCAGGCGCTGGGTTCTCCACCTCGACATGGATGCGTTCTTCGCATCCGTGGAGCAACTGACTCGGCCCACCCTGCGTGGTCGGCCGGTCCTGGTGGGCGGCGCGGGCGGACGCGGTGTGGTTGCGGGCTGCAGCTACGAGGCGCGGGTGTTCGGCGCACGGTCGGCGATGCCGATGCATCAGGCGCGCCGGTTGGTCGGCCCCCACGCCGTGGTCGTGCCTCCCAGGGGCAAGCTCTACTCGGCGCTCAGTGGGACCGTGTTCGAGGCGGTTCGCCGCAGCGTTCCGGTGATCGAGCAATTATCTCTGGACGAGGCCTTCGGCGAACCTGCCGAGTTGGTCGGTGCCACCGCGGCCGAGGTCGAGGCATTCTGCGAGGAGCTGCGCGCGGCGGTGCTGGATGCGTCGGGCCTGGTGGCCAGTATCGGTGCGGGTGCCGGAAAGCAGATCGCCAAGATCGCATCCGGGTTGGCCAAGCCCGATGGCATCACCGTGGTCACACCGGTAGATCAGGCGGCGTTGCTCGATACGTTGCCTGTGCGCAAGCTCTGGGGTATCGGTCCGGTGGCCGAGGACAAACTGCGTCGTTTGGGTGTGCTCACGGTGGGAGCGTTCGCGGCGATGCCGGAAGCCGAGGCCGCGTCGGTTCTGGGGGCCGCCGTCGGCCCCAGCCTGCACCGACTCGCTCGGGGGCTCGACGACAGGCCGGTTGCCGAGCGTGCCGAGTCCAAACAGGTGAGTGCGGAGACGACATTCGCGACAGACATCGTCGACGCGGACCGACTTCGGGCGGCTATCGCCCGCAGCGCGGAAGCAGCCCACTCGAGGCTTTTGGGCGATGGACGCGCCGCGCGCACCGTGGTGCTCAAGCTCCGCAAGTCGGATTTCTCGATCATCACCAGGTCCGTCACACTCCCGTACGCGACCGTCGACCTCGCGACGATCATCGCCTCCGCGCAGCGGCAAGCTGTCGATCCACGCGATATCGGCAGCATTCGGTTGGTCGGGGTGGGTCTGTCCGGACTTACCACGGTGCGGCAGGAGTCGATGTTTCCAGAGCTGGACCAGGGTTCCCCGGAATCGGACTCCGGCATCGAGAACGAGCAAGGAGAGCAAGAACCCGACGATGGCGGTGCAGTGCCGAGCGGTCCGCAATCGGCGGGATGGCGCTCGGGACTCGACGTTCGGCACGAGGAGTACGGGCACGGCTGGGTGCAAGGCGCCGGGCACGACGTGGTGACGGTTCGGTTCGAAACCCGCAGTACCGGGCCCGGTTCCGCCCATACCTTCAGAGGCGACGACCCTCGACTGACGGTTGCCGATCCGATGGGGAGCTTGGAGTAGCCGAGTCCTGTCCGGCGCCGATCGGCACGCGGGGGGCGGCGATCGACACGGCCGCGGCCAGAACCAGCGCGGCGATCAGCAGACACCCTGCGGCGTAGGGCAGGTTGCCGACGGGATCGCCGGCCGCGCTCACGCCGTCGGTGGCTCCGAGAGCGGCAGGAAGAGCCGACACCCACAACACGGTCATCACCGTCAGGTAGAGCGCGGCATAGGCGAACAACGGCGACCGTACCGAGCGGCCACTGGTGTGAGTCCGCCGCAACCGCGACCACTCCACCATCAGCACCGGTACGGCCACCATGCTCATCACGGCCAGTTCGGCGACGTATACGGCCCCGCCGACGGTAGTCGATCCGGAGAGGTAGCCGCCGAGAGTGGCAGGTAGCGGAAGAACCGCGGTTCCGATCGAGGCGGCGATTCCGACCGCCGCAATGCGCAGGACGAGTCCGGCGCCGGTGAACGTCCGACCGCTCTCGACGGGTCGGCCGACGAGGTATTGCGCGCATAGCGCCAGTGACATCGGCCAGAGCGCTGCGAACACCACGACGCTGGGGATGGGTACCGACGCGAAGAAGGGCTGGTTCACGGGATGGTCGAGGGTCCATTCCCACCACCGCAATTGTGGTCCGAGATGATCGAAGAACTCGTAGAACGCGTGGTGGACGAAGCCGACGCAGACGGCTCCGATCAGCGGTCCCCGGCGACGGAACACGCCGAGCGCACGCACGATCTCGAACGCTGTCGTCGCCATCATGGGGTAGATCGCAACGATGTACAGCGGGAGGCGGCCCCAGAGGAATTCGACGGTGAACAGATTGTGCGCGAACATCGTGTCCACGACGCCGTCGAGTCCGAAGGCGGCGGGGAAGTACAGCGGCGGTTCGATCAGGAACAGGTAGGCCAGAGAGCCGAACCACACCACGAGGGTGGTCGGATCCCCGAGCTGTCGCAGTCGCCTCACCGCGTAGGCGAGCGTGACGACGGCGCCGATCGTCACCAGAATTTCGAGCACCGGGAGCGTCCAGTTCTCTGCCTCCAACGGACTACGAACATCGACCACGCCGCCGATGTCCGCGCACGAGAACCCCAATCGCGCAGCAAGATCGGCGAAGGTCGGTGCGCAGTTGTCAGGCATGTGCCGTATTTGCGTCGTCGGCGCGGTTGGCCGTGTACCAGCGGGTGACGTCGTATCCGGCCTCGTAGCGGGAGAACCATTCGTCGGCGAGTGCCGGCAATGCCTCGCCTGCGGGATCGTGTCCGGGGATCTGACTTCGGACCACTCCGGAGAGCGCATCGAACAGTTCACGAGCGGAGACGTGTGCGAAGGCATCGGCGAACGGTCCGTCGTAGGGCGCTCGAATGAACGGCAGTCGTTGCCGCAGCGACTTCGTCATCGCGTGCGTCCGGAACATCGACATCGCGTCGAGCCGACGATCGTCGAGCGGCACGTGTTCGTTGAAGCCCTCGCAGGCGATTCGGAGAGCATGCATGACGTGCCGAAAGATCGACGGCGCCATGCGCATTCGATACCACTGGCTGCCTATCACCTCGTCGTAGATGATCAGCGCGGAGCTCCGGTGCTCGACTTCCTCGACGAAGTGCCACAGGAACAGCGACGCCACTCGATCGTCACCGGGTGCGAAGAGAGTCGAGTCGTTGTCGAGCATCATCTTGAAAGTCGGAGTGAACGTCGCCTCCAAGTCCGCGGTGTAGGCCAAGCGGTAGCGGACGGGTGTGGTTGCGGTCAAGCGATCGAAATCTGCCACCACGTCGTCCAGGGTTTTCTGCAGCCCGGGGTAGCGGCGGATGAGTGCGTTCACGTGTTGAAGGTGTGCGGTGGAGTGCTGGCCCTCCTGGCGGACGAATGCTTTGGCCTCCGAGGCGATCTTCGGATCCTGAATGAGCGGCATTGCCTCCGAGATCATCCCGCCGATCATCTTCTCGAAGCCGACTGCGAGAAACGACACCGCGTTGGCCATGCTCGAGAAAGCCGGGTTCGACTCGTTCCAGACGAAGGGAACCTCGGTTGCCGCGAAAGCGAAGCGAAGTTTGCGAACCACGAGATCGGACACGGCTTCTCCTAAAGTGATCATACAAAAATTCTTATCGACGTATGATGACACCCTCGAGCAACTGCCGCAAGGGTTTACGTGCTCTGCCGCGCGTTATGCTGAGCCGATGCGTGATGCCGTCGAAACTGCCGACCGTGGCGCGTAGGCGCGGCTGGAACGGCGACCCCCCGGCGACCGATGTCGAGGCGACTCGTCGAATCGTCGATGCGGCAGTCGATCTGATTTCGCAGACCGGATCGGGCGTGGGTATCGCCGATGTCGCGGCGTCTCTGGGAGTCATCCGTCAGACCGTCTACCGGTATTTCCCGACGTCCGGCGCATTGATGCACGCGGCCGCCATCGCGTCCGCCGATGGGTTCCTCGACCGACTCACCGACCACGTGCGCGGGATCGACGATCCGGCAGACGCACTGACCGAAGGCGTTCTGTTCACCTTGGACGAAGTGGGCCGCACACCCCATCTCGCGATCGTGCTGTCCGACAACTACCCCGATAGGCAGGCCCACGAGCTGACATCCGAGGTGTCGTTGCACTTCGGTTTGCGAATGATCGAGCGCTTCGACGTGGACTGGGCCACCCACGGCTACGACGAACAGTCCAAGAGGGACCTCGTCGAATTCACCCTTCGCATCATGCTGTCCTACTTCGTCGCTCCGCGGGATCTGTCACGGTCCGACGACGATTTCCGTCGTTTCGTCCGTCGATGGCTCGGAGAGTCGATTCTCGCGCAGAGACGATGACCGCAACACGACGTCGGGACCAGAATCCTGTGCTCGGGCACACGCTCGTGGGCGATGTTCCGACGGTTCGCTCGAGCTTTACCGTTTCCACAGAACCGGTCGGTAAGGTCTGCCGAAGATCTGAGATGTTCCCGAGAGACGAAGAGGATTACACGTGAAGCTTCCCCGCACCGGACGCGCCCTGGTGGCCGGCATGGCTGTTGCCGCCGCTCTGTCGATGACGGCCTGCAGCTCCGACGACGGTGGTACCGAATCCACCACGACGACCTCCGCGAGCACGTCGAGTGCGGTCGCCGAGGTCCCCAGCGACCTGCCCCCGATCCCGACGGCCGAAGAGCTCAACACGCGTCTGCAGGAGAGCCTGGACCCTAACGTTCCTCTCGACCAGAAGGTCGCCTACGTCCAGGGCGCCCAGGCCGACCCGGAGCTGATCAACAAGGTCGCCGAGGCAGCCCGCGTCAACAACGCGCAGATCGAGGTTCTCGACGTCACCGATCTCGGCGACGGCACACTGAGCTCCAACGCCACCATCGACATCGGCGGGCAGGTCAACCCGCTGCAGGTCACCTACGTGGCCGAGGACGGCCAGTGGAAGCTCTCGCAGGACAACGCGTGCGCGATCGTGTCGCTCGCGCAGCTCACCACCCCGGCGTGCCCTGCCTGATCCATCTTTTGTGTCACAGCCGACGCCGGCATCACCGAAAGGTGATGTCGGCGTCGGCCGTTTCCCGTGGGCATCGGTTCAGCGGAGTCGGTCCGCGGCGGTGCGGGCCAGCGTGCGGATCAGATCGGGGTCGACCGGCTCGACGCCCGTGGCCACGAGTTGGCTGACGGTCGATCCGACCATCGTGACGACGGCGTCCGTGGTCAACGACACTCCGTCGCTGGTCACCGCGAGTCGGACGGCGACGGACGCGTCACCGATGGGGGCGGCGTCGTCCAGCAGGGTCGATGCGCCGACGCGGTAATCGACCCGAACTCCGTCAGCGTCGGTCCCGCTGAACCGAGTGCACCTGGTCAGAGCGTCTTGCACGGTGCCGAATGCCGTCGACGCCCCCGGTCCGTCGTAGCTGGCAGCGTCCTGGTCGAGCGAGGAAAAACGTGGCCCTCCATAGCTGACGCTCGCAGCGCTGACGACACCTGGCCGCTGCGTTGCAATGGGCGCGAGTACCGCGGCGCACTCGGCCGGATCGGTGCTGGACCGGTCCTCCGCGGCGGCGCCCGGCGCGGACGGATCAGGCGGGGGCAGGTCGTAGCCTGTGTATCCCGGCGGTAGGTCCGCGATGCTGAGCAATCGACCGGCGAGCACCGCGCTGTCGGTGATCGGACCGTCTCCGGTGACCGCGGGTGGCGTGTCGATCGGGGTGAAGGGCGTCAGGCCCACCGTCGGCGGGGCGGGGGCGGAGTTGTCGGACGAGTCGCCGGTCGCGTCGTCGCCTCCTGATGACGGCGTGCATCCGGCGACGATCAGCGTCGCTGCACATCCGGCCACCACAACAAGGCCGGCGGCGGAGCGTCCTGCTGTTCTCAACTCCACGTCACCGTGTTTCCGGTGGTCTGTTTCAGCGTCGTCTCGCTGTTCGTATCCCGATATACCTGGTCACCGGCGACGGTGACGGTCCCGCTCAGCGGAAGCGGCTTCGACGGGTCGATGCGCAACTGCCCTTCTCCGGCCAGAACGAACGACTCGATGTTCAATGTGCCCTGATCATCGGGCAACTGCCACACCGGTTCCTTCGGCGACTGATCCACTGCAACGTCCACGGTGGCCACACCATTTTCCAGGGATGTCAGAGTGGCCGTGGTGGTCTGCCGCAGGGAGATCCCGCTGACCACTTCCTGCGTGACCGTCCAGCGGGCGCCGACACCGATGGGCTCGGTGGGGAACGGCACGGTTCGGTACACGGCCTGCGAGAGAGCCTGCTCTACCGCTGAGCGCGCGATGTCTCGGGCGTCGGGCGACGGGTCGATGGTCAGCGCGGTCACCGCTCCCGCGGGCGTGACGTTCAACGTCGCGGTCGAGCCCTCGGTGGGCGCAAGACTGGCCTGCAGGGTGGCGTCCGGCGCGCTGGCCGCACCGAGCGTCATGTCG
>JBASAM010000119.1:0-8105 GCA_049650605.1 Rhodococcus sp. (in: high G+C Gram-positive bacteria) | reverse complement strand
GTGCTCATGCGGACTCGCCCCGGTCGCTGCCGGACCGCGCCAGCTCGCTCGCATCGAGGGCCGATGCGGCCGCTGCGAAGCTGGTCCCGCGGTGACCGTAGTCACGAAACTGATCGAACGATGCCGTCGACGGCGCCAGCAGAACCGTGGTCCCCGGCTCAGCGAGACGTGCTGCCGCCCGTACCGCCTGCGCCATCACTTCGTCACCGTCAGTCACATCAGTCGCATCGGCCACTCCAGCATCGTCTCCCGCCGGGACCCGAACCACGGGCACATCCGGCGCGTGTCGCGCGAGTGCCGCCGCGATCGCGTCGCCGTCCTGGCCGAACACGACGGCGGCGACCAGACGGGAGCGAACCTCGGTGACCAATGGATCCACATCGGCGCCCTTGAGCAATCCGCCGGCCAGCCAGACCACGCGGTCGTGAGCAAGGATCGACGATCGTGCCGCGTGCGGGTTCGTCGCCTTCGAGTCGTCGACGAACCGGACGCCCTCCAGAATGCGCACCGTCGCCGCTCGATGCGGCCCGACGCGGAACCCGGCCAGGCCGCGGGAGACCGCGTCGGCGCTTACTCCGATCGCTCTCGCCAATGCGGACGCGGCCAGCGCGTCCTGCAGGCCGGCCGGCCCCGGCGGCTCGATCGACGACGTGTCGACGAGTGTCTCGGACTCGGCGAACGCGCGGTCCACGATCGAGGCGTCGACGACGCCGATGTCGCCCGGCGACGGCGAACCCGCGGTGAACCCGACGGTGGTCTTCGCGCCCGAACGCTCCCGCAGCGAGGATGCGATGACGTCGTCCAGGCCGACCACTGCCACCGCACCGCGAAGCGCCTGCATCTTGGCCTCGACGTAGGCGTCCATTCCGCCGTGCCAATCCAGGTGGTCCTCGGCGATGTTGAGAACGACGCCGGCAGCGGGTCGGACGGACGGGGCCCAGAACAATTGGAAGGACGACAGTTCCACCGCGAGAACGTCGGCGCGCGGCTCACGGCGCAGCGCATCCACCACCGGGACACCGATGTTTCCGCACGCGACCGCCGACACGCCTGCGGCGTCGAGAATCGACGCGAGCATCGACGTCGTCGTCGTCTTGCCGTTGGTCCCGGTGACCACCAGCCACTGCCGCGGCGGTCCGTAGACCTCGGCCAGATCGACACGCCAGGAGAACTCGATGTCTCCCCACACGGGAACGCCGACCGTCAGCGCCGTCGTCAGCAACGGCGCATCGGGACGGAATCCGGGACTGGTGATCACCAGGGCGAACTCGGCGACGGCCTCGCGGTCCGTCGCGATGCGGTCCATGTCGGCGGTGTCGACGCCCAGCTCGGCGGCGGCGGCGAGGGAGTCCGCATCGGAATCGGTGACGGTGACCAGGGCGCCGATGTGCTGCAACGCTGGGACGACGGCCCTACCCGACACCCGCCCGCCGGCGACGAGAACCCGTCGGCCGGCCAGCTCCAGAGGTGAGGTCAAGGGCTCACGGGGATCGAACAGAACCACGTCAGTCACCGATCGCAGAGAGGTACTCGCTGTAGAAGAGGGCAAGGCCGACAGCGGACGAGATGGCCGCGAGCAACCAGAATCGGATGATCACAGTGGTTTCCGCCCACCCTCCGAGTTCGAAGTGATGGTGGAACGGCGCCATCCTGAACACGCGGCGTCGACTCGTGCGGAACACCGCTACCTGGATGACCACCGATGCGGCCTCGGCGACGAACAATGCGCCGATCACGACCATGAGCAATTCGGTGCGGGTGACGATGGACAGGCCCGCGAGCAGACCGCCCAAGGCCAGCGATCCGGTGTCTCCCATGAAGATCTTCGCGGGCGCGGCGTTCCACCAGAGGAACCCGATGCAGGCGCCCGCAGCGGCCGCGCAGATCAACGCCAGATCGAGTGGATCGCGCACGTCGTAGCAACCGGGACCCGGATCGGTGGTGCAGGACTGGCGGTACTGCCAGAACGTGATCACCGTGTAGGCCCCGAGGACCAGCGTCATCGATCCAGCCGCGAGTCCGTCGAGGCCGTCGGTCAGGTTGACCGCGTTGGACCAGGCGCTCACCAAGAGGTAGCAGAACAGGATGAAGACCACCCCGCCCATCGACACCGTGGCTATGTCGCGCACGTAGCTCAGCTGAATGCTGCCGGGTGTCAGGCCGCTCGCTCCGTTGAACTGCAAGGCCAGGATGCCGAAGATGACCGCCGCGAAAAGCTGCCCCACGAGCTTGGCGGTCTTGTTCAGACCCAGGTTGCGCTGCTTGCGGATCTTGATGAAGTCGTCGAGGAAACCGACCACACCGAGCACCGTCGTCAATCCCAGAACCAACATCGCGGACACCGAAGGACCATCGGCGTCGTATCCCACCCCGATGAGGTGGGATCCCCAGTAGCCGGCCCACAACCCGGCCAGGATGGCGACACCGCCCATTGTCGGCGTGCCACGCTTGGACTGGTGGCTCGCCGGACCCTCGACCCGGATCTCCTGGCCGAACCCCTGCTTGGAGAAAGCCTTGATCAGAACCGGGGTCAGCAGGATGGCCACCGCGAATGCGATGCCTCCCGCGAACAGAATCTGCCTCACCGTCTCTACCCCTGTTCCTCGAACAACGCTGCGGCGACCACGTCGAGTCCCACGGACCGCGACGCCTTCACCAGCACCAGATCACCGGGCTCGAGTTCCTCGCGCAACACCGCGAGCGCCTCGTCCGCGTCGGCGACGAGGTATGCCTCGTCGCCCCAGGACCCTTCCATGACGGCGCCCTGATACAAGCCGTGTGACGGTCGCCCCGTCCCGACCACGATGATCTTGGAGACGGCGAGACGCACCGCGAGCCGGCCGATGCCATCGTGCTCGATGACCGAGTCGTCCCCCAACTCCGCCATCTCGCCGAGCACGGCCCACGACCGGCGCCCACCGCCTCGACCACTGCGGGACATCGTGACCAGCGCCTTGAGCGCAGCGCGCACGGAGTCCGGATTGGCGTTGTAGGAATCGTCTATCACCGTGACGCCGTCGGCGCGGGTGCGCACGTCCATGCGCATCTGCGATGCAGCCTCGGCTCCCGAGAGAGCTGCGGCCACCGCCTCTGTGGTCATACCGCATTCGAGGCCCACCGCGGCGGCGGCGAGTGCGTTGCCCACCTGGTGTTCACCGTGCACTCGCAACGAGACGGAGGCGGACCCGCTGGGGGTGACCATCGTGAACGACGCACGTGCCGTGTCGTCGAGGACGACGTCGCGCGCGCTGATGGCGGCACCGTCGTTCTGCCCATAGGTGACCACCCTCGCGGTGGTCTTCGACGCCATGGCTGCCACGTACGCGTCGTCGGCGTTCAGAATGGCGACCCCGCCGGCGTCCGATGCCGGGAGAGACTGCACCAGTTCGGCCTTCGCCGTCGCAATGTTCTCGCGCGATCCGAACTCACCCAGATGAGCGGTGCCGACGTTCAGCTCGACGCCGATACGCGGGGGGGCGATGGCGGCCAACTCGGCGATGTGCCCGACGCCGCGAGCCGACAGCTCGAGCACCAGATACCGAGTCGAGGAGTCTGCGCGCAGCGCGGTCCATGGGTGGCCCAACTCGTTGTTGAACGATCCGGGCGGTGCAACCGTCGTTCCCGCCTGCTCGAGAACCGCACGGATCAGATCTTTCGTGGAGGTCTTGCCTGACGATCCCGTCACTCCGACGACGGTCAGACCATCGGACACGAGTTCGGCCACCGACGCGCCGGCCAGCCGAGCGAGAGCGCCCAGCACCGCAGGCCCTGCTCCTGCCGGGTGGTCGACGACGATGGCCGGGACGCCCACCGGGCGAGCGGCGAGAACCGCGACGGCCCCGGCTGCGACCGCGGAGGCGGCATGATCATGGCCGTCGGAGCGCTCACCCTCGAGCGCCAGGAACAGGCCACCCTCGGTGATCGCGCGGGAATCGAACTCGACCGTCGAGGTGACCACGACGGTCGAATCCGGCACATCGTGCAGCGTGCCGCCGACGATCTCCGCGATCTCGGACAGGGACAGTCGGATCACGTCGAGCCTTTCTCTGCAGTCGTGCTGGGCATCTCGTCAGTCACGCTGCGCAAACGCCCGATGGCGTCGGCCAGCACGATCCGATCGTCGAACGGGTGTTTGGTCCCGGCCACCTCTTGGCCTACTTCGTGACCCTTGCCCGCGACCAACACCACGTCGCCGCGGCGAGCCCACTGCACGGCTGCCTCGATGGCGTCGTCGCGGGGAGAGATCTCGCGAACTTCGGCGCGGCCGGCCTCGGACACCGAGTCCGCTCCGCGGCGGATCGCCGAACGGATCGACGTCGCGTCCTCGGACCTGGGGTTGTCGTCGGTGATGATCAACAGGTCGGCAGCGGCCGCCGCGGCCTCGCCCATGATCGGACGCTTCTGAGCGTCGCGGTCGCCGCCGGCGCCCACAACGACCGCGATTCGGCCGTCCGTCTGCGCCCGCAAGGTGGCCAGTACTGCGTCGAGAGCAGCGGGTTTGTGCGCGTAGTCGACGATCGCCAGGAACTCCTGACCGCATTCGACGCGCTGCATCCGGCCGGGAACGTCGACGCTTGCCATCGCCGCGAGCGCGTCCGCGGGGTCCACACCGACCTCCGCGCATATTGCCGCACCCAGTACCGCGTTGGCCACGTTGTAGCGGCCCGGGATGCGTAACCTGCCGGGCACCACACGCCGGTCGCCGGCTCTCTCGGTGCCGACCATGTCGAATGTCTGGGTGCCGTCCGAGCCCGGCTGCCACGACTGCACGGTCCATGTGGCGGACGTGTCGCCGCTGGTAGAGATCGTGACCTGCTCGTCTCGCTCGGCGCCCCCGCCCGCGATCTCGGCCATGCGCACGCCCCACTCGTCGTCGATGCAGACAACCGACCGCGCGGCTCTGACGGAGGAGTTCGCGGCGAACAATCTCGCCTTCGACGCGAAGTAGTCGTCGAACGTCAGATGAAAATCGAGATGATCCTGCGACAGATTGGTGAACGCGCCCACCGCGAACGTCGTGCCGTCCACGCGGCCCAGAGACAGCGCGTGCGACGAGACTTCCATGACAACGGTGTCGACACCGCGCTCGTACATCGCGGCGAACATCGCGTGCAGGTTCGGTGCTTCGGGCGTCGTCAGCGCGGACGGGACGGGCTCGTTGCCTATTCGGGTCTCTATCGTGCCGATCAGACCGGGCGTGCGTCCGCCGGCGCGCAGCGCTGCTTCCACGAGGTACGAGGTAGTGGTCTTTCCGGAGGTGCCGGTAATACCGATGACGGTCATCTTGTCCGACGGCGAGCCGTACACCGCGGCCGACAACTCACCCAGCACTCGACGGGGCTCGGGATGCAGGAGCACCACGACGTCGCGGCGCACATCGGCAGCCACCAGCTCGGTCAGCCCTGTGTCGTCGGTGAGGACCGCGACGGCTCCCCGCTCGAGTGCCTCTCCGGCGAACGCGGCGCCGTGCGCGCGTGCGCCGGGCAGCGCCGCGAAAATGTCGCCGGGAAGCACGTTCTGCGCTCGAAGTTCGATCCCGGAGACTCGAGCGTCAGTGCCCGTGGTGCGCACGGCGCCGTCGACCAACACGCCCCAGCGCAGTCCGACTGCGTGCGCCAACTCGGTCGCCGACGTGACCGGGGGCCGTTGCGGCCGAAGGGACGGGCTGGGCACTTCGATGACACTCCCCTTCGCTGCGGGTCGATCTCGTCCACCGGGGTCCGGCCCCGGCCGATGAGAACCGACCACTTTTCGGGTGGCTCGGACGAGCCACACCCTCGTTGCATGCGCAACGAACCGACAGCCGACCGGCGAAACGCCAACCGGCGGATAGCCGACACGTCAGATTACCGGCGCGCAGACGCGGGTTCGGACGTGCCGCCCTCTCCGCCCCGTCGTCGCAGGTACGCGGCGATTCGACACTCGTCGGTGGCACCTGCCCCGACCATTCCACCTGACGGCCAGTCGGCCTGCAGGATCAGTCGGCCTGCAGTATCAGTCGCTTACCCTCCGGCGAGAGTGGCACTGCGTCACGCTGCAACATCCACGACGCGATGGAGTGGAACAACGGTGCAGCGGACTGTCCGCCCGATCCGTCGGCGCTACGGGACGGCGCGTCGAGCATGATGCCGATGACGTACCGCGGGTCGTCCGCGGGAGCCATCCCGGCAAAGGTGATCCAGTAATTCGAGTTGGAGTAGCACTTGCACTCGGGATCGACCTGTTGGGCGGTTCCGGTCTTGCCACTGACCTGATACCCCTCGATACCTGCGGCCACGCCGGTACCTCGCTGGTTGCCGGTGTCGCTCTGCGTGACCGCACGGAACATCTCGCGCACCGTCCGCGCCGTCTCGGGGCTGACCACCTGCACGCCCTCGGGAGTCGGCTCCTCGGAGCGCTGGCCGTCGGTGCCCACGGTGGCGGACACGATGCGAGGAGGAATCCGCAGACCGTCGTTGGCGATGGCTTGATACATACCGGCCATCTGCAGCAGTGTCATCGACAGACCCTGGCCGATGGGCAGGTTGGCGAACGTGCCTCCGGACCACTGATCGCGGGCCGGCACCGTTCCGGCACTCTCTCCCGGCAGGCCCACGTCGGTGCGCTGCCCCAGCCCGAACTTCTTCAGCATGTCGGCATATCGGTCCTCGCCCACACGCTGAGCGAGCATCAGTGTGCCCACGTTGGAGGACTTTCCGAAGACGCCCGTCGTGGTGTACGGCGCGACCCCGTGATCCCACGCGTCCTTGACCGTGGCGCCCGACATCGTGATGCTCCCCGGTACCTGAAGTACCTCGCCGGGATCGGTCAGGCCCTCCTCGATGGCCGCCGATGCCGTGACGATCTTGTTCACCGAGCCGGGCTCGAACGGACTGGACACCGCCAGGTTGCCCATCTGCGCGGATGCGGAGTTGTTGCCGACGCCGATCGCCGGATCGAACGTCCCGTCGTTGGACATCGCCAGAACTCGACCCGTACGCGAGTCCAGCACCACGGCGGATGCGTTCTTCGCGCCGGAGAGGTCCTTGGCCTGCTGCACCTGCTGCTGCACGTAGTACTGAATATCGCTGTCGAGCGTCAGTTCCACCGTCGAACCGTCGATGGCCGGCTGCTGATCGCGCCAGCTACCGGGAATGACAGCACCGTCGCTACCGCGGTCGTACGTGCGCGAGCCATCGGTACCCGCCAGCACCGGATCCAGCGAGTCTTCGAGACCCAGCAGACCGTGGCCGTCCCAGCCGGTGGCGCCGACGACGTTGGCGGCCAGGGCTCCACCCGGGTACTGGCGAATGTCTTGGCGCTCGGAACCGACCTCGGGGAACTTCTCGACAATCGATGCAGCGAGCGCGGGGTCGACACTGCGCACGAGGTATTCGAAGGTCGACGAGGCGGTGAGCTTGGTGATCAGATCGGCCTCGGAGATCACGTCGCCGACGGCGTCGTGAATCCCGGCCGCGATCTCCCTGATCCGATCGTCCGGATCCGGAGCGGTGTCGTCCTTCGCGCGCGCTTCTTCCAACTCGACACGCACTCGCTGGGGTTGGAAGGTGAGTGCCTTCGCTTCCATCGTGAACGCAATCGGGTTGCCGTCACGGTCGGTGATGGATCCTCGTGTCGCGGGGTCGACGATGGTCGTGGTGCGCTGACTCGCCGACTGAGCGGACAGGCTGGGTGCGTCGATCCCTTGGATCCACAGCAGCTGCAGCGTGGCGATACCCAGGACGGCGAACATAGCGAAGCGCCCGTAGCGGAATCGGAAGTCGAACGTCTCGGACTTCTTGGGTCCGCGTCGACGCGGCGGCCGGGGTCCTCGTGGACCACCGCCGGCGGACGTGGGCCGAACCGGGTGTGCATCCCGGAATCCGACGCCACCCTCGCCTCGACCGGGTTGCCGGTACGGTTGCCGCGTCGTCACCGAACGCCTCCTACGATTGGCACCTGCTGCTCGCCGACGGCGGGCGCCGGTGCCGGATTCGGTTGTGCTGCAGGCAGTTGCGCTGCAGGAATGGGCGGGGTTGCCACGTCGGGTTCCGGCTCGACGGGACCTGGCTCCGTCGAAGCAGGAGGCGTCGAAGCGGGGGGCGCTGCGGACGGGGATGGAGAAC
>JBASAM010000118.1:0-113949 GCA_049650605.1 Rhodococcus sp. (in: high G+C Gram-positive bacteria) | reverse complement strand
ACTCGTGTGAGTCCGCCGCCGCCCGGTGGAAGCAGACTTACTTGAAGGTGTCCTTGATGTTCTCGCCGGTCTTCTTCACGCCGGCCGAGCCCTGGTCCTTCTTGCCTTCGGCTTCGAGGTCCTTGTTGTCGGTCGCGTCACCGATGACCTCTTTGGCCTTGCCGAGTGCGTCTTCTGCTGCGTTCTTGGCCTTGTCGACGAAGCTCATGATGTGTCCTTCCGATTGTGAGAAGCAGCGGGTTGCTGCCTTGCTTTCGAAAGATGAGTCGAGAAGAAGATCCGAAAGCGCGCGCCAACATCGGGTGACCTCGATCACATGAAGATCACGGCCGCAGGACGGGCGTCGACACCACCACCGCGAGCACGACGACCAGCGCGGAGTACGCCATCGGCAGGCCGATCGACGCGGACACCGTCGACTGCTCGAAGTCGTTCGCTACCCGTGAGTGCGAGCGCCTCGACCACAACACGATGCCGACGGGGAGCAGCGCGCAGAAAACGGCAGCAATGACGAGCATCGGACTCTCGCGCACGGCTCGGGCGACCAGCAGCCCGGTGATGGTGATCGTCAGTGCGGTTCGTACACGAGCGAGCGTGGTGCGCTCGGCCTGAGCGCCCGGCGGGGGGTCGTCGTCGAACGGTGCGGACGAGTCCGTCACAGCTGAAGACCGATAGCGAACGCCACGATGGCGATGACAAGACCCCCGGTGAGCAACACGGCAGCAGACGGCAGCGGGAGCGGATCACGCCGTCGCAGAGCCGATTCGATGCGAACCCAGCGCCCGAACGATCCCAGCGCGAGACCCGCCGACAGGATCAGCAAACCCAGCACGAGCACGGTTTGCAGCGCACGGGGCAACAGATCCCCGCCGAAGGCTTCGAGTGCCGCGGCTGTGGCCACCAGTCCGAGCGACGTTCTGATCCACGCCAGGAACGTGCGTTCGTTGGCGAGGGTGAACCGGGGATCGGGTGCGGAGCCCTCGGTCAAACCCTTCGGCCACCGTCGACTCATCGCGCCCGCTTTCCTCGATGTCTCCTGTGACCCTGAGAGACTATCGCTCGGGATGCTCCCGCTCGTAGGCTTGCCGCTCGGCTTCGTCGCGAGCCATCTTTTTCGGGTTCTGCAGGTCGGGCGAGAGCCCGTGGGCAAGCAGGCGTCTGCGCCGATTGGGTTCCATATAGGCCGCCGCGTAGAACACTGCGAGCAACACAGCCAGCAGAATCATCGCCCCTCGCAACCACAGCTCGCCGGGGAACAGCAGGAAGGCCGCGAAGATCGGCAGAAACGGAACCATGCTGCGCACCAGATGACGCGGCACCGCGTGGTCGCCGATGAGGTCCTCCCGGACCCAGTCCTGCATCGAGGCCGGCAGGGTGCGGCCGAACGAGTAGCCGATCCATTGGACTGGGCCGGGTCGAGTTTTGCTCATCGTCACGTGCTCCTGTTCGCCGAGAGGGCGCCGGCGGACAGGGCCGCCGCGTTGATGCGGGAGAGAACCTCGTGGAGCTGTTCGAGCTCGGCTACCTCGACACCCAGGGAGCGCACCACCTCGCCCGGAATCGATTCGGCAGACGCACGCAGCGCGCGGCCTCGCCCCGTCAGATCCACGACCAACCGTCGTTCGTCGGCGTCGCTGCGCCTCCGCGTCAACAACTCGTCCGATTCGAGGCGCTTGAGCAGCGGCGTCAGCGACGCCGGCTCCAGCTGAAGCACCGACGAGATGTCGCCGGCCGACATCGGTGCGCGCTCCCACAGCGCCAGCATCACCAAGTACTGCGGATGCGTCAGACCGAGCGGCTCGAGCAGCGGACGGTACACCGACAGCACCGCCCGGTTGGTCACGGCGAGCTCGAAGCAGACCTGACGGTCGAGCGCGAGGGGGTCGGTGGTGGTCACGGAGACCACTGTAGCAAATAGTTAGAGTACTCACTATTAGAGGGCGTATTAGTTCAGGCGGGCGCTCGAGCCGTCGATGCATCCGGGCTGAGGGCCGGTCCCGACCCGTCGGGCATAGTGACCTCATGCTGATCACCCTTCGCATGCTCCGCCAGATGGCCCCGTGGCGCGGGCGTGGTGGCCCGGTTCGCGCGGACTTCACCCGCACGTACTTTCGGGTCGCGCCGTCCGACCTGGACGTGCTGCTCCACATGAACAACGGCCGGTACCTGTCGATTCTGGATTCCGGTCGCGTCGACATGTTCGTCCGCGGCGGGGTGTGGCGGGCGTTGCGCGGACGCGGTTGGCATCCTGTGGTGGCGTCCCAGACCATTACGTACACGAGGTCTCTCACGTTCTGGACCAAGTTCTCGGTAACCACACGGTTCCTCGGACTCGACACCAAGAACGCCTACCTCGAGCAGACGTTCGAATCCGACCACGGCGTGCACGCGAGCGCCGTCGTGGCGCTTCGCTTCCTCGACAGCTCCGGTCACTCGGTCCCCACCGATCGGTTCGTCGCCATCTTCGACGCTCAGCACGCGCCGAAACGATTGCCCGACGTCGATGTTCCGCTGGGTCGCCGCACCCAGTTCGAGATCGTCAACGCCTTCGACGACACGGAAAGCCTCAACGCGAACTAGTCAGTCGACCGCAGGCGCTGGTATATCGTCCATATTTGCCCGCACGTGCGGCTCGACTCGACGAAGACAGGTCTCGACGATGCTCAAGATAGCGCTGGCTTCCTGCTGTGCTCTCGCGCTCCTGGCTACCGGCTGCTCGCCGCGCGGTACCACCGATTCCCAGACCGTCACGGTCTTCGCGGCAGCGTCGCTGCAATCGACCTTCACCGAGATTGGCGAGAAGTTCGAGCAGTCCCATCCGGGCAGCACGGTGAGGTTCACCTTCGCAGGCTCGTCAGACCTGGCGGCGCAGCTCACCCAGGGTGCGCCGGGCGACGTGTTCGCCGCCGCGGACACGGCCAATATGTCGAAGGTGGTCGACGCCGATCTGATCGACGGAACAGCGGTCGACTTCGCGAGCAACACCCTGACTATCGTCACTCCCCTGGGCAACCCCGCCGGCATCGGCTCCTTCGCCGATCTGACGAAGCCCGGAGTCGACGTCGTGGTCTGCGCACCGCAGGTGCCGTGCGGCGCCGCCGCCGAGAAGATCGAGACCGCGGCAGGTGTAGCTCTCTCCCCTGTCAGCGAGGAATCGTCGGTCACCGACGTCCTGGGGAAGGTCACCTCCGGGCAGGCCGACGCCGGACTGGTCTACGTCACCGACGCCTCGGGAGCCGGCGACGCGGTGACGGCAATCCCTTTCCCGGAGTCGTCCGGCGCCGTGAACACGTACCCCATTGCGGTCGTGAGCGAATCGGGGGTCACCGACCTGGCCCGAGAGTTTCTGCAGACGGTCACCGGACCCGACGGACAGTCGGTGCTGGCGGCAGCAGGATTCGCCGCGCCCTAGAGCGCATTGGGAATGAACGGCGAGGCGACGCGTGTTGCGCGGAGTAGCAAGTTCGTTACTCGACCAAAGGAGATTCTCGTGAAGATCGGCATCATCGGCGCAGGCGCCATCGGTGGAACCCTGACCAGGCGACTGCGGGAGGCCGGCCATGACGTCGCCGTGTCGAACTCGCGAGATCCGGAAACGTTGGCAGACCTTGCCTCCGAGACCGGCGCCACCGCGGTGTGGGCGAAGGACGCGGCCACCGACGCCGACCTGGTGATCGTCAGCATCCCGCAGAAGAACACTCCGGACCTCGCCGACGGCATTGTGTCTGCGCGTAAGCCGGGCGCTCCCGTCATCGAGACCAACAACTACTACCCGCAGCAGCGCGACGGCAAGATCGACGCGATCGAAGATGGCACCCCGGAGAGCGTGTGGGTCTCCGAGCTGCTCCATGAGCCGGTTGTCAAAGCGTTCAACGGTATCTACTGGAAGCACCTCTTGACCAAGGGCGTCCCGGCCGGCACCGAGGGCCGTATCGCGCTCCCCATCTCGGGTGACGACGCCGAGGCGAAGAAGACGGTGTCCGACGTCATCGACCAGATCGGCTTCGACGTCGTCGACGCGGGATCGTTGGCCGACTCGTGGCGTCAGCAGCCGGGAACCCCGGTATACGGCAAGGACTATGGTGTCGACGCCACCGTGGAGGCACTGGGCCAGGCCGTCCCCGAGCGATCGGACGAGTGGAAGGCCTGATCGGTACGTTTCTGATCGTCCAAGAGTCGCCTCAGGCGGCGAGAATCGCGTCGTACACGAGGTAGAAGCCGAACAGAGCAGCGGCGGCCGCGCAGGCACCTGCGGCCGCCCGCGCTCTGTCGCGTGAAGTTCGGCAACCGCTCGCAATTATCCCTACAGCCGCAGCGGCTTCGGCCACCCAGTGCACGCCTCCTACGACGACAGACCCGTAGACGGATTCACCGAGCACCAGTCCACTCATCACCACGGTTCCCGCAACGTGGCGTCCTCGACGGTGCGCACCACCGGCCGCGCCGCAGACCGCGCCCGCGACGACGCCGACCACGAGAAACACCACCGCTTCGCGAGCACTGATATCCACCGGCGCCAAGACGATCCACCCGGCAACGAGCGCTGTCATGGCTGCGATGCCGAGCAGGACGCTCGACCTGTGGGGAAGGGCAATGGCTACCCCGTACGGAACCAGGCCCCATAGTGCGCTCGTATTGGCCAGGGAATCCCAGGGTGTAGGCAGTGTGACGAACAAGCTCACTGCAACAACGGCAGCCAGCAGACCAGCACCAATGGCCACCAGGGCACCCCGAGCTGTGCTCAGGTTCCCGACCATCGGGGAGCACGCTTTTCCATGAACGCCATGATCCCTTCTACCGTGTCCGCGGACGTGGACAGGCGTTCCAGCGCACGGTCGGTCTCCTCCCACGCCGACACCTCGGAGGGGATTCGACCGTCGACAATTCCCCGTGCGATCGACTTGCTGGCACGGACGGCCAAAGGTGCGCCGGCGCAGACTTTCTCGGCCACCTCGAGTGCGGTGGCGAACACCTCTTCCGGTGCGACCACTCGGTTCACCAAACCCCAGCGTGAGGCGTCGTCCGCCGACATCGGCTCGCCCGTGAGAATCAATTCCATCGCAATCGCGCGCGGGATGGCATCGACCAGACGGAACAAGCCGCCGGCGCCGGCGATCAGTCCACGGTGCACCTCCGGCAACCCGAATCGTGCTGTGGTTCCGGCGATCACGATGTCTCCGGACAGCGCGATCTCGGTACCGCCACCGAGGGCATTACCCGCCACCGCGACGATGACGGGAGTGCTGATGGGATGCCGCGTGATCCCGGCGAAGCCCCAGTGCGCCGTCTCGGCCGGGGTGACGCCCTCTGGACCACGGGTGCCCAACGCCTTGAGATCCGCTCCGCCGCAGAACGTTGTACTGCCGGTGGAGGTAAGCACTACGGCGCGAATCGCATCGTCGGAGTCCGCGAGATCCCATGCTTCGCCCAACAGGGTGTGCACCGAGGCGTTGATACTGTTGGCCGCCTTCGGTCGGTTGATGGTGACCACCAGCACGTGACCTCGCCGCTCGGTCAGCACCACAGGTTCGATATCGGTCATCGCAGTTCTCCCTCGTCCACGGCGACGGACAGCACTCCGTCGTGGTCGCTCACCTGGATCGACAGCCCGACGGGCGAGATGTCGTCGTCGACGATCAGCCCGGCGAGTACCACCGCGAAGTTCGCGTCGGTCCGCCCCGCCACCCGTTGCCCCTTCGGGGTTTTCGCCACGACGAGCGCGGTCTCGGGTTCTCCGTCACGGCCGTACATGACGGTCGCGGTCTCGATCGTCGCGGGCCCGGAATACCCGGTAGCGATCTCCACACCGGTGGTCGGCGGGTCCTCGTGCGCAGGATCGCCGACGTACCCGTCGACGTGGGCGGTGCCGGCAAGCAGAACCGTGTGTTGGTGCGTCAGGTAGCCACCGTTCGCGTGCACCATCGCCACATCGGGAGAGTGCCTGAGCAGGCGAGTGGTCTCGGCGACGGCATGGAGGGAGTAACTGCTCAGCGGGCCACCGAAGAACGAGTGGCCGCCCAGGACCGTCGGGGTGAGGCCGCCGGATCTCTGCAGCTCGTCCATCAACAGCTTGGGCACCACGGGGAAGCAACTGTATGCGTCGACAAATGCGAGGTCGGACGCAGTGATTCCCGCCTGCGACAGGGTTCGTCGAACGGCCGAACGGAGGGCCGGCGAGAAGTCGAAACTGGTGCGCGAGAGTACGTCCGAGGTGTCCGATGCCCCCGCTCCGCCCCACAGATAGATCAGACGACTCTCGTCGACTCCCATCTCCCGTGCGACGGCCAGCGAGCACACCAGTACGGCGGCCGCCTGATCCACGAACGGCATCGCATTCATCGCCAGCGGATAGCATTCGGACACAGCGCGATTGGACGCGTCCACGCTCGCGATCCGTTCGGCCGTGCGCTCTTCCGGGCTCCACGCCACCGGATGACCCGCTGCCACGGCAGAGAAGCTTGCGTACAACTCGGCGGACTCGCGGCGGGTCGCGGCGGGTCGCACTCCTCGCGCGTGGGCGCGTCCGTTCTCGAACAGCGGGTATATCTGGACCGGTGCGAGGATGCCGGCGCGCTGCATCGGGGCGCTGCCCAGATCGTCGTCACCGAAGGTCGGCGGGCCACCCGGCTCGCACACCCACCCCAGCGTCGCGGGATCGGTGCCCGCCTTGGTTGCGGCCTTCACCGATGCCTGCGCTTCGGCCCCGATCAGCAACGCCACGTCGGTGGTTCCGTCGGCGATGTCGCTGCCGATGCGGTCGAGCAGCATGGCCGGATAGTGTCCACCGATTGCGCTGGTGGAGCGACTGCGCAGCGTCGATCCCAGTGCCTCGGCCACCAGTGAAGGGAGGTCGTCGTAGGCCCAGCTGGTGGTGCGGATCGCATGGATGGCATCGAGTCGGGTACTCAGCGCCGGCACGCCGGAGTCGTCCACCGCCTCTCGGGCCGCACGCAGCACCAGTTCGAGGGGCTCGATGGGTGGTGCGGGGTGGCCGGCACGTCCGGATCGCAGATCTGCCACGCCCACGATCACCGGCACTCGGCGAGGGTCGGTCGTCATGCCGCCACCTTATTACAGACATCTTTTGTCTGTAATAAGGTGGTTCGGTGGACGAGACCAAGCGCGGCAGACCCCGTGATCCCGACATGGAATCGCGTGTCCACGAGGCCGTCGTCGAGGTCTATTGGAAGACCGGATGGGCCGGGTTCACCATCGACGCCGTCGCCAAGAGGGGCGGCGTGGGACGGGCTGCGATCTACCGGCGATGGCCCACCAAGGACGCGCTGCTGGTGGCCGCTCTGGAAGCCGTTCTGCCGCTGGTCGATCCCATCGATACCGGGTCGCTGTCCGGCGATCTGCGCGAGTTGGTGCGGCAATTGCTGGCCGGATATCGCGGTCCGTCGGGATTGATCGCGGTTCGAGTGGCGCTGGACGCTCGCGTCTATCCGGACCTGCTGGACGCTTTGACACACACCATCACCGCAAGCCGCTTCGTCGCGACGCGCGAGATCGTGCACCGGGGCATCTCGCGCGGCGACCTTCCCACGGGTGTGCGGCCCACTCTCCTGCTGGACATGCTCACGGGAGCGGTACTGAGTCGAGTTCTGTTCGCGCCGGCCGCCGACACCTCGGCGCACGACGAGAGCTACGTGGACCATCTGGTCGATGCTGCGCTCGCCAGCGTTCAGCTCTAGCGGCCGCGTTCGGCCGACTCCGCACCGCGCGCACGGTCCTCGTAGGCGCGTCGTTTCTCGGTGTCGACGGCCCCGAGGAAGATCTGCTCCGACCCCAGACTGCGGTTGACGAACTCCGCCAGACGCCGCGGCATGAAGTGTTGACTCTGGGCGATCACTCCGGCACGGGTAGGGACACGGACTTTCGGTCGCGGGCGCAGGACCAGTCCGACGACGGCATTCGCGATGTCCTGCGGTTGGATCTTCTTCAGGAAGGGCACGTCTTTGGTCCCGGCGGTCAGCTCGGTGTCGACGAACCACGGCAGGACGGTGGAGAAGACCACACCCGACGAGCGGTACTCGATGCGAGCGGCCTCGGTGAACGCGATCGCTGCCGATTTGCTGGCACAGTAGGTTGCCAGACCGGGGGCCACGGTCTCCCCCGCCAACGACGCGACGGTGATGACGTGGCCGGTGCGGCGCGGAAGCATACGGCGCAGAGCCGCTTTCGAGCCGATGATCACCCCGTGCACGTTGATGTCCATCATCCTGCGCGCTACCGCGTCCGGCTCGTCCACAGTCGACCCGACCGGCATGATGCCCGCGTTGTTCACCAGAACGTCGATCGGCCCGAGCTCGCGCTCGACCGTGTCGAGAAAGGCGTCGAAGGATTCCGGATCGGTCACATCGAGGGCCGAGTGGAGGTGGAACGACCCCGACGATGCGGCTGCCTCGAGGGCATCGGTGTCGATGTCCCCGACCGCGACCGTGGCTCCGGCCTGCGCGAACGCCGCGGCGGTGGCCAGACCGATACCCCGGCCGCCGCCGGTGATCGCGACGACGAGTCCGTTCACTGATCGCTTCATGCTCCAATTACAGACACGTGCTGTCCGCAATGTCAACGACAGTGCGCAGACCTTCCGATTGGTTGCAGGTGCAATGATCGGCACGTGGTGAATCACGAGGACGACATCGCCAGGGTCCACAGCGTCTTGGATGCACTCGGACTCGATCTGATGGTCGACATCCACACTCATTTCATGCCGCACAACGTGCTGGCGAAAGTGTGGAGCTACTTCGACGCCGTGGACGACAGAGTGGGGCAGCCGTGGCCCATCGAATACCGCCTCGGCGAGAACGAGCGGACCGATCTCTTGCGTAGGCACCGCGTCGGCACCTTCACCTCGCTGCTCTACCCGCACCGACCGGGCATGGCCCAGTGGCTCAACGGGTGGGCGGCGGAATTCGCCGACCGCACTCCGGATTGCGTACGCACGGCCACCTTCTACCCGGAGCCCGGCGCCGGCGCCTACGTCCGCGCTGCGATTGACGACGGCATCGGTATCGTCAAATGCCATGTTCAAGTCGGCAATTTCGATGTGCACGACCCACACCTGGACGAGGTGTGGGGAGCACTCGACGACGCCCGCATTCCGGTGGTGATCCATTGCGGATCAGGACCCGAACCCGGCACCTTCACCGGCCCCGATCCCATTGCCGCACTGATGCAACGCTTTCCGACACTCGTTCTGGTGATCGCCCATATGGGTATGCCCGAATACTCGGACTTCCTCGACCTCGCGAATCGGTACGACAGCGTGCACTTGGACACGACGATGGTCTTCACAGCTTTCACCGACCGCCTGGCACCCTTTCCACGTGACGCTGTGCCACGTCTGATGGATCTCCAGGAGAAGATATTGTTCGGCAGCGACTTCCCCAACATCCCTTACCCGTATGCCGACGCGGTCGAGAGCATCACTGCTCTCGACCTCGGCGACGACTGGTGCCGCGATGTGCTGCACCATAATTGGGGAAAGATCAGTCTGCGTTCAAGCTGACCAGTTCTTCCTCGGTCAACTCGATATCCGCGGCCGCCGCCGAATCGGTGACGGACGACGGGCGTTTGGCACCGGGGATGGGAATGACACAGGGAGACTGCGCCAGTTCCCACGCGAGTGCGATCTGCTGTGCGCTCACACCGCGCGACTGCGCCACCTTGGCGAACGCCGGATGCTTGTCCGAGAGGTCCTTGGCGTTGTTCAACCCACCGAGAGGACTCCACGGGAGGAACGCCAAGCCCAATTCCTCGCACACCTCGATCTCCGGTTTGCTGCTGCGGAATGCCGGCGAGAACTGGTTCTGCACGCTCACGAGCGAATCTCCGAGCACCGCGTGCGCAGCACGGATCTGCTCCGGATTCGCATTGGAGAGCCCGATACGGTCCACCTTGCCGCTGTCCGCGATCTCCTTCAGCGTGCCGATCACATCGTCGTAGTCCACCTCCGGATCGGGGCGATGGTGCTGCCACAGCGCGATCCGCTCCACCCCGAGTCTGCCGAGGCTGAAGTCGACCGCGGAATGCAGATGTTCGGGCGAGCTGTCGGTATCCCACCCACCACCGCCGCCGGTGCGCACGTGGCCACCCTTCGTGGCCAGAAAGACACGATCGCGCACCCCGAGTTCATCGAGGAGACCGGCGATCAGCTTCTCGTTCTCACCCTGGGCGTCGGCGTTCAGTTCACCCGGCCCGTACGCGTCGGCGGTATCGAAGAGCGTTACTCCCGCGTCCAGCGCGGCGCGAACGGTGTCCAGCAGTTGCTCGCGGGGTTGTGGGCCGGACTGGTCGAACGTCATCAGGCCCAATCCGATGGCACCGACCTCGACGCGTCCCACTGATTCGTTGCCGATATGTCGTGTCTTCATGTCTGCCGTGTACCCGCCCTAAGAGATGTGTACCCGCCCGTGAGAATGGGGATGTCCGTTGGACACCGAGAGAAGGGCGAATCCGAAGTGAGCACCAATCCGTTGACAGTCGCGATAGGCCACGAGGAACTGGTGATCCGCGGGCGGTGGGAAGTCGTCAGCATCGTCAACGACATCCTCATAGCTATCTGGTTCATCATCGGCAGCGTTCTGTTCTTCCGAGAGTCGACGACCACCGCCGGTACCTGGCTGTTTCTGCTGGGCAGTATCCAACTGCTGATCCGCCCCGCGATCAGATTGTCGAGGCGGATCCACCTGCAGCGAATCGGAAGCCGAGGAAAGGCGTCCGCGGACTCGGGCGACGAGTTCTGACGGATTGAGTCGTGACGCCGCGGGTACCACTAGCCGATGTGGTTCGACTCCTGGTCCGATCTCGGTCGAGTGCTCCTCGTGGGTACCGCCGCGTACGTCTTTCTCGTGGTGACGCTGCGCGTCTCAGGTAAACGGACTCTGGCCAAACTGAACGCGTTCGATCTGGTGGTCACCGTCGCGCTGGGTTCCACGCTGGCGACGATCCTGCTCAGTTCCGACGTGTCATGGCTCGAAGGCGCCACCGCGTTGGTGCTGCTGGCAACGTTGCAGTATGTCGCCGCTCTCATCTCGTCGCGGTGGCATCGCGGCAACCGCGTCCTGACCGCGCAGCCCACGCTGCTGGTCCGCGATGGCCGGTTACTGACCGCTGCCATGACATCGCAACGCATCAGCACCGAGCAGATCCACCAGGCGGTGCGGGCAACCGGGATCGGCGGGGTCGACCTCGTGGCGGCAGTGGTGCTCGAATCGGACGGCTCCCTCAGTGTGGTGCCGTCGTCCGATCTGGGTGACGGCTCCGCGTTGGCCGACGTCCCCGGGACTGCTCCGCGCACATGAGGGTGGGCGCGCTCAGAGCCTGGGATCCACCGGTTCCGACTCGAGAGCGAGAACACCGAACACAGCTTGGTGGACACGCCACAGCAGCTCGTTGTCGACAAGACGCGCAAGGCCTTCCATGCCCAACGCGTATTCCCGCAGTGCCATCGATCGCTTGTGGCCGAGACTCCGCTCACGCAACCGCGACAGCGCCGTCGCGTCGGTGTAGTCGGGACCGTAGGTCATCCGGAGGTATTCCCGGCCGCGAACCTTGATACCGGGCTGAGCTTTACGCCCGGCCGCCTGGTTCGCCCACGGCTTGACCACCATGCCCTCACTGCCCGACGCAGTGAGCTGCTCCCACCATCGGACACCGGCCGCAACCGACTCCGTCGACGCGGGATCCACCAGCACGCGCCGCGTCGGTGTGAACGTAGTTGCATCGTGCGCGCACAGCCGGTCGGCAATCGACAAGTGCCACTCGTGATCCCTGCCGCCGTGGGCCGATCCCTCCGAGGCCAGCACCTGGAACGGAGCGACGCTCACCCCGTCGAGACCCCGGGTGGGACGGACGTATCGCCGGTACGCCGCCGTGAATCCGGCCATGTTCGCAGTCCGTGACTCCACTCGGTCGTTCAGGTCCGCCACGTCCAAACCGCGCTCGACCGCACGGGCCAGAACCCTCCGCTGCGCAGCGAGATCCGAGGAACCTGCTGCTCCGACAGCCGCGTAGTGCGACTTGACGAGCGACTCCGCCTTGACCGACCACGGAAGAAGTTCCGCATCGAGCAGGATCCAGTCGGTCGACAATTCGTCCCACAGTCCGATGGCAGTGACGGCAGCGGCAATCCGCTCGACCAACAGGCCGGTGAGCTCGTCGTCGAAGAACTGGCGTCCGGTCCTGGTGTGGATCATTCCGGCCAGGTCCCCTGGCGCGTCGAAGCGTCGCCGAGCCACGGACGCATCCCGACAGATCAACAGCACCGAACGAGAGCCCATATGTTTCTCTTCGCAGATCAGCTTGGTCACGCCCGCGGATCTATACGATTCGAACGCCGTTGCCGGGTGCTCGAGGACATCCGCATTCGCGTCCGCACCGCACGGGGCCATCGTCGGGGGAAGGTAACGAAGCCACTGCGGTGCCACCGCGAAACGGCTCATGACTTCGAGTGCACCGGCAGCGTTCTCGGGCTTGATCGTGATGCGGCCGCGCAGGCGCGTATCGACACCTGTCGTGGTCAGCACGTCGTCGACATCGAGGATGTCCGCAGGCCGTTGCTGCGGCACCAGAGGGTTGAGCGGCTCATACCATACCTGTTGCGCTGGAACAGAAACCAACTCTTTCTCCGGGTACCGCAGTGCGGTCAGGGAGCCGCCGAACACGCATCCGGTGTCGAGACAGGCCGTGCCGTTGATCCATTCGACTTCGGGGACCGGTGTATGGCCGTAGAGAACCATGGCGGCGCCTCGGTAGTCGCGGGCCCACGGATACCGCACCGGCAGACCGAACTCATCGGTTTCGCCCGTCGTGTCGCCATACAGGGCGAAGCTGCGAACCCGACCGGAAGCACGTCCGTGATACTCGGCTTTGAGACCGGCGTGCGCGACCACCAAGCGTCCACCGTCCAGGACGAGGTGCGCGACCAGTCCGTCGCAGAAGTCGACGACATCGCGTCGGAACTCGGCACTCTCGGCAGCCAGTTCCTCCAGCGTTTCGGCCAGACCATGCCGCACGTTGACCTTCTTGCCTCCGCGGACACGTCGAACTTCTGCACACGATCGGGGTGCTTGTGCACCAGCAGTCCGACATCCCTCGCGTCGGGACATTCCGGTGACCGGTCCACCGTCAGCGTGAAAAGCACGCGGCAACCGTATCCGACGCGCCGCACCCCGCCCCGCTCGTTCGGGCAGGATGGGTGGCTCGCACCCATCAACCAATTGCTAGGACTCACTTGTCGTGACAACCACACTGACCGACCCGTTGACCCTTCCCTGCGGCCAGATATTGCCCAATCGGATCATGAAGGCAGCGCTGAGCGAGGCATTGGCCGACAAGAGCAACTCGCCGAACACGCGACTCGAGACCCTTTACTCGACGTGGAGCCGTGGGGGCTTCGGTCTGATCATCACCGGCAACGTCATGGTCGACCGCACCCAGCTCGGTGAACCCGGCAACGTCGTCATCGAGGACGATCGCGACCTCGACGCCCTCACGCGGTGGGCGAAGACGACCCACGACGGCGGGGTGCCCATCTGGGTGCAGCTCAATCACCCCGGACGACAGTCGAATCCGCTTGCTCTCGGCCACACTCCGGTAGCCCCCAGTCCCGTCGCGCTGAACTTCCCCGGGTCCACCACGCCCCGTGAGCTCACGGGTGCCGAGATCGAAGACATCATCGAGCGTTTCGCCGTCGCGGCCGCAGTGTGCGAGACGGCAGGCTTCGACGGCGTGCAGATCCACGGTGCCCACGGCTACCTGGTAGCTCAGTTCTTGTCCCCGCAGTCCAACAAGCGCGACGACGAGTGGGGCGGCGACGCGGAGCGCCGAATGAAATTCGTGATCGAGATCGTTCGCCGGATTCGCGCGCGCGTGAGCCCCCGATTCGCAGTCGGGATCAAGCTCAACTCCGCGGACTTCCAACGCGGCGGCTACACCGAGGACGAGTCCCGCGGCGTCATCACGGCGTTGTCCGGCGAAGGTATCGACCTCATCGAAGTCAGCGGCGGCAGCTACGAGAAGCCGACCATGATGGGTTCCGGCGCCGCCAGTACCCGCGCACGAGAGGCGTACTTCCTCGAGTACGCGGCAACGGTGCGCGAACTCGCTCGTGATATCCCCCTGGCCGTCACCGGAGGTTTCCGCTCACGCACAGCAATGTCCGGCGCGGTTGAGTCCGGTGAATGCGACGTCATCGGGCTCGGCAGACCGACAGCCACCACCGCCGACGCCGCAGACGCAATCATCAACGGCCGCACCGACGCGTTGCCGAACACAGCGATCCGCGCGGGCCTGCGACCGTTGCTGGGAAAGATCGTCGACATCAAGTCTCTGGACGGTCTGTTGGAACTGTCCTGGCACGCCGACCAGCTCCACCGCATCGCCGACGGACTCGAACCCGATCCCAGCCGTGGGCGCGTATCCACTCTGGTGTCGATGGTGCGCAGAAACGGCGCGGACACCTTCCGGCGCAAACGCGGATAGCCTGACATCGAGGCAAGGTCTACAACGAAAACCCCACCCGCGGGAGAAATTTCCGGTGGTGGGGTTCTTCGTGTCGTGCGACCGAAGGGATTCGAACCCCTAACCTCTTGGTAGTGCCTCGAAGAGTTGGACCAGACGGCCTCGGCACGCGACGCGGCGAACAAGTTGGCCTGGTTGATTTCTCGCGGACCTCTCCTGGGATGCGCGATCGGTGGAGCCTGCCTCGTCGGAGCACGCGTCGGTGTAGGTGCAGTCGAAGACCGCGTGTGCCGTAGTTCGAGCGTCGGCCTCGCTCAGTTCCGGGCCTACGGCGCAGAGCACCCCAACCCAGAGTTCCACGTACTCACGCTGCATTCGGCGTACCTTGCGCCGAGCGCCCTCGGGAAGACTCTGTAGGTCGCGATCCTGGCTTCTGATGAATACCGGTGTGTCGAAGGCAAAGTCGAGGTGGAACTCGACCAACGCAGACAACGTATCCACGGCGACCTCACCACGATCGACCGCAGCACGGCCGCCGTCGAGCAGATACTCCGAGATCCCGACCATCAGCTCGACGAGTACAGCCTCCTTGTTCGGAAAGTGGCGATAGACGGCCGGTCCGCTGACACCGACTGCCGCGCCCAGATCCTCGAGCCGCACCGAGGTGAACCCGCGCTCGGCGAAGAGCGATGCTGCGGCGTCGAGCAACTGCTGTCGCCGCTCGCCCTTCGCTGCTCGCGCGCCGTCGTCGGCCTTGCCTCCAGCTCGTGCACGGGCTCCCCCTGGACTCTGGACTCTGGACTCTCAGTTAATCGTCGTTTACTATGATGTCAGTTATCAATCATTAACTGAACTCCTGTGACACCGGCGTCCAACCCCTAAGGCGTGCACCTCATGGCAATCGATATTGCTGCCAACCGGGCAGATCACGAGCTCCTCACCAGCGAGCTGGCCGAACGGCTTGCCGCGGCGGCGCTCGGCGGCAGCGAGAAGTCTCGGGAACGGCACATCGCGCGCGGCAAGCTGCTCCCCCGTGACCGCGTCGACGAGCTACTCGATCCCGGCAGCCCGTTCTTGGAGATCGCGCCACTGGCTGCCAACGGTCTCTACGACGACGAGTGCCCCGGTGCAGGAGTGATCGCCGGCATCGGCCGCGTCTCCGGTCGCGAATGCGTCATCATCGCCAACGACGCCACCGTCAAGGGCGGCACGTACTACCCGATGACGGTGAAGAAGCATCTGCGCGCGCAGGAGATCGCACTGCAGAACACCCTGCCGTGCATCTACCTCGTCGACTCGGGCGGCGCGTTCCTCCCGCGTCAGGACGAGGTCTTTCCCGACCGCGACCACTTCGGCCGCATCTTCTTCAATCAGGCGACCATGAGCGCCAGGGGAATTGCGCAGATCGCCGCCGTCATGGGCTCGTGCACCGCTGGCGGGGCCTACGTGCCGGCGATGAGCGACGAGGCGATCATCGTCAAGAACCAGGGCACCATCTTCCTCGGCGGCCCGCCGCTGGTGAAGGCCGCGACCGGCGAGGTCGTCACCGCAGAAGAACTCGGCGGCGGTGATCTGCATTCGAAGATCTCCGGTGTGACCGACCATCTCGCCGACGACGATCGAGATGCACTGCACCGAGTCCGCCGAATCGTGTCGACGCTAGGGCCCCGCACTCCACGCCCATGGGACCTCATCACGACGCGCGCACCCGTAGCCGACCAGACCGAGCTCTACGACGTCGTCCCCACCGACCCCCGCACTCCCTACGACGTGCGTGAAGTGATCGGCCGCGTCGTAGATGCAGGCGAATTCGACGAGTTCAAAGCCGAATACGGCAAGACGCTCGTCACCGGATTCGCCCACATCCACGGTCATCCTGTCGGAATCGTCGCCAACAACGGTGTGCTGTTCGCCGAATCTGCTATGAAGGGCGCACATTTCATCGAATTGTGCGACAAGCGCAGTATCCCGCTCGTCTTCCTGCAGAACATCTCCGGCTTCATGGTCGGCCGCGACTACGAGGCAGGCGGCATCGCCAAACACGGAGCGAAAATGGTCACCGCGGTGGCGTGTGCCCGTGTCCCCAAGATCACCGTCGTCATCGGCGGCTCCTACGGCGCGGGCAACTACTCGATGTGCGGCAGAGCGTATTCACCACGTTTCTTGTTCATGTGGCCCAACGCGCGAATCTCGGTGATGGGCGGCGAGCAGGCGGCGTCGGTGCTCGCGACGGTGCACAACGAACAACTCGACGCTGCAGGTCAGCCGTGGAGCGATGAGGACCAGGAATCGTTCAAGGCTCCGATCCGCGAGCAGTACGAAAGCCAGGGCAACCCCTACTATTCGACGGCCCGCCTGTGGGACGACGGCGTCATCGACCCGGCCGACACCAGGCAGGTTCTCGGACTGGCCCTCGCGGCGTGCGCCAATGCGCCGCTCGAGCCGGTCTCCTACGGCGTTTTCAGGATGTGACAGACATGACCACGATAGACACCGTTCTGATCGCCAACCGCGGCGAGATCGCTGTGCGGGTGGCACGAACGCTGCGCCGCATGGGGATTCGCACCGTTGCCGTCTACAGCGACGCCGATGCCGACGCCCGCCACGTCCACGAGGCCGACACCGCGGTACGCCTCGGTCCCGCCAACGCTCGCGATAGCTACCTCGACATCGCCAAGGTGATCGCGGCTGCGAAAGCCACAGGAGCGCAGGGCATTCATCCCGGGTACGGCTTCCTCTCCGAGAACTCCGAGTTCGCATCCGCCTGTGCCGAAGCCGGAATCGCATTTCTGGGCCCACCGGCGAAGGCCATCGAAGTGATGGGCGACAAGATCGCCGCGAAAGCCGCCGTCAGCGCATTCGGCGTGCCCGTCGTCCCAGGAATCTCTCGCCCCGGCCTCACCGACGCCGACCTCATCGCCGGCGCACCGGACGTCGGATTCCCGGTGCTGGTCAAGCCCTCCGCCGGTGGCGGCGGCAAGGGTATGCGTCTGGTCGAGCGCGCCGAGGATCTACCCGCCGCGTTGACCAGCGCACGCCGGGAAGCGGCGTCGTCGTTCGGCGACAACACCCTCTTCCTCGAGCGATTCGTGCTGCGGCCCCGGCACATCGAAGTACAGATCCTCGCCGACGGACACGGCAACGTCATCCACCTCGGCGAGCGCGAGTGCAGCCTGCAGCGCAGGCACCAGAAGGTCATCGAAGAAGCACCGTCGCCCTTGCTCGACGAAGCAACCCGGGCACGCATCGGCGAGGCCGCCTGCAACACCGCTCGCAGTGTCGACTACTCCGGTGCCGGCACAGTCGAATTCATCGTCTCTGCTGAGCGCCCCGACGAGTTCTTCTTCATGGAGATGAACACTCGGCTCCAGGTCGAGCACCCGGTCACCGAGATGGTCACCGGCCTCGACCTCGTCGAATGGCAGGTGCGGGTGGCATCGGGCGAGCCCCTGACCCTCGCGCAGGACGACATCATGCTGACCGGACATGCGATCGAGGCCCGCGTCTACGCCGAGGATCCCGGCCGTGGATTCCTCCCCACCGGCGGTGCCGTAGTCGGATTGCGCGAGCCATCTGCGCCGGGGATCCGCGTGGACTCCGGTCTCGCCGTCGGGACGGAGGTGGGCAGCAACTACGACCCCATGCTCTCGAAGGTCATCGCGCACGGACCCGACCGAGCGACCGCGCTACGCAGCCTCGATCGTGCACTGGCCGACACCTCGGTGCTCGGCGTCGTCACCAACATCGAGTTCGCACGGTTCCTGCTCGCCGACAACGACGTTCGCGCCGGGAATCTCGACACCGGCCTGCTCGATCGTCGCGTCGAGCATTTCTCCCCCACCGAGGCAACCGACGAGGCTCTGATCGCCACTACGGCAGTACAGTGGCTCAACGCGTGGGAGGCCGCGGAACAGGACATCTGGGCGGCACCATCGGGGTGGCGAGTCGGAGCGAAAGCGTCGTTCCACCGTCGCCTTGCGTCAGGAGGTCGGACGGCGCATGTGGCCATCACCGGTACAGCGACTGCGGCAACGGTCGTCGTCGACGACGGATCGCCGCGCATCCTCCAGGCAACGGCCACCGAGGATTCGGTGAATCTGGTGATCGACGGTTTACGCGAATCGATGACCTTCGCCCGAAGCGGCTCGGCCACCTGGGTTTCCAGCTCTCGCGGCACCTGGCGAATCGATCGGATTGCTGAGGCGAGCGTCCGCGCAGACGATGCGCACTCCGGTGACGCCGAAATCCTCTCGCCGATGCCGGGTTCGATCATCGCGATCGGCACCACCACCGGCAGCGACGTCACCGCAGGCACGGCCATCGTCGTCGTCGAGGCGATGAAGATGGAACACACTCTGACCACCCCGATCGACGGCACCGTCGAATTGACTGTCGCCGTGGGGGATCAGGTCCGCGTCGATCAGATCCTCGCCCGAATCGTTCCCGCACACACCGAAGAGGACCAGCCATGACCGATCACCTGTCATCGTCGAATCTGCCCGACGAGTACCAGCAACTGGTCAAATCTGTTGCCGACTTCACCCGCACGGTCGTCGCACCGGTCTCGGCGAAACACGATGCCGAGCATTCCTTTCCGTACGAGGTAGTCGCCGGCATGGCGGAGATGGGCCTGTTCGGCCTGCCGTTTCCCGAGGAGTTCGGCGGAATGGGCGGCGACTACTTCGCGCTGTGCCTGGCGCTCGAGGAGCTCGGCAAGGTCGATCAGAGCGTCGCCATGACCCTCGAAGCCGGCGTCTCGCTCGGTGCCATGCCGGTGTACCGCTTCGGCAACGACGCACAGAAGCAGCAGTGGCTGCCCAAGCTCACCGCAGGCAAGGCCCTGGCCGCGTTCGGCCTGACCGAGCCCGGTGCCGGCAGCGACGCGGGCGGCACCAAGACCACCGCCAAGCGCGACGGTGGTGACTGGATCATCAACGGCAGCAAGCAGTTCATCACCAACTCCGGCACCGACATCACCGAACTCGTCACCGTCACCGCGGTCACCGGCGTCGACGAAGCGACCGGACGCAAGCAGATCTCCTCGATCCTGGTTCCCACCGACACTCCCGGCTTCGTCGCCGAAGCGGCATACAACAAGGTCGGCTGGAACGCCTCCGACACGCACCCGCTCAGTTTCACCGATGTGCGCGTGCCACAGGAGAATCTGCTCGGGCAGGAAGGACGCGGGTACGCGAACTTCCTGCACATCCTCGACGAGGGCCGGATCGCGATCGCCGCGGTGTCGGTCGGAGCGGCGCAGGGCTGCGTGGACGAGAGTGTGAAGTACGCCAAGGAGCGTGAGGCCTTCGGTGCTCCGATCGCGCGCAATCAGGCGATCTCGTTCAAGATCGCCCGCATGGAGGCCCGTGCACACACCGCGCGGACCGCGTACTACGACGCAGCGGTATTGATGTTGGCGGGCAAGCCGTTCAAGAAGGCGGCATCCATCGCCAAGCTCGTCGCCTCCGAGGCCGCCATGGACAACGCGCGCGATGCGACGCAGATTCACGGCGGCTACGGCTTCATGAACGAGTACGTCGTGGCTCGCCACTACCGCGACAGCAAGATCCTCGAAATCGGTGAGGGTACGACCGAGGTCCAGTTGATGCTGATCGCCCGGACCCTGGGACTGTGAGCGACAAACGAATTCGCCAGCGCGGCTTGTGGTTCGAGGAGATGGAGCTCGGCACCATCTACGAGCACCGACCCGGCCGCACCATCACCGAGGCCGACAACACCCTGTTCACCACCGAGACGATGAACACCCAGGCCCTACACCTCGACGCTGCCTACAGCGAGACAACAGCTTTCGGGCAGCGACTGGTGAACTCGATGTTCACCGTGTCCACGCTCGTCGGACTGTCGGTGACGCAGTTGACCCAGGGCACCATCGTGGCGAACCTCGGCTTCTCGGAGGTGTCTTTCCCCAAACCGCTGTTCCACGGCGACACCCTGTACGCCGAGACCGTGATCTCGGACAGGCGCGAATCGAAGTCGCGCCCCGGTGAGGGCATCGTGACGTTCACGCACACCGGCCGAAACCAACACGGTGACGTCGTCGCGATCGCCGTTCGCAAGACGCTCGTCCGGATGCAACCACCGGAGGAGGCGTCGTGAACTGGGTACCACCGGGGCCGGCGTGGCTGTTCTGCCCGGCAGACCGCCCTGAGCGCTACGACAAGGCCGCAGCCCGAGCAGATGTGGTCATTCTCGATCTCGAGGATGCCGTCGGCGCTGCGGACAAAGCGGTTGCTCGTGAGTCCGTGGCCACGGCCCCGCTGGATCCGGCGCGCACCATCGTCCGTGTCAACGCGCACGGCACCGACGATCAGGCCGCGGACCTCGAGGCGTTGAAGCGCACCGAGTACACGACCGTCATGCTTCCCAAGTGTGAGTCTGCTGATCAGATAGCAGCTCTGTCTCCGCTGAATGTTGTCGCCCTGATCGAGTCCCCATTGGGTGCGATGACAGTGTTCGACGCACTCGCCGCCGACAATGCGATTGGTGCCATGTGGGGTGCCGAGGATCTGGTGGCCGCCATGGGCGGCAATTCGAGCAGGCTGTCCGGTGGCCGGTATCGCACTGTGGCACAGCATGTTCGGTCGCAGACTTTGCTCGCAGCCAAGGCGCGCGGGGTGTTCGCATTGGACTCGGTGTTCCTCGACATCCCCGATCTCGACGGTGTCCGCGCGGAAGCCGACGATGCCGTGGCCGTCGGCTTCGACGGAAAGGTGGCCATTCACCCGAGCCACATCCCCGTCATTCGCCAGTCCTATGCGCCCACAGCCGAGGAAATCGGCTGGGCCACGGCCGTGCTCGACGCCGTCTCGCACAATCGCGGCGTCTTCACCTTCCGTGGCCAGATGGTCGATGCCCCGGTGCTGGCGCACGCTCGACGCATCGTCGCACGCAGTTCCCTCTCCGTGTAGTGGCCGTTGGGTGCACGGTCGAGTTGGCTGCGCACCAGCGTCTCCGAATAATCGAGCAATTCGTCGACCAGCAGGTCGAACTCGTCGCGCCCGTACTTGTCGGCAAGCCCCTGCAATCCGATACCAACTGCGTGGCAGGCCGCGAGCTGTGACTTCAGATCGCCCCGAAGTAGTTCCGGCTCAGGTACGTTGCGCAGAATCAAATCCAGGAACGTGGTGTTCGTTGAACCGTGGTCCACTCCTCGAGATATATGAACAAACCATTGATATCTTATCGACACGATACGTCGTCCATCGTCAGTCGATTCAGCTTTCCAATCGCGCGAGCGGTACCCCGAGTCACCTCATCGGCGCACGCGAACACGCGTCATCCAAGCGCTCACGGACGATGGCGTCCGCTGCTTGACCGGCCAGTATTCCCTGATCATGTTGGCGCGTGAGAATGCTCGCGACGGTAGCGCCGATGCGTTCGACTTGCGCGACGACCTCGTGGCGGGGCTTGTTCTCGATCTCACCGGCCGCCTGGATGAGGCCACCACTATTGGAGACGAAATCCGGAACCCAGACGATGCCCTTGTCGTGAAGCAATTCCTCGACGACCGGTTGTGCGAGCTGGTTGTTCGCCGCTCCGCACACCACAGCTGCATCGAGAATGCGCACGGTGGTGTCGGTGAGTGTGGCGCCCATGGCGCACGGCGCGTAGATGTCGATGTTCTTGTCGATGACCGTCTCAGCAATGGCCACACCCGGGAAATCGGATGTGACACGTTCTAGAGCGGCGGAATTGACGTCCGAAGCGACTATGGTTGCACCAGCCTCGGCGAGCAGCGCGATGAGGTTGTATCCGACCTTACCTGTCCCTTCGACACCGACTCGCCGTCCGGCCAGATCCGAAGATCCCCAGACCGATTCTGCGGCAGCAAGAATAGAGTAGAAGACCCCTCGGGCGGTGAGGGGGGCGCTGTCGCCGGATCCTCCGGCCGCGGGGGTACGGGTGATGACGTTGTCGGTCGAGCGTCCGATGATGTCCATGTCGTCGGAGGTAGTTCCGACGTCGCCGGCGGTGATGTATCGACCGCCCAGCGTCTCGACGAATTGTCCATACGCTTCGAGTAGCGCTGGGGTCTTGACCAAGGCTGGGTCGCCGATGAGGACGGCCTTCCCACCGCCCAGTTGCAGACCTGCAGCAGCAGCCTTGTAGGTCATGCCGCGGGAGAGACGGAGTACATCGGTCAACGCAGCGCTCTCGTCGCGATACGGAAAGAAGCGCGTACCCCCCAGGGCAGGGCCGAGGGCGGTCGAGTGGATCCCGATGATCGCCTTCAGTCCAGTTTTCTCGTCCCGGCAGAACACCACCTGTTCGTGCGGGGAATCATCGGCGAAGTCCGGTCGGTCGAAAACACCGGACACAGTAGGGAGAAGAGTGTGATCTACGAGATCGGTGGTCATCAATATCGCTCCTGGTTTCGGGGGTGTCATTGCTCGTGTTCGGCCGGGTGTCGCAGACGCAGATATCTAGTTCTTCCCGAGTGAAGGCGCGTCGATGCCAAGCCTTTTCAGCGCGCCGAGATAAACGGTGATATTGCGCATCTTGACGTCTTCGTAGCCTCGGACGACGTCAGCTGCCTGCGCGAACTCGACTGCTGCGCTGTAATTCTCAGTTGAGAGTGTTGCAGTCAGTTCGCGCACGATCTTCTCGTAGTGCGCCAATAGAATTCGTTCGATGCGACGGACTTTGGCGTATCCGAACGGATCGAACGGCGTGCCGCGTAGGAATCGGCCGCGGGCGAGGAGCTTCAGCGCTACGTGGCTCCTGGGTCCCATGCCGATCTTCGTCTTGCGGCCCAGAGCTTTCAACGCTGGCGGATGCAGCTTGTAGGTCAGGTTCCGGCCGCCGGGAACCTCCGCGGCGACCGAGGCGACGAACGCGGGGTCGGTGAGCATTCGTGCGACCTCGTACTCGTCCTTGTACGCCATCAACTTGTGCAGTCCGTGCGCAACCGCGTCGGTGAACTGCGTGCCGTTGCCCACGGACCGGTCGGCATCCCAGACCAACTGAAGTGTGGACAGGTATCGGCACGCATGACCTCTACCTTGATACGACATCAGCTGTGCTGCACGCCGTGTCACAAGGTCCCGTGTGTCGCCCTCGATCGTCAGACCTTCGAGCAGATCGGCAGGAACCTCGGTGTCGCTACGCGTGGACGCATGGGCCGGTGTCACCGCGTCCGAGAACATGTTCGGCTCGGCCACGTGAGTGCGGCCCCAGCGGAACGCAGCGATGTTCACCGCCACGGCAACCCCATTGATGGTGATCGCCTCTTCGATCGATTCCGCAGGAATCGGCAGACCACCGGCTTGGTAAGCGGCACCGACGAGAAGGAAGTTGGCGGCGGCGGTGTTGCCGAAGAGAACGTCCGATGCGGAGAGAGCGTCGAAGGCGTACATGTGCGCCGACCGCGACGCAAGGCGGCCGGTGAGGTCGTCATCGGCAGGGTACTGAACCGATGGATCGTAGACCATGTCGCCGGTGGCGGTCTTACTCGTGGAAGCGATCGTGACGGTGCGGTCGGCATTGCCGTAGCCGACATTCTTGACGTCGGCAGCGGTCAAGAGATCGAAAGCGAGAATGCAGTCGGCCGAGGATGGGCTGATGCGGTTCGACGCTTCAGTGCGTTCGGTCGAGAGCCGCAGGTGTGAGGTGACGGGGCCGGCCTTCTGACTCAAACCGGTTTGGTCCAATCCCTCCACGTGCAGACCTGCGCGCAGCGCCGCCATACCGAGTACCTGGTTGACCGTGACGATCCCAGTGCCACCGATCCCGGCCAAGAACAGGTTGTGAGTTCCGGTCAGCGCAGTTCGTTTCGGTTCAGGTAGATACGGCGGCTCGGGAACAGCCTGGCGTGCAGGCTTGGTGCCCTCGGGGATGTCGACGGTCACGAACGAGGGGCAATCGCCTTCGAGGCAGGAATAGTCGGTGTTGCAAGAGCTTTGGTCGATGGTGGTCTTGCGCCCGAATTCGGTGTCGACCGGTTGCACCGACAGACAGTTGCTCTTGACGCCACAGTCGCCGCACCCTTCGCAGACGGCCTCGTTGATCACCACACGAGTGCGGCGTGCGGGAAGGTCGCCGCGCTTGCGCTTACGACGCGCTTCGGCAGCGCACTGCTGGTCGTAGATGAGTACGGTGACACCGGGTGTGTCACGCAGAATGCGCTGAGCTTCGTCGAGGCGCTCACGCTCCCACAGTGTCGTCCCGGCAGCGAGGGACGCGCCGCGGTGACGTTCGGGTTCGTCGGCGCAGATGATGATCTTCCGGACGCCTTCGGAGACGAGCTTGTGGGTCAGTTCCGGAACGGTGAGTCCGGCTTCGGCGTCTTGGGCTCCGGTCATGGCGACAGCGGAGTTGTAGAGGATCTTGTAGGTGATGTTCACCCCGGCAGCAATGCAGGCTTGGACTGCGAGTTGGCCGGAGTGGAAATAGGTTCCGTCGCCGACGTTCTGGAAGATGTGGTCGACGTCGGTGAAAGCGGACTGACCGATCCACTGCGCGCCCTCCCCGCCCATCTGGGTCAGCCCTGTCACCTGTGAATCGGTCCGCGAGGACATCGTGACGAGGGTGTGGCAGCCGATGCCGCCACCGGCGAGAGACCCTTCGGGTACGGCGGTGGACCGGTTGTGTGGGCACCCCGAGCAGAAGTACGGCGCCCGCTTGGCGGGCAACACGGTCAGATCCAGCACGGGCGGTGGCGGTTTCGGCAGGTCTGCATACCCGGCGAGAATCCGGCGCAGCGGACGTACCAACCGTGCGGCGGTGAGCTCCCCGTCCGACGGCACGAGGGCCTTACGGTCCGAATCCTGTTTACCGACGACACGAGGGGCATCGGTCGATCCGTACAGTATTTCTTTGACCTGCGTTTCGACGAACGCCGTTTTGTCCTCGACGACCACAACCGCTTCCAGGCTGTCGGCGAACTGCCGAATCTTGTTTTCGCCAAGAGGGAAAGGCATACCGATACGCATGACGCGGATGCCGAGATCGAACAGCCGCTCGGAATCGAGCTCCAGTTCATCGAGAGCCTGACGGACGCTGTCGTAGGCGGTTCCCACCGCCACGATGCCCAACCGCGCTCGCTTCGGATTGATATCGATGCTGTCGATATCGTTCGCTCCGTTGAACCGGCGCACCATTTCCCAGCGCGGGCCGTACATATCGGCCTCGGCGAGCAGGCTGTCAGGAGGGGAAGCGAGAATGCGCTGACGGTAACTCCACGGCCGACCCTCCCACTCGATCTCGGGTCGCTCGATGGCGAAGTCCGCAAAGTCTCGGTCCATAGTCCAGATACCGTCCGCGACATCGGCAACGAGCTTCATCGAAGACCAGCACCCCGACACTCGGGACAACTCGACACCGAGCAGGCCGAAGGCGATCACTTCCTCGGCGTTACGCGGAAAGAAGATCGGCATTCCCAATGCGGCCAAGGACTTTTCACTCGCCGCGGGCACGCTGGACGACTTCGCTGCTGGGTCATCTCCGACGAGCACGAGCGCACCCCCCGAGGGGTGGGCACCGTACATGGTGCCGTGACGAAGCGAATCGCTCGCTCGGTCGAGGCCAGGCCCCTTCCCGTACCACACACCGACGATACCGTCATGTGTACGTTGACCTTTCGGCAATTCCATCTGACTACCCCACACCGAAGTGGCGGCCAATTCCTCGTTCATGCCGGGCACCAGACGTATATCGTGCTCGTTCTTCAACTCCGGAATCCCGGCCAGAAGACGATCGAGACCCGCCAAAGGGCTCCCCTGATAGCCGGACACGAACGTCGCAGTACTCCTGCCTGCCCGGCGATCACGCTCATGCTGTTCGACCAGCTGCCGCGCAATTGCCTGCACGCCTGTCATCAGAACAGGGCCGGACGTGATCCGGTAACGATCGTCGAGGTCGACGGCGCGGGGAATGGTCCGGGATTCTTCGACCTGAGTCATGAGGTGAGTCCAATCGGTGCATCTGACGCGGAAGCAGCACTGCAATTACTACGCTTAGACTGCATCTGTACCCTCGAACGATCAACAGATTGCAGTGCAACTATTCATATCTTTCAGCCAGCAGCGGCGATCACGTTTGGAGTTGGACCAAATGCTCAACATCGACCGGCTCGACATCGAGTTGCTCGGTGCCCTCTCACGCAACGCGCGGATGGGCATCATGGAACTGGCGTCCACTCTCGGAGTAGCGCGAAACACCGTCCAAGCGCGGCTGAGCCGGATGATCGAGGAACATTATCTGGCCGGCTTCCGGCCGGACATCGACTTGGCCGAGGTCGGAATCGCAGTACAGGCGTTCATGGCATTGGAGTTGCAGCAAGGCAGGCTGCGGTCCGTGGTCGATGCACTCACATCGATGCCCGAAGTACTCGAAATCCACGCCACGACAGGCCGTGAAGATTTGCTCGTTCGTGTCGCCACCACCACTCAAGCCGAGCTACAGGACCTGATCCAGAAGGTGGTATCGGTGCAGGGCGTTTCGCACTCGAGTACAACTCTCGCCTTGACCACGCCGCTGCACTACCGAATCCAACCTCTGCTCGAGCATCTCGGTCGGCAACGTGGATGGGGACGGTCGACCCCCATTTCCCGGTGACCCCCTGACCACGTCCATTCGTAGCGCCGCGCGCGGACCACCAGAACGAATCGGACCCGACCTACAGCAACCTGGCGCGCCCTCACTGGCCAGGTTGAGTGATCCACAGGCCCGAGCCCGTCACACTATGACAACTCCGCTCCGAAGCGCTGGGGGCACACGGGGGGCTGCCTCGCTGGCCTCAGGCGCACAGTCGACGTCGGTTCGGCAGTTCGGCAGCAATTCACCGGTATGTACCAACCAACGTCCACCCCAGCCCACTGTCGTCCGAATCGCTCGACACTTTCGCTGTCGGAAGGATCGTTCGTGTTGAGTTAGGCCGAACTCCACACATTCCACAAAGGACCAGAGTGGATCCATAGATACGCCCTGATCGGCAGTTTCTTGGAATCGAGAGTCGATCCACCCACTGCCGCCGTCGGTACCGATGTCTGTGCGGTCGAAATCTGCAGTGGCCATGTAGGACAGGCCCGCTCCAGCGAGAACAAAACCATCGCGGCAACCGAACAGTACTGCGGTTGATCCGGAGGTCGGCAGGCCGGCTGCAGTCACCTGGTCCTACTCGGCACACCGCATCGTCCTGTCACCACGTCCCGACTCCAGTGCGATCCGGATCGAGGCGAGCGCGGAGACCCGGCGGGTGTTGAAGCATGATGAAGCCACAGGAGTCGGTAGATCCCGTGGCTTCGTCGCTCTACTTCGTGAACGATCCCCTGTCGTTGTGCTCCCAAGGTAGATCGACCTCACTGGGAGACTCGTCCAGCAGTTCGACGATGTAGTGAGTGACCCGACGGTTCTCGAGATTTCGGATGCGGTGAGGCGTGAGCGGACTAGCTCGTCCTACTGTTTTGTAGAGTACGAAGCCTGGCTCCGCGACTTGGCTGATTCCCCAGTCGTCCGCTCCGAGGTCTTGCCCCTGCGCCCGCCCCGCATCGGGCCACACGACGACATGGTCGTGGTGGTGCTGGTGAAAATCGAAGATGCCGTGCGGTTCCAATGTCATTGACCAGACGCGCACCCTGTCGTTCTCGAACAGCAGGGTGTCTCCTGGAGTCGGGGGAATGTCATTCGAGGTCACGCAAGCTCCTTACATTGGATGCAATTAAGGTACGTTAGCATACGATACACCCGAAGGTCCGATCCGAAAGGGCAACAGTGAAATTGGCAGGAAAAGGCCCGACAGGTTTGCCAACGACCGCACGAAAGGACGAACCGTGACCAACGCACAACACGTGTTGAAGAGCGAAACAGGCGTTGTCGCTTGGGGAATGGTACCGACCCCCTTCGAACGCGACGGCCGGTTGGACGTGCCCTCGCTCAGGCAAATTGTGCGGCATCTCCTCGACAACGGTTGCGACGGATTGATCGCACTCGGTGTGATCGCCGAGCCGCTCACACTGTCGGCGGCCGAGAAGTCCGAGATCCTAGAAACCATCGAATCGGTGGCCGGGGGCGTACCGATAGTCGCTTCCGTGTTGGCACTCGAATCCGGTTCATTCGGAACGGAATTCGCGGCTCTGACGGCGAAGGCTCGTCGATCTGTCTCCGCGGTGATGATTCCGGTCACTGCATCGTCGGCCGAGGGAGTTCGACGCTCGGTTGCCACCGCACACGAAGCAGCCGGCGTGCCTGTGATCATTCAGGACCTCCCTCGATTCTCGGGCGTCGAGATCAGCGCTCATCATCTCGCGGTGGCACTGAACGAGAGTCCCGAATGCATCGCGGTGAAATGTGAGGCGATGCCTACCTACGAACGCATCGAATACCTCGATAGGAATACACGGGTCGAATTGATCAGCGGTTTCGGAGGTTTGGGCGTCGTCGACGACGTAATTGCAGGAGCATCTGCGGTCGCGATCGGCACGACGGCGACGCGTGAAGTGGCCACTGCGCTCCGTCTTGCCTTGGTCGGCAGGTATCACGAGGCGGCGGAGGTAGTCGGTCGTGCAGCCACTCGGATCCACTACGAGACACAGACCGGCCCCAACATCGCCATACGGAAGCACCATTGGATGCAAGCCGGCGTTATCGAGACCGATGTCGTGCGCCCGCCGACTCGTCCGTTCGAGCCCGCGCTCCGGAAGCACGCAGCTGTCTATTCATGCGTCGTCGCGGGACCGGACCCAGGCGCCTCGGGGATTGGTCCGTCGATGGGGACGTCGACGAGCGCGCGGCAGACGTAGTCGGTCAGCCACACTGCGTACTCGTCCGGTGACGGAAAGCCCTCGTAAGGTGCATTTCCCGTATTGCTGTGGCCCAGCGAAATAACGCGCATCAACAGGCTTTGAACGATGATCTCGTAGGTGGTCGCAAGGGCACCCGCATCGACCACGCCCGCCGTCCTCAATTTGCCGACGAGGGCCGCGCGCAAGTCCCGATGGAACGCAAAGCCCCGGCTGCGGAGCCTGTCATCGTGTGCACTGTGCACGAAGATGAACGCGTACAGGCGTTCCGCACCGAACAGAACACGGGAGAGCGTTCCCACGTACGCTTGGATCACAGCCCGAACGGTGGGCTCGGATCCGTCTAACGAGTCCTCGACCGTCCGGGTGAGATCGGTCAAGACGTTGTCCTTGACGGCATACAACAACGAATCCTTGTCCGGATACCGCCCGTAGAGGCCACCCACCGAGATCCTGGCGGCTTCTGCAACACCGCCCATCGTAAAGTCCTGGATGCCGACTTCGGTGATCACCTCGACCGCCGCCTGCAATATCCGGGAAGCAGATTCTTTGCTGCGCTTTTGCAGTGGTTTTAGATTGGGGCGGGGCATCTTCGGGCCAACTCACTCTTTCCAGGACTCGCGGAGAAACGCAATTGCCGACTCCGTCCGGACGTCGTCCGCGAACTCCGCGGTCCCGTGGCCGGCTCCCGGTACGATACTCAGGTCGCTCTCGAAGTGTGCGTCGGTCAGCGTGCGGTGCAGTCGAACGGACTGGCCGTGTCCCACTCGCGTATCTGTGTCGCCGTGCACCAGCAAGTACCTCGGCCTGACTCCGTCGGTGACGTGCGCGGCGACGGACGCCGGGGTCGAGGCAGTTCCGGTGAACAGCTCGATGATCTCGGCCAGGGAACCGGCCGCAGCCTCTCCATCCGCAATTGCGTCGGCGACCAGCGCAGAGGCATCGCTCAGTCCGTAATGGGAGATGACGGATCGCACGTGGGTCGGTTCGGTTTCCTCTCCGACCGTGCGCCCGATGGGGGTATCACCGGACACTGCGGCGATCCCTGACAGCAGAGCGCCGGCCGAGCTGCCCCACAGTGACATCCGCCCCGGGTCGAGATCGAATTTCCGGCCGTTTCGCCGAACCCAGCGAACAGCAGCGCGAACGTCTTCGACCGGCTCGGGGAACGAGACCTCAGCCGCCAGCCGATACGAAATAGACGCCACCGCAATGCCTTCGGCGGGAAGAGATGTCCACGGACCCATTTCTCGAACGCCACCTACGAAGCTTCCACCGTGTACGTACACAACGACCGGCCAGGGCCGACCGGCGGTTGCGGCGGGGAGGTGAAGGTCCAACCTCAGTGGCCTGAACCCGGGCACCGCCGCATACACGAGACCGCGATGGCTGAGCGTCGAGGTCAACATCTCGGCTGCCGGCGGGCTCAACAGGTCTGGTGCGGTCACGGATTCGTAATCGATGAGAGGAGCGACCTCCACCAGGGTTCGTCTTGTCACGTCGTCCACCCCCTCACTCCACCACCGAAAGTTCCTCGTGAGCGCCGATTCGCCGCTGCCGACCCGCTCCGTAAAGGGCCGCGGCGATCGGCAGCAGGGGCATCAACATGACGACCAGTTTGGTACTTCCGGTGACATCAGAGTAGTTGGCGATGATCACGACGAGAACAGTCAACAGGCACAGGCCCGCGATGGAAGGAGCGATGACGGTCGCCCATCTGCCGGCGGGCAGTTTATTCCTGTAGACGGCAACAAGAACGCTGACGCAGCAGCCGATCATGAGAGTGATCAGCGAAACGCTGGTCACGCCCGAGACCATCGGGAAGAGATTGACGATCGGGTCGGATCCCGACACGACGAACGGCAGCAGGACCAGCACTGAAATAACGATCTGCACGGTGCCGGCCGTGCTGGGGGTGCCCCAGCGGGGGTGAACCGTTTTCAGCCGAGCAGGTAGCAAGTCCGCGCGCCCGAGTGCGAAGTGATAACGCGCTGCCATGTTGTGGAATGCGACGCTGGCTGCGAAGAAACTGATTGTCACGAGGACGGACATCAGCGTTCCCGACCATTCACCGAGGTAGATGTCTGCGGTACGGAACACCAATGCACCGGGGTCTTCGGCGGCGACTGCCTTGACGTCGTCGAACGCCGCGACCAAGGACCACGTCGCAACCACGAAGACGACGACGAGGAGGATGATCGATGCATACGTTGCCCATTTGATGCTTCTTCGTGCCGCTTTTGCTTCTTCGCCGTAGATGGCAGTCGCCTCGAAACCGACGAACGACAGAACGCAGAACACAAGGGTCAAAGCGATGTTCCCATCCAGCATCGCCGACGGCGAGAAGACATCCAGCGTCCATCCGCTCGGCCGTTGAATTCCTACTGCAATCGCGAGAACGATCAGCAACGCGAATTGCAGCAGCGAAACCACAGTGATCAAGTGTTTGGTGACCTCCACACCGCGTCGACCGAACCACGCGGTGAGCAGCAGGGTCACCGCCGCGTACAGGTACCACGGAGCCTCGATATCGAATGCGGCTTGCACGGTCAAATCGAAGAAGTAGCCCGTCGCGGCAGCCATCCCGGCTGCGGCCAAGTTGTATGCAGTCGTTGCCACGAATGCCGCACCGGAGCCGACGGTGCTACCGAGCCCGAACCCGATGAAGGCGTAGTAGGCACCGGCGTTGGTGACGTGACGTGCCAGGGAGACGAACGCCGAGGCGAAAACTGTCAGTGCCACGGCAACGACCACAAGTAGCCCGACCGTGCCGGCACCGACTCCGAACCCCAGGCTGAGAGACAGATTCGACGCCATTGCAGTCAGAGGGGCGGCAACGGCTACGACCATGAAGGTGAGGCCGACGGCGCCGATGGTGCCTCGCTTCAGATGATCCGCCTCGGGGGTATCCGAAACTGGCTGCTCATTGGAGGTCATGATGCTCGATTCGTAGATGTAGTGGGACCGCTTCGGGCGGCCGAGACGCAGTTCAACGCCGGTACCGGGCAGGCATTGACGGCTATACTCGAATCCGAATTCGTGTTAGAACTATTGCATCCAATCTCGGTCGCAGTCAACGGTTGGAGTGATCTGTAACACCGTCGACACATTTGTCGTCGCGGGCGTGCGAGCACCGGCCACCGCGAAACCGAAGCTGACTCCGAGAACGCTCGACATAAGAATTGCAGGAGGCGTCACAATGAAGGTTTTGATATCCGGTGGATCGGTTGCAGGGCTGACCACAGCGCTGATACTGAAGCGCGCCGGCCACGCGGTGACGGTCCTGGAACGGTCGACCGGGCCCCGCCAGGGGGGTGTGGCGGTCGACGTGCGAGGTGCTGCTCTCGACGTCGCGCGGGACTTGGGAATCCTCGACGAATTGCGCGACCGCAAGGTGGCGTACGAGGACCGCTTCTCGTTCGTCGATCGAGGCGGCAAGCTACAAGCCGCAGTGGAGCCCAGTACAGACGTGTACGACAGCCCCGACGATCTCGAGATTTCACGGGACGATCTGGTCGGCATTCTCGGCGCGAAAATCGAGGACGACGGCATCGTCGTGCACCATGGCAGCTCGATCGCCGCGATGCGCGAACTCGACTCACACGTGGAGGTGGACGTGAACGCCGAACATGCGTGGACCGAGACCTTCGATCTGGTGGTCGGTGCCGACGGGATGCACTCCAGCGTCCGCCGACTTGCGTTCGGTCCCGAAGAAAAGTTCGTGCGGCATCTGGGGCTGTACGTCGGCGTCATCCGAAAGTGCAGAACTAACCTGGGCGTATCGGGGACGACCGTGTACAACGAGCCGGGCCGCATGGTGATGGTGCGCGGCGACGGACACGAACAGTCTGTGATTCTGGGTTACCGCAGCCCTCTTGTCTCGTACGACTACCGCGACGTCGACATTCACCGACACATGCTCGCCTCGGCGTTCACCGGGGACCGCGGATGGAAATTCCCCGAACTTCGAGCTGAGATCAGCGCTGCGCCGGATCTCTACTTCGATACGGTGAGCCAGGTCAAGATGTCGACGTGGGCTCGTGGACGTGTGGCGCTCGTCGGCGACGCCGGGTACTGCGCATCCTTCTTCTCCGGGATGGGCACGTCGTTGGCAATGCTCGGAGCCGCCGCGCTCGCGCGGGCTCTGACGATCAGCGCGACATCTCCGATCTCGGCGGGTTATAGCGCAGAAATGCGCCCGATCGTGGACGCGGCCCACGACATGGCGGCCGTCGGTGCCACCATCCTGTTCCCTTCCACCGAGGACGAAATAGCCCTTCGCAACAGCCGATACCCACTGCGAACCGACCTCGATTCTGCGCCCATGTGACGATGTGCCGCCTTGACGCGCGCCTGGATTCGGAGCGCGAGTCGACGATTCCGGAATCCGGGCCGTGAACGATGCTCGACCCTCCTGCCATAGACTCGCTGATATCGGATGAAATGCAGGGCAGAGGGGTGTAATGCAGACCGGATCTTCACCAGACACCCAATCCATGAGCGACTCCCTGGTTGCCGAGCTCCAACGACGAATCCTCAACGGGCGTATTCCCATTGGTTCCTGGCTTCGTCACGAAGCAATAGCCGAGGAATTCGGGGTGTCGCGGACACCGGTCCGCGAGGCCCTGCGAGTCCTCCAGGCACAGGGCATCGTGACGATCACCAAGAACCGCGGCGCGTTGGTCGAAGGATTATCCGGCCGCGACATCAGGGAACTGGGCGAGGTTCGAGCCGAACTCGAGGGTCTCGCTGCCGCACGTGCCGCCGAGCACATCACAGACTCCGGCCTGTCCGAACTGCGCACCGCATGGACCGAGTTCGAATCCGCCCTGGATCGAGACGACGTCGCCAAGACCGAGCTGGAAAGTCTGTGGTCCGACGCGAACAGTCGATTTCATCGTGCAGTCCTCGAAGGAAGCGACAGCCGCCAGCTGATCATCACCATCACTGAGGTCAGCCGTCGCCTTCCGTCGAGTTCGTCGTTCGCCATCTATGCGCGAAGCAGCCGTCTGATGCACGAGAACCTCCAGCAGCATCGAGATGTGGCTGATGCAATCGGTGCTCACGATCCTCGAGCCGCTCGTGAGGCAATGTCCATCCACATCCGCTCGACTGCCGAGCATCTGGCTCGGTGGGCCGAAGACAACGACAGGTAGGCCCGTGGAAGCTGGGTAGGTTCTAAATATTGCATCCAATTGCACCGAGACTGCATACTGTTGGTATGTCATTGCCTGTCGTCCACAATTCGTTCACTGCCCCACCGTGCGATACCACCCGACCGACTCTGCGCGGCTGGTTCGGAATGGCAGCCTCCACCCATTGGATAGCCTCCGCGACCGCCCATTCCGTTCTCGAGAGGGGCGGCAATGCCTTCGACGCCGCAGTCGCTGCCGGCTTCGTATTGCACATCGTCGAACCACACCTGAACGGCCCAGGCGGTGACATGGTCGCCATCGTCGCGACCGCTGCGGGGAACGGTCCGGAAGTCGTTGTAGGCCAAGGGCCCGCACCGCGAGCCGCGACGATCGAATCGTTCGGCGCGATGGGATTGACGGAAGTACCGGGCGCGGGGGCACTCGCCGCTGCAGTTCCAGCCGCCGTGGAATCCTGGTTGACGATATTGCAGGACTTCGGGACCTGGGAGCTATCGGAAGTTCTACGGTACGCCATCGACTATGCGCGGCAGGGCGTTCCGTGCAGCGAAAAGCTGTCCGGTGTCATCGACACGATGGCCCCTCATTTTCGTGAGCACTGGCCAACTTCCGCCGCGGTCTGGCTACCCGAAGGTGTTGTGCCGACACCGGGTTCGATCATCAAGAATCCAACCTACGCAGCGGTGCTCGAGCAACTGGCGACCGCATCGTCATCGGGGTCGCGCCTGACTGGAATCAAGAGGGCACGCGAACTCTGGCAGGGCCCGATAGCCGACACCGTATCCCGATTCGTCGCCACGCCTCATCGCCATTCCGACGGCCGCGACCATCCAGGAGTCATCACAGTCAAAGACTTCACCGACCTCGAGATTCGTCGTGAACCTCCGCTTGTGCACAACTTCCGGGGCACCGAGGTTGCCAAGGCAGGATTCTGGTCGTCGGGTCCAGTCCTGTTGCAGGCATTGGGAATCCTGGACGTAGTCGCGCACAGCGCCAGTGTCGACCCCGCGACCGTGGAGGGCATACACAACATCACGGAGGCGATGAAACTGGCAATGGCCGACCGTGACGCCTACTACGGCGACGACGGCACCACCTCGGAAGACCTGTACGACCATCTTCTGTCGCCCGAGTACTGTGCCCGACGTGCGCACCAGATCTCCGAGACTGCGAGTGCGGACATGCGTCCCGGTGCCGTGCCGGGCCGTCAGCCGTTCCTTCCGCCTGCTTTCCATTCGACCGGCGTCGACATCGCAGGTACCGGAGAGCCGACCGTCGCCCGAAGTGGGGAAACCCGTGGCGACACGTGCCATGTGGATATCACTGACCGGTGGGGAAACTTCATCTCGGCCACCCCTTCCGGAGGGTGGCTGCAGTCCTCTCCCGCGATTCCCGGATTGGGCTTCTGCCTGGGAACCAGACTGCAGATGACCTGGCTGGACTCGGAGAGCCCATCGGGGTTGTCACCGGGTAGGCGCCCACGCACGACACTGAGTCCGACCATGCTCTTGACGGACGGAGTGCCGACAGCGGCGCTCGGTACTCCGGGCGGAGATCAGCAAGACCAGTGGCAGCTGCTGTACGTTCTGCGCACGATCGTCGGAGGGTACTCGCCCCAACAGGCCATCGATGCGCCGACGTTCCACACCACAGCGATCACGAGTTCATTCTGGCCGCGCGTGCGTTCTGCTCGCGGACTCGTCGTGGAGGACCGCGTGGGTTCCGCCGTCATCGCAGGCCTCCGCGAGCGCGGGCACGAAGTGACCGTCTCATCCGGCTGGTCGCTCGGCAGAATTTCGATGGTCGGCAAAGACCCGGACAGCGGATTGCTTTGTGGTGCAGCCAATCCCCGCGGCGGCCTCGGCTATGCGGTGGGCCGATGAACGCGCAAGAGTCCGTCCTTCGGAGCCGCATGCCTCTCTGGAGCATGCAGACCCTGACCTTCTCCACCGGCATTGCCGACGCGGTCGGATACCTGGGGCTCGACAAGGTGTTCACCGGCAACATGACCGGTAATGTCGTCATACTCGGAATGGCGAGCGGCAACGCAGACGAACTGCCGATACTCGGCCCCGCTGTGGCGTTGGTGATGTTCATGTTCGGGGCCGCCCTCGGCGGACGCCTTCTCCGCCACGCGAACGGCTGGTGGCCTCGCGCGCTGAGCGTGCTGCTCGCAGCGGTGTCCGTGGTCTTGTGGATTACCGTGGCATGCCTGGCTTTTCTGCCTTCTGGCGGTAACCACCTCGCCATTGTGGTAATTGCAGGTTCGGTAGCTATGGCGATGGGTGCACAAGCAGCGGGCGCACGGTTCTTGGCGGTCAAGGACGTCACCACAGTGGTTATCACGTCCACGATCACCGGCCTCGCGGCCGATTCGTGGTTGGGCGGTAGAAAGAATCAACCATGGCGGCGTCGCCTCACGTCGATTCTGCTGATAGGCGTTGGAGCACTGGTGGGTGCGCTCACGATGAACGTCGGTGCCTGGCTCGGAATGGCCATTGCTGCATGCATATCCACCGGCGTGGTCGTGTCCGCGCATATCATCGCAACTCGGACTCCCACAGACAAAACCGAAGCAGCCCAGGCACATTGACAACTCGCCCAACCAGGCGAGCCCAAAGTTGACACATATTGTGCATCTTGCTCACTTTGAAGGTTCTCACTTGCACACGGTGTCCAAATCTGGTGATGTTCTGAGTCAGATCGCCAGTTCGGCAACTCCCCCTTTATCTCTGGAGGCCTTCTCTATGTTCTCATCCGACGAGTTGGTGCAGCTGATCACCGAAACCGGTGATCGACGCGAACATGCCCAGTTCTCTTCTTACGTCGAGGACATCGACAACAATGCGCTTCGGAGCCTGTACGAAGATCTCGTGGTTGTCCGGCGGATCGATTCGGAGGCAACCGCGCTTCAGCGCCAGGGTGAACTCGGTCTGTGGGCACCACTTCTCGGTCAAGAAGCTGCACAGGTCGGTTCCGCTCGTGCGCTCGCCACGGACGACTTCGTCTTCGCAAGCTACCGGGAGCACGGGGTCGCATACTGCAGAGACGTCGACCCTACTCACATGCTCAGATTCTGGCGCGGATCGACGCACTCGGGCTGGAACCCGTTCCAGTACAACATGACTACGCCCGCGATCATAGTCGGAGCGCAGGCATTGCACGCCACGGGCTACGCGATGGGACTTCAGTTCGACGGCACAGACGGCGCAGTCATCACCTATTTCGGAGACGGTGCCACCAGTCAAGGAGATATTTCCGAGGCCCTGGGATTTGCAGCCAGCTTCTCCGCCCCGGTCGTGTTCTTCTGCCAGAACAACCAGTGGGCGATCTCGGAGCCGGTGAGCGTGCAGTCTCGAGTATCGATCGCCGAGCGAGGACGGGGTTTCGGCATCCCGTCCGTGCGTGTCGACGGCAACGACGTACTCGCTGTCATCGCAGTTACCCGCGCGGCCCTCGCACGCGCCCGTGAAGGGAGCGGACCCACGCTCATCGAGGCCGTCACGTACCGAATGGGACCGCACACCACCTCCGACGATCCTTCCCGGTACCGACCGGCAGCCCTCGACGACGAGTGGCGTCGGAAGGATCCGCTCGACCGTGTTCGGGCGCTGCTCGACTCCTCTGGGGCGGTAGACGACGACTACCTCGTCTCGGTACAGAGGCAAGCCGACAGAACCGCGGCCGAGTTGCGTCAAGGATGCCTCGGCACCGTCGAACCGACACCGATGTCGATGTTCGACAACGTCTACGCCGAACCACACCCTCTGATCGAGGAAGAACGCCTCCAATTCGCTGCTTACCTCGAATCGTACGAAGGAACACACTGATGACCGACACCACAGCCGTGTCCACGCTTCCCCTCGGCAAAGCCATCAATGCGGGACTACGTCGCGCCCTCGAGACCGACCCGAAGGTCGTACTGATGGGGGAAGACATCGGAAAGCTGGGCGGCGTCTTCCGGATCACCGATGGACTCCAGAAAGACTTCGGAGGCGCGCGCGTAGTCGACACTCCGCTGGCAGAGTCCGGAATTATCGGCACCGCAATCGGTCTCGCGATGCGCGGCTACCGACCGGTATGCGAAATTCAGTTCGACGGGTTCATCTACCCTGCATTCGATCAGATCGTCTCGCAAGTCGCGAAACTGCATTTCCGAACCGGTGGCAACGTGAAGGTTCCGATCACGATCCGAGTACCGTACGGCGGTGGCATCGGGGCGATCGAGCACCACTCCGAGTCACCCGAGGGGTACTTTGCGGCAACAGCGGGATTGCGAGTGGTCACCTGCAGCAACGCTTCCGACGCGTACTGGATGATTCAACAAGCCATTGCTTCGGACGACCCGGTGATGTTCTTCGAGCCCAAGCGGCGGTACTGGGAGAAGGGAGAAGTCGACCTGGATCGGGTCCCGCGCCCGCTACATCGAGCGGAGATTCTCGTACCCGGTACGGACGCAACATTGCTGACCTACGGCCCACTGGTGAAAACCGCTGTGCAAGCTGCACATGTCGCCGCCCAGGAAGGTAGATCGATCGAAGTGATCGATCTACGCTCGATCTCACCCCTCGATATGGAGACGATCGAGGATTCGGTCAAACGCACGGGCCGATTGGTCGTCACCCACGAAGCACCGGTGTTCCTCGGGATCGGAGCCGAGATCGCTGCACGGATCACCGAACGCTGCTTCTACCACCTCGAGGCCCCGGTCGCGAGGGTCGGCGGATTCACACTTCCTTACCCTCCGTCGAAGCTCGAAGAGCATTACCTCCCTGATGTCGACCGCATCCTCGACGCCGTCGATCGTACTTTCGCTTCGTAGCCCAGGAGATTCCAGCATGCCAACGATCAAGACCTTTCTACTGCCGGACCTAGGCGAGGGACTGACCGAAGCCGATCTGCTCACCTGGGAGGTGGCAGTCGGTGACACGGTTGCTCTGAACCAGTGCATCGCGGAAGTAGAGACTGCAAAAGCGTCTGTCGAATTGCCCTCGCCCTTTGCCGGCACCGTGACTGCACTGCACGCCGAGGAGGGAGCCACGGTCGACGTCGGGAGCCCGTTCATCGATATTCGCACCGACGACGGACCGGACCCCGAGCCGGCCCCAGCCTCAGGGACTTCCCGAAGTCAGGACGTCGACGCCGGGGCGAAGCCCGAACGCGAACCGGTGCTGGTCGGATACGGCGTCGCGGACGAGAGCGTCAGCAGGCGACGGAACCGTGCCGAGACATCAACTGGCAGTGAGGGACCCATGGACAGCATAAAGTCCGCTGCGAGTTCGATGCCAACGATCAGCCCGGATGCATACGCGACCGTCAAACCTCTCGCCGCGCCACCTGTCCGCTTCGCTGCCAGAGCTGACGGCGTCGACTTGGCCGATGTCACGCCGACCGGCAAGCACGGGCATATCACCCGTGACGATCTCCAGAGGTATCGCGAAGCAAGGTCTGTTGGCGCCTCGGGCACCGGTGCCGACAATGAACGCGATGTTCCGACACCGAGAAACACAGCCGACGAAGAACGAACACCGATCAAGGGAGTTCGCAAACACACGGCAGCCGCCATGGTCCGAAGCGCATTCACAGCCCCCCACGTCACCGAATTCGTCGATGTCGATGTCACTCCCACGATGGAACTGCTCGAGCGACTACGTCAGGCGAAGCCATTCCATGGCGTGCGTTTGACGCCATTGAGTCTCGTCGCCAAGGCTCTGCTGGTCGCGCTCCGCTCCAACCCGAGCGTCAATTCGTCATGGGACGAAGACACGCAGGAAATCGTCACCAAGCACTACGTCAACCTCGGAATCGCCGCCGCAACACCACGCGGATTGATGGTGCCGAACATCAAGGGCGCACACGCTTTAGGGCTCAAAGACCTTGCGTTGGCCCTCACAGATCTGACAACAACTGCCAAGGAAGGCAAGACAGGTCCAGCTGATCTCGCGGATGGGACGATCACGATCACCAACGTGGGAGTTTTCGGCGTCGATGCCGGCACTCCCATTCTCAATCCCGGCGAAGCTGCGATCCTGTGCTTCGGCTCTATCCGGCGGCGTCCTTGGGAATTCGAGGGCGTCATCGCACTTCGGTCGGTGACCACGCTGAGCTTGTCCTTCGATCATCGCCTGGTCGATGGGGAGCAAGGATCCAAATTCCTGGCCGCTATCGCCGACATCCTGTCCGACCCGATCAACTTGATCGCGTTGAACTAGATGCCTACTCCACACGCCCTGAACGCCTTTCGCTCGAGGAGCAACTCATGACCGACACGCCCGATGTCCTGATTCTCGGCGGCGGATCTGGCGGATACGCAACAGCCTTCCGCGCCGCCCAACTCGGCAAGACCGTCGCAATAGTGGAAGAGGACAAAGTCGGTGGAACGTGTCTACACCGAGGATGCATTCCGACCAAGGCTTTGATACATGCTGCCGAGGTCGCTGACACAGTTGCGCATGCTCCGTCCATCGGAATCGGCGCAACGCAGGGTCCGATCGACATGACGGCAGTCCATCGCTACAAGGATGGGATCGTCGCGCGTCTCTACAAAGGACTACAGGGACTCGTCGGAAGCCACCGCGTCGACGTCGTCCACGGAACCGGGCATTACACCGGCGGAACCTCGGTGCGTGTCGGAGATCGAACACTCACCGGTTCCTCGCTGGTGATAGCCACCGGGTCGCGTGTTCGCTCGCTCCCCGGTCTCGAACTGGGCGGACGGATCCTCTCGAGCGACGATGCACTGAGCTTGCCCGAGGTTCCGCACCGAGTGATCGTTCTCGGCGGTGGTGTGATCGGAGTGGAGTTCGCCAGCATCTGGGCCTCGCTCGGTGCCGAGGTCACGATCGTCGAGGCGCTGCCAAGGTTGGTCTCCGCCGAGGACGAATGGACCTCCAAACAGCTCACACGAGCGTTCCGCAAGCGCGGCATCTTGATCAAGACCGACACCCGCTTCGCAGGCGCGACCCAGGACCCGAAGTCTGTCACCGTCACCGTCGAATCCGGCGAGACACTGGTCGCGGACGTGCTGCTGGTAGCGGTTGGACGAGACCCTCGAACGTCGGGTATCGGCCTGAGCGAGGGCGGAATTCGGACCGATGCCCGCGGTTTCATCGAAACCGACGAGAATCTTCGTGCCAGCGTCGATGGCGTCCATGCAGTCGGCGATGTCGTTGCTGGACCCCAACTCGCCCACCGAGGATTTCAACAGGGGATTTTTGTCGCAGACACGATTGCCGGCCGAGCCCCCATTGCCGTCGACGACGTGAACATTCCGCGGGTGGGGTACTGCACACCCGAAGTCGCGTCGGTCGGACTCACCGAAGCTCGAGCGCGTGAACAGTATGCCGAGGTACAGAGCACGGTGTACGACCTTTCCGGCAACGGAAAGAGTCAAATACTGGGAACTACCGGAGGCGTCAAACTCGTACGGGTGGTCGGCGGTGCGATAGTCGGGATCCACATGGTCGGCGAACGGGTCGGCGAACTCATCGGAGAAGCCCAGTTGGTGGTCAATTGGGGTGCCCACCCAGATGAAGTAGCGCACCTTGTCCACGCACACCCCACTCAGAACGAGGCGTTCGGCGAAGCTCACCTCGCGCTTGCCGGGCGGCCTCTTCACGCCCACGCCTGAATCAACCACGACATCTATCTTGCAGGGAGAAAACCCATGACACTCAGCACGGAACTCGCTTCGGATCTGGCAGACGCTACAGTCTTCGACCGCGCCGATACGGCCGACGGATCGCCACACGAACAGGTGATCTTCTGCGAAGACCCCGCCACGGGACTGCAGGCAATCATCGCGATCCACTCCACCGCATTGGGCCCGGCCCTGGGTGGCACACGGTTCTACCCCTATGCGAACCAAGGCACCGCTCTGACGGATGTGCTCCGTCTGTCGCGTGGAATGACCTACAAAGCCGCTATCGCAGGCGTTCCGCTCGGTGGCGGTAAGGCCGTGATCATCGGCGATCCTCGAGTCATCAAGACTCCGGATCTGTTGCGCTCGTACGGGCGTTTTGTCGAGACGCTCGGTGGCCGATACGTTTCGGCAGGCGACGTAGGCACCGGCACAGACGATCTCGACATCATCGGAGAACAGACCGCCCACGTGGTCGGTCGATCGGCGACCGCAGGAGGGTCTGGCAACAGCGGTCCGATGACTGCCCTCGGTGTCTACCAGTCCTTGCGCGCCGCGGCCACCGCCACGTGGGGCACGCCCGATCTCACGGGTCGTGTGATCGGCGTCGAAGGCGTGGGGAAAGTCGGCTCCGAGTTGATCGCGTTGTTGCTACGGGATGGGGCGAAGGTTTTGGCAACCGACGTCAACGCTGACGCATTGGATGCTGTCGCAGCACGATTCTCTTCGGTCGTCATCTGCGACGACGTTCTCGACCGTGAGCTCGACGTGTACGCCCCCTGCGCGCTCGGCGGTACCCTCACCGTCGCCTCAGTCCACAAGATGACCGCATCGATCGTGTGCGGCGCAGCGAACAACCAACTCATGACTGCGGACGTCGACCAGCATCTCTACAACAAGGGCGTGGTGTGGGTTCCCGACTACGTTGCCAACGCCGGCGGACTCATCCAGGTGGCGGGAGAAAAAGACGGTGCAGACGCGCAGTGGGCCCGCGACCGCGTCGAGCAGATCTACGACACGGTGCTCTCGATCCTCGACCGATCTCGTTCCGAGTCGATTCCGCCGGGCGAAGCCGCGGATCGGATAGCCGAAGCACGTCTGAAGTTTGTGCAGTCGAACGTATAGCGGCCATGGATCGATTCTCCGGCTCAGGCTTCGAATGGGCCCCTAGCTGGACCGCACCTTTTCTTCGAAGGTCGTAATTCGACACCACGCAGCCGCACATGTTGCTGAGGAGGATCAATAAGCGCAGGTGAAGTGTTGCAGGACAGTGTGTTCTATCCACCGTCGGCCGAGTTCGCGGCTCAGGCGAACGCCGGAGCCGACCTCTACGCCGCCGCGGAGAAGGATCGACTCGGCTTCTGGGCCGAAAAGGCTCGCCGACTCCACTGGCACACCCCGTTCACCGAAGTACTCGACTGGCCCGACGCCCCCGTCGCCAAGTGGTTCACCGACGGCGAACTCAACGTCGCCTACAACTGCGTCGACCGCCACGTCATCGACGGACACGGCGACCAGGTCGCCATTCACTGGGAGGGTGAGCCAGGCGACAGCCGCGATTTCCGCGTCGAGCGCTACATGCGCGAGGCAGAAACCACGCAGATCTTCGAGGGCACCAACCAGATTCAGCGTCTCGTCCTCGCCCGCTCCCTCGCGTCGAACTGACGCCACTCCCACACTCGAAAGGCAATCGTCATGCCGACATCGGTCATCGTCGCCGGAGCACGCACACCCACCGGCCGTTTCATGGGCTCGCTGAAGACACTGTCGGGAGCCGATCTCGGAGCTCTCCATCACCGGTGCTCTCGAGAAATCGGGAGTCGAAGCAGCAGCAGTGCAGTACGTCATCATGGGTCAGGTCCTGACCGCAGGCGCGGGCCAGGTGCCTGCCCGTCAGGCTGCCGCGAAAGCCGGCATCCCCATGACTGTGCCGGGCGCTCGAACTGGGCCGCCGCGGTGGAGGTGTCGGTGCCGTCGCGCTGTGCGGCGGAGGAGGTCAGGGAGACGCCCTGGTTCTCCGAGTGCCGAAGTAGTCGCCCGCCGTAACCAGTCTGAGTGTTGGCTTGCCGAAGGTCGGACAGAATAACGGAGCGCAGAACGCCAGCGACCCATCACGATTTTCCACACTCCGGGTCGGGTCCTACGAGGAGCTCAAAGACCTATGCCCACCTACCGGCTGGTCCCCGAAGTCGACTTCGATCGGCGATGCCCATCCTGCAGCAACCGCTGCCAAGCAGAAGTGGTGCGGCGGTCGGTGACACCGACCGACAGCATCACCAGCGTCTACGCGGTATGCAAGACGTGTCAGATGACCCACCCGTAGCAGCAGAGACAGAAGTTTCGCGAGCAATGCTGGACCTAGCGCTGCGGTGGAGTCCCTACGGCAGAGGGGGCGAAGCGTGCTCCCACGGGGCAATCCGCTGACCGTCCACTAAGGTTCACACAAGTCCACATCGCTCGACACTTGCGACGCAGTGCGGATCGTTTGCGTTGAGTTGGGGGCAAATCCAACATATTGAAAGAGCCCCTGGTCCGCGAATACTCGCAGCTCAGGGGCTCTTTTCTGTGCGCCCGAAGGGATTCGAACCCCTAACCTCCTGATCCGTAGTCAGGTGCTCTATCCGTTGAGCTACGGGCGCATGCATTCATTCAATTTTCTCTCGACCGAAGTCGAAAGTGGCGGAGGCGAGAGGATTTGAACCTCCGGACCCGGTGAAGGGTCAAGTCATTAGCAGTGACTCCCATTCGGCCGCTCTGGCACGCCTCCTGAGCCTTCTTCCGAAGGGCACCGGTCCTTTCGAACCGCCGAGGGAGAAGATTACACACGCCCCGGGGTAGACGCAAAACGGCTGGTAGGGCTATCGCAGATGGCTGTCGAACCAGTCGAAGATTCGGCGCTGTGCGTCAAGGAGTGCGTCCTCGCCGGCGGACGCGGAATCCTCGTCCGCGCGGTGCTCGACACCCGCATAACTGACCACCAGCGTCGCCACCGGAGCCTTGGCCACGGCTTCCTGCAGCCGCTCGACCTGATCGACGGGCGTGCGCTCATCGTCACTGCCGTACAGACCCAACCAGGGCGCTTTCAGCGATGCTGCAGCCTCGACGAGTGCACGGGCATCCGGAGTCAACGGCTCGATGATGCCCGGGGCGGCCACGCTCACTGCGGCCCCCACCGCACGGTCGGTCGCGACCAGGGCGGCTGCAGTGCCGGCGTCGTCGAAACCGATGACACCGATGCAGTCGGGGTAGATGCCGCGCTCGACCAGCCAGGAGAAGGTGGCGTCGAAATCCTCGAACAGCGAGCTTCCGAAGACTTCCTCGTCGCTCGTCGCCCGGTGGAAAAGATGCGGAGCGGCAACCATCCAGCCATCGGCCGCCAGCGACCCCATGAACTCCACCAGGGCGGAGGGAAGGGTCCGAGCTTCGTGCAATACGACGATTCCTCCGCGCGGCGTCGAATCCGGCTCGAAGGCCGTCAGCGGCACGGTGTCGAGTGTGATCGTCCCCCCGTCGTCATCGTGCTGACGGATGGGCGCACTGTCTTCTATGAGACCCGACATGCGTACACGGTAGTTGTAGTGACAGTTCAATGCGAGGGGCTCGGGCGGGCCGACACCACACTGTGTCCGGCGCGAGCGCATAATCGACGGTTGTGAGCGCACGCACCCGTCCCGATCTCGACGCCATTCCCGGATACATCCCCGGCCGTTCGTTTCCGGGTGCGATCAAACTGGCGAGCAACGAGACCACGGCCGGTCCGCTGCCCAGCGTCGTAGCCGCCATCGCGGACGCCGCCGCGGGCGTGAACCGCTACCCGGACAATCAATCGGCCGCCCTGGTGGACGCGCTGTCGGGTTTTCTGGGCGTCCCGGCCACCGACATCGCCGTCGGCTGCGGTTCCGTCGCCCTGTGCGAGGAGCTGGTGCAGATCACCTGCAACGCCGGTGACGAGGTGGTCTTCGGATGGCGTTCGTTCGAGGCCTATCCCATCGTCACGCTCGTCGCAGGTGCGACGGCCGTTCGAGTACCACTGACCTCGGACGACGTTCACGATCTGGACGCGATGGCCGCTGCCGTCACCGATCGGACACGGTTGATGTTCGTCTGCAACCCCAACAACCCGACGGGAACCGTGGTCGACTCCGAACACCTGAACCGCTTCCTGGACGCGATCCCCGAGCACATCTTGATCGTGCTCGACGAGGCTTACTTCGAGTACACGGACAGGGCCATCGACGGTGTCGCGATCAGCCGTTCCAGGCCGAACGTCGTCGTGCTGCGGACTTTCTCCAAGGCCTATGGTCTTGCCGGCCTCAGAGTCGGGTACGCCGTGGGGTCGCCGTCGATCATCACCGCCATGAAAAAGGTGCACACCGCGTTCAGCGTCAGCAGCGTCGCGCAGAGCGCGGCCATTGCTTCGCTGGCGGCGTCGGACGAGCTACTCGCTCGGACGGAGAGTGTGGTGACCGAGCGAGCGCGGCTTCAGGTCGCACTGCGAGAGCAGGGGTTCCATGTTCCCGACTCGTCCGCCAACTTCGTGTGGATACCGCTGGGTGAGGCGTCCGGCGACTTCTCGGCAGCATCGACCGAAGCGGGCGTGATCATCCGCGCCTACGGGGACGACGGTGTCCGTATCACCGTCGGGGACCCGCACGAGAACGATGCATTCCTACAATTCTCGGCTGCCGCAGCATCGCGATTCGCCCCTGCCACCACAGGCTGACTTCCTGTCGGTAGGTATTGCCACTTTCGCACACATGTTCGATTCGAGGTGGGCGACGCAGGATCCGGGGGCCATGGGGCTGCCTCGCTCCGTGGTGAGCTCCGACGTCACCGAAGTCCTCCATGTACTGCGTCATGCCACTGCGGGGCTCGGGTATCTGGAGTGGACCCGCTACTGCGCCGCGGCAGAATTGCACACTCAGCTGGTGATGCCGTTCGACGCAGTGCGCTGCGAGAATCGCCGCAGTTCTCTCCATCAGTCAGGGCGCGGGCGAGGGACTGCTGTTCCGGGCGGTCGTCTTGCGCGATCGGCTGCCGGAGGTGGCCCGATGCCTCAGAGACGGGCTGATCGCACCGAAGCACATTCATACCGTCGTCACGCGGACAGACCTGGTCGACGGCCGCTCTTATGCCGCCGATGTCGATGCCGAGATCGCTGATGCACTGCGCCGCCGCGGGTCGTGGTCGGACCACAGGATGCGCGACATGATCGACCGCATCGTTCACCGCCACGATCCCGACGCGGTGCGTGAACGCCGCGTTCGCGCCAAGGACGACCGCACGTTCTGGACCGAGAACGCACCCGACGGGATGGCGCAGGTCGGGGCCACCATGGCTGCCGAGGATGCGATGCTGGTGGCGGCACGGGTCGAGGCCCTGGCCACGCGAGTATGCCGCAAGGACCCGCGTACCAAGAACGCGCGGTCCAGCGACGCCTTGTTCGCATTGGCCACGGCGACGACGTTCGAGTGCCAGTGCAGCGACCCCGCCTGCCCGGTAGAGCCGTCCGACCCGTCACGTGATGAAGGAGTCTCGACGACGGTGGTTGCCGACAGCGCGACTCTGGACGATCAGAACGGCGCTCCCAGTCGGTCCGGTTTCCTGGCCGGTTACGGGATCATCTCGCCGGACCACGTCCGAGACCTTGCCGCCCGCGTCGACGCTGTCCGACGATCGGTTCGCACGGACGAAGACGCCTGTCATGCCGTCGACCCCCACCGACCGACGGCCGCGATGGAGACTTTTGTTCGGATCCGCGATCAGTACTGCGTGTGGCCAGGGTGCAATGCGCCTGCCTGGACGGGCGACATCGACCACGTCGCCGAGTACGACCACGAACACCCTGCTCGAGGCGGCGGGACGTCGGCGGTCAACCTGAACGGCAAGTGCCGGTTTCACCACAACCTGAAAACGTTCGGAAACTTCGTCGACGATCAGCACTCGGACGACACCGGGCGCATCATCTCCACAGTGGCGACGCCAGAAGGTGTCGTCGTCGACGGCCCGGCGCACAACGGCTACGACACGCACCCCGGATTATCCGACGTGACGTTCCGGGAGCGGCAGAAGGAACCACCTCGGGTGGAACCGCTCAGAAAAAGAACTCGTGTTGCCGCCAAGCATGCACGCAGACGTGTCGAGCGGGCGCGCAATCGACGCGCACGAGAAGCCATCGAGGACGGCCCGCCTCCGTTCTGAGCGACAACGAAATCAGATGCCGAGTGCCTTGGCGACGCTCGGCCAGGAGTTGTGCAGTTCTTCCTCCCAGTACCGCCAGGCGTGGGTTCCGTATGGCTTGAACACCACGGTGGCGGGGAGGTTGGCTGCCCGGAGCGTGTCGGCAAAACGGGCGGTGCAGGTATTCGCGGCCGCTTCCAGAGCACTGCCGCTCAACACGTCACCGATGCGCCCAGACAAGTCCGAAAGGCTCTCGGTCGGCCCGGGGAGACCGTTGCCTGCGGACACATAGATTTCCTTGCCTACCAGGTTGTTCACGCGCAGGCTGGGATCGTTGACGTCCCAGGCCGGGTCCGAGTTCTCGCCCCACATGTTCGTCGCGTTTCCACCCGTGGACGCCACGGTCACTCGCACCGAGTTCTTGGCCTCGGTCGACCGGTTGTCATAGCACCCGCTGAATCCCGCGACACCCGTGTACAGACTCGGATACTTGGTAATCAGGTTCATCGCGGCCTGCGCACCCATGGACAGGCCCATCAGTGAGTTGACCCCGTTGCCCTCGAACTGGGCGTCGACCAGCGGAGGCAACTCGGACGTCAGGAACGTCTCCCATTTGTTCAGTCCCAGAACCGGGTCGGGCTGTTCCCAATCGGAGTAGTAGCTTCCCCGGCCGCCCACGGGAAGGACGACGTTGATCGGCTTGTCGGCGAAGAACGCCACTGCGTCGGTCTTCTGGGTCCACGTGCTTTCGGTGTAATTCGTCTCCTGGCCGGCGGTGACACCGTCGAGCATGTAGAGCGACGGTCTGAGAACGGACCTGTCTGCGGGAAGGAGTACCTGAACCTGAACGTCGCGGTTCATGGCCACCGAATACACCTGCATGACCGCACGCCGGTCGGTCATCATCGTCACCGACGACACACGAGGCGTGGCGGGCGGCGCGGGAACGACCGGCGGTGTCAGGCCAGGTATGGACAGACTCGGCAGGCCCGAGAACGGGAACCCGGGCGCAGACGGACTGGGCACGACCGGTTGTGCCGTCGCAGCGGGCACAGCGCCGAAGGCTGCAATCGCCGTCATACAACCAGCGGCGAACAGTGCGGAGCGACGCATGACCGACCTTTCGAGTGATGTAGCGGGGAAGCCGAGGCACGTCGGTGTACTTCTCACCCGACCGCAAGCTCGTCGACCCGAGTGCATACCAATCTACTAGGCGGTATCCACCGCCGAACAGGGGTCCAATTTACCGCTTCGGGACGTGTTCGCGGTCGAAATGCCCGCAAGCAACACAGGAGGGCGCGGGCAAGTCTGCGGTGTGCATCGATGCGTTTATGACATTTCACCGACTCGACGTCGAGGGGTTGTGTGCGAGCAAGGGCGTAATGGATGAATGCGGTACTTCTTTTGCCTCACGCGATGTAGGACGAACGTATTTGCGCAGATCAGAAGGGCATTCGGCATCTCGTACTACATGGACGGTTTCGGTCATCCGCTGGACCGGACCCCTCGGTTAGTCTGGGTGAAACAAACTCGAAACCCGTTAATGATTGTTACGGTACACCGAGAGAATGCACGGTTGGCATGAACTACACAGTCATGGGGGGATCGATGACCACACCGAAGACAGCTCCGAATCCGCTTCCGGGTCATATCGAAGCTGGGTTTATCGCAGGAACAAAGGCCAACACGTTGGCTTTGAACGATCTGCGGGGCGTCGCTCGTCACTTGGTCGATCACTTCCAGGCGAATACCCCGTGCGGGACCCTCCCCGGCGAGCTACTTCACGGCGACGTCACCGAGGTGACGGTCAAGTGCCTCGGACTAGCAGCCCGGATGCTCGAATCGGGAAACACTCCCTCGGAGAAGGACCTGGCCAACGTTCACGACGCCGCTGCCCGGTGGGCGCGCGAAGGCGTTCCGCTCCGCTCGATCCTTCGTGCGTACCACGATGGTTTTCGGTTCGGCCTCACGATCGTCAACCGAGACACCAAGTCGGCCAGCCACGAGAACGCCACCGACAACTCCCTCGTGTTGGTGAGCTTGCTCGAAGCCGTCACCACCGAGGTCTCGATGGCCTATGTCGACGAGTACCGCTCGGTTGCCTCGGAACACCACACGGCCACGCATACGTTGGTAACGGCATTGCTCAGTGGCAGCAAGAACGCGACATCGACTGCGCAACAGTGCGGTATCGACCTAGCGGACGAGTACGTGGTCATCGCACTGCACTTCCCGCAGCACCCGGACGAAGCCAACCCAGTCGTCGATCGAACCGTCTCTGCACGTCGCAAGCTCCGCAGAGTTCAGGCCGAGTTGGCCACGATGTGCGGAAAGTCGCCGCTCGCCTTGCTCAGCACCGAGGGCGGGACCGTCCTGTTGCCGGCTCCGCGGGAACGCGAATGGATCGACGGCCTGATCGAACGCCTCTCCCGCGCAGGAGAAATCCCCATCACCGCGTCGATGACCGTCGCCGATCGTGACGACATTCCGGGAGCCGCGGAGCACGTGTACGAACTTCTCTCGCTGACCCGGCAACTGGGTCGGCCCGCCGGCATGTACCGCACCGAAGACCTGGTGCTCGAGTACCAGCTCACTCGACCGGGGCGCGGCAGAGAGCAACTGCTGCGCGCACTAGGACCGCTCGACGACGCGCCAGAACTGCTGGACACTCTCACCTCGTACATCGGACACGAGCTGAACCGTCAGCGCACCGCGCGGCACCTCTTCGTGCACGCCAACACCGTCGACTACCGGCTCAAGCGCATCGGCCAGCTCACCGGGATCGACCCCAGCGTCCCGTCGGGGCTGCGATACCTGCAGGCTGCGATCGTGGCGCGAGGATTGGCTGCGGCAAAGCAGAAGTAGACACCCCTATCCGAACGCGAACACCCCCTCCGGCATGTCGGAGGGGGTGTTCGCGTTACGGAGGCGCTGCGGCTGACCGTTCGGCGTCTGCGGTGTTAGATACCCCTTAGGGTATATTCGCAAGCACGCCGGATCCAAGGGAGAAATCATGTGTAGAGCTGTCGAGTGCAAGAAGTGCGGCAAGACCACATGGGCCGGGTGTGGCCAGCACGTCCAGCAGGTGATGCGGAGCGTTCCGGCGTCCGACAGATGCAAGGGGCACGACGCCGACCCGAAGAAACCCGGGTTCTTTTCGCGAATGTTCTCCGCGAAATAGCCGTCTGCACCCCTGAAACCAATGGCGAAACATTTGGCGGAAGCGGAGGGATTTGAACCCCCGGACGCTTTTACACGTCTCTCGCTTTCAAGGCGAGTGCATTAGGCCGCTCTGCCACGCTTCCGTAGTCGATACTAGAGGGCTTGGTGAACCAGCCGGGCGTCGACCTTCTCGAACACCTCGGCGATGGTTTCGAGCTCGTCGACGGTGAGCAGATCGATCATGTAACGGCGTACGGCGTCGACGTGCGCGGGTGCGGCCGCAGCCAGCGTGGCGCGGCCCTGGTCGGTGATCACCGCGAGAACCCCGCGACCGTCGTCCGAACAGGTGTCACGCACCACCAATTGCTGCTCTTCCATTCTGCGGACCTGGTGGGTGAGCCGGCTTCGCGAGGACAGCACTCCATCGGCGAGCAGACTCATCCGCAGCGAGCCTTCCGGCGCCTCGGAGAGCTTGACCAAGATGCGGTACTCGGCCATGGTCAGCCCACGATCGACCTGCAATTCTCGGTTCAGAGTGTCCATCAGCCGGTAATTGGCATCGATGAACGCGCGCCACGCAAGCGCCTCGATTCCCTCGAGCCAGCGCACGGGCCTGACATCCGTCCGGGACAGCCCGGCCTCCCCGCTATCCACGACCATGTGAGAACAATAAACCAGCACGCGGTGCATGTATGGGAGATGTAACGAAACTCTATGCCTGGTACAGCACGGAGCGGTCGATATCGGTGATGCACGACAGACCGGCCAGCCCCATCGTGATGTCGAGGTCTGCCAACACACACCGCAATGCGTGGACGACGCCGTCGTATCCGGCAACCCCATGTCCGTACACCCAGGGCCTGCCGTACAACACGGCATCCGCCCCCAGAGCCAACGCCGTCACGATGTCGGCGCCCGACCGGATCCCGGAGTCGAGCAGAACGGCGGCCCGGCCCCCCACCGCAGCGGCAATGGGTTCGAGGGCGTCGAGTGCGGCGATGGCGTTGTCCACTTGCCGACCACCGTGATTGCTCACCACGACGCCCTCGGCGCCGGAGTCGACGGCGCTGCGCGCGTCGTCTGGATGCAGCACGCCCTTCACGACGATGGGGAGGTGCGTCCATTCCTTGATCCGGGCGATGTCGGCGAACCGTAGCGAGTGGTTGCCGAACATCGAAATCCAGGTGAGCACGGCGATCTGCAGCGCCTCGGCACTGTCCTCGGGCGGCGACGCCAGCCGGGAACGGAACACCGGATCCGACAGGTAATTCGCGATGCCCTCGGCTCGGAGGAACGGAAGGTGACCCAGCGTCAGATCGCGTGGCCGCCACCCCATGCCCGGAGTGTCCGCGGTGACGACGATGACCTTCGCACCGGCAGCGGTCGCGCGGCGCACCAACGATTCCGCCACACCCTCGTCCGACGGCCAGTAGAGCTGGTACCACCAGTTCTCGCCCGCCTCGGCCGCGACGTCTTCCATCCGCGTCGACGACGCCGTGGACTGCACCATCCCCACACCGAGTTCTGCGGCGGCGGATGCCACGGCCGGCTCGGCGGACGAGTGGACGAGTCCCAGCACGCCGACCGGCGCGGTCAGGATCGGCGCTGCCAGCGTGGTGCCCAGCACTGTCACCGACAGATCACGCGCCTCCGCGGAACTCGACCCGGTCCACATCCGCGGGACGATGCGATGGCGAGCGAACGCGTCGACGTTTGCGCGGACGGTGCGCTCGGCCGAGGCGCCGCCGGCAACATAGGCGAAGGACGCCGCCGACATCGTCTCGCGCGCGAGTGCCTCGAGTCCGTCCGCGGTGATCGGCAGATCCGGCGTCGTCCCGCCGAGTCCGGTCAGGTAGATCTCGTTCTGAAAGTTGCCGAATGTGCTCACAGACGAACGCTAGCGAATGCGCGCTCGCCCCAACGCCATTTGGCTCGCGGCATGTACCTCGCGCCGTTCGGCACTGGATGCAGTCACATATCCGGCAGGATGGACCCATGCCAGATCCCTATGTTGCCGCATCCGACCGCTACGACTCGATGCCCTACCGACGCACCGGATCGAGCGGGCTGAAACTGCCCGCGATCTCGCTGGGGCTCTGGCACAACTTCGGCGACGACGTCGCCCTGGCCACCCAGCGAAGCATCCTGCGGCGCGCATTCGACCTGGGCATCACGCACTTCGATCTGGCCAACAACTACGGCCCGCCCTACGGCAGCGCCGAGATCAACTTCGGACGCATCCTGAAGGAAGACTTCGGACCCTATCGCGACGAACTGGTGATCTCCACCAAGGCGGGCTGGGACATGTGGCCTGGCCCTTACGGTTTCGGTGGGTCACGGAAGTACCTGCTCAGCTCGCTGGACCGGTCGCTCGAGCGGATGGGGGTCGACAGCGTCGACATCTTCTACAGCCACCGCCCCGACAAGGAGACCCCCGTCGAGGAGACGGCGGGCGCGTTGATCAGCGCGGTCCAGCAGGGCAAGGCGCGGTACGTCGGCATCAGCTCGTACTCCGCCGCACGCACCCGGCAGATGGAGGCATTGCTGTCCGGCGCCGGGGTTCCGCTACTGATCCACCAGCCCAGCTACTCGATGCTCAACCGTTGGATCGAGTCCGACCTGTTGCCGGCTGCGGACGAACTCGGCGTCGGCATCATCGCGTTCTCCCCGCTGGCGCAGGGCATGCTCACCGAGAAGTACCTGGGCGGGATCCCGGCGGAATCACGCGCGGCGCAGGGGAAGTCGCTCGATCCCGACTGGCTGACCGAGGAGATGCGGGGGCACGTGAACGCGCTGAACGATATCGCGTCGGCACGCGGACAGTCGCTGGCACAGATGGCGCTGGCATGGGCCCTGCGAGACCCACGGGTCACGACGGTGCTGATCGGGGCATCGTCCACCGCGCAACTCGATGACAACGTCGGCGCACTGACGTCGCTGCAGTTCGACGACGACGAGCTGGCGCGTATCGACGAGCACGCACGAGAGTCGGGCATCAACCTGTGGGAAGAACCGTCCCGCATCTGACTTGGTAACACCGCGCCTACTATCGAACGTGTGCATGCGATCACGCTGACCGAATACGGCGACCCCGATGTCATGGTCTGGAGCGAGGTACCGGACCCGGTGCCGGGCCCCGGCGAAGTGTTGATATCGGTGGCCGCGTCCGCGGTGAACCGAGCCGATCTCCAGCAACGCCAGGGCAATTACCCGCCGCCCACCGGGGCGTCGGAGATCCTCGGTCTCGAATGCTCGGGCGTCGTCGCGGAGATCGGAAACGACGTCACCGCATGGAAGGTCGGCGACAGGGTGTGCGCACTCCTTGCCGGTGGGGGGTACGCCGAGCAGGTGGTGGTTCCGGCAGGCCAGGTCATGGCCGTGCCCGACGGGTTGGACCTGCACGTCGCCGCGTCGCTGCCGGAAGTGGCGTGCACCGTCTGGTCGAACGTCGTGATGTACGCCGGGCTGTCCGGCGGCGACACCCTGTTGGTTCACGGCGGCGGAAGCGGCATCGGAACGCACGCCATTCAGGTGGCGAAAGCGCTGGGAGCCCGAGTCGCGGTGACGGCGGGCTCCGCCGAGAAGCTCGAGACGTGCCGATCCTTCGGCGCGGACATTCTGATCGACTACAAGAACTCCGACTTCGTCGAGGAACTGCGTTCCGCGACGGACGGGCACGGCGCCGACGTCATTCTCGACAACATGGGCGCGAAGTACTTGGTACGCAACGTGTCCGCGCTGGCGATGGACGGGCGGCTGGTCACGATCGGCATGCAGGGCGGCCGCACGGCGGAATTCGACTTTGCGGCGCTGATGGCGGTGCGTGGCAGCGTGCACTGTGCTGGATTGCGCGCCAGGCCGTTGACCGGGCCCGGCGGCAAAGCGGACATCGTGCGCCAGGTGGTCGAGCACGTCTGGCCGCTGATCACCGACGGCGCCGTGGTTCCCGTGGTGCACGCTGAGATCGGCGTCGCCGAAGCCGCGCAGGCTCACCGAATGCTGGACCAGCACTCCACCGTCGGCAAGGTGATTCTGCGGGTGCGGTGACCCGGGTGCCGTGACCTAGCCCAGACCGTCGAGAACGCCCAGCAACTGGTCGATTTCGTGGCGCGTCGTGTACGGCGCGAGACCGATGGACACGGCGCCGCCCGCATCCTTGACCCCGAGCGACTCGAGCAACCGGCTGCCACCCTGCGCGCCGCCGCTGATGACGTCGATTCGGTTGTCGGACAGACGCGCCGCGACCTTGTCCGAGTCCACTCCGTCGACACTGATGCTCATGCACGGGATACGGCTGGTGGACTGCCCGATTCCCATCACGTGCGACATGGACGACAAGCCGTTCTGCAGGTGGTCGAACAGGCCGTCCTGATAGTTCTGCAGTGACCCGATGGACTGCTCGAGCCGCTGTCGTCGCGACCCGCGTGCGTTCTCGTCGAGATCGGCCAGGCAGTCGACGGATGCGGTGGCACCCGCGAGCATCGCGTAGTGCAGACCGCCGACCTCGAGCCTCGCCGGGCCCTGGGCATCGCTCCCGAACGCCTGCGACGGCAAGCGGTCGAGCAGCTCGGGATCTCGGAACACCAGTGCCCCCACCCGAGGGCCTCCCCACGCCGCAGCGTTGACGGCCACGACGTCGGCTCGCATTTCCTCGATGTCGAGCACGGCGTACGGCGCTGCGCCCACCGCGTCGACCACCAGCAGACCACCCGCGTCGTGCACCAGATCTGCTGCCACCCGCACGTCCGGCGCCGACCCGACGATGCTCGACGCGGCCGTCAGTGCGACCAGACGCGTGTTGGCGGCGATGAGTTCACCAAACTGCCAGCTGGGGAGTTCGCATGTCTCGATGTCCACCTCGGCCCACTGGACCTGCGCGCCGTAGCGGTTACCGATTCGCAGCCAGGGAGCGACGTTGGCCTCGTCGTCGAGGCGAGAGAGAACTATTCCCGTGCCGAGGCCGAGACGCGTGCTCAAGGACTCCGCAAGAGCAGTAAGGAGAATCGCGTGGTCCGGCCCGAGGACGACACCCTCGGGAGAACCACCGACGAGGTCGGCGACGGCCTGCCGGGTGTCGTCGGCCACCTGTGCACTGCGCTGCGCGTACGGGTGCCGACCGAGGTGTGTGGATGCGGTACCCCGGAACGTCGTGGACACCGCGGTGGCCACCCGGTCGGGGATCTGCATGCCCAGCTGCGGATCGAGATGAATCCAGCCGTCGCCGAGCGAGGGAAACAGCCCTCGCACGCGGGCGACGTCATAGCTCATACCGCACACTCTATGCGTCGCATCAGACACGGAGGCCACCTGCGGGAGAACGGCCTGCCCTGTGACAGCTCCGGTCGACCCGGGTAAAGATGGATACATGACGTCTTCCGACGAGTACGACAGCCCCGATCCCGTCGTCATGAGCGGAGCACCCGGTCATCAGGAATCCGACGACCCGAACTCCGACGATCAGGAATCACTGGCCGACATGGTCGAGCAGCCCGCCAAGGTCATGCGCATCGGGACGATGATCAAGCAGTTACTCGAGGAAGTGCGTGCAGCGCCGCTGGACGACGCCAGCCGTACCCGCCTCAAGGACATCCACACCTCCTCCATCCGCGAGTTGGAACAGGGACTCGCTCCGGAACTGCGTGCAGAGCTGGAACGTCTGGCTCTTCCGTTCGGGGAGGACGCGGTGCCCTCGGACGCGGAATTGCGCATCGCGCAGGCGCAGTTGGTCGGGTGGCTCGAAGGACTGTTCCACGGCATCCAGACGGCCCTGTTCGCTCAGCAGATGGCCGCTCGTGCCCAGCTGGAGCAGATGCGTCAGGGCGGCCAAGGCGCGTTGCCTCCCGGGGTGTCCATCGCCGGAGGCGGTCCGACCCAGCACGGCCAGGGCACCGGCCAGTACCTCTGACCGAGACCGACGGTAGGGTCGTCGGTCGTGGCAGCACCAGCGATCGACTCGGACACCGGTGGTGTTCCGGCGTCCGATTCTCAGACGTTCCGACGGGCCGTTCGAGATCTACGGCTGGGTTACGGGCAGCGTGAGCTGTGGCTGAGTCTCGGGTGGCAGGACATCAAGCAGCGGTATCGCCGCTCGGTGATCGGGCCGTTCTGGATCACCATCGCCACCGGTGTCCAGGCCGTGGCCATGGGCTTGCTGTACTCGGTTCTTCTCGACGTGGAACTGAAGACGTTTCTCCCACACGTCACCGTCGGGCTGATCATCTGGAACCTCATCAGTGCCTCGATCACCGAGGGCGCAGACGTCTTCATCGCCAACGAAGGCCTGATCAAGCAGCTGCCGTCCGCTCTCAGCGTGCACATCTATCGGCTGGTGTGGCGTCAGGTTCTGCTGCTGGGACACAACATGCTGATCTACCTCATCGTGTTGGCCGTCTTCCGACCACAGTTGCACTGGACGATTCTGCTGGCGATACCGGCGTTCGCGCTGATCGTGATCAACATGGTGTGGGTGTCGCTGCTGTTCGGGATCATCGCCACCCGCTACCGCGATCTGGCGCCCATCCTCGGCAGCGTCGTGACTCTGCTGTTCTTCATGACACCGATCGTCTGGACCACCTCGAACCTGCAGACAATGGGCGGCGAGGCAGCAGACCGGGCCCGGCTGGTGGAGATAAACCCACTCTTCCACTACCTCGACATCCTGCGTGCGCCGCTGATCGGGGAGGACCAGCAGGCCTATCACTGGTACGTCGTCCTCGCCGTCACCGCGCTGGGGCTGGCGGCCACGATGGTTGCGATGCGCACGTTCCGTGCCCGCGTCCCCTACTGGGTCTGATCGAGGTAATACATGACAGTCAGCATCGAGACGCACAGTGCATGCGTCGACTTCCCGATCTTCGACGCGAAGACGCGCTCGCTCAAGAAAGCATTCCTGGGCAAGGCCGGCGGCACCATCGGACGAAACAGCAGTGACGTCGTCGTGGTGGAGGCGCTGCGCGACATCACGCTGTCGTTGAAGGAGGGGGACCGCGTCGGACTCGTCGGCCACAACGGCGCGGGCAAGTCGACTCTGCTTCGGCTACTGGCCGGCATCTACGAGCCGACTCGCGGCAGCGCCGTGGTCAAGGGCCGCGTCGCGCCGGTGTTCGACCTCGGCGTCGGCATGGATCCGGAGATCTCCGGGTACGAGAACATCATCATTCGCGGGCTGTTCCTGGGTCAGACGCGCAAGCAGATGATGTCCAAGATCGACGAAATCGCCGATTTCACCGAACTCGGCGAGTATCTGGACATGCCGCTGCGCACCTATTCGACGGGTATGCGAGTGCGCATCGCGATGGGCGTGGTCACCAGCATCGACCCGGAAATATTGCTGCTCGACGAGGGCATCGGCGCTGTCGACGCAGAATTCATGAAGAAGGCCCGCGCCCGATTGCAGCAATTGGTTCAGCGCTCGGGGATCCTGGTGTTCGCCTCGCATTCCAACGAGTTCCTGGCGCAGCTGTGCGACTCGGCCATGTGGATCGATCACGGACACGTGCGGCAGCAGGGCGGTATCGAAGACGTCGTCCGCGCCTACGAGGGCGATGAGGCCGCCGACCACGTCGCACACGTCATTCGCGAGCTCGAGGTTGCCGATCGCGACACCCGTGGCTGATCGCATCGTCGGTGTCGTGGTGACGCATCGTCGCCGCGAGCTGTTGGCCGTGTCGTTGACGGTGCTCTCCACGCAGTCCCGTCCGCTCGATCACCTGATCGTCGTGGACAACGCGGACGAGCCGGAGGTACGCGAACTGGTCGACGCCGCCGACGTCCCCACCACGTACATCGGCAGCAAGCACAACCTGGGCGGTGCCGGCGGTTTCGCACTGGGAATGCTGCACGCCCTCGCTCTCGGCGCCGACTGGGTGTGGCTTGCCGACGACGACGGTCGGCCGGAAGGCCCCGAGGTGCTCGAGACGTTGGTGCACTGCGCGGCCGATCACGACCTCGACGAGGTCTCTCCCGTCGTCTGCGACATCGATCAGCCGGAACGTCTGGCGTTTCCGCTGCGCCGGGGTACGGCGTGGCGGCGGTGGCGGTCCGAGCTGGGCTCCCAAACCTTGCTGCCCTCCTATGCGTCGTTGTTCAACGGCGCGCTGTTCTCGGCAGCGGCGATCGACGCGGTCGGCGTCCCGGATCTGCGATTGTTCGTCCGCGGCGACGAGGTGGAGGTCCATCGCCGCCTCACCCGCTCGGGTCTGAAGTTCGGCACCTGCCTGCAGACCGCATACCTGCACCCCAACGGGTCCGAGGAGTTCAAGCCCATCCTCGGCGGCCGGATGCACACGCAGTATCCGGACGACCCCACCAAGCGGTACTTCACCTACCGCAATCGCGGATACCTGATGGCCCAGCCCGGGATGCGCAAGCTGCTTCCCCAGGAGTGGGTGCGTTTCGGCTGGTACTTCATGGTCACCACACGTGATCCGAAAGGGCTGCGCGAGTGGCTACGGCTGCGCAAGCTCGGCCGGGACGAATACTTTCGTAAACCCTGAACTACGGTATGTCCTCATGACGAACGGACGGTGCGGACAATGAGGTGGAGCCGACGCGTCAGAGCATCCGCGCGAGGCAAGGTCGTCCAGGCGGTACAGGACGCCGTGGCGCCCGAGGCCGACCGTCGACACAGCGAGCTGATCGACCTCCTCTCTGGTCAGGCGAAGACCATTGCCGACCTCCAGGAGTCGATTTCCACGCTCGAGTTCCGGATGCGGCGCGACATCCCGTTCGCGTCCGACCTCGAGGCCACTGCCTCCAGTGCCGATTTCGTCGAGACGCATCTCCCGATGACTCCGTCCTTCACGCATCCCGACCTCACGCTTCGACATGCGCTCAGGGCGGTCTCCATCGACGGCATGGCGCTCGAGTTCGGCGTCGCGACCGGCACCACTATTCGCAGCATCGTCGACGAATGGCGGCACGCCTCCAACGTCGGTGTCGTCGCGGGATTCGATACCTTCGAGGGTCTACCCGAGGACTGGCGCACCGGCTTCGCAGCGGGCACCTTCGCGCAAGACTCACTACCCGATGTGCCGGGCGCTCACCTGGTGAAAGGCCTTTTCCAGCAGACGCTCGGGCCGTTCCTGTCGAAGAATCGAGGACCGGTGGCGTTCCTGCATCTCGACGCCGACCTGTACTCCTCGACCGACTTCGTGTTGCGCAGACTCGAATCCCGACTGGTACCGGGAACCGTCATCGTGTTCGACGAGTTCTTCAACTACCCGGGATGGACCGCGCACGAGTACCGCGCGTGGACCGAGTTCGTCCGACGCACCGGATCCACGTTCGAGTACCTCGCCTACACGTCCAACAACGAGCAGGTGGCGGTCCGGCTCACCTGATCCCGTACAGACGCTCCCAGTTCTCTCGGGCAATCAGATCGACTCCGGCGAGGCGGTACTGCTCCTGTAGATCGGGCGCCTCGCGCCGCAGCCTGCGCACGGCCTTGACCGCGCGAAGCATCAGGGCAACGCCACGAGCCTTGTCGCGTCGGCGAATTCGCACGCCACCCTGCGAGGCATCGGTGACCACCACGTGATCGAACCTCGCGATGTGCCACCAGTGGGCGTCCTCTCGGGTGACCCCGACCAGGCCGCCGATGGTCCGGCCGAGGAATTGATCGAGGCCACGCTTGGCCAGCACCAGACGCATCGCGCTCGGCTCGCCGCCGGCACGCTGAACTCGGACATCGGCGGACTGCACGGGCGCGGTTGCCGCGGGGTGGATGATCGTCTCCGGGTAGTCCTTGCGGTCGGCTCGAATCTGCGCCATCGCCGCCATGCCGCCGTCTGCCATGTGGGCCGGACCGGACAGCCAGTCCTCGATGCCTTTGAGGGTGGTGTGCGCCAGTCCGTACTGCATCCCGACGACGTACTCCGCGATCTGACGCAGGAACATCGTGCCCAGAACCTTGGTGTTCAGATCGCTGTGCAGTGATCCGACGACAAGCGAGTTTCTGGTGCTGAAGTAGCGCGCCCAGTCGTCGAAATCCTTCCAGTAGAAGTCGGCGTGCCACACCGCGGCGTTGGCCAGAGTCACCGTCGGGAATCCGGCTCGGCCCGCACGCACACCGAACTCCACGTCGTCCCACTGGAAGAACATCGGCAACGGAAGGCCGATCTCCTCGACCACCTCCGACGGGATCAGGCAGGTCCACCACGCGTTGTATCCCGCGTCGACGCGTCGCTCCTGGTTCTTCTTCAACATGGACTTGTTGCTCAGCGCTTTCGAGACCAACCGGCCGTGCTGCAGGTGCGTGAAGTCGACTTCCTCGGCTCCGACGTTGAGGTAGTCGGGGTTGAGCAGGAACAGCATCTGGGCGCCCACCAGAGTGGGTTCGACGGTCCGGTTGGCGAACGCGCTGAGACGCAGCACCGTCTCCGGCTCGCAGAGGATGTCGTCGTCCATGAGGATGACGTCCACCCCGGTGCGCGTGCCCGTCACCTCGTACAAACCTCTGGTGAACCCGCCGGCGCCACCGAGATTGGGCTGGCGGAGGTAGATCAGCTTGTCACCCATTCGCGCGTTCGCGTCCTGGAACTCCGGTTGGTCCTGCACCAGATCGGTGCCCTGATCGACGACGTAGACCGAATCGATCAGCGACACCACGACGTCGTCGGACGCCAACGCAGCCACCGTGTGCGCACAGTCGACCGCACGGTTGAAGGTGCAGATCGCTATCGCGACAGGGCGACGCGGCTGCGTCCCCTCGTGTGACCACTCCACGTCGGCGACGACGGCGGGCTCACCGAACGTCTCGAACTCGAGCCACAGCGCACCGCCGTCCACGAACTTGTCCAGCGGAGCGTCGAGAGTCAGCACGGCGTCGGACTGCGTTTCGGATACGGCGACGATGCGGCGATGTCCCGCGATGTCGGAGGCCAACAACCGCACGCGGACACGCCCGGTGGTGGACACCCGGGCCGAGACCGTCACGGCATCGACCGACGTCCAACGCTGCCAGTACGACGCCGCGAACCGGCCGAAGTACGTGTTGGTGTGCGCGAAGGAATTCTTCGCCAGACTCGCCTCGTGTCGCCGACGGTCTCCGCTGCCCTTCTCGATCACCATGTAGAGGTCTGGGTTGACCTTGGTGGAGGGTCCGAGGAACACACCGCGCTGAAGTGTCAACTTGTCGGTGCCGCTGTGCGGGATGGTCACGGGCGCCGTCGACTGCATCGGGTGTCCAACTCCTGGTGATAGATACCGGCATGCCGTGCGCACCCCGTCGACCGATCGAGACCGGTCTGTGACCTACGATAACAACCAGGAGACGCTCGACGCGTCCACGTCACACGGTTCGGATGTATCGGTTCGGACGTGTCGGTTCGGACCTGTCGGGGAGGAAGCGAGGGGCGGTATGTCGGTCACTGCTGCCCCTACCCCGACCTCGACCCGAATTACCCCTGGCTCGGCACGGCACCCGCGCCTCGCGAAATGGGCTTGGGGTGTCGGCGCGAGCGCAGTCGTACTGATCGGTTTCGTAGCGGTCCTCATCAGCGATCATCGCTACTTCTACCTCGACGACACCGAGGCGGGTGCCGTCGGGAACTGGTTGGCGTTGGGGCGTCTGCTGCGCGAAGGACAGTTCCTTCCCCTGGTGACGACCCAGTGGATGGCCGGCAACTATCCGGTCGAAGGCCAAGGTGGCCTGTGGAATCCCGTGCAGATGGCCATCAACGTCGTCTCACCCTCGGTCGACGATCTGGCGTTGCTGGCCGCCATGGTCAAGATCTTCTTCGCGATCGTTCTCGCCGTCGGCGTCTACCGCGTTGCGCTCGAGTACGGCGCTCGGCCGTCGTGGGCCGCTGTGGCGGCGGTGGCAGCGCCGTTCTCCGGTTTCACGTTCTTCTTCGAACAGCCGTCGTGGGTCACCTCGCTGATCGGCATGGCCTGGGTGATCAATGCCTGGGCCAGCGCAGTCCGGTACACCCGCGGCCGCTCCGGACCGCTGCCCGTCTTCGCGTTCCTCTATCTCGCCATCAGCGTCGGGTACGTCCACGCTGCACTGATGGCTGCCGTCACGGCGGGCTCGGTGATGATCGGCGAATACGTGGTCGATCGGAAGCTGTGGCCGGTGCTCCGGCTGGCTGCCGCGTCGACGGCGGCGGCGGTGTGCGGTGCCATCACGTTCTTGCCGGGCGTGTTGAGCTCCGGGGTCACCTGGCGATCCGGTGACGAGGGGACGCTGAACGACAACTTTCTCGTCGCCCCGTGGTCGGAGACCTTCAGCGCAAGCCTCCCCTCTGCCGTCACCAGCATCGAATCGTGGAACGGCGAAACCACGATGGCCCCGATCACCTACATCGCTTGGTTCCTGATCCCGGCGCTCGCCTTCGTCGACTGGAAGCGAGTGCCGTCGGCACTGCGCGAGTTGTGCGGCCCGCTGATTCTGTTGGGTGCGCTTCTGCTCTACACCGCCGGTCCGTCCGACATCGGGCCGATTCGCTGGCCCGCGCGCCTGCTGCCGTTCGTCGCCGTCGCCCTGCTGGTGCTGGTCGTCGTGCTGGTGAGCCGCTTCGGGACGCAGCGCGGTCTGAAAGGCCGACTGACCGCGTCGAGCGTGATCCTGGTCTTCCTTCTGGTGCGTGCGCTGTCCTCGGGGCCTCAGCTGGCCGGTCGGCACCTGCTCTCGGTGGTGTTCGTCGCGGCGGCGGGCGCGCTGGTGCTGTCTCTGTTTCGCGCGCGGCGGTCCGCTGCCGCCGCCGTGCTGTTGATGGTCTCGGTCGTTCCAGTCGCGCTGTACCAGATGCACAACTACAACCCCGTTCTCAGCGAGTGGAACTTCCCGGCGTCGCAGAGCGAGGCACGAGCACAGTTTCCCGACTGGACCGGCACCACGTTGCAGTTGGGCAACCGCGGATTTCCCACCGGGTCCGACGACCCAGCCGTCAGGTGGCGGGCGCAGGTCTACGGGAACTACGCCAAAGTGCTGGATCTGAATTACGTCAGCGCGTACACACCAGTGGGCCACGAAGCGTTCTCGGAGCTTCTCTGTGTCGCTTACGCCGGCGATACCTGCCCCGACGCCTACCGCAACCTCTTTCGCATCGACACGTACACCGGGCGGACGACCGCGGATCTGATGCTGGTCGATCGCGTCGTCGTGCAGAAGGCGCAGTATCCGATGTGGCGCCAGATGCCCGTTCCCGCCGGATGGGAGTGGGTGGACGTGCCGCGTCCGCAGTCCGACCAGGTAGCCGTGCTCGAACGCACCGACGGCTACATCTCGACGCAGCCCGGCACCGTGTCGGCGACGGTGAACGCCCGCGTCGTCGAGCCCCGATCGTCCAGCCCCACCGACGAAAGCCTGCGGGTGTCCTCGGAGACCGGCGGCAGCATCGTCTTCGGACGGCTCGCATGGCCCGGTTACACCGCGACCCTGAACGGAGAACCGCTGCAGACGAAGGGGCTGGGTGACGTGTTCCTCTACGTCGACCTGCCTCCGGGCACCACCGATGCAGAGCTGGACCTGACGTTCCGCCCGCCCGGCTTCAAGCCCGGTCTCGTCGCCATGGGAGGCGGTCTGACCGTGCTGGTGGTTCTCGTGGGGCTCGACGTGGTGCGTCGCCGCCGCACCGAGCCGTCGGCCTTGCAGACTCCACGAACACGTTAGGCTCGGCACCCGTGAGTACAGGGTCGGCACCAGACACAGGCGAGCTGACGGCGCACCGAATCTCGGTCATCGTCCCCGTTTATCAGGGCGAACACACCCTGGGGCCGTTGGTCGACGAGCTCGAAGCGCTCACCCGGCCTTACCTCACGCCAGGACGCCGCCTCGCGGTGGTCGAGGAAGTGCTCCTGGTGTTCGATCACGGCCCGGACGGCTCGGCAACCGCGATCCGTGACCTCGCAGCGAGGTTCCCCTTCGTCCGTGGAATCTGGCTCAGTCGCAACTTCGGTCAGCACCCGGCCACACTCGCCGGCATGGCATCGAGCGGGGGCGAGTGGATCGTCACGATGGACGAGGACGGTCAGCACGACCCATCCGACATCGCCGGGCTGCTCGACACCGCCCTCGACGAGCAGGCCACGGTGGTCTATGCCCGCGGCGTCAATCCTGCGCCGCACGGCCTCTGGCGCAACGTCACCAGCAAGGGCTCGAAGTGGCTGATCGCCAAGGCTCTGTCGGGCGAGAACACTGTGCAGTACAACAGCTTTCGCATGGTCGTCGGCGAGGTCGGTCGCTCCGTCGCCGCCTACGCGGGATCGGAGGCATACCTCGATGTCGCCCTCGGGTGGATCGCCGGAAACGTCACCACCAGCCCCGTAGAGCTGCGCGAAGAACAGGGCCGCCGATCGGGATACAACCTACGCACACTCCTCTCTCACTTCTGGCGCATGGTGCTCTCGAGCGGCACGAAGGGCCTGCGGTTGGTCAGCGTGCTCGGCGTCTTCTTCGGTGTGCTGGGCATCGTGCTGGTGGCCTACCTGTTGGTGGTCTACACCTTCTTCGACCCGGACACCGAGGTCAGGGGCTGGGCGTCGACGATGGTCGTCCTGCTGTTCGGCTTCGGAGCGACGCTGTTCTCGCTGGGCGTGGTCGCCGAGTACGTCGGCGTCAACGTCAAGACCGCCATGGGCAAACCGCCCTATCTCATCGTCGGAGACCCTGCCGCCGGACCACTCGGGCGCGCGCAACGGCTGCCGCCCGGTGCCGAGATCGATCGACCGTGACCTCGGCACTCACCTGGGTGGTCGGCAGTGGCGGCCTCTTGGGTTCGGCAGTCGCGGCCGAGGCGGCCCGACGTGGTCACCACGTGGTCACCGGAACCGTTCCGTGGCTGGACGAGCGCGACGCGACGACAGCGATCTCCGCCTACGCCCAGCGAGTGGCTCGATCCTCGGCCGACCGAGTGGACGTCGCCTGGTGTGCAGGCGCGGGAGTCAACGGCACGCCCAGATCCGCTTTCGACCTCGAGAACCGACTTCTCGCGCATGCGCTGGCGGAGTTGGAACGACACTCCGTTCATCGAGACCAGCCGATCTCCGTTTTCCATGCCTCGTCGGCGGGCGGGGTGTACGCGGGAACGCCGAACGCTCCGCACGACGAGAACAGCGCGGTTGCTCCGCTCGGTGACTACGGACGCGCGAAGTTGCAGGCCGAGGAACTCGCGATCGGGTTCGGGCTCCGATCGGATGCCACGGTGATCGTCGGGCGATTGGCCAACCTCTATGGTCCGGGGCAGAACCTGTCCAAGCCGCAGGGTCTGATCTCCCACCTGTGCCGCGGTTACCTGATGGCCTCACCAGTGTCGATCTACGTGCCGATGGACACCCTGCGCGACTACCTCTACGTCACCGATGCCGCCGAAATGGTCTGCGACAGTCTCGATTCGGCTGTTCGCATACGACCCGATCCGACGATCAAGATCTACGGGTCGGGCAACGCGGTGACCATCGGAGCCATTCTGGGATCGTGCCGGTCGGTGTTCCGGCGCCGACCACTGGTGGTGCAGGCGGCGTCGCCGATGACCTCGCTCCAAGGCCGCGACCTTCGACTGCGCTCGGTGGTGTGGCCCGAGATCGACCGACGTACGCACCGCACGCTGCCGGCGGGGATCGCCTCGACACTGCAGTCCATTCGACTCTCTCTCGTCGGCGCCGCGCGATGACCACGCCGGTGCCGCCGCCCGGCCCGCTGGCACGCCTCATCGGAAACCAGAAGGTGGTGTTCCTTCTCGTCGGCGGCTTCAACACGCTCCTGGGCACCGCCTGGTTCATCATGTGGCAGCTCGCGATCGGCGAGACCCTCGGCTACCACGCGGCTATCGTCCTGGGGTACCTCTGCAACGTCGTGACGGCGTTCTGCACCAACCGCTACCTGGTCTTCCGCGTACGGGGCCACGTGTTCCGCGACTTCTGGCGCTTCGTCGTGGTCAACTCGGGAGCCTTCGCAGTCAACCTCGCGGCCATGACGGTGGCGGTCACCGTCCTGGGGTTCACGCCGATTCCGTCGCAGCTGGTGATCACTCTCCTGATCGCAGTGATCAGCTTCTTCGGTTACCGCGATTTCTCGTTCAAGCGCGCACCCGTGGTGAAAGGTTCCTGACATGTCCCCCCGAGTATCGATCGTCGTACCGGCGTACAACAACGCCGACTTCATCGGCGAGACCATCGAATCGATTCTCGGACAGTCGTTCACGGATTTCGAACTGGTGATCGCCGACCACTCGTCGTCGGACGCCACGATGGAGGTCGTGCAGCGGTACACCGGCGACGACCGAGTGCGTGTTGCGACCACCGAAGCCGGCGGAGGAGCGAAACGCAACTGGGACAGGGTGAGTCGGCTTGCGACCGGTGAGCTGATCAAGCTGGTCTGCGGGGACGACACCATCACCGAATCGTCGATCGCCGAGCAGGTCGCTGCATTCGACGCGCACCCTTCGGCCGTGCTGGTGGCGTCGCAACGCACGTTGGTGGACGCAGCCGGAAAGACCATCATCGCCAAACGCGGGTTGGGAAAGCTGTCCGGCCTCGTGGACGGCCGAACCGCTGCTCGGACAGCAGTCCTTGCCGGCTCCAACATTTTCGGCGAACCGGGATGCGTCTTGATGCGGCGCGACGCGCTCGAGCGCATCGGCTGGTGGGACAACGACCACCCGTTCCTCATCGACCAGGCCACGTTCTCCGAGGTCGCACTTCAGGGTGACATCGTTGCCATCCGTGAGTCGCTGGCAGCATTTCGAATCAACGCGGGGCAGTGGAGCGTCCGGTTGGCTCGCGAGCAAGCAGGGCAGGCCGCCGGGTTCCATCGCAAGCTTCGCGCTGCCTATCCGGACCTGTTGTCCGAGAACGATGTTCGGATCGGGAATGCGCGTGCGCTGGTGACGTCGTTCCTCCGTCGGGCTGTCTACGTGCTGCTCCGTCGTCGCATCACGCATCAGCCGTCCGACCCAGCAGAATGAGTTTGTACAGAACGAAGGTGAAGGGCACCGCCACCAGAGCGGCGATCAACGGCGCGATGCGCTCGTTCACACCGAACCCGCTGACCAAGGCGACAACGCCCACCGTCGTGATGACGTAGTTCGCCGCATTGCCCAGCGGGAAGAGCGCGAACTTCCGCCAGGTGGGTTTGGTGCGAAACGTGAACCAGCAGTTGAGAAAGAACGACACCACCATCGCGACGACGAGGGCTAGCAGGTGCGCCGCCCAGTAGACCATCAGCAGATGGAACACCAGATAACTGCTGTAGTAGGCCGCGGTGTTGACCAGGCCGACCGCGCCGTACCGCACCACGAATGCGGCATTGGAGGTCACAGAGTCTGTTCGCCTGCCGCGGTATAGGCGGCTTCGGTGGCGGTTTTCTGTGGTTGCCACCAGCTTTCGTTGTCTCGGTACCAGTCGATGGTGGCGGTGAGGCCGGTGCGGAAGTCGGGGTATCGGGGTGTCCAGCCGAGTTCGGTGCGTAGGCGGGTGCTGTCGATGGCGTAGCGCAGGTCGTGGCCGGGGCGGTCGGTGACGAAGTCGAAGTCGCCGGGGGGTTTGCCGCAGAGTTCGAGGATGGTCTCGACGACGGTGCGGTTGTCGGTTTCGCCGTCGGCGCCGATGAGGTAGGTCTGGCCCAGTGCGCCCTTGTCGATGATGGTCCAGACGGCGGTGTTGTGGTCGTCGACGTGGATCCAGTCGCGGACGTTGAGGCCTTGGCCGTAGAGCTTGGGGCGGATACCGCTGAGGACGCCGGTGATCTGGCGTGGGATGAACTTCTCGACGTGTTGGTAGGGGCCGTAGTTGTTGGAGCAGTTGGAGATCGTGGCGCGGACGCCGAAGGAGCGGGTCCAGGCGCGCACGAGCAGGTCGGAGGAGGCCTTGGTGGAGGAGTACGGCGAGGAGGGGTTGTAGGGGGTGTTCTCGGTGAACCGGGCGGGGTCATCCAGTTCGAGATCGCCGTAGACCTCGTCGGTGCTGATGTGGTGGTAGCGGACGCCGTGCTCGCGGACGGCGTGGAGGAGGGTGTAGGTGCCGACGATGTTGGTGTGCACGAAGGGCCAGGGGTCGGTGAGGGAGTTGTCGTTGTGTGATTCGGCGGCGAAGTGGACGACGAGGTCGGCGTCGGCGACGAGGCGGGTGACCAGGGGTGCGTCGGTGATGTCGCCGTGGACGAAGGTGATCTGCTCGGCGACGGGGTCGAGGGAGGCTCTGTTGCCGGCGTAGGTGAGGGCGTCGAGGACGGTGATGTGCACGTCGGGGCGGGTGCGGGCGGTCAGGTGCACGAAGTTGGCGCCGATGAAGCCGGCACCGCCGGTGACGAGCATTCTCATGGCGCAGACACTACCGAGGACCGGCGTGCGAGACTTTGCGGTCATGCGGGGAATCATTCTGGCCGGTGGCACGGGGTCGCGGTTGCATCCGATCACGGTCGGGGTGAGTAAGCAGTTGGTGCCGGTGTACGACAAGCCGATGATCTATTACCCGCTGACGACGTTGATGCTGGCCGGGATCCGGGACGTGCTGATCATCACCACCGCCCACGACGCCGATCAGTTCCGCCGCCTGTTGGGTGACGGGTCGCAGTTCGGCATCTCGATCACCTACACCGTGCAGCACGAGCCGAACGGGTTGGCGCAGGCGTTCGTGTTGGGCGCCGACCACATCGGTTCCGAGGGTGCGGCGTTGGTGTTGGGCGACAACATCTTCTACGGCCCCGGCCTGGGCTCGCAGTTGACGCGGTTCGCGGACCTGACCGGCGGCGCGGTGTTCGCGTACGAGGTCTCCGACCCGTCGGCGTACGGGGTGGTGGAGTTCGACGAGGCGGGGCGGGCGATCTCGTTGGAGGAGAAGCCGGCGCACCCGAAGTCGAACTACGCGGTGCCGGGATTGTATTTCTACGACAACGATGTCCTGGCGATCGCGAAGGACCTCGAGCCGTCGGCGCGGGGGGAGTACGAGATCACCGACGTCAACCGGCATTACCTCGAGGCCGGGCGCCTGCAGGTGGGGGTGCTGCCGCGCGGGACGGCGTGGCTGGACACCGGCACGTTCGAGTCGCTGCTGGACGCGTCGAACTATGTGCGCACCATCGAGCAACGCCAGGGCCTGAAGATCGGCTCGCCCGAGGAGGTGGCGTGGCGCAGCGGGTTCATCGACGACTCCCAGCTCGCCGAGCGGGCGCACGGGTTGGTCAAGTCCGGGTACGGCACGTACCTGCTGGGACTGCTGGAACGAGGACGGCGAGCATGAAGATCAGGGAACTGTCGATCGCGGGGGCGTTCGAGATCACGCCGCGGTTGTTCGGCGACGACCGCGGGGTGTTCTTCGAGTGGTTCAAGTCCTCCGCGTTCGTCGAGGCGGTGGGTGCGCCGCTCGAGGTGGCGCAGGCGAACTGTTCGGTGTCCGCCGCGGGGGTGCTGCGCGGGATCCACGTCACCACCGGCGCCGCGGGGCAGGCGAAGTACGTCACCGCGGTGCGGGGGGCGTTCCTCGATGTCATCGTCGACCTGCGCCCGGAGTCGCCGACATTCGGGCAGTGGGACAGTGTGCTGATCGACGACGTCGATCGGCGGGCGGTGTACCTCTCCGCGGGGCTCGGGCACGCGATCCTGTCCCTCGAGGACGACTCGACGGTGATGTATCTGTGCTCGATCGAGTACACCCCCGAACTGGACCGAGACATCAACCCCCTCGACCCCGATCTGGGTATCGACTGGCCCACCGAAGCCCGGGGCGGCACCCCCCTGACCTACCAACTCTCCGACAAGGACGCCGCAGCCCCGCCCTTCTCCGAGTGGCGCGTCAGCGAATCTTGAAGATGACCGCTCGCTGGACGACGAAGTTGATCACCGTCGCGGTGCCCTGCGCGATCACGAACGCGGCGCCGCTGTAGAGGATGGTCTCGGGCCACAGGTGACCGAGGATCGTGTACAACACGTTCTGCACCCCGAACGTCGCCGCGTAGAGAATCACCACGGCGACGAAACGCGCCCGCGACGGCGCTGCCGCGAACGTCCACCGGCGATTGATCAGATAGGCGACCGTGGTGCCGACGACGAAGCCTGCGGCCTTGGCAAGCGACAGTTGCACGTCGAGGCCGTACTGCAGCGCGATGGTGATGGAGAAGTCGACGATCGCCGACAGCACACCCGTCACCAGGAATCGAAGGATCTGCGTCTTCAGATCCAGCGCATCGTCGGCGGTGTTCTCGGTGAGCGGAAGCTCTACCGGAAGCGGGAGGTGCTGCTGATCGTCTGCTGACACAGAGCGTCAGGGTACTGCGCCGTCCCCTGCCTGTAACCTCGCTACCGATGTCCATCACCGAAATGCCACCTACCAGTGCGCGCACCCTCACCGGGTGGGCCCGCACCGCGCCGACGACGGCGCAGGTGCTCACCACGTCGGATCCCGAGGTCCTGGCCGCAGCAGTGGCCCGCGTCGCCGAGCACAACGACAGCTCGCCCGCGCATCTGCGCCGCGGCGTCATCGCTCGCGGCCTCGGACGCTCCTACGGCGACAACGCGCAGAACAGCGGCGGGCTGGTTGTCGACATGACGGCCATGAACCGCATCCACAGCATCGACGCCGCCACCTGCATCGTCGACGTGGACGGCGGAGTCAGCCTCGATCAGCTGATGCGTGCGGCCTTGCCCTTCGGCCTGTGGGTTCCCGTTCTCCCCGGAACCCGTCAGGTGACCATCGGCGGCGCCATCGGATGCGACATCCACGGCAAGAACCACCACAGCGCGGGCAGCTTCGGCAATCACGTGCGCTCGATGGAATTGCTGCTCGCCGACGGCAGCATCCGACACATCACCCCCGACGGCTCGGAGTCCGAGCTGTTCTGGGCCACGGTCGGCGGCAACGGCCTGACCGGCATCATTCTGCGCGCCACGGTCAAGATGACACCGACGGAAACGGCGTACTTCATCGCCGACGGCGATGTCACCGCGAGCCTCGACGAGACCATCGCGATCCACAGCGACGGCAGCGAAAGCAAGTACGACTACTCGAGCGCGTGGTTCGACGCGATTTCCGGCCCGCCCAAGCTGGGCCGAGCAGCGCTCTCGCGCGGCTCGTTGGCCACGGTCGATCAGCTGCCGGCCAAGTTGCAGAAGGATCCACTGCGCTTCAGCGCGAAGCCCCTGCTGACGTTCCCGGACGTCTTCCCCAACGGGCTGGCCAACAAGTACACGTTCGGGCCCATCGGCGAACTCTGGTACCGCAAGTCGGGCACCTACCGCGGCAAGGTTCAGAACTTGACGCAGTTCTACCACCCGCTCGACATGTTCGGTGAGTGGAACCGCGCCTACGGCCCGGCAGGGTTTCTGCAGTACCAGTTCGTGGTGCCGCCGCAGGCCGTCGAAGAGTTCAAGAAGATCATCCATGATATCCAGCGCTCCGGGCACTACTCGTTCCTGAACGTCTTCAAGCTGTTCGGACCGGGAAACGATGCGCCGCTGAGCTTCCCGATCGCCGGATGGAACGTGTGCGTCGACTTCCCCATCAAGGCGGGCCTGAACGAGTTGGTGTCCGAGCTGGACAAGCGTGTACTCGAGTTCGGTGGCCGCCTTTACACGGCCAAGGATTCGCGCACCACCGCCGAGACGTTCCACTCCATGTACCCGAGGATTGACGAGTGGATTTCTACTCGTCGATCCGTCGATCCCACAGGCGTTTTCGCCTCCGATATGGCCAGAAGGTTGGAACTGCTGTGATCGACGCGGTCGGTAATCCCCAGACGATTCTCGTATTGGGCGGAACCAGCGAGATCGGTCTCGCCATCACCGAGGAGTACCTGTCGGCGGCGCCGGCTCGCGTCGTGCTCGCCGCGCTCCCCAACGATCCGCTGCGCGACGATGCAGTTGCACAGCTGAAAGCCAAGGGCGCCAAGGACGTCGAGGTCATCGACTTCGATGCGCTCGACACCGCTTCGCACCCCAAGGTGATCGATCAAGCGTGGTCCGCCCACGACGTCGACGTGGCCATCGTCGCGTTCGCCGTCGACTTCGACCCCGAACTGTTGTGGCAGGACCAGCGCAAGGCCGTGATGACCGCCAACATCAATTACACCGCATCGGTCTCGGTGGGCGTGTTGCTTGGCGAGAAGATGAAGGCGCAGGGCTTCGGCCGCATCATCGTCATGTCCTCGGTCGCCGGTGAGCGCGTTCGCCGATCCAACTTCGTCTACGGCTCCACCAAGGCAGGCCTGGACGGCTTCTATCTCGGCCTCGGCGAGGCGTTGCGTGAGTTCGGACCTCGCGTCACGGTCATCCGACCGGGCATGGTCCGCACCAAGTTCAGCGCGCACGTGAAGGAAGCCCCGCTGACCGTCGACAAGGAAGACATCGCCGCTCTCGCAGTGTCCGCGTCGCGCAAGGGCAAGGACCTGGTGTGGGCGCCCGGTCCATTCCGCTTCGTCATGATGGCGCTGCGCCACGTGCCGCGTCCGATCTTCCGCAAGCTCCCCATCTGAGTCGGCGATGCAGACGGCACGATCCTCGCTGACCACCGCCGGCGAGGCGATACTCGGCGCCGCTGTCGCCGCACTGGTGTCGGCTGTAGGCCTGTATGCGTTCTCGTTGGTGCAGTGGCCGGCGTTCAACTCCTCCAACGTCACACGCGCGGTCGCCACGGTGGGCCAAGTCGCGACACTGCTGATACTCGCCTTGTCGATCGCGGCGATCCGTGCGGGCAGGTCGCGGCGGGCCGCGACGGTGCTGTCGTGGGTTGGCCTGTCCGGATTCGTCACCGTCACACTGGGAATGCCCCTTGCCGCGACGAAGCTCTACTTGTTCGGCATCTCGGTCGATCAGGAATTTCGCACCGAGTACCTGACCCGCCTCACCGACTCCCCCGCCCTGGCGGACATGACCTACGCGGAGCTGCCGCCGTACTATCCGGCCGGCTGGTTCTGGGTGGGCGGCCGCGTTGCCGGCGCGCTGGGCCTGGCCGGGTGGGAGGCCTACAAACCGTGGGCGATCGCGTCGCTGGCCATGGCCGCGGTGGTATCGCTGGTGTTGTGGCGCAGCCTCGTTCGCGCAGATCTGGCCATTCTTGTATCCCTCGCCGTCACCGCGCTGACGCTGGCCTATGCGTCCCCGGAGGCGTACGGCGCCGTCGTCGCCGTCATGATTCCGCCGGTTCTGATTCTGGCCTGGGGTGCGCTGCACCGACCGGACGCACAGCGCACCGCAGGGTGGGGTGCCGTGGTGGGAACCGGGATCTTTCTCGGCGTCGCCGCAATGGTCTACACGCTCTATCTCGGCTTCGCCGCGTTCACCGTCGTCCTGATGGCCGTCGTCGCCGCTGTTCTGCGCTACCGCGCGCATCGCTCGATGTCGTCGCTGGTGGATCCCGTGGTGCGGGTCGCGGTCATCGGCGCCATCGCCGGTGCGCTCGCCCTGATCGTGTGGGCGCCGTACCTGCTCGCGGCGCTGACCGGGGAAACATCGGAAAGCGGCACCGCGCTGCACTATCTGCCCGACGCGGGTGCCGAACTTCCGTTCCCGATGGCGCAGTTCTCGTTGCTCGGTGCGCTGTGCCTCGCGGGAGCCCTGTGGATCGTGGTGCGCATCAAGGACTCTCGTCGGGCACAGGCACTGGGTCTGGGCGCAGCGGCCATCTACGGCTGGGCGCTGCTGTCCATGCTGGCGACCATCGCCGGCACCACGCTGCTGGGTTTCCGCCTCGACGCCGTGCTGGTGCTGATCCTCGGCGCGGCCGGGGTGTTCGGATTCGTCGACGGTGCCCGTGCGCTGTACCTGATCGCGAGCGAGGCTCCACGCGTGCGCTACGCCTCGGTGGCCGTGGGTGTGGTCGGCGCGGTGGCGTTCGCGCAGGACATCCCGCACGTGCTGCAGAACGAGATCACCGTCGCCTACACCGACACCGACGGCGATGGTGTTCGCGGCGATCAACGGCCACCGAGTGCGGTGTCCTACTACGCCGAGATCGACGCCGCATTGCAGGCCGCTCGGCCGGGCCCGCGTACCGACACCGTGGTGATGACGTCGGACACGACCTTCCTCGCGTACTACCCGTACTTCGGGTTCCAGGGCCTCACTTCGCATTACGCCAATCCGCTGGCGCAGTTCCAGGCCCGCGCGGACGCCATCGAGTCCTGGAGCGAACTGGGTAGCAGCGACGAGCTGATCGCCGCGCTGGACGATCTGCCGTGGCGCGCACCCGATGCCTTCCTCTTCCGCCATGGCGCCGACGGTTACACCCTGCGCCTCGCGGAGGACGTGTATCCGAACGATCCCAACGTGCGCCGCTACACGGTCTCCTACCCGGAATCACTGTTCGACGATCCCCGCTTCCGGATCGACGAGATCGGGCCTTTCGTGTTGGTCACTCGCGCGTGAGCATGCCGACTGCCACCGAGCGGCCCTCGCGTCGGCCGGACCTCGTGGCCGCAGCGGTGTATTCCGTGCTGTCCGTAGCGGTCCTGGCGAATCAGTGGCTGCATCTGCGCACCGACTACCTTCGACTGTCCGGCCAGGACCAGACCATGTGGGAGTGGTTCTTCGCGGTGACGGCGAAGTCGGTCGTGCACCTCGACAACCCCTTCTTCACCGATCTGCAGAACGCACCCGACGGCGTGAACATGATGGCCAACACGGCGATGCTCGGGCTGTCGGTGCCGCTCACCCCGATCACGCTGGCGTTCGGAGCGTCCACCACGTTCGCCCTCGCGCTGACGCTCGGTCTCGCCACCACCGCGTTCGGGTGGTACTTCCTCTTCTCGCGCACGATCGTGACGTCGCGGGCCGCCGCCGGACTGGGCGGGCTGATCTGCGGATTCGCTCCGGGCATGATCTCGCACGCCAACGCCCACCCGAATTTCGTGGTGCTGGGCGTGCTGCCCTTCATCCTCTACCTACTGGTGCGCATCGGCGGCGGCGACGCGAGGCGTCGCCACGCAGTGGTGTTGGGGCTCCTGATTGCCTGGCAGGTGCTGCTCGGTGAGGAACCGCTGCTGATCTTCGCCGTCGCTACGGGCCTGCTCACGCTGCTCTATTGGGCTGTGCGTCCGCGTATCGCTCTTCCGATGATCCGGCGCTCGGCCCTGCCGGTTCTGGGCGCAGCGATCCTGGCGGCGGCACTGATCGCGGTGCCGTTGTGGTGGCAGTTCCGCGGTCCGCAGAGCTACAGCTACCTCGACCACAATTTGCCGGGCAACGACGTGCTGTCGCTGGTCCAGTTCCCGCCGCAGTCGCTGTGGGGAACGCTGTTCCCGTCCGACGACCTTGCCCTGAACGCGACGGAACAGAACGCCTACTTCGGCATTCCCCTGCTGATTCTGGTGGTCGTCGCCACCGTGTTGCTTCGACGTCGGCCCATTGCCGTGGCGGCGGCCGGGACCATCGTGATCCTGATCGTGTTGTCGTTCGGTACACAGTTGATCGTCGACGAGGCGGAGACCGGCATCACGATGCCCGGCGCGCTCTTCGACCGATTGCCGCTGCTGCAGTCGGTCCTCGACACCCGGTTCACCCTCGCCGCCGTCCCCGCCATGGCGCTGCTGACCACGCTCGTGACAGATCGGGTGTTGACGGAGCCGACCCCCCGGCGTCGGGCGGCGGGGTGGACGTTCGGTCTCGCCGTCGCGCTGGTCCCGTTGATACCGGCCGTGTTGCCCACCGCCGATCGTGGCGAGACACCCGCATTCCTCGCCGACGGCGCCTGGCGCGACTACATCGACAGCAATCCCGACGGCACGGCCGGTTCGATACTCACCGTCCCCGTGCCCAGTCCGGGAACGGCCAGTGCACTCCGATGGCAGGTGGAAACCGGACTCGAGTACCGCATCGCCGGCGGATACTTCGTCGGCCCCAGCGGGCAGCCCGACGGCGAGGCCAAGTACGGCGCGATCGACCGCCCGACGGCGAAGCTGCTGGGCACGGTCGGTCGTACCGGCATCGTGCCCGCACTGTCGGACGATCGGCGCCGCACCGCTCGCGACGACCTGCAGTTCTGGCAAGCCGACGTGGTGATGCTGCCGCCCACCGAGTACCAGGACGAGCTGCGCGAGACCCTCGACGACCTGCTGGACTCGCCGTCGACGGTGGTCGGCGACACCTACGTGTGGGACGTTCGCTGACCCGCTGAGGCCGTCGGTGATTGATGTTCGCCGCGGCTCGTCTTGAAGTCAGCTTGGATCGCCTAGCATCGTGGCGTGCCGAATCCTGTCGCCGAACGCTCTGCCTTCACTCGGACCAAGATCGTCGCGATCGTCACCGGGGTGTTGGGCGCGCTGCTCGCGATCGTCACGCCGCTGCTTCCCGTTCAGCAAAATTCCGCATCCATCTCCTGGCCGCAGGGCGGTGCGCTGACCAGCGTGAATGCTCCGTTGGTCTCGTACAACCCACTGTCGCTGACAGCGACCGTCCCGTGTTCCGCGCTGAGTGCCGCGGCGCCGGGGACGCTGGTGTTCTCCACCATCGCACCGCAGTCACCCGATGTGCGCCGCGTCGGAATGGTGGTGCGCACGACGGACGCGGGTGAGGTGACCGTGGTCCTGCGCGACGCGCTCCTGCTCACCGTTCCGGCCGACACTGCCGAATCGTGTGATGCGCTCGAAATTTCGTCGACTCCGGAAGCGACCACCGTCACCGTCGGAGATCTGGAAGGCAGAGTCGACGGTGATCAGCGGCCGCAGACGGTCGGTGTCTTCAGCGAACTGACCGGCGCCGTTCCCGCCGGCCTGTCGGTGCAGATCGACGTCGATTCGCGTTTCTCGTCGTCCCCGTCCACCCTCAAGCTTCTGGCCATCGTCATCGGTGTGCTGATGGCGGCGGTGTCCTTGATCGCGCTGCACCGACTCGACGACTCCGATGGCCGCCGATCTCGACGCTTCTTCCCTCGGCACTGGCTACGACCTGGTCCGGTCGACGCTGTGGTGCTGGGGACCCTGGCCGTGTGGCACGTGATCGGTGCCAACACCTCCGACGACGGTTACCTGCTGAACATGGCCAGAGCGAGTGAGTACTCGGGGTACATGGCCAACTATTACCGCTGGTTCGGTGTCCCCGAAGCACCGTTCGGCATGCCCTATTACGACATGCTGGCCGCGATGGCCAAGGTGTCGACGGCAAGTCCGTGGATGCGCCTGCCCGCGCTGATCGCCGCGGTGCTGTGCTGGCTGATCATCAGCCGAGAGGTGCTCCCGCGGCTCGGACGCGCGGTACGCACCCGACCGGTGGCGATCTGGACCGCCGGCCTGGTCTTCCTCGCCTTCTGGCTGCCGTACGACAACGGTTTGCGTCCCGAGCCCGTCATCGCGTTGGGCGCGTTGGTGACGTGGTGCTCGATCGAGCGAGCCATCGCAACGGGTCGGCTGCTGCCGGCCGCCGTCGCCGTCGTCATCGCCGCCTTCTCCCTGGCTGCAGGTCCGACGGGGCTCATCGCCATCGCGGCGCTGCTCGCCGGATCCCGGCCCGTCGTGCAGATCATCGTGCGTCGTCGCCGCGCGGTGGGACTGCCCGCTCTGTTGGCTCCGATCCTTGCCGCGGGCACGGTGGTGCTGTTCGCGGTGTTCGCCGACCAGACCGTCGCGTCGGTGTTGGAGGCCACCAGGGTCCGGTCCGCGGTCGGCCCCAACGTGAAGTGGTTCGATGAGCGGTACCGCTGGGACGCGCTGCTCAACATCTCCCCCGACGGATCCTTGGCCCGACGTTTCGCCGTCTTCGTGATGTTGCTGTGCCTCGTGACCTGCATCGTGGTGATGCTGCGCCGCGGCGGCCGCATTCCGGGCACGTCGCTGGGTCCGTCGCGGCGCATCATCGGCATCGTCGCGACCGCGCTCGCGCTGATGATGTTCACCCCCACCAAGTGGACGCACCACTTCGGCGTCTACGCCGGTCTGGCCGGGTCTCTCGCCGCACTGGGCGCCATCGCCGTCATGTCGGCCACCGAGCGTTCGCCGCGCAACCGGACGCTCTTCGCCGCTGCGGTCCTGTTTCTCACGTCGCTGGCGTTCACCGGTTCCAACGGCTGGTGGTACGTATCGAGCTACGGAGTCCCCTGGTTCGACAAGCCGCCCTCGATCGCCGGTAAGGGCTTCGCGACGTTGCTGTTGGGTCTGACCCTGCTCACCCTGGCCTATGCCGCGTGGCAGCACTTCCGAGCCCCGTACGTCGCGGCCCAGCCGGTACGGACGCGGCGGTTCAGCGGTGCATCGCTGACCATCGTCGCCGGGTTGGTCGTGCTCTTCGAAGTGCTCTCGTTGCTCAAGGGCGCCGTCTCTCAGTACCCCGCGTACTCCGTCGCGCGGTCCAACGTGAACTCGATCCTCGGCCAGACGTGTGGCCTTGCCCGCGACGTGTTGGTGGAGACCGACCCCAACGCCTCGATGCTGCAACCGTTGAACCCGGTTCCGGGGGTCGACCCACTGGCCGGTACCGACAGCGTCGGCTTCACCCCCAATGGTGTCGCCCGGGACCTCAGCGCGGACCGGGAAAGCTCCGGCACCACCGGCGGCGCCAACTCCGTCGACCCGTCCGATACTTCTGCCGCGTCCACCGCCAACAGCGCGGGTACCGGTGGAGGTACGACGGCGACCGAGGGTGTGAACGGCTCACAGATCGCGCTCCCGTTCGGTCTCGATCCCGCAACCACACCGGTGCTCGGCAGCTTCGGCTCCGGAGACGCCGAGCCGGCAGCCCTCACCTCCGGGTGGTACGCCCTCCCCGGCCGCGAGACCGGTAATTTCCTAGCGATCACCGCCTCGGGCCGCATCCGATCGGTCGATGCGGACGGGGTAGTCACACCGGGCCAGAATCTCGACGTCGAGTACGCCTCGGTCGGCGCCGACGGCTCCGAACAGGTGCTCGGCAGGGTCGCCCCCATCGACATCGGTCCGGAGCCGTCGTGGCGCAATCTGCGTATCCCGCTCTCCGACGTGCCGGCCGAGGCCAACGCGGTGCGCTTGGTCGCCACCGACGCCGATCTGGCCGGCGATCAGTGGCTCGCCGTCACACCCCCGCGTATCCCCCGGACCACCGTCCTGAACGACGTCGTGGGCTCGTCGGCGCCCGTGTTGCTCGACTGGTCGGTCGGACTCGCGTTCCCGTGCCAGCGGCCGTTCGATCACCGCTACGGGATCGCCGAGGTTCCGCAATGGCGCATCCTGCCCGATCGCACCGGAGCCGAGTCGACCAACGCATGGCAGGACGCCATCGGCGGCGGGCCGTTGGGGTGGACGGAATTGCTGCTGCGTGCGGAGACCGTTCCCACCTATCTGTCCGACGACCTTCGTCGTGACTGGGGTTCACTCGAGCGGTATCAGCCGCTGGCGCCGAGTGCCGTTGTGGCGGATCCCAAGGTGGACACGATGTCCAGATCGGGAATCTGGTCGCCGGGCCATATCAAGTACCAGTAAGTAACCAGCGGGTGGAACGGCAGTGTCACGTTCGCATAACATCGGGAGCCGTGCCTTCTGCCCCCAGTTCACCACCGACCGTGCCCGCATCCCGGGGCGCCGAGGGCTCGGTGACTGCACGCGATCGGCATCGGACCACCCGTCTGATCGCGATGGTGGCCGGCGTTCTCGGTGTTCTGTTCGCGTTGGCGACTCCGTTCCTTCCTGTCACGCAGGACGACGCGACGGTGCAATGGCCGCAGAACGGCACGTTGAACAGCGTCGACGCCCCGTTGATGTCGCAGGTGCCGGTATCGATATCGGTGTCCATTCCGTGCACGGCAGTGGCAAGCGTTCCTGCTGCGGGCGGCATTCTGCTGTCCACCGCGCCTCCACAGGGCGTCGGGGCCGCACTGAACGCCATGTTCGTCCGGGTGAGCGAAGACTCCGTCGACATCCTCGACCGCAACGTGGTGGTCGCGTCGGCTCCGCGCTCGGAGTTGCAGTCGACCGCTTGCCGCTCCGTCGAGATCTCGTCCACCATCGACGCCACCACCGCCTCGTTCGACGGTCTGGTCGACCCGCAGGGCAACCCTCGCGCCGGTGAACTGGGCGGAGACCTCCGGCCCCAGGTGGTCGGGATCTACTCCGATCTGTCGGGTTCCGCGTCGCAGTATCCGGGTCTGAACGTCACGGTCGACGTGGACTCACGGTTCTCGTCGTCGCCCACCGTTCTCAAGATTCTCGCCATGATCGGCGCCATCGGCTCCACTGCCGTCGCACTGTGGGCGCTCGCTCGCCTCGACGGCACCGACGGACGCACCCATCGACGCTTCTTCCCCACCCGCTGGTGGAAACTGTCCGGGATCGACGCCGTCGTCGTCGGCGCGCTCGCGGGATGGCACTTCTTCGGCGCCAACACCGCGGACGACGGCTATCTCCTGACCATGGCCCGAGTGTCCGACAACGCCGGCTACATGGCCAACTACTTCCGGTGGTTCGGCGTCCCGGAAGCACCGTTCGGTTGGTACTACGACGTCCTGGCCGCATTCGCGAAGATCTCCACCGCGAGTCCCTGGATGCGCCTTCCGGCTCTCATCGCCGGCATTCTCTGCTGGCTGGTCATCAGCCGTGAAGTGGTGCCCAGGCTCGGACGTGCGGTGCGGACGAACTCTGTCGCGTTGTGGACCGGCGGTCTGGTATTTCTCGCGTTCTGGCTCCCGTACAACAACGGTCTGCGGCCCGAGCCCGTCGTCGCGCTCGGTGCCCTGCTCACCTGGTGCTCGGTCGAGCGCGCCATCGCTACCGGACGATTGCTGCCCGCCGCGGTCGCGGCTCTCGTCGGGGCGTTCACGCTGGCCGCCGCGCCCACCGGTTTGATGTGTGTGGCTGCCATTCTCACCGGCATTCGCCCTCTGACGCGCATCGTGGTCAAGAGGCATCGACTGGTGGGGACGCTCCCACTGCTGGCACCCCTGGCCAGTGCCGGTGTGTTGGTGCTGATCGTCGTGTACGCGGATCAGACCTTCGCCGCCGTGCAGGAGTCGACACGCGTGCGCACCCTGATCGGCCCGAACCTGCCGTGGTACAACGACTTCCTGCGGTACTACTACCTCTTCGTGCAGACCGTCGACGGATCCGTCGCGCGCCGGTTCGCGTTCCTGACGATGCTGCTGTGCCTGTTCACCACACTGTTCGTGCTACTGCGACGCAAGCGAATCCCCGGTGTTCCCTCCGGCCCGGCATGGCGGTTGATCGGCGTCGTCTTCGGAACCATCTTCTTCATGATGTTCAACCCCACCAAGTGGACCCACCACTTCGGCGTCTACGCCGGTATCGCGGGGTCCCTCGCGGCACTCACCGCTGTGGCGGTCTCGGCCAGCGCCCTGCGCTCGCGCCGTAATCGCACCGTGTTCGTGGTCGGGTTGGCTTTCGTTCTCGCGCTGTCGTTCTCGGGGATCAACGGCTACTGGTACGTCTCCAGCTACGGGGTGCCGTGGTTCGACAAGGTGGTGTCGGTCAGCGGGATTCAGTCCAACACCGTGCTGCTCGTGCTGTTCTTCTGCGCTGTCTTGTTGGCCGGTTGGCACTATCTGCGAGAAGGGTTCGCGGCACCGCAACCGCGTGCCGGATCCGAACGAGGACGACGAATTCGCAAGTTCGCCGCCGCGCCGCTGACCGTCGTCGCCGGGTTGATGGTGCTGTTCGAGGTGCTCTCGCTACTGAAGGGCGCAGTGTCGCAGTACCCGGCATATTCGTTGGGCCGCTCGAACATTCAAGCTCTTGCCGGAAACAGTTGCGGCCTCGCCCGCGACGTGCTGGTCGAGTCCGACCCCAACGCGGGAATTCTGACTCCGCTTCCGGGGCAGGAAATCGGTGACACCGGCCCGCTGGGCGGAGAGAACCCCGTCGGCTTCACCCCGGGCGGCGTGCCCACCGACCTCAGTGCCGACGCCGTGGAAGTCAAGCCCGGACAGGGCAATACGGATTCACAGTCCGTCGGCGCGTCCTTCGAGGAGGGACAGTCGTCGGGCACCGGAGGAGGCGTCGGCACCGTCGGCGTCAACGGCTCCACGGCCAAGCTTCCCTTCGGCCTGGATCCCGCCACCACGCCCGTTCTCGGGTCGTACCAGGCGAACGTGCAGACGCCGGCGAACGCCACGTCCAGTTGGTACGGACTGCCCCCGCGCAGCGAGGACGCACCCCTGGTGGTCGTCAGCGCAGCCGGTCGCATCTGGTCCGAGAACCTCGAGACAGGTGAGAACACCTACGGCCAGTCGCTCCTCGTCGAATACGGTCGGCGCGCCCCCGACGGCACCGTCGACATCCAGGGAAGCTACCTCCCCAAGGACATCGGCCCGGCTCCGTCGTGGCGCAACCTGCGCATTCCGCTGGACGAACTCCCCGGCGACGCCGACGCAGTGCGAGTGGTTGCCAACGACCCCAACCTCACCGGCGACCAGTGGTTGGCGTTCACTCCCCCGCGGGTTCCTGTGGTCACCCCACTCCAGGACGAGATCGGCACGACGCAACCCGTCCTGCTCGACTGGGCAGTGGGCTTGCAGTTCCCCTGCCAGCGGCCGTTCGACCACCTCGACGGAGTCGCCGAGGTCCCGAACTACCGCATCCTGCCCGACCGCGGTCTCGCCGTCTCTTCCACGGACACGTGGCAGGCCGCCGAGAACGGTGGTCCGTTGGGCTTGACCGAGATGCTCGCAAGACCCACCGCCATCCCCACCTACCTGAACCACGACTGGGGTCGCGACTGGGGCTCCCTCGAGCGGTACGACAGGTTCGACGACGGCGCTGGTGCCGCGACGGTTGACGTCACCGAAAAAACCCGCGGCGGCCTCTGGTCCCCCGGAACCCTTCGCGTCTACTGACCGCGCCCCCCTTTTTTCCTACTGAAGGGCACCTTCAGTCGATCTAACCGAGTGAAGGTGCCCTTCAGTCGCTGTGGATAAGTTCCGCGATGCGGTAGTTGTGCACAGGCAACCCGTCCCGAGTGGCGCTTTTGTCGGTGCCGGCCACGACTCTGCGTTCATGAAACGCGGCCGGTGGGCAGAAGACATGAGTGGAATACGCGCGCAGAGCTCGTCGGGGGTGATCCGAGCTTCGTCGATGATGGCGATGGGTGTCGCTTCGTCGACCATCGTCGACCGGTGTCTCCCCGACGGCCCCTGGCAGCGGATTCTCCCCGGGCTGGTGCTGCTGCACAACGGGGAGCCCTCGGAGCGACAACGCCTGGTCGCAGCGATGGAATACGCGGGCCCCGGGGCGCTGATAACCGGAGCGTACGGACTGACACTGCATGCGCAACGACCGACGCCCACTCCCGTTCACCTGTTGGTGCCGCACCACACGCGTCGGCGATCGGTGTCGTTCGTGGTGGTCGAGCGGACCCTTCGCATGCCCGGCCGGCAGGAAATTCAGGGACTGCCGGTCGCCGACCTGACTCGCTGCACCATCGACGCGGCGCGCCGGTCGAAAAGCAATTCGTGGTGTCTCGACGCGCTCACCACCTCACTCCGGACCGGTGGCACGTCCATTGACGAGCTCGCGATCGAACTGGCTTCGTGCACGACGAGGGGAACCGCGGTGCCGCGACGCCAATTGAAGGCACTGGGTCGAGGCGCGGCGTCCATCGCCGAGGTGGCGGCGCAGGAGCTCTACGCTCGAGCGGGCCTACCGCCCGCCGTTGCGAATGTCGACGTCGTGACCTTGCGCGGCGAATTCGTCGCTCGACCGGATCTGTGGCTGGACAACGTTGCCATGGCGTGGGAGATCGACTCCTTTGCGCACCACCTCGACCTCGCAGACCACGAACGGACCATGGAACGCCGCTCGCGGATGCAGAGCGCCGGCATCGTCGTCGTGTCGCATCTGCCTCGCACTGTCCGCCAGAACCCGCAACTTGTAGTTGCCGAACTGCGCGCCGCCTACGCGATGGCATGTCAACGCACCCGACCGGCCGTCCGAATCGGCCTTCCCACACCGACTGAAGGGCACCTTCACTCGGTTGGGACGACTGAAGGTGCCCTTCAGTAGGACGGGGGATGGTTTCTAGGTGGGGAAGAGGTGCATCTTCCTGGGGCTCTTGGTGGGAGCCTTGTCGCGGAGGATGTGCAGCGCCTTGCGGATCTCCAAGCGGGTGCTGGACGGCTCGATGACGGCGTCGATGTAGCCACGCTCGGCGGCGATCCACGGGGTGGCGATGTGCTCGTTGTAGAAGTCGATGAAGCCCTTCCGCACAGCAGCAGCGTTGTCTCCGGCCTCGGCTATCTGCTTGCGGGCCATCAGCGAGACGGCACCCTCCGCCCCCATGACGGCGATGCGTGCGGTGGGCCACGCGAAGTTGATGTCGGCACCCAGCTGCTTCGACCCCATCACGGCGTACCCGCCGCCGTAGGACTTACGCACCACCACGGTGATCTTGGGGACCGATGCGCTGACGTACGACATGATGAATCGGCCGCCTCGCTTGATCACGCCCACGCGCTCCTGTTCGAGGCCGGGCATGAATCCCGGCGTGTCGGTCAGGAGGACCAACGGGAGGTTGAAAACGTTGCAGATGTTGATGAAGTGCGACGCCTTGTCGCTGCTCGCGGCATCGAGGGCCCCGCTGAGGAACATCGGCTGATTGGCGACGACGCCGATCGGTCGACCGTCCACCCGAGCGAAACCGACGATGAGGTTCGACGCCGTCTGCGCCGTGAGTTCGTGAAACTCGCCGTCATCGAAGATGCGCAGGATGATGTCGTGCATGTCGTATCCGGCGTTGTCCGAATCGGGCATGAACGTGTCGAGAAAACGATCGTCGGCGGTGGTCGTGGGTTCGAGACCCGGGTTGATCACCGGAGGCTCTTCTTCGCAGTTCGACGGTAGGTACGACAAGTAGTTGCGCACCCAGTCGAATGCTGCCTTCTCGTCCGTGGCGACGTGATGCACGTTGCCGTATTCGGCCTGCTTGCGCGCACTTCCCAGGTCGTGGAGGCTCACTTCTTCACCGGTGACGGACTTGATGACGTCCGGTCCGGTGACGAACATGTAGGCCTCTTCGGTGGCGACCACGATGTCGGTGTTGATGGGCGCGTAGACCGCTCCGCCCGCACACTTGCCCAGGATCACCGAGATCTGAGGGCACATACCCGACAACGGCTCCTGTCGGCGTCCGAGTTCGGCGTACCAGGCCAGTGACGTGACAGCGTCCTGCACGCGCGCGCCACCGGAGTCGTTGATGCCGACGCAGGGGCAACCGATATCGGCCGCGAACTCCATGATGTGTGCGACCTTGCGGCCGAACATCTCTCCGACCGTGCCGCCGAAAACGGTCTGATCGTGCGAGAACACGGCAACCGGGCGACCGTCCACGGTGCCGTGCCCGGTGACCACGCCGTCGCCCAGCATCGCGTCGTCCTTGCCCGGCGTCCGCATCAACGCACCGATCTCGACGAACGACCCCGGATCGAGCAGCATTCCGATGCGTTCACGCGCGCTGGGAATGCCCTTCTTGGCGCGCTTCGCGATGGCAGCGTCGCCGGCGGGTTCCTGAGCCTGGTCGAGCTTGACTCGGAGTTCCGCTAGCTTGGCGGCGGTCGAGGACGTCACGTGTGGGACTCACTTCCTTCCGGCGTCGTGGACGCCGAAATAACTGACAGTTTGCTCGCGAGATCCGCAGCGATCGCCGAGATGTACGGCTCGTCGATCACCGCGAGGTGATCGCCCCCGATGTGCACGATATCCAAGTTGGGGGCGTACGGGCCCCAACCGCCGTGCGATTCACGGGTGCCCAGTCGCGGCTCGAGCGCAATGGCGTCGTCGTGGTACTTGTCGGCCATGTACAGCGTGACGTCGCCCTCGTAGTGCTGCGGATGAGCGGTCTGAATCGCACGATTGTCCAACCACGACGTCCGCTGGTGCTCGATGATGCCGCTCGGGATCTTCGCGCTGCTCATCTTGACCATGTCCATGATGATCTTGATCTGGCCGTTGTCGTCGGCCTTCGCCAATTTCTCGTAGGGCAACGGGTAGTCGACGTTGTAGAGCTTCTTGCCCACCTGCGCGTACCGCTTCCAGCGCAGCTCGATCTCCTCGGGGGTGTCCGGGATCGGCTCGAACGGCATGACCGTGTCGATCAGACCGACGTACCGAACGTCCGCCCCCTCATCGCGCAGCATCGACGCCACCGCGTACGACAGCACACCGCCCAACGACCATCCGATCAGCACGTACGGCCCGTCGCCCTGGATTTCGCGCAGGAGCGGAAGGTATTCGCGGGCACGTTCCTCGATGGGTCCCTCGGTGCGTTCGAATCCGTACATCGGAGTGTCGGGCGACAACCGCTTGAGCAGCGGCTCGTAGACGACGCACGAACTGCCGGCCGGGTGGAAGACGAACACCGGCACCGCGGTGGATCCCTCCGGCCGAGCGCGCAGCGTGCGCACGAGCCCGGTGACGTCACCCGATTCCAGGAACGGACGCACGACGTCGGCCAACTGCTCGATGGTCTCCGAGTCGAGGATGTCGTCGAAGGTGATCTCGCCCTTGGAACGCTCGCTGAGGCGCTCCGCCAGCTTCTCGGCGGTCGGATCGTCCAGAACCGGAAGGGTGTTGAAGATTCCCTTGGCCGACTGCCCTGTGACGACGGCCCACGTGGCGAAGGTCAACCGTTCCGCCGCGTCACGCGGAGCCACATCGGTTCCGGTGGCCTCGGCGAAGGCCTGCGCGTTGCCGACGTCGGTGGGATCCTCGAACGCTGCGGCGGGAGTGGGACCGTCGGTCGACGCGCCGGGTTCCGGCTCGGCCACCACCGGATCGGTAGCGGCAACCGGCTCGGGAGCAGGAACGGGTTCGGGAGCAGAAAGCTCCGATTCTTTCTCCGCCAGCCGCTCGCGTTCCTGGGCCTCGGCCATCGCGGCGACCTCTTCGCGATTGTCCAACGCGTATCGCAGGTACTTCTCCACCTCGCGCAGGCTGGCGTCGCGCACCGCCTGCAACTGCACCTGCGGGATGTCGAACTCGAATTCGACGCGGTTCTTGATGCGCACGGCCATCAACGAGTCGAGACCGAGTTCGATCAACGGGATCTCGGCCGGCAGGTCCTCCGGCGAATACCCCATCGACTCGGCGACGATGATCGCGAGGCGACTTTCCATCGTCTGCGACCCTGCCGGATCCCAGCGATCGCCGAAGTCGTCGACCACCTCGTCCTCGTCCGACGACACCACGTCGTCCGACAGCGCCCTGTTGGAGCGCACGGGTGCCTGCTCCGACGACAGACTCTCCGCAGCCACGAGGGCCGCGGCGGCCGAGGTCACGACGGCGTCGGCGATCGAATGGAAGGCCGAGCCATCACGCCAGTGCACCTGAATCGACGCACCTCCGGGGTGCGGGGTCAGCGTGGTGACGAGGGAGCCCGTCTCGGGGACCGGCCGCTGCGAGACCACGGCGCCGACGGTGACGTCGCCGAGTACCTCGCCGGCGAGCGCGGACACCAGGTCGCCGACGCTCGAGACCTCGGCCACCAGGGTCTCCCAGACGAAGCGACCGTCCGGAAGCGCCACCCGAGCGCCGGCCGCACCGGAACCGCCGATGTGTACGGCAGCGTCGATCCAGTGATGCTTACGCACGAACGACGTTCGCGGAATGTCCGCGTGGTCGCCGGCGCCGAACAACACGTCCAACGACACCGAGTGACCGTGTACGTACAGCTCGGCGATCGCGGCCAGGAAGGTCGCGGACTCGCTTTCCTTACGCTTGAGCGTCGGGATCAGCGTGGTGTCCTGAACCCCGGCCGCCCACGCCGTCGACGCGATGGACATCAACGCAATGGGGTTCGGCGAGATTTCGAGGAACGTCGTGTAGCCGGCGTCCACGGCAATCTTCACCGCTTGGGTGAACCACACCGGGTGGCGCATGCCCGTGGTCCAGTACTCGACACCGTGGATCGGTGCGTGTCCTGCGCGGTAGAACGCTTCTTTGTCGACGGTCGAGAACAGCGACACCTCGAGCGGGGACGGCTCGATACCCATGAGCTCGGCGGCCAACTCACCCAGCAGAGGGTCCACCGCGGAGGTGTGGCCGGCGCCCTTCACGTCCAGCACCCGCCCCATCTTGCCCAGGGATTCTGCGTGGTCGACGATCTTCTGCACCGGGGCCGCCGGGCCGCCCACGGTGGTGTGGGTCGGCGCCGCGTACACACTCGGCTCGACGCCGGGGAACTGCTCGGCCAACTCGGCCACCTCGGCCGCAGAGAATTCCACCATCGCCATCGCGCCGGCTTCTTCCTCGCCCAGGCCTGCCTGGCCTTCGCCGAGCAGTCGTGACCGCGCCACGATGACGCGGATCGCATCCTCTTCGTCGAGCGCGCCGGCGGCGTAGGCCGCAGCCACCTCACCCATCGAATGACCAAGTACAGCAGCAGGTTTCGCGCCGTAAGCACGAAGCGTATCCACCAACGCAATTTGAATCGCACAGATGGCCACCTGCGAGTTCTCGAACTCGTAGTTCGCCGAGTCGTCCGTGACGATGTCCCGGATCGAGTAGCCGGCCTCGTCCTCGATCAGCAGGTCGACGCGGTCCAGTGCCGCGGCGAACACCGGTTCGGCAGCATAGAACTCTTTCGCCATCTTGCGATGCTGTGCGCCGAAGCCGGAGAAGACCCACACGGGCCCGTTCGACGCCGGCGAGTCCGAGGAGAAGACGCCGGTCGCCGTCTTGCCGTTCGCGACGGCGCGCAGACCGGTGATCGCTTCGGCGCGAGTCGTGGCCAAGACCACCGCGCGAGAGCGGCCGTGATTGCGACGTGACAGTGATCGGCCGACCGCATCGAGCGAGGTGGTGCTGCCGATCTCGGACTCCAGCCAGTCGGCGAGGTCCGACGCGGCACGGCGGCGGCGCGAAGGCATGCTCGCCGACACCGCCAGCAGCACCGGAGTCGGGCTGTCGTCCGTCGACGGTGCGGCCGAGTCTGCGTGCACCCCGGAAAGAACCTGCTCGACCTCGGCGTCGCTTTCCTCCGGAACCCCGACCGGTTCACCGACCAGTGCTTCGGGATCGACGGTGGCGGCATCGAACACCGGCTGGTCGACCGACTCCTGGTTGTTCGACGGAACGTGATCCGACTGGGCCGAGCCGGGCACGTATTCGCGCACCACGACGTGAGCGTTGGTGCCGCCGAAACCGAAGCCGGAGATTCCGGCGATGGCGGCGCCGGAGTACCGCGGCCACTCGGATGCAGTGTCCACGACGCGCAGACGAGCCGCGTCGAACGGGATGTAGGGGTTGGGCCCGACGTAGTTCAACGACGCAGGCAACCGGTTCTCGCGAAGCGCGAGCACCACCTTGATCAGGCCGGCAGCACCGGCAGCACTCTCGAGGTGGCCGAAGTTCGTCTTGGCCGATCCCAGCAGAGCGGGCTTGTCGGCGTCGCGTCCGCGACCGACGACTCTTCCCAACGCGTCGGCTTCGATCGGATCACCGAGGATGGTGCCGGTGCCGTGGGCCTCGATGTAGTCGACCGACGACGGCACGATGCGGGCGTCGCGGTAGGCCGAGCGCAGCACGTCGGCCTGGGCATCCGGGTTCGGTGCGGCAAGACCGTTGGAGCGACCGTCCTGGTTGACGGCGCTGCCCGCGATCACGGCGAGCACCCTGTCCCCGTCGCGTTCGGCGTCCTCGAGACGCTTGAGGATCACCAGTCCGCCGCCCTCGGAACGAATCATGCCGTCGGCGTCGGACGAGAAGGCCTTGATCCGCCCGTTCGGGGCGAGAACTCCGGTCTGGCCGAAACCGAGCGTTGCTGCAGGCGAGAGGATCATGTTCACGCCGCCTGCGACGGCGAGCGTCGACTCTCCGCTACGGAGACTTCGCACGGCCTGGTGCACGGCGACGAGCGAGGACGAACACGCGGTGTCCATCGCCACGGACGGTCCGCGGAAGTCGTAGTAGTAGGACACGCGACCCGCCACGACAGCCGACGACGTGCCGGTGAGGGCGTAGGGGTGCGGGTCCGGATCGCTTACCGCGATCATCTGATAGTCGTTGGTGGAGGTACCGATGAAGACGCCGACCTGGGTGCCCTTGAGCTCGTTCGCCGGAATCCGGGCGTCCTCGAGTGCCTCCCACGTCAACTCCAACGCCAACCGCTGCTGCGGATCGACGTTGGCTGCCTCGCGCGGGGACATGGCGAAGAACTCGGCGTCGAAAGTCTTGACGTCGTCGAGGTAGCCGCCCTTGGTCACCGTGGCGTCGACGGCATCGGCGATGCGCTTGTCGCCGAGGAACTCCGACCACCGACCGTCGGGGAGGTCGGTGATGCCGTCGCGCCCGGCGGCGAGCATCTCCCACATCTCGTCGGGTGTTTGCCCGGCTCCGGGAAAGCGTGTCGAGATGCCGACGATCGCGATGTCGTGCGAATCGCCGGCCGGCTCCGCCAGGTAGTAGGAGTCGTCGGTGGTACCGCTCTCCGACTCCGGCTCGCCCTCGATGATGCGCGTGGCGAGCGATGCGATGGTGGGGTGCTGGTAGGCGACCGTAGCCGTCAACGTGACCCCGACCAGCTCTTCGATCTCTCCGCTGAGCGCCACCGCGTCGCGGGAGGACAGTCCGAACTCCTCCATCGGCCGATCGTCGGAGATCTGCGACGCGGGCTGGCCGGTGGCGTCGGCGACCCACTGACGAAGCCACTCTCTCAGCTGTGCGACCGTCATGTCGCCGTCCAGCGGAGTCTCGGTCGCGGGTGACGTGACCTGCTCCGATACGGACGTCGTTGTCTCTTCTTCAGCCATCAAAAATCGCCAAACTACCCGATTCGGGTATCAGTCTTCTGGATTGTCGGGGAACGCGGTCTGCTGGTATCCACCACGCAGCGTCCCCTCGATGTACGCAGCTTTACAGGCGCGACGTGCGATCTTGCCGCTGGACGTACGCGGGATGGACCCGGCCGGAACCAGCAGGACGTCCCGCGCGGTGACACCGTGCCGCTGTGAGATCGCGGCGCGAACCGTGTCGGCGATCGGCTGGGGGTCGGCCTTACCTGCGCCCGGGGCGCGCTCGGCCACGATCACCAGCTGTTCGGACGAATCGCCGGCGTCACGGGTGAGACCCGCTCCACCGTGGTCGAACACGAAATCGGGCAGCTGATTGGCCGGGACGGCGAAGGCAGCAACGAAGCCCGGACGCAGAGCTGTGCTCGCCTCCTGCGCGGACGCCTCGAGATCCTGCGGGTAGTGGTTACGGCCATCGACGATCACCAGGTCCTTCACGCGGCCGGTGATGTAGATTTCGCCGTCCACGTAGACCCCGTAGTCACCGGTACGCATCCAGTTCGCGCCCTCGGGGGTGCCGTCGGCATGACTGTTGTCGGACAGCCGGGTGACCAGCTTGTTGTGGAACGTTTCCGAGGTTTCCTTGTCGCGACCCCAGTACCCCTTGCCGATGTTCTGGCCGTGCAGCCAGATTTCCCCGACGTGATCGTCGGGAACCTCGGTCGACGTGTCCGACTCGACGATCGTCGCCCACTGACTGCGCGCGACATAGCCACAGGACACCTGCGGAATGGAGTCGGGCGTGCCTTCGGCCACCTTGACGATGCGGCCCTCGTTCAGCGCCGATCGGTCGACGTGGATGATGCGTGCCTCGTCGGAGTGCTTGGTGGACGAGACGAACAGCGTGGCCTCGGCCATTCCGTAGGACGGCTTGATTGCGGTCTTGGGCAGGCCATACGGCATGAAGGCGTCGTTGAACTTCTTCATCGACGTCGTCGTGACGGGTTCGCTGCCGTTGATCAAACCGATCACGTTGGACAGGTCGAGCGACTCACCGCTCTTGGGCAGGCCGCGTTGCGCGGCGTGTTCGAACGCGAAGTTCGGCGCGGCGGCGAAGGTGCCGGCACCGTCGGCCACGGCGGCGAGTTCCTTGATCCATCGCCACGGCCGCTGGACGAACGCACGCGGGCTCATGATCGTGATGTATTTGCCGCCGAGCGCGGGAAGGATCACCGTCAGCAGGCCCATGTCGTGGAACAGCGGCAGCCACGTCACGCCACGGGAGTCGTGGTTGAGCTCGATGGCGTCGACCATCTGCAACGCGTTCACGCCGACGGCGCGGTGTGTGATCTCGACGCCTGCAGGCACGCGGGTGGAGCCGGAGGTGTACTGCAGGTATGCGATGTCGTCGATGGTCGACGGCGGCTCGGTCCAGGTCGAGCCGACACTGTCGGGAATCGCGTCGACAGCGATGATGCGCGGGCGTTTCGCCGCGGGCAGCGAACGAAAGAACTGCCGGACACCGGCGGCGGAGTTCGTGGCGGTCAGAATGGCCGACGGCTCGCAGTCGCTCAGCACGGCGTGCAGGCGGTCACTGTGGCCCGGCTCGTCGGGATCGAACAGCGGTACGGCGATGGCGCCGGCGTAGACGGCACCGAAGAACGCAACGACGTAGTCGAGCCCCTGGGGTGCGAGAATGGCGACTCGATCACCGGGCTCGGTCACCTGACGCAACCGAGCTGCGACGGCACGCAGGCGCGCACCGAACTGCGACCACGTGAGCTCGTGTACTTCGCCGTCACGCTCGCGGGAATAATCGATATAGCGGTATGCGAGATCGTCGCCATTGTTGGCGACATTCTGCTCGACGTGGCGAACGAGCGTCAGATCCTCGCGGATCACGATCTGTCCGTTGCCGTCGACGAAATCGTCGAACGAGTTACTCATCATCATCTCCTTCGAACCAGTGCGACGTCGCCGACTGAGGGGCATTGCCCAACCGTGATGCAGGCAATGCCTCCGGACGTGGACACTCGAGCTCGAGCGTTGTAATTGTACTGAGGGGCGGGACCGATCGGCGGCGCCCCCATTTTCGATGTCGCCAGCGGGAAGTATGTCACCGCGCCGCGATCCGTTGTTCGGTAGTCGGTGTCATGTCACTTCCCCGCCAACATGGAAATGACGGGTGCGAATGCGTCCAGTTGCCCGGGAAAGATTCCGACGTAGGACATCGTGGTCTTGGCGCGCACGTCGACGATCTGCTCGGCAATCTCTTCGAACGTGCCGATCGCGAGATACGGCGACTCCAGGATCTGCTCGACCGACAGCGTCGTGTCCGCTTCCATGTTCGGCGGAAACCCGTTCTCCAGTGCACCGATGACCATCTCGGCCGTTTGCTCGCGATCGTCGGAAATCAGGATCGACGTGATCGTCCAGTTCAATTCGATGTCGTCGAATCGGTCGCCGGCTGCGGCGCGGACGATCTCGACACGCTCGAGACTCTTCTCCATGGTGATCTCGGAGAGTTTGAGCTTGCCGTCCAACGTGGTGCTGGGTACCAACGAGATGATGTCGGCGTGCTTCGCGGCCACTTCGAGCAGCTTCGGACCACCACCGCCGACCGCGATGGGCGGTCGGGGGCCCTGGCGAGGACGCGGACTGCCCTGCAAACCGTCGAGTTGGTAGTGCTTGCCCTGGAAATGGCATTGCTGTCCACGCAACAACGTATCCAGAATGGTCAACGACTCGTCCAGTTTCTCGATCCGGACCGCGGGGCTTTCGTACGCGATTCCCGACCTGTCGTATTCCTCTTTCAGCCACCCGGCACCGAGTCCGAGTTCCAGACGCCCGCCGGAGATTTGATCGATCGTCGTCGCATCCTTGGCCAGGACTGCGGGATGACGAAAACCGTTCGCGAGAACGGCGGCTCCGATGCGGATCTTGTCGGTCGCCACAGCGAGCGCGCCGAGCGCGGCAATCGGGCCGACCTGGTTTCCCAAGTGATCGGGAATCATGAAACTGTCGAAGCCCAATTCCTCGGCCTTCTGCGCCAACTTCACGAAACGGCGTGCGCCACCCTCGTCGGGATTGCCTTCGCCGCCGGCCGCGAAGCGGAACCTACGCAGAGGCGCTGTCGTGCCGGAGGCATCGGCAGAACTCATTGAATTTCTCTCCAGAAAGAATCGATGGTGCGGTGAGCCGGATGGCGAGACCTGCTCGGCCGATAGGCGAGAGCATCGATGTTCGTCAGCTCCGGTACGAGCCGATGTGCAACCTTAGCCGTTACCGACCCGAGACCAAAGCCGTCTGTGAGTAGTACGTATCAGCTGTGCGCGGGTCTGGGCGCAGACCCGATCAGCCCCGATGCCCAGTTCGCGGTCCACTGCGTCGCCGTCGTGCCCGCGTCGTCGACGGCATAACGGGCGTAGTTGCCGTGCACCGGATTGCCTGCGGCACCGGCCAACGCGGCGATGGACGACGGGATGTTGCGCAGCGACATCGCCTCGGGTGGGGCGGCGCAGATCAAGTCGCCGGGCGCACAGATGCTGAACGTGCGGTCGGCGAGTGCGCCGAATCCGCCCTGACGCGCGCCGGTCATGGTGATGCCGGGAACGTCGAGACCGCCCAGCGCGACCTCGGCACCGACACCCTCGACCGGGGGCCCGATCTGCTGCGCGCTGGTTCCGTCCCGCCGACCGTCGGCAATGACCGTCACGCCGAGGACACGGTCGGCCGGCACGGGTCCGGCTCCCGCTCCGATGGACGCCGCGAGGTCACCGACGATGATCGCGCCCTGCGAAAAACCCGCCAGCACGTAGGACGTCAACGGGCAATCCGAAAATCTCTGCGCAAGGATGTCGTTGGCCTTGGCGGCACCCTCGGACCGACTGACGTTGTACGACGCCTGCCCGTCGGGCGGAAACGCGATGGGGTTGGAGAACTGCGCGACGTACGGGACGGTGTACACCTCGGCGCGCTCCGGCGGGAACTCCTGCTGAAGCGGTTGCGTCACGTTCAGCATCAACGAAATCGGATTGGCCGTGGGCGCATACGGATCGTCCCCGTCCCTCGACTCCCACGTGCCCGGCACCGACAGAACGAACACGTCGGGGCACGACGCAGGTTGCGACGTCGGGGGCTGAGCACCCGGATCGTTCGGACCCCGGTTGTCCGGCGTGGTCAGGCGACCCGCCAGCAGGTACCAAAGCAACAGCACCACCAGCAGGACCACCACGACGATGGCCACCGCCACCAGCAGCATTCGCAGCGGGGAGCGCCGACGTGTGGATCGAGTCACCGATGTGTTCCGATCTATCCGCAATACGTCGATCGCGCGACGTCGATGTAGGTGCGAGCCGTCTCCGCCGCGTCCTCCGCGGTGATCTGCGTGCCCGACGCCGACGCCTCTGCGCCGACGTTGGCGGTGACGAACGTTGCCACCTGATCGTCTGCCACACCCTCTGCCTGCGCGGCGCAGATGTAGTTGGCGGTGCCGAGTGCGATGTCGCCGTTGCCGGCCACCGTCACCCCTCTGCCCCTCAGGGCATCGAGGAACTCGGCGTCACGCGGCTCACGAACCACTTCCGTGGGACCGGGGAAGCCGCTGGGCACGGGTTCCACCGCGTTGGGTTCCGTGGCTGCCGCACCGGGACTGGTGGGCGCGGCAGAGGTGGACTGTGATGCACCCGCCGAGGACGACGGCGAGGCGGTGCTGGTTGCTGCGGCGCTCGCACTCGACGTCAATGTCGGCGTGCTGCTCGCGGAGTCGTCGCCGCCGCAACCGGTGAGCAAACCGCCTACTGCGACGGCAAGGATCGCCGGTGCGAGCGTGGTCACGAACCTCGATGTCACTTCGGTCATCCTCTGTCTCGGGGTAAGCGGGTCGGGCGGACAGCTATCACTGACAGCGGACGGTACCGACGCGGTCTGAGAGGACTCTGTGCAAGCCTCACCGCGCCGGTACCGTCGGCCGACGTCCTTTACGGATTGTCAGGGAACGATCTGGACGACATCGTCCTTCACGGTCACGAAACCGTTCTGGAAGTTCTGCTGCACGCCGCCGGGGATGTCGAACCGATCGCTGGTGACGTAGCCGAGCCGGCCGTTCTCGTAGCCGACACTTTCCCAGGCGTCGAATATCGGCCCGTTCAGGATCGACCAGGCACCGGTCAAGGGCGACCAGTAGATGTTGCCGCCCTCGAACTCCGTGAAGCGCCCGTTGTCACGGACGGGCATCTCGTTCGTCTTCGCGAATCCCAGTGCGCCGTTCTCGTATCCCAGTTCTCCGTACTTCTCCATGATCTTGCCCATCACGGCGTGCGTACCGGTGTCCGGTGAGAAGTACATCGCACCGATCTCGAAGCCCTGGACTGCGCCCGGCCGGTTCGGCGTCTGCACCTCGTCGCGCATCGGGTAACCCAGCGGGCCACCCTCGTAGCCCTGACGGGCCCACTCGTCGAGAATCGCACCGCGCACGGCATGGGCACCCGTCTGCGGCGTCCAATAGATCATGCCGTTGCGGAACGAGTTGTAGCGTCCGCGACCGTCAGGCGTCCCCAACTCACCGGAAGACGGCATCCCCAGCACGCCGCCCGGACCACCGGCGGCCGCGTAGCCGCCGCCGATCGCGCCGGCCACGGGGAACGTGCCGCTGTCGGAGGAGAAGACGCGACCGAAGCGGAAGTCCTGTGCCCGACCGCCGGTGACGTCGTACTCGGTGGTCAGGCAGTCGCCCAACCATGCGTTCGCGCTGGCGGTTCCGCCGATGTTGCCACCCACGCTGCACGCGGGCTTGTCCACCTCGACGCCGAGCGCCGTGGCGATCTGCGGCCATGCCTGTTTGAGCTCGAACTGCCAGTACGCCCACGAATGGGTTCCCGACGGGCGGTAGTTGATCGAGGCGGGGATTCCGAGCTTGTTGAGCTTGGTAGCGAAGGTCTGCGACGTCAGCCGCGACAGGATCTCGAGGCCCATGCCGGCGTAATTGGTGGAGATGCCGGGGATGTTGGACGGCTGGTCGTACGGGCCGGCGGTGCCGCTTCCGCTCGAGACGTAGAGGCTCATGCCCTTCAACTTCTCGGCGAGCACGTACGGATCGTGCTGAGCCCACAGCTCGCTCGACGGAACACCCCACATTGCACCGGAGTCGAAACCGCCGGCGTCCTGCATCGCGTAGCCGATGGCCTGGGGCATGCCGAGCGTCGTCGTGCTGAGGATGCCCGAGAACGAACCGGCGAATCTGAAGAAGCCCGGATTACGCGCGGAGAGTGTCATCGCGGCCGTCCCGCCCATGGACAGCCCGGCCACCGCGCGGGATTCGTTCATGCGCCAGTCACGATCGAGGATGGGTGGGAGTTCCTTCATCAGGAACGTCTCCCACTTGTAGTTGACGCCGTTGTTCTGCTCGGCCCAGTCGGTATAGAAGCTCGACTGTCCGCCGACGGGCAGGACGACGTTGACATTCTTGTCCGCGAACCACGACTCGGCATCGGTCTCGCCGGTCCAGCCGTTCTGGTCGTCCGTGGCACGCATTCCGTCGAGCATCCACACGGACGGGAAGGTGGCCTGCGGGTTCTTGTTCCAATCGCGTGCGAGGAGCAGCTGCACCTGGATGGGGATTCCCATGGACGGGGAGTTGACCCAGACGGCGACTCGACGGTCGGTCAGCCAGTCGACGGCCGACACGGTGGCACCGGTGTCGGCCTGGGCGCGCAGCGGTGCGGCCTGAACGGGAGCTGCCTGAGCGGGGGCGGCGATCGCGGTCGTCGTCAGGCCGGAGGCCAACGGAAGAACCAGCGTCAATGCCAGGCCAGACAGGATTCGCGCTCTGCGGTGGCCGGGTGACCGACCCGCGCTCGAAACTCGCATGTGTGTGACTCGCTTCCTCGAATGACTGGTCGCAGTGCGCCGACGGTGGAACCGCCCGGGTCCTGCCGATCTTGTTCTACACGCTCGCGGCGGCCCTCCCGCGAAGGCTCGCTGTGACTGGTGGTGCAAATGTTACTGGAGTTGGCCGAAAGAGCCGATTCCGGACAGAAAACGGCCCCGACCGCTCGCCGAAGCGAGAAGTCGGGGCCGTCTGGAGTTCTACCGTCAGCCGATATTCGCGCTGAGGTCGGGTGCCAGCTGCCGGATCTGGTCCTCCCAGTAGCCCCACCGGTGCGTTCCCGCTGCCGGGAAGCTGTAGGTGGTGTTGTTCGCACCGATCGAGGCCATGCGGACCTGGAAGGCCCGGCTGTTCGCCAGCGCCAGAGCCTCGAGGCCCATGCCGTTGGCGGTGTTGTAGAAGTCGATCGGAGCAACCGGCCGGTCGTAGACGCCGGGCAGGCCACTGGCGGCCGATACCCACACGCGGGTGCCGTTGTCGCGCAGACGCGGCGCGAACACGAACGGGTCGTTGCGCAGCCACGCCGGGTTCCACGGCGGTCCCCACATGCTGTCGACGTTGTAGCGACCGGCGTCGAGCATCGCGACACGAATGGCCTCACGCATACCGGGTGCCGAGATGTTCAGGTAACCCGAGAGCGAACCCGCGTAGCTGAACTGATCCGGGTGGTACGCGGCCAGCGTCAGAGCGGCACTGCCGCCCATCGACAGGCCGACGATACCGTTGCGGCTCGACCGGAATCCCAGGCGGTCACGCAAGGCGTTGCGCAGATCCTGGGTCAAGAAGGTTTCCCACTTGTAGGTGATCTGCTGACCGTTGAAGTTCGACGGTGCGTACCAGTCGGTGTAGAAGCTGGACTCGCCTCCGACGGGCTGGACGACGTTGATGTTGAAACCGGCGAGGTACGCGCCGGCGTTCGTCTCCTTCTCCCAGCCGCTGATGTCCGGGGTGGCGCGCAAGCCGTCCAGGAGGTAGACGACGCGGTCGGTGTTACCGTCCGCGGCCCGCCAGATGCGGCTCTTGATGTCGCCCATCGAGGAACCCACCCAGAAATCCTGAGCTGTCGGATCGAAGGCGGCATTGGCGGTGGCGCCGGTGCCGACGACAGCGAGGCCGAGGGGGATGGCGGCGGCCATCACAGTGGATACGAGCGCTTGACGCATGCGTCGGCCTACTCGGGGGGCGCGAAGGCGCGAAGCCTTCCGCGGCTGAGCACTTTCGTCACCAGCGACATCGGTAACGGAACCGTCACGCATACATTCGGCCTCTCACATTTTCGTGCGGCCGGACGGCCACACCGCTTCGTCGATCAACCTTCGGTCAGGTACCGGAAACCTATCCGGAACACAGACCTTCGGTCTCGTCTTCCGCGCACAATCCCCCCTTGGGCGACCGCGCGTGTCAACGCACATCATTTACACGTATCTCCCCCGACGGGGACAGCGTTACATAAACGAGATGCCGGAAGCCAGTCGATGGGTAGTTATCGGTACATCTGAGTGGACGAAAGACCATGACTTGGTAATTACCATGTGATGCAGATCACATTCAACACAAAGCATTCGAAGACTCACGACCCCGCGCGCTGTGGTGGCAATTCCAAATTACACCGCTGTATTTCGTACTTCGGCACCCGGTCGAATCGGTAGGCAGCGAAATCGAGCGCGTGCTTGAAGTTTTGGACGAACCGGGCACGGGTCAGATCCGACCGATACGACGTCAACAAGTCCTGCGTCTGCGGACACGTCAGCGCCACCTGCGCCTGTTCGACCCACTCCTCGTCGAGATAGAACGGCAGGAATGGGTGCACATCCACCATTCCGGTATCGGCGACCACCCAATCCGGGTAGAGGGCCTTGTCGTGACCGATACGGCCGTTGTCCAAGCGTTCGGTATGAGAAGCCAGCGGGTATGCCAAGCCCATCTGATCGAGCACCCGAACGTCGAGACCCACGTTCATGCTGGTCATGCCGAGGTTCAGAAAATAGACGATGTGTTCGTCGTCTACCTCCGGCGTCAGCGGCGGCGGCACCACGTCCCAATAGGTGTACTGCGCGGTAGGAATCAGGAGCCCACCGTTCGGCGTGTCCTCGATTGCCCGAACCATTGCGCTCATGCGTGGATAGTCCAAGTAATCGCTTGCCAGAATGGGATGCCGGTGCCCGGTGTTCTGAGAGTAGAAGGCGCGCTCGTCCACGATTCCGCTGCGGCCGACGGTGGTGCCGTTGGGCATCCCCGTCGTCACCGCGGCGAACACCGCCCACAGCACGATGCCGAGCCAGAGTGCGATGCACGAGACGGCGGCCACGAGGCCACGGGCAATCGGAACGGGCACCACGGCGACCGGGAGGAGAAGAAGAAACAACGGGGGAAGCAAGACCCGGCCGTGCATGAAATCGCCGCCGACTCGCACCGAGTACACCGCCGAAACGAGGCCGGTGATCAGCGCGAACGCCACCACGGCGCCGGGGGTGCGGAGGCGGTCGACCGTCCAACCGGTGACGCGAGCACGCGACCCGCGTCCCTGGGTCCTGCCACGCAGTCCGACAGCCGCCACCACGGTCGCGCACACCACCAGTAGGGCGGGCACCCACAACGCGTACGGACCGACCAGGTTCCACAGATACGTAAGACCCTGTGACCACTTGGCCCCGCCGGCATCCTTCGACACGGCGGTGTTGGGGTACGGCAACGCGTAATAGCCCATCCGCCAGATCTGGTAGCCGACGGGCACCAGGCCCGCCACGACCACGATCGCAATGCGTCTCGACCACCCCGTGGTGGCGATCACGAGCATCAGCAGTGCCACACCGCCGACGATGACGAGTTCGGGTCTGATGAGCGGAGACAGCCCGCCCCAGAACGCGATCACCAGAACCGCAGTGGTGGAAGGTGATTCGGTGCGTCGGTCAGCCCATCGAACCATCAGCCACCACAACACGGCGATCCAGAAGATCACCAGGCAGGTTTCGAGGCCGGAGGTGGCGAAGTCACGAGCGGGCGGGAGGGCGATGTAGGTGATCGCCCCCGCCGGGAGCACCAGTACTGCCCGTCCGACGTACAGCCGGGACGTGCCGATCATGGCGACGGTCACCGCCGCCGTGGTCAGCACCAGAGCGATCGTCAGCACGACGTACTCGAGCCGGATTCCGCTCAGCCAGGAGAAGGCGTAGACGACGTAGGTCCACGCCGCGCTGGTATTGGTCTCCACGCGCTCACCCGCGTTGAAGACCGGACCGTTTCCGGCCAGCAGGTTGCGGACGGTGCGCAACACGATCAAGCCGTCGTCGGCGATCCAACGACGCTCCCACGCGCCCAGGAAGGTCAGTACTGCGACCGCGGCTATACCGACGACGCCGGTTGCCCGGGCCCATCTCGGCGTGCCCGCCTCGTCGGTCGCCCGCGACCGGTCGTCGCCAGGAAGATCTGTCACATCCTCATGCGAGGTAGACAGCGACACCCACCACTCCGATCCACACGATGGCGAGCAGTTGGAGAACGCGATCACCGAGCGCGATCTCCTCCGGCTCTCCTGCTTCGCCGCCGTCGACATCCACGGCGTATCGCAGAATAGCGACTGTGAACGGAACCATCGAGATGGCGAACATCGTGGTGCCGTTTCGGGCGTCCTGATCGAAGGCCCACAGGCCGTAGCAGATGACGACCGCGGTGGCGCTGAGCGTCCAGACGAACCGCAGGTAGGTGGTGGTGTAGTTCTCCAGCGACTTGCGGATCTTCGCGCCGGTTCGCTCGGCCAACTGCAGTTCCGCGTAGCGCTTACCCGCGGCCATGAACAGTGATCCGAACGCCATGATCAGCAGGAACCACTGTGACAACGGGATGTTCGCGGCCACGCCGCCGGCGATAGCACGCAGCAGGAATCCCGAGGACACGATGCAGATGTCGAGGACGGCCTGGTGCTTGAGCCCGAAGCAATACGCGAGCTGGACACCGATGTACACGCCCATCACGACGGCCAGGTTCCAATTGGCGACGAAGGACAGGGCGATGGAACCGACCAACAGCACCACGGCCATGCCGTAGGCCAGACCGACCGGAAGCACACCGGCCGCAATGGGTCGGAAGCGCTTGGTGGGATGCGCCCTGTCCGCTTCGACGTCCAGCGCATCGTTCACGAGGTAGATGCCCGACGCCGCCATGCAGAAGACCACGAACGCCAGAGCGACCGGAAGCAGAACCGAACTCTCGGTCACCGAGCCGGCTGCGAGGGGAGCGGCGAGCACCAGAACGTTCTTCACCCACTGGCGCGGCCGAAGCGCTTTGACGATCCCCGTCGGCAGGTTCTTCGGTGGTGCGCCGACGACGGCGGCTTCCTCGCTCATTGCTCTCCTGCTGTCGTGGCCGCTGCTCTCACAGTCGGGCCGAATCGGACCGCCGCGTTGTCCTCTGCTCGGACGGTCGCAGCGGCGGCGAGGGCGCCGAGCGCGGTCCCTGCGAGTACGTCGGAAGGATAGTGAACGCCGAGCACGAGCCGAGACAGCACCATGGCGGGAACGATCGCAGCCGCGACGGGCACACCGCAGGCGCGCCCGATCAGCAGAGCTGCTGCCGTCGACGACGTCGCATGCGACGAGGGAAAACTGAACTTGCTGGGAGTCCCCACGCCGACGCGCACCGACGGATGTGTCGGGCGTCGTCGGCGAGAGATTCGCTTGACGACGATGGACGCCGCGTGTGCGCCCACCGCACCGACCGCCACCGACGCCCACTTCTCACGACGGGGGCCGTCGACGACAGCACCGACGGCGCCGATGGCGATCCAGCCGAGTGCGTGCTCGCCGAAGTGCGACATGCCGCGTGCAAGCGTCACCACTCCCGGTAGCGATCCGATGCTGTCCTGGACCGCGACGAGCACACGGATGTCGGGCGACATACCGGATCTGTCGTGTGCGCCGGTTCGGGCCCCCTGATCGCTTCGGGCCCCCTGTTCAGTTCGGATAGGAGAAGACACGTTCCCAACGCTCCTTGCTGGTGAGTTCGGGCACGGCGCGACGGTACCGGTCGGACAGTTCCGGGAACCGAACGGACAATTCGCGTCGCAACGCGAGGGCTTCCTTCAGCAATGCGGACGCCACTTTGGGATCACGCTTGCGATAGACGACGCCGCGCCCGTCGGCGGTGGTCACGGTGACGCCGTCGACCTGCGACAGCAGGTACCACCGCGCGTCGAGCGTGGGGACGTTGAGCTGCGGCCGATCGTGGTGCTCGCCCCGCGCACCGGTCAGGTTGTGGACGATGCCCTTGGCGAGGCGCGAGACCTTGGCGGCCGCGCCGACCGGTTCACCGACGGCGGGAACGCCGGCGCCGCTGGCGGTCGGCAGTTCGGTCGACGACGGGACGACGACGGCGTCGGGATACTGCCTCCGGACGCGGTGTACCTCGGCGAGCGCCGTCGGCAGGATGTCCATGATGTGCTCGGGTCCGGCGAGGAAATCTCGAATCGCCATGTTCTGGATCGCGACCGTCGAGTACTCGAGGCACAGCAAGTGCTTCATCGTGGCCTTGACCGTGTTCACCACCAGGCCGCGGGCCGAGCCCGGCGAGTGCAACGCCGCCACCACGAGACGATTGCGCAGGTGGAAGTACGCCTGCCAGTCGATGGCGTCGTCCTTGTCGCTCCACGCCATGTGCCAGATCGCGGCACCGGGGAGAGTCACCGTCGGGAATCCGGCCTCGCGGGCTCGTAGGCCGTACTCCGCGTCGTCCCACTTGATGAACAACGGCAGCGGCTGCCCGATGGTCTCGGCCACGACGCGGGGGATCATGCACATCCACCAGCCGTTGTAGTCGACGTCGATACGCCGGTGCAGGAGCTTGGAGTCGCGCAGCGGCTTCTCGGCGAAATCGTGGTCGTATTCGACGTTCTGCGCGCCGCCCCACATGAAGATGGACCTGTCGATCTTCTCGCCCATCACGTGCAGATGGCTACGGGCCTGCAGGTTGAGCATCTGTCCGCCGACCAAGGTGGGCACCTTGGCGAACCGCGCCATCGCCAGCGCACGAAGGATCGAGTCCGGCTCGATCTCGATGTCGTCGTCCATGAACAAAATGTGCTCGGCGTCGGTGTGCTCGAGCGCTTCGTACATGATGCGGCTGTAGCCACCGGAACCACCGAGGTTGGCCTGGTCGTGAATGCGCAGCTGATCGCCGAAAGCGGCCGCGGCATCGTCGAATCCGGGTTCGTCGCGCACCTTGCGGGTGCCCTGGTCCGGGACGATGACTGCCTGCACTTTGTCCATCACCAGCGGATCCGACGCGATGGCGGTGAGCGCCTTGACGCAGTCGGTGGGCCGGTTGAATGTCGGAATGCCGACGGCCACCGTTCCGCGTCCGGGAGCATCGACGGGGGCGTACCAGCCTGCCGCGGTGACCTCGACCTCGGTGTCGGTGGTGACGTCGAACCAGATCCACCCGCCGTCCTCGAACGGTCCCAGGTCCACGTCGAATTCGAGCGTCGTCTCCGCGGTCGCAGAACTCTGGGCTTCGTCGGTATCCATGCCCTGCACGTGAATTCGCGACCCATCGGCCTTCGATCGGTACACGTCGACGCGGCAATGACCGACGACGTCGACCCGCAACACCACCGACTCGAGGGTGCTGTACCGACGCCAGTAACTCGCCGGGAATGCGTTGAAGTAGGTACCGAATGACACCTCGGACTCGGAGCCGATCGACACCGAGGTACGCGAGAGCGAGTGTGCGCGGCGAGGATTGGTGCGTGCCTCGTCCGTGTAGAGCGTGCGGACATCGAGGGGCTCACCGGGCCTGGGCAGCAGGATTCGTTGGAGGAGGCTCTTGCCCAGTCGATCGGCGCTCACGCCGAATCACCCAGCGCTGCTCCCGTCTCCATGTGCGGCCGCAGCGTGTTCTCGAAGGCTGTCAGAGCGCTGGCGATGGCCATGTGCATGTCGAGGTACTGGTAAGTGCCCAGCCGACCGCCGAACAGCACGCGGTTCTCGACGGTCTCGCGCTTGGCACGTTCCCGGTATGCGGTCAGCTTGGCGCGGTCGCCGGGAGTATTGATGGGGTAGTACGGCTCGTCGCCGGACTCTGCGAATCGCGAGTACTCCCGCATGATGACGGTCTTGTCGCCGGGGTAGTCGCGTTCCGGGTGGAAGTGCCGGAACTCGTGAATGCGGGTGAACGGGACGTCGGCGTCGTTGTAGTTCATCACCGGCGTGCCCTGGAAGTCCCCGGTGCCCAGCACCTCGGTCTCGAAATCCAGAGTGCGCCAGCCCAACTCGCCATCGGCGTAGTCGAAGTACCGGTCCAGCGGACCCGTGTAGACCACCGGGGCATCGGGGCTCTCGGCGCGAAGCTGGTCCGCGACGTCGAACCAGTCGGTGTTCAGGCGGACCTCGATGAGATCGCTCGACGCCATGTTCTCCAGCCACGCGGTGTACCCGTCGACGGGTAGACCCTCATGGGTGTCGTTGAAGTAGCGGTTGTCGAAGCTGTAGCGCACGGGGAGGCGAGCGATGTTGCCTGCGGGCAGATCCTTGGGATCGGTCTGCCACTGCTTGGCCGTGTAGTCACGGACGAACGCCTCGTACAGGGGGCGACCGATCAGTGCGATCGCCTTCTCCTCGAGGTTCGACGCGTCGTCGACCGAGATCTCGCTGGACTGCTCCTCGATCAGCGCGCGCGCCTCTGCCGGGGTGAAGTAGCGGCCGAAGAACTGCGAGACCAAGCCGAGCCCCATCGGAAACTGGTAGGCCTGGCCCTTGTGCAGTGCGAACACGCGGTGTTGATAACCAGTGAAGTCGGTGAAACGTGTGACGTACTCCCAAACCTTCTCGTTCGAGGTGTGGAAGAGGTGTGCGCCGTACTTGTGGATCTCGATGCCGGTCTGCGGCTCCGGCTCGGAGTAGGCGTTGCCGCCGATGTGCGAGCGCCGATCCAGAACCAGTACTCGTTTCCCCAGTTCCGTGGCGGTCCGCTCGGCGATCGTGAGGCCGTAGAAGCCCGACCCCACGACGATCAGGTCATACCGGCCCCGCGAAGTATCAGTCACGGGTGACCAGGGTATCCGACGCGACTTCCCCCATCCCGCAGCCCACGTCGGCCACCGACTCCTTGATCCCACCCGACTCGAGGGCACCACCTCCCAACGACTGAAGGGCACCTTCAGTCGGCTAGATCGACTGAAGGTGCCCTTCAGTAGGCGCGGGGGAATCCGTTCGAACACCTGGCCGAACCCTCTACTAGAGGTTGATGGTTGACCGTTCTGTGGCTACTGTGGCGCTTGTTGCGCACCATCTATCTCATGAGTCACATCTGTCACATGCGAGAGCGGACCGCGCTGCAACGCCTACCAGGGGAGAAATCGTCTTGCACCGTCGACCGAAGCCACCACTGATTCTGGGTGTCGTCGCCGCACTTGCGGTCACGAGTCCTGTCGCGGTGTACGCCATCGCGGACAACACACCCGGAGTACGCGCGGCCAACGAATCCACCACTGTCGTTCCGACGCAGATCGTCAAAATGGCACTCGCCAACGCCCCCGGCATCGTGATTCCGCTGAAACAGCTCACGGGACTCGATCTGCCCGACATCGATCTGGGCGCTCTGCGCGACATCCCGATACCCGATTCCTTCGAGATTCCGGCGATCCCTGGCATCACCGATCTCGAGGTCCCCGCCGCAGAGCCGGCGCCTCTTGCGCCGGCACCGGCCGATGTCTCCACCGACATGGGCGCCGTCATCAAAGAGGTAGCCCAGGAGGCCCCCTTCAGCATGGTCGCGCTCACCGCCGACCAGCTCGGCGCCGCGACCGCCAGAGTGCGCGCGCAGCTCGAGGACGGGTCGTGGGGGCCCTGGCACGACGCCGACGCCGTCGACACCGGCCGAGCGGACTCCGACATTCCCGCCACCGCACCCGGGACCGAACCGGTCTTCGTCGGTCTGACCAAGCGCGTGCAGTTCCTGCTCACGCCCACTTTCCCTGCGGCCGCGGCCGTGAACCCTGCGGATCCGGCGATGCCCGTCGCTCCAGAACCCGCACCGACACCGGCACCGGCAGCGGCGCCTCAGACGGACCTCGGTTACGTACCCGCATCGTCGTCGCGACCTCTGCGTGCACAGCCTGCCGGTACCGGCCTGGTGGACGCCCTCACCGACGCCACGGCCGTGCTGATCACGCCGGGCACCTCCGCTGCCGACAGCACCCTGAGTGACATCGCGGCACCGCTCGCCGGATCCGGTCCCGCGGTGATCAGTCGGGCCCAGTGGGGCGCCGACGAGTCCCAGCGATGCGGCTCGCCGACGTACGACGACTCGCTCGGTGGGGCCACGGTCCACCACACCGCGGGCAGCAACAACTACACCAAGGACGAGTCCGCCGGCATCGTCCGCGCCATCTACGCGTACCACGCACGGACTCTGGGCTGGTGCGACGTCGGCTACAACGTGCTGGTGGACAAGTTCGGCCAGATCTTCGAGGGCCGTGCGGGTGGACTGGACCGCAACGTCGAAGGCGCGCACGCCGGTGGATTCAACGAGAACACCGTCGGCTTGGCGCTGATGGGCGACTACAGCAACGATCAGCCGACGGAACAGTCCCTGCAGTCCGCCGGAGAGTTCCTCGGGTGGCGCTTGGGCAAGGCCGGTCTCGATCCCGAAGGCACCACCACGATGATTTCGGAGGGAACGCAGTACACCTTCGTTCCCCAGGGCAGGTCCATCGATCTTCCCGTGATCTTCGCGCACCGCGACGTGGGTCTCACCGAATGCCCCGGCGATGCCGCCTACGCCAGGCTGGACGAGATCAGGTCGATCGCCAAGGCCAACCTCGGGGGCGCGCCGGCACCGGCGGCACCCGAGACCCCGATCGACCCCGAGACTTCGGCGACGGATCTGCCGACCTCCGATGATCCCGGCGCCGTCGGCGGACTCGCCGCGCCGCCGAGTGTCGACGCGGCCTCGCCGTCCGCCGGTTCCACGCTCACCGGTTTGGTATCCGAGTTGCTCGCGCTGGGTGTGCAGAACCCGATCGTGCAGAAGTACGCAGCCGAAGGTGCCGAATCGGGACCGCTGGGAGCCGCACTGACCGGGTTGTTGCCCGCAGCGCAGGGCCAGACGCGAGCCGATTTCGCCAACGGTTCGATCTACACCACGCCCACCGGTCAGGTGGTCTCGGTGATCGGCGAGATCTTCAAGCAGTTTGCCGCGATGGGCTCGGGTTCGGGCACGCTCGGATTGCCGCTCACCGACGAGTACGCCATTCCCGGCGGGCGGCAGACCGACTTCGAGAACGGTTCGCTGATCTTCAGCGAGGTCACGGGGATCGTCACGACCGTCGTGAAGACCTTCGTCGACACCTACACCTCGGAGATCGATGCCGGCGCACCCAATCCAGAGGCGCTCACTCCCATCCCCGCTCCGGAAGCAGCACCGGTCGGCTAGATAAGGTCAGGTCCACCAGCGTTCGAGCACCCGGGCAACGCCGTCGTCGACGTTGCTCGCGGTGACCTCGTCGGCCACGGCGATCGCATCGGGGTGAGCATTCGCCATTGCGACGCCGTGGCCGACCATCGCGAGCATCGGCACGTCGTTGGGCATGTCTCCGAACGCCACGATCTCGGAAGCATCGAAACCCAAGCTCCCCGCCACCTCCAGCAGTCCGGACGCCTTCGACACCCCGAGCGGGCTGAGTTCGATCAATCCGTTGTCGGTGGAGAACGTGACGTCGGCAAGATGCTCGACGCTGGGCCCCAGCGCCGAGGCCATGTCTCCACTCTTCATCGACGACATGCGGACCAGCAGCTTCACGGCCGGTGAGGACAACATGTCCGCCGCCGATGTCTCCGTGTTGTCGGGGTTGAGCCACGCGTGTTCGTACCCCGGAGAACTGACGAACTGCGGTGTCGCCGTGTCGTGCGCACTACGCCCCACGCGTTCGACAGCCATCCCGCAGCCAGGAAGAGCTGCTTCGGCAAGTGCCGCCAACTCGGCGAGATCGGAAACGCCCAGGGTTCGCGCGGATACGACACGGTCGGACTCACTGTCGTAGATCACCGCCCCGTTGGCGCACACCGCCATCGGAGCCAGGCCCAACTGCTCGACGATGGGGCCGATCCACCGTGGCGGGCGGCCTGTGGACAACACGAAGACATCCCCGGCCGCGACAACCTTGTGAATGGCAGCTCGAGTTCGCTCGCTCACTCGTTCGTCGTGATCGATCAGGGTTCCGTCGACGTCGGAAGCGACGAGCCTCGGACGGGGCCGCTGTGTGTGCTGCATCGGTCAAGTTTGCCGCATGCTCCGTACTGTGATGTTCCGTGCCCCATCTCGAACTGTCCGATGTCGATTACTTCCTTCCCGACGGGCGCCAATTGTTGAACGGAGTGTCGTTTCGGGTGGGCGACGGAGCGAAGGCTGCCCTGATCGGTCCGAACGGAACGGGCAAGACCACCATCACACGCATCGTGGCGGGCGACATCGCTCCCGACGAAGGTGCCGTGGGCAGATCGGGAACCCTCGGGGTGATGCGTCAGTTCGTCGGGCAGGTCCGCGACCGGTCCACTGTCCGCGACCTGTTGTTGTCGGTCTGCCCCGAGCCGGTGCGGCGATCCGCGCGAGTACTCGACGACTCCGAGAACGCCATGATCGAGCGCGACGACGAGGCGACCCAGATGGCCTACGCGCAGGCCTTGGCGGACTGGGGTGATGTTGGCGGATACGACCTCGAGCCGTTCTGGGACGAAGTCACGATGGCGGCAATGGGCATGTCCTTCGATCGCGCGAAGTGGCGCGCCGCCTCCACACTGAGCGGCGGTGAGCAGAAGCGATTGGTGCTCGAGGCGCTGTTCGCCGGCACCGACCACCTGCTGCTGCTCGACGAACCGGACAACTACCTCGACGTCCCCGGGAAACGGTGGCTCGAGCGCACCATCGCGGCATCGGAGAAGTCGGTGCTGTTCATCAGCCACGACCGAGAGTTGCTGGCCAGGGCCGCAGATCGGATCGTGACACTCGAGCCCGGTGCCAGCGGCGCCACCGCGTGGGTGCACGGCGACGGTTTTGCCACGTACGCCGAGGCACGCGAGAAACGCAACGCCCGACTGGACGAACTACGAGCGCGATGGGACGAGGAGCGCGTGAAACTCCGCGCCCTGGTGCTCAGGCTTCGCGAGAAGTCGAAGTTCAACGACGGTGTGGCGTCGAGGTACCACGCGGCGCAGACCCGCTTGGCCAAGTTCGAGGAAGCAGGTCCGCCCGAAGCCGTTCCGTTGCGCCAGAAAGTCGCCGTGCGGTTGACCGGGGGACGTACGGCGAAGCGCGCCGTGGTGTGTTCGGACCTCGAACTGACAGGGCTGATGCGACCCTTCGACACCGAGATCTGGTACGGGGATCGGGTTGCGGTACTGGGCTCCAACGGATCCGGAAAGTCGCACTTCCTCAGACTGCTCGCCGCTGGCGGAACAGACCCCGATACCGAGCACCTCCCCGTGCGCGAGCTGGACCTCGAACCGGTTCCTCACCGCGGAACCGCGACACTCGGCGCTCGGGTGCGACCCGGGCTGTTCGCGCAGACCCACACCCGCCCGGACCTCGAGGGATCGACCTTGCTCGACATCCTGCACAGCGGCACCTCCCACCGCCAGGGAATGGGCCGGGATGCCGCGTCACGTGCACTGGACCGATACGGCTTGTCGCGTCAGGCCGAACAGAGGTACGACGATTTGTCCGGTGGTCAACAGGCTCGTCTACAGATCCTCCTGCTCGAGCTGTCCGGCGCGACGATGCTGCTTCTCGACGAGCCCACCGACAACCTCGACCTCGAGTCGGCCGACTCCCTGCAAGAGGCGATCGTCGCCTTCGACGGAACGGTCGTGACCGTCACCCACGACCGATGGTTCGCGACGAGTTTCGACAGGTTCCTCGTCTTCGGTGCCGACGGCGTGGTGTACGAATCCGATCACCCGGTGTGGGACGAAGGTCGGGTCACGCGGAGGTGACGCCAACCCGAACGTGACGATTGGGACACGGTGCGTCTCGTGTGATGCAAACCGCCGCTTGGGCATAGCTAGGGTCGGCAAGGGGCAAATTTCGACGGAAGGTGCACACCCGTGGACATCATGGAACCGGTGCACAGCACCGCTTATCTCCTGTCGGTCGCGGTGATCGCGGTCGCCGTTCTGCTGTTTCTCATCATGAAGGTCAAACTTCACGCGTTCGTGGCGCTGGTCCTGATCAGCGTCGTCACTGCGGTCGCGGCAGGCATTCCCGTCGCCGACGTTCCCAGCACGCTGCTGGCGGGCTTCGGCGGCACCTTGGGCAGCGTCGCCTTGCTGGTTGCGCTCGGCGTGATGCTGGGACGGCTGCTCGAGAAATCCGGCGGAGCTCAGGTGTTGGCGGACACCCTGATCGCCGGATTCGGCGAGAAGCGCGCGCCGCTGGCGCTCGGTGTCGCCGCATTGATTTTCGGCTTCCCGATCTTCTTCGACGCCGGCCTGGTCATCTTCCTGCCGATCATCTTCTCCGTCGCACGTCGTTTCGGCGGATCGATCCTGCTGTACGCACTGCCGACGGCCGGTGCCTTCGCCGCGATGCACGCGATCGTCCCGCCGCACCCCGGCCCCGTAGCAGCCACCGACCTCATGGGTGGAGACATCGGGCTGACCCTCGTCATCGGGCTACCCATCGCCGTCGTTGCATGGTTCTTCGGTGCTTACCTCGTGGGTACCCGTCTGGGGCGCCGCATCGTGACCACTCCCGCAGCACTGTTCGGAGGCGACTCCGACGAGGACGCAGAACCGGTGACGCCGCCGCGATTCATTGCCGTGCTCGGTCTTCTCTTGTTCCCCCTCATCCTTATTTGCCTCAACACCGGCGTCTCCACTCTCCAGACGGCGGGCGTGATCGCCGAGGACGCGGGGTGGGCCGACGCCCTCATCCTCATCGGACAGACCCCGGTCGCCTTGTTGTTGACCGTTCTCCTGGCGTTGGTGGTGCTCTCTCCGGGCCGATTCTCGATGACCAAGTCCCGCGACATGATGGACGACGCGTTGGGGCCGATCTGCGCGATCATCCTGATCACCGGCGCCGGCGGCATGTTCGGTGGCGTGTTGCGGGCGAGCGGCATCGGAGCATCGATCACCGAGTCGCTGTCGGACCTCGGTTTTTCACTGATCCTGCAGGCGTTCCTCATCGCGGCAGCCCTACGCGTCGCCCAGGGAAGCGCGACCGTCGCTCTGACGACAACCGCCGGCCTGGTGTCCGCACAAGTTGCAGAGGTCGGGTTGGATAACTTCAAGATTGCGCTGTTGGTGTTCGCCATTGCGGCAGGTGCCACCGTGCTTTCGCACGTGAACGACTCGGGCTTCTGGCTGGTGAGCCGGTTCTTCGGGATGGACGAGAAGACGACATTGAAGACTTGGACGGTTATGGAGACAACATTGGGCCTCGCGGTATTCGCCCTGGCATCCCTGCTCTGGGTGGTGTTCTGATTGCCCACCACGAACAGCGATGTTCCAGAACATGACGTTCCGCGACACATCATCGTGATGGGTGTGTCGGGAACGGGTAAGACGACGGTGGGCAGCGCCCTCGCGGACAAGCTGGGGAGCACGTTCGTCGAGGGGGACACCTTCCACCCCAAAGCCAACATCGAGAAGATGTCGGCGGGCGAACCGCTCACGGATGACGATCGCAGACCGTGGTTGAAGGAGGTCGCGAAGCAGATCGGAGCGGTCGCCGCGCGGGGGGAGTCCTCGGTGACTGCGTGCTCGTCACTCAAACGCCTCTATCGCGACTGGCTACGCCAGGGATCTGCGGATCTGTTCTTCGTTCATCTCGAATCGGATTACGACACGCTTTTGGATCGGATGTCCAACCGGAAACACTTCATGCCGCCGTCTCTGCTGCGGTCGCAATTCGAGACTCTGGAAGAACTCGAATCCGACGAGCACGGTGCCGGCGTCCCCGATGTCGACGGGGTGGACAAGGTAGTCGCGTCCGCTCTGGAGGCAGTTGGATTCACAACTAGCTGAAACGCAGAGCAGCCCCCTGACCTGGTGGTCGGGGGGCCGCTGCTGGAGGTGGTGTTCGGCGGTGTCCTACTCTCCCACACCCTGTCGGGTGCAGTACCATCGGCGCTGGAGGGCTTAGCTTCCGGGT
>JBASAM010000117.1:0-3850 GCA_049650605.1 Rhodococcus sp. (in: high G+C Gram-positive bacteria) | reverse complement strand
GTGCTGCTCCGCCGGGTGCAGTGGCACCGGGTGCTGTTCCGCCGGGGGCGGTGGCACCCGGCACCGCTGCACCGGGCGCGCCGGGAACAGCGGCCGACGTCGTGGCGCCGGGTGCGGTACTACCGGACGTCGCGGACGGTGTCGCGCTGACCGACCCGTCGACTGCTGCAGTCTCGACAGCACTGGTCCCTGCCGGGGTCGACTCGTCCGACGAGCCACCGACCAAGCCGGTTCCGACGGACAGTCCACCCGCGGCGAGCAGGACGACCGCGACGGCCACACCGCCGATGACGGCAAGGCGCTTGCGCGACGAACCGCTCTTGCGGTGGGCGGACCGCGGCGACGATGACGCCGGTGCGGGGGTACCGGTTCGCGCTGCGGCAGGGCGTTCGGACACCAGAGGGAGAAGATCGGTGTCGTCGGCATCGGTGTCGTGACCGGCCACACCCGAGGCAACTGCGACTGCACCCGCGCGGTCGAGTTCGGACGACGCGGACGCCACGTCGGCGGCGAGAAGCGCGGCTCCGATGGCCGACGTCGTTGCCGGACTGTCGCCTACCGTCACGGGCTTGCGGAGAGACGACGACAGGGTCTCGGTCAGCATCGGGATGCTGCTTCCGCCGCCGACCAGGAGTACGCGATCGACATCGTCGGCCTCGACGCCGGCTGCGCGAATGGCGTCACCCACCACGCGATCGACGTCCTCGAACGTCTCGCGAAGAAGTTCCTCGACCTCGGACCGGACCAGGCGAACGTCCGTGTCGATACCGGGAAGGGACACCGGAACGACGGTCTCGGTGTCGGCGGACAAAGCTTCTTTTGCAGAGGCGCATCGAGCGCGGAGCGCGGTCAGAGCCTCGACGGTCGCGGGTTCGAACGGGTCGAGGGAGTCCGTGTCGACGGTGTCGAGGACGTGCGCCAGAAGGATCTGATCGATCTGGGTGCCGCTGACGTCCTCGGAGCCGGCACCGCGCCCCAGAACGGCGGATTCGGCTCCGGTGCGCACGACGGAGACGTTCAACGCACTCGCGCCGAGGTCCACGACCACGACGATGCCGTCGCCCGCCGCGTCCGCACTCTGCTGCAACCACGCCGTCGCGGCCAGTGCGTCCGGAACGAACGTCAGGTCGGTCAGCCCGTGCCGAGCTGCGGCGTTGCGGAGCCGATCGACCGTGTAGTCGGCCCACATGGTCGGGTACGTGACCACTATCGCGGTGTCCTCGGCGGCGCCGGCCGCTCGTGCTTCGCGGACCAGGCATTCCAGCGTCGTCGCGTACAGCTCGTCACCGGTGTAGCTGCGCCCGTCGTCGGTCACCAACGCGACGGGGTCGCCCACTCGTCCGGCGTATCCGGTCAGTAGTGCCCCGTCCACGGTGCCCGGCGCAGCCAGTGCGGACTCGCGATCGTCGGCGACGGACAACGCTGTGGCCCGCACGATCGTCGTCGCATCCTCGAGCCGCCCGGGCCCGTCGATCGAGACCGCAGTAGAGCTACTGCCACCGACATCGATTCCCAGACCTGCTGCCATGACGTGAGGCTCCGTTTCCGTGCGTTCGCTACCAGTCGGTGGATCGGCCCGCCGTTGTTCTCTCGCGCGTAGCCCTCCCACGGACAATGTCGCGCCGTTCCGTCGATCCGTTACTTGTCACAACTCTAAGGCGGGAGAACCCCCTATGCCCCCTAGTCCCCCCTAAAAGTCCCAGTGCTAGCCCCGGGGTTCAGAAAGGGGGTTCTGCCCCGTTGGGATATGTCACTGCTCGCCATAGTTTCGACATCAACGAGCCGCGACCTTCGGCTCACGATGCCTACCGGCTGCCCCGAACCAACATCAGGAGATTCAGATGGCCACCAACGCCGTACTCGACTTCATCCTCAGCCTTCTTCGCGACGACAAGGCCGCTGCGGCATACTGCGTCAACCCCCAGGCCTCGCTGGACGCGGCCGGGCTCCCCGACGTGTGCCACTCCGACATCGTCGCCGTGGCGCCGATGGTCGCGGAGTCGGGATTGTTCGCAGGTGGATCTCGCCTCGCATCCATCGTCAACGCCGGCAACAGCTACAGCGTCGACAACAGCACGGTATTCGGCGGAAACAACGTCACCTTCGGCGGAAACAACGTCACGTTCGGCAGCATCAACAACGGTGGCATCAGCAACATCGGAAACAACAATGGCGGAAACTTCAGCAACAACAACTTCGGTGGCTTCAACTACGGCGGCTTCAACCTGGGTGGCCTGAACTTCAGCCCGACTCTCATCGGCGGCGGGCTCGCCATCGGAAGCATCGGCAATATCGGAAATCTCAGCAACATCGGCAACCTGAGCCTGGGAAATCTGGACCTGAGCAATCTGAACCTGGCGTCGCTCGACCTGGGCGACCTCGACTTGCTGGGCGGGCTTGACCTGGGCGGGCTCGATCTCAGCCTGATCGACCTCGGGGACCTCGACGTGGCCGGCCAGCTCACCACGGTGCTCTCGCTCGTGCTCGCCAACGGACTGTCCCTGGGCGGCGACCTCGCCGCCCAGTTCGGTGCTGCGCTGGGTGGTGCGCTCGACGCCGCGCTCTCCCTGGGCGGACTGCTCGACCTGGACCTCCTCGACCTGGACGTCATGGCAGAGCTCGGCGCTACCATTGCCGGCGCACTCACCGCCGCCCTGGGCGTGTCTGCCGGACTCGGCGCACAGCTCGCCGCCGCACTCGACGCCATCCTGTCCGTAGCCGGTGGCCTCGATCTGGACGGCGTCGTCGGCTTGTCGGGCGTGCTGTCCAATGCGCTGTCGGTCGGCGGCGTGCTCGGCGCGAACCTCGGCGCCACCCTCGGCGGCGTCCTCGGCGCAGCCGTCACGACAGGCGGAACCATCGGCGCCGACTTGGCCGCAGCCCTCACCTCCGGACTCGACGTCGCCGGTTCCCTCGGCGCCACCCTCGGCGGCGTACTGGGCGCCACAACCGATGTCACGGCTGCACTCGGCGCCGGTTTCGGTGCCCTCGTCGATGTCGCAGGTGGTCTCGGCGCAACCCTGACCGCCATCCTCGACCCGACCGTCGTCGCAGCCCTCACGGGCGACCTCACCGCAGCACTGTCGACGTCCCTCGCTGCGGCGCTTGCCGCTGGCGGCGACCTCGCCGGCGAATTCGGTGCATCCCTCGGAACGCTTCTCGGTGCCGTCGTCGGCGCCTCCGGCGCGCTCGATCTGGACGCACTGCTCGGCGTCGGCGGAACCCTCGCCGCAGCGCTGACCGGGGCGCTCGGACTGGGCGGCGGCCTCACCGCTCAGCTCGGCGCCGCACTCGACGGCGTCCTCGGCCTGACCGGAAACCTCGACCTGGCCGCCATGCTGGCCGGCGGTGCAGACGTGGCCGCCACCCTCGGCGCCACCCTCTCTGCCGCACTCAGCGGCGTTCTGGTCGCCGGCGGCGCCGTCGTCGGAACCCTCGGCGCCGCTGTCGGCGCAGTGCTGGGCGGACTGCTGAGCGCCGATCTCGGAGCTCAGTTCCTCGGATTGCTCGGCGGTGGTGTCGACCTGGGTGCGGCATTGGCCACCATCTTCGACGGTGCGCTGGGTCTCGGCGGTCTGCTGGACGTCACCGGATTGCTGGACGCCGACGGTGCTCTCGACCTGGGTGCCGGTGTGCTCGCCACCCTCGGCGGTTCGCTTGAGGCGCTCCTCGGAGCCGGTGGCCTGCTGGGCGCCGATCTCACCGCGCTGCTGGGTGCGAACCTCGGTGCCACCCTCGCTACCGCGCTCTCGGGCGCACTTCTCGCCGGCGGCGCCGTCGCAGGTGACCTGGGACTGGCCCTGGGCGGCGTCTTCGCCGGTCTGGTCGACGCGACCGCACTGCTCGGTGC
>JBASAM010000116.1:0-5644 GCA_049650605.1 Rhodococcus sp. (in: high G+C Gram-positive bacteria) | reverse complement strand
GCGACGCACAGCGCCGCGGCGGGTCGTCAGCTGTTCGCGCGCCGGTGGTCGGCGCGGGTGACGCTGGTGGTGCGTGGAACCGACGACTCGGCATTCGCGGCATCCACGCTCGCCGGGCTGGACATCTCGGAGCGTCGGCGCCTGCGGGTGGGAATGGGTGCTCCGCATCCGGTTTCACACCTTGCGCAGTCGGTTCGGGAGAGCCGGTTGGCGGCGTCGTCCGCTGCGGCCGGTGCCGATCCGGTGGAGTTCGGCTCACTGGTGGGCGGGGTCCTGTTGGCGCACGCATCGACGCGGGAAGCGTTGACCACCGTCGGCGACGCGACGATTGCGCCACTCGAGAAGTACGACGCCGCCAACGGAACCGACCTCGTGGCATCGCTACGTGCTTTTCTCGAGGCCAACGGACACTGGGAGTCGGCGGCGTCTGCGCTCGGCGTGCATCGACATACGCTGCGCAGCAGGGTCTCTCGCATCGAAGAGACGGTGCCGTGCTCTCTCGACAATGCCCGCGTGCGCGCCGAGCTGTTGCTTGCCCTCATCGCACGCGGGACCTGACGGTCAGCCGCGCAGCGCGCTCGCGATGACCTCGGCGGTGCGGTGCCCCATGCGAACGGCGCCGTCGACGTGCTGGTAACCCTCCGCAGCGATATCGGAGCACGAGAAGTGGATCGGTCCCACCGGGGTGCGGCTGTCGCGGCCGTATCGATGGAGTCCACCGAGGTCGAAGCTCGCCGCGTACGCCCCCCGCGTCCATTCCTCGGTGCCCCAGTCGGACTCGTAGTAGACGACCGGCTCGAGAGCCTTCGGCCCGAGGTACGCGGCGAGCGATTCGAGGATCGTGCGCTTGCGCTCGTCGGCGTCGAGTTCGAACATCGCGTCCGCCTTCTCGTCCGACACGAACGCGACGAGGGTTCCGCGGGAGTCCTGGTGGTTGGTGTTGTCGTACACCTCTTGGGCGATCTGGGTTGCGCCGAAGCCGGTGCCGGACAGGCCGTCCGCGCGCCAGAACGGTGTGTCGTAGACGGCGTGGACCTTGATGACCAGACCCAGTGACTGGTGCTGATGCATCTGGTGCTGTTGGCGCGGCAGCGGCGGGTCGTAGGAGATGCGCGTGTACAGGTTGGGCGGCACCGCGACGATCACGCGGCGTGCCGTCACCTCGAGATCGCCGTCCGCGAGAACGGTTACCCCGTCGTCGGTCCAGCGGATGGTGCGCACCGGGGCGTTCAGGTGCACGTCGTCACCGAGGCGCTCCGCCATCGACACCGACACCTGCTGCATTCCCTTGACGACGCGCTTGTCGAGGATGAATCCGTCGTCGACGAGATTGGAGAACGAGCCGGCCGACGCGGCCATGAGCACGGCTTGCAACGCGGAGAACGCATGGGCGGGCTTGGTGAGCATGCCGCCCGCGATGAACATGCCGATGTTCGCGGTGGCCTCGGCGTCGTCGGACTGCTGCGCGAGCCACCCCTCGAACGACACCGTGTCGAGTTCGCGTGCCTGCGGGTGCGCCCACGGCTCCTCGGGCCCGATGGCGGCGGCGAGCTTGTCGAGCATCTCGATGAGACGGTCGATTTCCTTCACGGTGGACTCCGCGACGGGAAAGTTCTCGCCGGTGTAGCGCGTCGCGACGCCGGTGGTGTCGACGTACACGGACTCGCCCTCGCGGTACCGGTCGAACGTCTCCAAACCGAATTCTTCGAGCAACTCGATCAACGCCGTCTGGTCCGGTGACACCCACTGGCCACCCACCTCGAGCACCGCGCCGTCGACCTCCTTGGTCCACGTGCGTCCACCCACGCGGTCGCGCGCCTCGAGAACGGCGACGGTGAGGCCCGCCTTCCGCAGGGCGGTGGCGGCAGCGAGGCCCGATGGCCCGGCTCCGACGATGGCGACGTCCCGGTCGATTGAGGGCACGGTGTGGCTCCTAAACAGGTGGGGTGTGGTCACCTCAGTGTGCCCGGTCGGGCGTGGGCGTGCGCAGTGCCGAAACGTCGCGGAAGCGCCGCACGGTCTGGACAGATCGGCACTAGGCTCGCCGGATGACGAGTCGACACCTCGGTGTGGTGATCCAGGCGGCGCCGAAGGCCGTCTACGAGTACATGGCCGACGTCGACAATCTGACGTCCTGGGCCGGCGGCCTCGCGTCGGGATTCACGCGCGACGGTGAGGACCTGCTGGCCGACTCGCCGATGGGCACTGTCCGGGTCCGGTTCACCTTGCGCAACGAGCTCGGAGTGCTGGACCACGATGTCACGCTGCCCGACGGCACGGTGGTGCACAACCCGCTGCGCGTACTCGCCCACCCCGACGGTGCAGAAGTGCTGTTCACGGTGCGGCAGCTGAGCATGACCGACGAGGAGTTCGCTCGGGATTGCGCGGCGGTCGAGAGAGATCTGAACGTGGTGAAGAGCGTGCTGGAAGCGCGGTGACCCGTCAGGCGGTCGCGCGTCGACTGCGCACCCGCCTGCGTTCCGTCAGGTCGACTGCGCCTGAAGCTTGCTCAGTCGGTAGCGCAGCTTCCCGGGGCGATCACGTTCGGTGGTGAGTGACGAGGTGCGGGCGATGTGAGCCTCGCCGAATCGGTCGAGCAGCAGGTCGTCGACCATGCGGACCTGCCCCGGCCGGTACTGGTAATCCATGGCAACCGTGACGAAGTCGACGCGGCCCGGGTTCAGTGCTTCCTCCAGCTCGGCGCCGGTGGTGATGCCGTTGGCGTTGACCAGTGTCAGCAGCCACTCGTAGTGACCACTCTTGCTGGGGGTGTAGTCGGGAAGCAGATCCGTGACGACGGTCCGCAACTGATCTGCGGTGAGCTCGAGGTCCATCCCGCGCGCGCGGTCTGCGGCGCGGAGCTCGGCGATCTTCTCGGTGTGGTGGCGGTCGGCGAGTTCGAACTGGGCGTCGGCGAGCTCGATGAGACCGGCAGCCAGGGTGAACGCGCGGTCGATGGTGGGTGAGCCCTGTGTGCGGGAGTTCTTGAAGCGGATGTCGTGCTCGATCTCCGCCCACGCGTGCTGCAGCACCGTGCGGATCTGCACTTCGAAGCCCAGCCCCACGAATCCCTGACAGCCGTCGGGCACGCGGTCACCGTCGGCGGCCATGATCAGATGCTTGCCGGCGTAGCCGAACACACCGGATTCCTGCGCCAGGCTCGACTTGTCGATGGTCTTGAGCAGTACGAACTTGTCGGCGATAGCGTCGACCACCCGATCGATGTCGGAGGTGAGGTACGTGATCACCCGAATTCCCACCAGGTCCGTGACCTCGGTCAGCGGATCGGTGAACTCCAGCGAACCGTCTGCGCGCAGCCGAGCGAACTTGCCCGCTGCGGATTCCACCGACTTCGTCCGGGCCTCCACGGCGTCGACGTCGATGTCGGCGTCGGAGACGAACTTCTCGACCGCCGCGGACAGTGCCGACGTCGCCGCGAGAAAGTGGTCGTAGCGAGTGCGGTACTCCTCGACTGCACTGTGTATGACGGGCACGGAACGCATGACGGTGATTCTGCCTCACCGTGGTGCAATGCTCGCGTGACTCACCGCAGCTCGACAGCCCTGGACTTCGACACCGCGCTCGTGATTCTCGCGTCCGGTCTGATCCTGTTGGCCGCCCTGATCCTCGGCGTGTGGAAGTTCCGTCAGATGGCGACGTCCGAGAACGGGCAGGCCCATCCGTATGTCGACATCGCGCACCGCGCAGCGCTGATGTATTCCTTCGCGACTCTGGTGCTGGCGGCTTTGGTTCAGTTCAGCGCGTGGTCGACGGTGGTGAACCTGATCGCGTCGGGTGCCGTGGTGTTCTTCTTCGTCGCCGCCATCGTCAGCTACGTCGTGCACGGAATCCTGCGCGACACCGACAATCAGTTCGTCCACCCGGTGCCGGGCACCCACGCGTTCATGTACGCGTTGGCGGCCACCGAAATAGGCGGGCTGATGGTCCTGATCGCCGGATTCCTCCGCGGTCAAGTGTTGTAGTTCGCCGCTCACCTGACCAGTTCGACGTCGTCGACGAACGGGTCACCGTTTCTCGGGGCGTCGTATCGCTCCCGGTCCAGGATGCCTTCGCGCTTGGCGACGATCGTCGGGACCAGTGCCTGGCCGGTGACGTTGACGGCCGTGCGGCCCATGTCGACGATCGGTTCCACGGCCAGCAGCAAGCCGACGCCGGCGAGTGGCAACCCCAGAGTGGACAGAGTCAACGTCAGCATCACGGTGGCGCCCGTGGTGCCCGCCGTGGCGGCCGATCCGACGACGGAGACCACGACGATGAGCAGGTAGTCGGTGAGTGACAGGTTCACGCCGTAGAACTGGGCGACGAAGATCGCCGCGATCGCCGGGTAGATCGCGGCGCACCCGTCCATCTTGGTGGTCGCACCGAGCGGAACCGCGAACGACGCGTACTCACGCGGCACGCCCAGATTGCGCTCGGTGACGCGCTGGGTGAGCGGAAGGGTGCCGATGGACGATCGTGAGACGAAGCCGAGCTGCGTCGCCGGCCATACCCCGGAGTAGAAGCTGCGCACCGAAAGGCCGTGCGCGCGAACGATGAGGGGGTAGACAACGAGGAAAACGACCGCGAGACCGATGTAGACGGCGACGGTGAAGACGCCGAGCGAGCCGATGGCGTCCCAACCGTAGGTGGCGACGGCGTTGGCGATCAATGCCGCGGTGCCGATGGGGGCGAGGCGAATGATCCACCACAGAACCTTCTGCACGATCGCGAGCAATGACGCGTTGAACGCGAGGAACGGTTCCGCGGCCTTGCCCACCTTCAGTGCGGCGATTCCAATGGCCGCGGCGACCACGAGCAGCTGCAGAATGTTGAAGTTCAAGGTGGTGCTCAGCGCGCCGTCGGTGTCACTGGTCCGGGCGCCCAGCGCGAGAAAGTTGCTCGGCACCAATCCAGTGAGGAACGACCACCACGACCCGGAGTTCGAGGGCGCGCTCTCCTGAGCGGCGGTAACCCCCGTGCGCGAACCCGGTTGTGCGACAAGCCCGATCACGATGCCGACGATCACGGCGACGAACGCAGTGATAGCGAACCACAGCAATGTCTGCCCGGCGAGACGAGCGGCGTTCGTGACGGCACGAAGGTTGGCGATGGAACTGACGATGGCGGTGAACACCAGCGGGACGACAGCGACGGTGAGAAGCTTGACGTAACTCGAACCGATGGTGGAGACCGTCTCGACCAACCAATTGGGATTTCCGTCGGCGGCGTCGGGCATCGATCTGGCGACAAGTCCGATGACGACGCCGAGGACCAAACCGGCGACGATCTGGGGTCCGAACGAGGTGAGTCGGTGCGCAAATCTGCGATGGTGGGCAGCGCTGGGTGAGGACATGGGTGTGCCTTCCGAAAACGGGGATTCTGCGATGGTCGTCGTGGGTGTGAGGACGGACTATCGACAGATGGCGCTGGCCTGCAGACGTAGGTCGACGTAGCGACGCGAGGTCAGGAGTACGGGCACTTCGACGATGCTACGCCTGCATCCACGGTCATCGAGCAGTGACGCGGGCGAACTCGTCGGTAACCGATGTGGAACCGGCTGCGATCAAGACGCACAGCAGAATTCGAGTCTGGGCCGGGCCGAGGTCGCCGGCCGCGAATGCGCCCGCGCGGACCAGGTCCGCGC
>JBASAM010000115.1:0-75388 GCA_049650605.1 Rhodococcus sp. (in: high G+C Gram-positive bacteria) | reverse complement strand
ACTGAAGGTGCCCTTCAGTAGGTACGGGGTGGGGTTGAACGAGAAAAGCGGCCGCACCCCCCGGGGGTGCGGCCGCTTGTCAGCGGTGGGGCTAGATCACTTGATGGAGATCTTCGCGCCGGCAGCTTCGAGCTTCTCCTTGGCGGCGTCGGCGGCAGCCTTGTCCACCTTCTCCAGGATGGCCTTCGGAGCACTCTCGACGAGGTCCTTGGCTTCCTTCAGGCCCAGGCCGGAGACGACCTCACGGACGACCTTGATGACCTGGATCTTCTTGTCGCCGGCGCCCTCGAGGACGACGTCGAACTCGTCCTGCTCCTCGGCAGCCTCGGCGGGAGCAGCAGCTCCACCGGCGGCAGCGACGGCGACGGGGGCAGCTGCGGTGACCTCGAAGGTCTCTTCGAATGCCTTCACGAACTCGGAGAGCTCGAGGAGGGTGAGCTCCTTGAACTGGTCGAGCAATTCTTCGGTGCTGAGCTTCGCCATGATGGGCGGTCCTTCCTTGTAAGTCCTTGTCGCCGATCCGGGGACAGGGTTTCGCGAGTGATGGTGGTGCAGTCCTTGCGGATCAGCTATTCGGCTGCAGCCTCGGGCGCCGATGCGCCTTCTTCTGCGGCCTTCTTCTCCTGCAGAGCGGCCGCGAGGCGTGCGACCTGCGATGCGGGAGCGTTGAACAGGCCTGCGGCCTTTGCCAGGTTGCCCTTCATCGCACCGGCCAGCTTGGCCAGCAGGATTTCGCGGGATTCGAGATCCGCGATCCTGTTGACCTCGTCCACGGACAGCGCGCGGCCGTCCATGTAGCCGCCCTTGATGACGAGCGCCTTGTTGTCCTTGGCGAACTGCTTGATCGCCTTGGCTGCGTCGACCGGCTCACCATCGATGAATGCAATGGCGGTCGGACCGACGAACAAGTCGTCGAGGCCTTCGATGCCCGCATCGGCTGCGGCTCGCTTGACCAGGGTGTTCTTGGCGACGGAGTACGTAGCTCCGGCACCGAGGGCCCGACGGAGCTCCGTCAGACGGGTGACCGACAAGCCACGGTATTCCGTGACGACGGCCGCCGTGGCACCCTTGAACTGCTCGGAAATCTCCGCGACTGCGGATACCTTCTCTGCCTTTGCCATACTTCGCCTCCTCTCGTTACTTCGAGTCGGCCTGGTCCGGAAAAGACGAAACGCCCCGGTGCAGGGCACACGGGGCGTGAGAGAACGGCGGCAACATGCTCCGGGAAGCATGCCTGCGCTTTTCCCTAACCTCGGTCCTCCTGCGTGGGTCGCCGGCTCGGCCGGACCTTCAATCGCCGACTCGTGAGAGGCGGCGATGACCAACGGTCTTGGGTGGAACAGATCGGGTGGAACCCACACGAGGTGAACTCCGGTCAGTAGGTTACCCCGGGGCCGGCCCGACCTCCAAAACGATGCGGAAGATTGGAACGGCGGGCCCGCGGGAATACGTGGGGCATGGCCAATTATCGCGTACTCGACCCCACCGGATCCGTTGTCGCTACCAAGGACATCGAGAACTCCACCGACGCCCACGCCTGGTTCAAGGAGAGCAAGTCGGACGACGCCGAGCTGGGCTGGCGCCTCGAAGTGGAACACGACGGAGAATGGGCATTCTTCAGCGACAGCGAGGGCACGCCCGAGGGCGGAAAGTAGCCTCCGAGCCATCGACGGCGGCGACTGGGAGATCCGACGATGGGCGGCGACGTCCATTGTCGGTGTCCCGGTAATGGCGGGTTGTGTACCGCTCCGGTCAGCCATGATGTTGACTCTTTTCTCATGACCTCACGACCAGCTCATGCACTCGTGCAACCACAGCCGGTCGCCTTTCGCTCGTCACCCCGTGATCCCACCGGTGGTGAGGACGGTCGCGAATGGGCCGAGTTGGTGGCGGCGACGCCGACATTCCCGCGTGTAGACATCGATAGGTCGGTCTCCATCACGCTGGCCGACGGAACTGTTCTGCGAGCGATCGTGGTGTCCCCCGCAGACGACGACGGCCGGGTGGTGGCGGCCCGCTATCCCGTGGTCTTGAACATCACCCCGTACAACTCGGCGCTGCTCGACACCATCGACGCTTTGCTCGCGGCACCCCTACTGGGCCCGCTCGTCCGGTCCGTATCCGGCGGGCTCGACTTGTCCGGTACGCCGCTCGAAGGCGTCACCGAACTCACACGCGTCGTGGCCGGTGGCGCGGTGGACCTGCTGTCCATCAATCGTTTGTTGGTACGCAGCGGCTACGTCCAGGTCATCGTCGACGCCCGCGGTACAGGTTCCTCGACGGGAATCTGGGACACGCTGGGTCCCCGCGAACAGCTGGACACCCTCGAGGTGCTCGAATGGATCCGATCTCGGCCCTGGTGTGACGGGCACGTGGGTATGGCGGGCATCTCGTACTCGGCCATCAACTCCCTACAAGCGGCGTCCGCAGCGTCGGGCGGTCCCGATGCGGTGTTCGCGGTGGAGGGTTCCGAGGACATCGTGCGTGAGATCTTCGCAACCGGCGGAGCTCCGTCGCTGTTCATCCCGCTGTGGCTCTCGGCCGTCAACGCGCTGAAGTGGGCGCCGTCGGCTGCACTTCTGCGGGGCGCCGGACGCGCCTGGCTGACGGACCGGATTCGATCCCCGCTGACCAACATCGGCAACCTCGTCAACGGATTCCTGACCGGGTCCGATCCACGCATCTACGACGATCCGTCCTTCGACACCATCGACCCCTCGATCGAGAGCATCGATGTGCCCACCTTTCTGTACGGGTGCTGGCACGACATCTTCGGCGGCGCTGCTCCGGACATGTACAACCGTCTGCGGCTCCCCCGGGGCAACAAACAACTGCTCGTGGGCGACGGCTACCACGGCAACCCCGGGATCGGCTTCGGCGAACCCGGCTTTCCACCGCGTCTCGACGTGCTCGAGCGAGTGTGGTTCGACAAGTGGCTCAGAGGCATCGACAACGGCATCGATCGATACGGGCCGGTGACACTGAGGCAACAGGGCGGGGGCTGGAAGGCACACGGCCAATTCCCTGCTCCCAAGGCCACACCGCGACGCCTCTATCTCGGGTCGGAGTCGTCCGACACTGCGCCGCACAGCCGGTACGACGGCTCGCTCTCGTTCGACGGCCCCGTCGAATCGGCGACCGTCCGAGTGAAACCCGGCTTTCGCACCCTGATCTCGCGCGACACCACGCAGGTACTCGCCGGCGTACCGGCACTGTTGGGTGGCGGGTTCACCTACGACAACAGGTTCGCCGAGGGCGACGCCATCACGTTCACCACTCCTCCCGTCGTGGACACCGTGGTCTTCTCCGGCCCCGCGAACGTCCATCTCCGCACCGTCGCCCATGCCCACGAGGCCATGTGGGCCATCATGCTGTGCGACGTCGCACCCGACGGGACGCCGACGGTGCTGACCAACGGAGCGTTGCTGGCGTCGCGACGCGCGGTCGACGACGACAAGAGCACCTTCACCGACGACGGCGACTATCTGGTGGCACACCATCCGCTGACGCGAAGCTCGCTGCTACCCGTCACCCCCGGCCAACCCATCGTCGTCGACATCGATCTATTGTCGACGGAAGCAGTCCTGCACCCCGGACACCGCTTGCGACTCGACATCTTCGCGGCCGACGCACCCAGGTTCGTGCCGATCCTTCCTGATCGCATCCGCACCCGTTGGCGCGCACAGGATGTCGAGATCGATTCGAACGATCCCAGCTTCATCACACTGCCGTTGCTCGGCGAGCCCGGCTGGTAAGGAGACACACCATGACCGATGGATCGGCAAGCACTGGATCGGCAGCTCGAGGTCCCGGCACCGACGGTGTGCAGGTGCGGTCCGGGGTGGCGAGCGTCGGCACGGTCGACATCGCCTACGAGGACATGGGCGACATCGACGGTCCCCCGATTCTGCTGGTCATGGGCCTCGGATGTCAGCTGATCACGTGGTCGATGCCGTTCTGTCGCAAGCTGATCGACGCCGGCTACCGAGTGATTCGCTTCGACAACCGCGACATCGGCCTGTCCGGCAAGCTCGACGGCGACCGAGTGTCGGGCAACGTCCTCCTGCGCCTGGTTCGGCACGAGTTGGGCAAGCCGAGCTCGGTGCCGTACACCATCGTGGACATGGCGGACGATGCGATCGGACTGCTCGACCACCTGGGTATCGAATCCACGCACATCGTCGGCGCGTCCATGGGTGGGATGATCACCCAGGTCGTCGCAGGATCGCATCCGGAGCGCATCAGGTCGGTGTCCATCCTGTTCTCGAGCACCAACGAGCCCTTGCTGCCACCGCCCGACGTCCGAGCCCTCGGCCCCCTGCTCAAGCCCCCGCCCAAGAACGCCACGCGAGAACAGACCATCGAACACCAGGCGACAGTGTTCGCGACCATCGGCGGCAAGAACTTTCCGACGACGCACGAAGAACGGATTGCCGACGCCACCGCCTCGTACGACCGCGGGTACTACCCGGCAGGATTCGTCCGTCAGTTCGCCGCCATCACGGGCACGGGGAGCTTGAAGAAATACGCGAAGCGGATCACTGCACCCACTGTCGTCATACACGGCACGTCGGACCCTCTGGTTCGCCCTTCGGGCGGCAAGGCCATCGCCAAAGCCGTCCCCGGGGCGGAGCTGGTTCTGGTCGACGGCATGGCACACGACATTCCCAACGCGCTGGTCGATCGCGTCGTCGACACCATTCTGGCCACCGCCGCCAAGGCCTGAACCCGACTTACTCGCCGCCGCGCGCCCTTGTCCGCGGTGGGCTAGAGGTCGGCCGTGAACACTCGATTACCGCCGGCGTCCTTGGCGCGGTACATCATCGAATCGGCGACTCGTCCGGCCCGCACCACGATGGACTCCCCAGCACTCCACTGGTCGGAGTCGGCGCTCAGGCGGGCGACACCGATGCTGACGGTCACCGGAACTTGGTCGGTACCGTTGTCGACCACGTCGCGGAGCCGTTCCGCGAGCGCCGAGATCATGCCCGCGTCGCCCGTGATCGCAGCCAGGAACTCCTCGCCACCGGTTCGCGCCATGATGCCGTGGGCGCCGAACAACTCTTCCAACCGCCGAGCGAGCAACACGATGACTTCGTCGCCGACGTCGTGACCGTACTTGTCGTTGACCTGCTTGAACTTGTCGATGTCGACGAGAATTACCGCCAGCGCGTGGTGCTCGGCGTGCCCGCGGGCCCACAGATCGGTGAGCGCGCTGTCCCAGCCTCGACGATTGTAGAGTCCGGTGAGGGGGTCGAGTTCCGCGCGGCGCGCATCTCTGGTGATGACGATCCAGGCCATGTGAGCGAACATCGGAACGCCTGCGACGGCACCCAGAAGAACGATCGTGATCGCAACCACCGTCGCGGTGTCGTAGAGGCCCTCGGAGAAGATTCGGAAGGCCATGGCGTAGATGAACCCGACGGACCACACGAGATGAGCCACCAACCACCGTTGGCTCACGAAATACGTGAAGAACGCGCCGGCAACCGCGAACAACACGCATCCGTTCAGCGCTGCCAATGGCCGGTAGAGGACGAGTACCGACGACAAGCCGAGATCGGCGAACAGTCCGAACGCGAGCAACGCCGTTCTGCCGGGTAGTGGTCCGGCAAACCAGTACGTCGCAACCGCCAACTGGACGACCAGAACGAACAGCACCCAGGCGGTCGGGAGCCCGGCGCGCGGCCCCAGTGGGCTGGCGAGCATGGCTACAGATGCGGCCGCGTACACCAAGATTCCCGCCCCGATAACGGACGTGATGATCGTGTGCAGTGGGCGAGTGGAGTGATAGTCGGTTATGAAGTGATAGTCGAACGGCTCTCGGATCCACTCGAGCAACAGACGTAGAGAACGCGCGAGAGATGTCCGACGTTGTCGCGCGGGACGCGGATCGCCGATCACTCGATCTTCTGACAAAGTTTTTCGACGGGGTCCTCCAGGAGCTGCGCGCAGTGGCGGCGGTCGTTCTGGTCGTCCCAGAATAGTGGGACCAGCTTGTGCGCGGTGGGTGTTCGTGGCGAATCGTGTCCACCCCGAAGCTTCGACGCACCCGGCATCTGCCATTGTCGTCCTGGTCCGAGCACGACGAAGGCCGGCACCCACAGTGGGTACCGGCCTCCACGTCACTGCAGGAGATCAGGCGTTCGCGTCGTCCTCGAGAAGGTTACGAGTACGGTTCGGGTCCACCGGGATGCCCGGTCCGGTGGTGGTCGAGACCGTGATCTTCTTGACGTAGCGGCCCTTGGCCGACGACGGCTTCGCACGCAGGATTTCGTCCAGTGCGGCGCCGTAGTTCTCCACCAGCTTCGCGTCGTCGAACGATGCCTTGCCGATGACGAAATGCAGGTTGGCCTGCTTGTCGACACGGAAGTTGATCTTTCCGCCCTTGATGTCGTTGACAGCCTTGGTCACGTCGTTGGTGACCGTGCCCGTCTTCGGGTTCGGCATCAGGCCACGCGGTCCGAGAACGCGGGCGATGCGGCCGACCTTGGCCATCTGATCGGGGGTGGCGATTGCTGCGTCGAACTCCAGCCATCCGCCCTGAATGCGCTCGATCAGATCCTCTGCGCCCACCTCGTCGGCGCCGGCGGCGACGGCCTCGTCGGCCTTCGCACCTGCCGCGAACACGATGACACGGGCGGTCTTGCCGGTGCCGTGCGGCAGGTTGACGGTGCCGCGCACCATCTGGTCGGCCTTACGAGGGTCGACGCCGAGACGCATCGCGACCTCGACGGTGGGATCGAACTTGCTCGATGCGGTATCGCGAGCCAGCTTCGCCGCGGCGAGCGGCGAGTAGAGCTGGTCCTGGTCGATCTTCGCTGCTGCGGCCTCGTAGGCCTTGCTGCGCTTTGCCATGATGAAAATCCGTTCGTTGTTCGGAGCGTGGTTGACGAGCCTGGCCGGCCCTCCCACGTAATGCTGGTGAGCTGGGGTACTCAGCCTTCGACAGTGATTCCCATGGAGCGGGCAGTACCGGCGATGATCTTCGCGGCCTGGTCGATGTCGTTGGCGTTCAGATCCTCGGCCTTGGTCTTGGCGATCTCGCGCACCTGATCCATGGTCACCTTGGCGACCTTGGTCTTGTGCGGCTCACCCGAACCCTTGGCGACGCCGGCTGCTTTGAGCAGCAGCTTGGCGGCGGGCGGAGTCTTCAGCTTGAAGTCGAAGGACCGGTCTTCGTAGACCGAGATCTCCACCGGCACGACGTTGCCACGCTGCGACTCGGTCGCGGCGTTGTACGCCTTGCAGAACTCCATGATGTTGACGCCGTGCTGGCCGAGGGCGGGGCCCACGGGCGGAGCCGGGTTAGCCTGACCGGCCTGGATCTGAAGCTTGATGATCCCGGCTAGCTTCTTCTTCTTGGGGGGCATCTGTATTTCCTAGGTTGTTGCGTGAATCTCGGATTTCTTGCGGTTCGACTGCAAGTTGTGGAGGGTCGCCCGACCCTGGCCTCGCGGAGACCTAGATCTTGGCGACCTGCGTGAAGCCCAGCTCGACCGGCGTTTCGCGGCCGAAGATGGACACGAGCACCTTGAGCTTCTGCTGTTCGGCGTTGACCTCGCTGATGCTTGCCGGCAACGTCGCGAACGGGCCGTCCATGACGGTGACGGACTCGCCGACCTCGAAGTCGACCTCGATGGTCGGCTTCGACGTGGTCTCGCCGCCGGACTCGCCGGACGTGCCCGCACCGACCGACGCTTTCTTCTTTTCTTCCTGCGGCATGAGGAACTTGACGACCTCGTTGATGGTCAACGGCGACGGGCGCGATGTCGCACCGACGAAGCCGGTGACCCCCGGGGTGTTGCGAACCGCGCCCCAGGACTCGTCGTTGAGCTCCATGCGCACCAGGATGTAGCCCGGCAGCACCTTGCGGTTGACCTGCTTGCGCTGGCCGTTCTTGATCTCGGTGACCTCTTCGATGGGAACTTCCACCTGGAAGATGTAGTCCCCGACGTCGAGGTTCTGAACGCGAGTCTCGAGGTTGGTCTTCACCTTGTTCTCGTAGCCCGCGTAAGAGTGAATGACGTACCAGTCGCCGGGCGCGCGTCGCAGCGCGGCCTTCATCTCGGCAACCGGGTCGACCGGCTCCGCGTCGATCGGAGCGTCGTCGTCCGTGGTGGAAGCAGCGTCGGAGTCGGAGCCGGCAGCAGCATCGTCGGCGTCCTCTCCGGTCGCCGCTGCGACATCGGCGGCGATGGCTTCATCGGTCTCGCGGTCCTGTGCGGCCTGCTCCGCTTCGAGGCCCTGCTTGGTGGCCTCGACCTGAGCGTCGTAGGCCGCCACTTCGGTGGCGTCGTTATGGGGCGTGCTCACGAAAGGCACTCGCTTCCTGTAATCGTTGCGGTCGGTCTCGTCGGGGTCCGTGACGTGTACTTCGTCCGTGACTCGTACTGCCCGGTCGGCGTCAGCCGAACAGCCACTGGACTCCCCTGATGAAGGCCAGATCGAGGCCGCTGATGAAACTCACCATGAACGTCACGAAGACCAGAACCACGGCGGTATAGGTGATCATCTGCTTGCGGTTGGGCCAGATGACCTTGCGGAGCTCGGCGACGACCTCTCGCAGGAACTTCCGCAGACGTGCAAAGACGTTCAACTTCGGGGTGGCCTCGGCGCGGGTTCGTCCAGCAACTCGCGGGGCCGTGGCGACGGACTTGCCGGCGGTGGTCTTCGACAACGACGGACTCTTCGACAGCGAGGGGCTGGCGTCCGAGGACGCCTTCGACGGTGACGATGTGTCGCTCGACGATCGAGACCGGCGTGCGGAGCGCTTGCCGGACGGCCGTGCAGCGCCGGAATCGAGGGCCGAATCGGAATCGGTGTTCGCGGCAGCACTGTCGGCGTCGACAGCGTCGGCCCCGGTGAGGTCCTCGGACCCGTCGGAGCTGCTGTCGCGCGCGCCGCGCTGATCGCTCACGTCATTCCTTTCGGTCATCGGCAGCATCAACTCTGCCGTCGGCAGCTGTCCGCTGCCTACCGGCAGGGGATCCTCTGCACTCGAATGCTGTGCACCGCGAACCGAACCAACAACGCTCGGACGTGGCAGGGGCGACAGGACTTGAACCTGCAACCTACGGTTTTGGAGACCGTTGCTCTACCAATTGAGCTACGCCCCTTCGGCCGGATCGAGACCCGACCGACCCGCGAACGGACAGCGCTTAGCGCCGAACGACCGCGGACAACGAGAAGTGTACGTCACCGACGGACACGCGCGGAAATCGCGTCAACCCAGTTGAACGGTCGCAACCGCACGACCGAAGATCTTTTTTCCCTCGTATTTCGCGGTGATCGCAACGACGGCGCGCCGCGCTTCTGCGTCGACGGATTTGATCTTGCCGGTGAAGTCCACCTTGGCCGGCTCGGTTTCCTTCACCAGAACGGGGCTGGTGAAGCGGACGTTGTACTCGGTGATGGCACCGGGATCGCCCGACCAGTCGGTGACGAATCCCGCGCCGAGACCCATGGTCAGCATGCCGTGCGCCACAACGTCGGGAAGACCGGCGAGCGTCCGGGCGACAGGGTCGCTCCAGTGGATGGGATTCGGGTCGCCGGACACTCCCGAGTAGTTCACCAGATCGCCACGCGTGAGCTCGTAGGTGCGCTCGGGGAGATCCTCACCGACCACGACCTCGTCGAAGTCCTTACGACTCATGTTTCATCACACCTTTCGCGATGTCGAGCGCAACCGGGTCGGAAGCTCCGCCACTGCGGGCAACCAGCGTGGTCCACGACGTCATGACGTTCTCGTCGTTCTCGTCGGTCACGATGTTCTTGGTGATGATGATGTCGCTGCCACCCATCTGTCGGAACGAATCGAGGAAGACATCGATGTTCAGACGGTCTCCCGCCACCATGGGGCGGTGAAACTCGAGGCGCTGATCGGCCTGCATGATCTGCGACAGGTCATAACCGGTGATGACCTCGTCGAACATCGCCTTTTGCGCGATGATCCCGACGACGGAAATGAATGTTGCCGGCGCCACCAGGTGGCCGTACCCCAGCTCGGCAGCCGCGTCCTCGGACGAATGCGCAGGATGGTCGTTCTGCACCGCCCGGGAGTACTCGCGGACCTTCTCGCGACCGATCTCGTAGAAGTCGGGCATCCGGTAGTGATGACCGACCTTGCTGGCGGTATGTGCGGCCGGATCGTAGGCGACGTCGGACTCTGACGTTGCAGTAACTGTCATTAAAGGGAACTCCCCCGAGGATGATGAGGAACTCACCGTAGGACACGGCAGACGTCGGCTGACAGCGTCCCTGACGGCTCTGTCGGGCGAGTTCGGAACGGAAACCTGGGCGCTGTCCGGATACCGGCGCTGTGCTGCACCGTACCCAGACACACGTCAGCGCTGCCGCGGCACATGTGCCGGGGCAGCGCTGACGGGCGGACGATCAGCGAGATTCGCGGTGTGCGCGGTGAGTTCCGCAGTTGGGGCAGAACTTCTTGATCTCGAGCCGGTCGGGATCGTTGCGGCGGTTCTTCTTGGTGATGTAGTTGCGGTGCTTGCACTGCTCGCACGCCAAGGTGATCTTGGGGCGAACGTCTGTGGAGGAGGCCACGTCGATGCCTGCTTTCGGTAGAGCGTTATTGCGGGTGCTGCGTCGGGCTGAATATCGAACCCCGCCGCGCAGCGGCTGCGGAGTCCTGAAGTCGTGTAGCGATGGCCGGACTTGAACCGGCGACACAACGATTATGAGTCGTTTGCTCTACCGACTGAGCTACACCGCCTCGGTGCCGTGCGCCAGCCGGCGCCCGGTCCCGCGAGCCCCCTAACGGAATCGAACCGTTGACCTTTTCCTTACCATGGAAACGCTCTACCGACTGAGCTAAGGGGGCAGGATCGGCGCACGCGGGGCGTGCGTCGAAGCCTTCGAAGACATTACACAGTGGCGGAACCGGTCGCCAAATTGCCTGGTCAGCACCTCACAGGCGGTGCAACGCTCCTTGTAACGCAACGAACCCCGGCGAATTACTTCGCCGGGGTTCGTTGGGTGTGGCAGATGTAGGATTCGAACCTACGTAGGCATAAGCCGACGGATTTACAGTCCGCTCCCATTGGCCGCTCGGGCAATCTGCCTGGATTCGCACCACGCCGAACCAGTGGCGTCGAGGTGCGATAAGCAGAGTACAACGACGGCACCCCTCAATGGCAAACCGGCTGCGCACGCTACCGTCGGAACCGTATTCATCACGTTACTAGGAGGGTTGTCAGTGGCTGATTCGTCGTTCGACGTCGTGAGCAAAGTGGACCGCCAGGAGGTCGACAACGCGCTGAACCAGGCCGGAAAAGAGCTGTCGACTCGCTTCGACTTCCGCGGCACCGGCGCCTCCATCGACTGGTCCGGAGACGAGGCCATCGTCATCACCGCCGAGGCGGAAGAGCGTGTCAAGGCCGCACTCGACGTGTTCAAGGAGAAGCTGATCCGGCGGGATATCTCGCTGAAGGCCTTCGACGCCGGCGACCCCGTGCAGTCGGGCAAGGCCTACAAGATCACCGGCACGCTGGTACAGGGCATCAGTACCGAGAACGCGAAGAAGATCTCCAAGAAGATCCGCGACGAGGGGCCCAAGGGCGTCAAGGCGCAGATTCAGGGCGAGGAGCTGCGCGTCAGCAGCAAGAAGCGCGACGACCTGCAGGAGATCATCTCGCTGCTCAAGGGCGAGGACTTCGGCATCGCGCTGCAGTTCGTCAACTACCGCTGACCCCCGACGCCGGGTAAACAGCACCCCCACTACCTACTGAAGGGCACCTTCAGTCGATCTATCCGACTGAAGATGCCCTTCAGTAGTAAAAAAGGGGGGCGGGCTAGAGGTCGTGGCGCGCCATGCGCTCGAGCCGGGCGATGCGCTCGTCCATCGGCGGGTGGGTGGAGAACAGCCGGCTGGCCTTGTCCCCGACGCGGAAGGGGTTGGCGATCATCAAGTGCGACTGCGCGGTGAGCTGAGGCTGCGGGGGCAACGGCGCGGCCTGGGTGCCCGTCTGGAGCTTGCGCAGAGCCGACGCCAGCGCCAAAGGGTCGCCGGTCAGCTCGGCGCCTGACTGGTCCGCCTGGTACTCACGCGAGCGGGACACCGCCAGCTTCACCAGTGACGCCGCGATGGGGCCCAGCATCGACACCAGCAGGAGCGCCAGCGGGTTGGCACTCTGCCCACCTCCGCGGCCACCGAAGACGTTGGCGAAGAACGCGAAGTTCGCCAGACCCGACACTACGGCCGCCATCGCTCCGGCAACGGACGAAATCAGAATGTCGCGGTTGTAGACGTGTGAAAGTTCGTGGCCGAGCACCGCGCGCAGTTCGCGCTGATCGAGCAGGCCGAGGATGCCGGTGGTGCAGCACACGGCCGCGTTGCGGGGATTGCGACCCGTCGCGAAGGCATTGGGGGCATTGGTGGGGCTGATGTACAGGCGCGGCATCGGCTGGTGGGCGATGGTTGCCAGCTCACGGACGACGGCATAGATCTGCGGGTACTCCACCTCGGTGATGGGCTGCGCGTGCATGGATTTGAGCGCCAGCTTGTCGCTGTTGAAATACGCGTATCCGTTCATGCCGACCGCCAGCACAACCGCGACCAGAAGGATCGTCGAGTTCTGGAAGAGCGACCCCACGAAAACGATCAGCGCAGACATCCCGACCATCAGGCCGAAGGTCTTCATGCCGTTCGCGAACTTCATCTCGTTCATCTCACCGATCTCTTGCCGGAGTGTTCGATGCGACAACGAGCGAGGTAGGGCGGGTAGTTCCCGATCAACTGATGCGGTCGACGGTGTACCTCACGAGGCGCCCGAGGGCATCGTTGGCCGGCCCGGACGGCAGCGCGTCGAGCTCGGCGAACGCACGCGCCGCGTAGGTGTCGAGGGTCTCGCGGGCGCGAACCATTCCGGGTGAGCGGGTCAACAATTCGAGCGCTTCGGTGACCTCGGCGTCGTCGGTGACCGGACCGCGCAGCAGATGCCGGAGACGGTCGCCGTCCGCACCCTCGTCGCGCAGTGCGAACAGCACGGGCAACGTGTGCACACCCTCGCGCAGGTCGGTACCCGGCGTCTTGCCCGATTCCGACGCGTCGGACGAGATGTCGATGATGTCGTCGGAGATTTGGAAGGCGGTGCCGACCGCGTCACCGAGGCGCTCGAGCCGCTCGATGTGCTCGGTGTCGCCGCCGGAGAACGTCCCACCGAACCGGCCGCTGGTGGCAATCAGCGATCCGGTCTTCTCCCACACCGTCTTCAGGTAGTGATCGACCGGGTCCTGGTCCGGCTTGCTGCCGATGGTCTCGCGCATCTGGCCTGTGACCAGCGCGGCGAATGTTTCAGCGATGGTGCGGACAGCGGTAGGTCCGAGGGTCGACACCAGCCTCGATGCGTGGGCGAACAGGTAGTCACCGGCCAGGATGGCGACGCTGTTGCCCCAGCGGGCGTTGGCACTCTCGACTCCGCGTCGCATCGCCGCCTCGTCCATGACGTCGTCGTGGTACAGCGTTGCGAGGTGCACCATTTCCAGAACGGTGGCCGCGGTCACGACGTCGGGACTCGACGACTTCGGGCCCAACTGCGCGGTCAGAACGGTGAACAGGGGGCGGAACCGCTTGCCACCGGCTTTCGCCAGGTGCAGGGCTGCCTCGGTGAGAAAGTCCTCGCCATCGGACAACTCGTCCACCAGCAACTGCTCGACCTCGGCGAGCGACGCTCGAATCGTCGCTGCGAACTCGGCGTCTCCCAGGTCGACCCCCGCAACGACTGTCGAATCGGAAGTACCCGCACTCGTGTCGGTCACCGTGCCCGCACCCATTTCTCGTCGATGGCAATCTTGCCCGCGCACCATTGTCGATACGCGGTGGTCGATACACGGTGGTCGATATGCGCCGTGTCCACCCCCAACTTAGCCTGCCTGGATGATGGAACGATGACCGATGGACTCCGAAACGGTATTGCGCTGTGAACGACGACGGTGCGACTCCGACAGACCACCGGGAGGGAACACCTCCTACGCCTGAACCCCGCGTCACCGACGTTCTGGTCGTCGGTGCGGGCCCGGCGGGAAGCGCGGCCGCCGCGTGGGCCGTTCGCGGCGGTCACGACACGATTCTCGCCGACGCGGCGACCTTCCCACGGGACAAGACCTGCGGTGACGGCCTCACGCCCCGCGCAGTCGCCGAACTCGATCTGCTCGGTCTGGGCGAGTGGGTGCGCTCCCGCGCGGCCAATCGTGGGCTTCGACTCACCGGGTTCGGGACCGAGCTCACGCTGCCGTGGCCGGGTGGATCGCTGCCCGATGTGGGAAGCGCGGTGCCTCGCTCCGAACTCGACGATCGCATCCGCCGCGTCGCGGTCGAGGACGGCGCTGCGATGTTCGAGGGCGCCAAAGCCGTCGACGTGGTGATGTCCGGAGGGAAGGTCGACGCCGTGATTTTCGACACGCCATCGGGTCCACGCCACGTTCGCTGCCGCACTCTCGTCGTCGCGGACGGTGTGCGTTCTCCACTGGGCAAGATCCTGGGTCGCACGTGGCACCGCGACACCGCGTTCGGCGTCGCGGCGCGCGCGTACGTCGACAGCGACCGCAGCGACGATCCCTGGATCACCTCGCACCTCGAACTCCGCGACTCCGACGGAGTACTCCAGGCCGGGTACGGCTGGGTGTTCCCGCTGGGAACCGGCGAGGTGAACGTAGGCGTCGGAACCCTCGCGACCGCGAAGCGGCCCGCCGCCGGTGCGCTGCGTCCCCTGCTCGATCTCTACGCGTCCCAGCGCGAAACCGAATGGGGTCTGCACGGCGGCGTACGACGGGTTCAGTCCGCCCTGCTGCCGATGGGCGGGGCGGTGTCCACGGTCGCCGGCCGCAACTGGGCGCTGATCGGCGACGCCGCGGCCTGCGTCAATCCGCTCAACGGCGAGGGAATCGACTACGGCCTCGAAGGCGGCAGGTTGATCGCCGAACACCTCGGCGACAACGATCTGACGGATGTCTGGCCGGCCGTGCTCCGCGAGCACTACGGCCAGAGCTTCTCGGTCGCCCGTCGTCTGGCCGGGCTGCTGACGGTCCCGAAATTTCTGCCCGCCACCGGTCCGATCGGTATGCGGTCACGCGCGATCATGACCGTCGCGGTACGCGTCATGGGCAACCTGATCACCGACGAGGATCACGACGTGGTGGCGAGGGCGTGGCGAGCGGCGGGATCGGCGTCGTTGCGCGTCGACAATCGCGCGCCGTTCACCTGACCCGAAGTTCAGCCAACCGAAGTTCAGCCAACCGAAGTTCAGCCAACCGAAAGTCAGCCGCCCGGCCGGAATGCGTAGACGACGGTCCCGTCGGCAAGCCGGATGCCGTCGCGATCACGGAAGCCGCACTCGAGGCTCGCGACGATGCTCTGGAGCACGGGGATCCGATCCCGCTCGGTCAGGTCCGCGTTGATCGCCAACGAGAGTTCGGCTCCGTAGAGCGCCAGGATGGCATCGACGGCGCCGGCCAGCGCCGGGTCCTTGCTTTGGTAGAAGAGGAATCGGTCGGTCTCCATCGTGTAGTCACGATCGTTGCCGCCGGCCAGCACCTCCACCCCGAACTCGACGAGGTACTCGATCATTCGCCGCTCGGTGGCACCGAACCCGATCGAGCGGCGATCCGGCGAGAGCGTGTCCGATACGCGTTTGCTGTCCATGATCAGCAAGCCCAGCGCGTTGGCGTCGAGCAGACCCAGATCTGCACGCATGGCGTCGCGAAGCAGACGCTGGATCTCGATAAGGAATCCGTGCTCGCGGTTGAGCCGCTCCACCGCCGGCGTGGGTAGGGCGCCGGTCGTGGAGTAAGGCATGAGCACCCGGAGGTCGAGCGACATCAGCATTTCCAGCAGCGGCGCCACCCGCTGGCGGGCGACGACGATCGTGATGGTGGACACCCTGAGCAGTTCCCGGTAGGTGTCGTTGACGTCGGAGTTGCTCGTATCCAGATCACGGCCGGTGTTGAAGGACGTCGTGGCAACCGAACCGGTCGCCGTGGTGCGACGACGTACTGCCTCCACCCACGCGCTCTGGAACGCGGTCAGTGCCACCGACAGATCCTGATAGCGCTCGGTCACCTTGTCCCGAACGAGTGCCGTTTCCACGGTGGTGCGATCCGAGTCGTGGGTCAGCTCCGACCTGATGGTGCGCAGCTCGCGCGCGCGACGGGACTCGCGAGTGAGGTGAACTCGGGTGGTGGTAATCGCCCACCCGGCCCCGCCGGCTGCGAGAGCCGACACAGCAAGGGTCGCGTAGGGGAGCCAATCCGGCACAGACATGGAAGCGATCATGCCGTATCGCGCCATTCAATGAACGGCGAAGGGAAGTTTTCCGACCTTTATCGGTCGCGCGGTTTGGTGGCGCTGTGAAGTGTGACTATGCCGCCGGTCAGATTTCGCCACTGCACGTTCGTCCAGCCCGCCGAATTCATCCTTCTGGCCAATTCTTCTTGATTCGGCCACGCCCTGATGGATTCCGCGAGATAGACATACGCGTCCGGATTGCTGCTGACCGATCGGGCGACCGCCGGCAGTGCTTTCATCAGATATTCCATGTAGACCGTTCGAAACGCCGAGAAAACGGGCGTGGAGAATTCGCACACCACCAGACGACCGCCGGGTCGCACGACGCGCAGTATTTCCCGCAGACCGGCGTCGTGATCGGAAACATTGCGCAGTCCGAACGAGATGGTCGCGGCGTCGAACACCGCATCGGCGTACGGCAGGTACATCGCATCGCCCGCGACCATGGGGACGCGGCGCGACAACCCCGCGCGCAACATTCCTTTCGAGAAGTCGGTGGCCACGCACCATGCACCCGACCGCCCCAGTTCCTCGGTGGACACGCCCGTTCCGGCAGCGAGATCGAGCACCGCCTCGCCGGATCGCAGACCCAGGGCATCCCGCGTGGCGCGGCGCCACCCACGGTCCTGCCCGAACGACAGAACGGTGTTGGTCACGTCGTAGCGCTTGGCGACTCCGTCGAACATGGAGGCGACGTCCTGCGGTTTCTTGTCCAGTTGCGCCCTGACGTTCTCGCTGGGGGCGCTGGAGCCGGGTGCTGACACCCTCCAAACACTACTCAGGCTGCCCACTACTCAGGCTGCCGCTGCCCGTCTCTTGGCGACCGAGGTACCGATGACGTCCTCGTAGTGCCCGATAAGCTGGCCGCACAACACCGGCCACGTCCGGTGCAGCACCGATGTGCGCGCAGACGTCGCGAAGCGCGCACGCGTGGTGGGGTCGGCCAGCGCGGCCACCGCACTGGGGAGCAACTCGGAGTATCGGTCCACCGGGAGCAGGTAACCGTTGCGGCAATGACTGACCAGGTCGCGCGGACCACCGGCGTCGGGTCCGATCACCGGCACGCCGCTCGACAGCGCCTCCTGCACGGTCTGACAGAAGGTCTCATGTTCACCCGGGTGCGCGAACACGTCGAACGACGCGTACGCACGGGACAGTTCGCTTCCGCCGAGCTGTCCGACGAACACCGCCGACGGCATCAGCGCTTCGAGACGCCCACGCTCGGGACCGTCGCCGACGATCACCACGGTCACTCCGTCGGCGGCGGCAAGTCCCGCGAGTCGTTCGACGTGCTTTTCCGGCGCCAACCTCCCCACGAAACCGACCACGACATCGTCCGAACTTCCGACCGCCGTGAGCCAGCGCTCCCGCAGTTCCGCGCTCCGCGCCGACGGGGCGAACCGCGTCGTGTCGACGCCTCGACCCCACCGGTGCACCCGCGGAATACCGTGTTCCGCCAACGCCTCCATGGCCGACGTCGACGGCGCCAGAGTGCGAGCGCTTCCTTTGTGGATCCGGCGCGTCCACGCCCAGCACGCACGGGAGGTCAAGCCCAGCCCATAGCTCTCGGCGAACCCGGCGACATCGGTCTGGTAGATCGCGACAGCGGGAACATCGAGGCGCCGAGCCGCGGCAAGACCACCGGCACCGAGCGAAAACGGCGACGCCAGGTGCACGACATCGGGGGCGAACGAGCGCAGCGCCGCCGTCATCCCCGGACTCGGCACACCCACGGGCAGAGAGCTGACCTTGGGCACCATCACCGACGGCACCCGCAAGACCGGAAAAGACCCGTGCGAGTCGGGTGCGGACGGTAATCCGGCCGGGGTGTCCGGCGCGACGATCATGGCGTCGTGGCCCGTCGCCTCGGCGTGCTCGAGGACCCGGAGTATCGAGTTGGTGACACCGTTGACATGTGGCAGGAACGATTCGGCGACCACGGCTATGCGCACACCGTGAACTGTTCCGGGCGGTGGCGACCGCGACGCGATCCCAACGTTAAGGACGGGCGAACCCCAGACGAACGTCTATTCAGAAGAACGTCTGGTCAAGGGTGTTGCTGCAGGCGGTCGCGCCGCCGGAACCACAGAATCAGCGGACCGGCGATCAGCCAGGTGACCGCGACGACGGACAACGCCGGGACGATGGCCACGGACGCGTCGCGGCCGGCGACGCGCACAAGATCCGGATCGCTGCGCGAGTACTCCACATCGATGCGCTGCCCGGCAATCAGATTGGTGGGATAGAGCACGCCGAGTTTCGGGTTGTGCGTCTCGCCGTCGGGGGTCACGAAGCTGACGGCCGACCGCAAACGCCCGGCGGACAGCACCTCGGCGGTGGCCACCCCCTGGTCGGAGGAAATGGTGTGGTCGTTCTTCCACGCGGCGAGCACCAGCAGCACGGCGAGGGACGAGATCACGGTGGCCACGACGATCAACACCAGCACCGTCCGCGACGGTCGAACCCCGGCGGCGTCGGCCGAACCCGGGTTCGACGGGGCGTCTGGCATCACCAGCACAGGCTAGCGAGCGTGCCGGGTAGCCTCACCCCGCATGGGGAGAAAATTCGATTTCACCGAGGACTTCGACGTAGCACCGGCGCAGGCACACGCCGCGCTGACGGACGAAGCCTTGTGGGCCAAGCGGACCGAGGAAGTCTCCGATCACGCGAGTGTGGAGTACACACATCGGCCCGACGGCGGTTTCGACGTGGTCATCTCCGAGGGCGTCGGCGCATCGGTTCTACCCGGCATCGTCAAGAAGGTCATCCGCGGCGATCTGACCATCACGCGCAAGGACAGTTGGGGACCGCTCGAGGGCGATCGCGCGTCGGGCACTCTCGAAGGAGGGTCCACGGGGCTGCCCTCGAAGGTGCGGGGGACGTTCCAGCTGGCTCCACACGGCACCGGGTCACGACTCACCCTGACCGGCACTGCCGAGGTCAAGGTGCCGTTCGTCGGCGGCAAGATCGAGGGCATGGTGACCGACATGATCGGCAAGATGGTGCACTCGGAGAGCAAGCAGGCGCGCAAGTACCTGGCCGAGAAGTCCTGACGCCAGCGCGCTAGAGATCGGCTCTGATGGACGCGTGCAGCTCGCGCAGACCCGATCTCTGCGTGCTCACCTCGAGCACCCTGGTTCCGTCGGCGTGTCCGGTGAGCAACGTCGACAACTCGTCGGTGTCGACGCGGCTGTGCGGGATGCGATAGGCCGCGCACAGTGCGGCCAGATCCATGCCGTGCGGAGTTCCGAACACGCGCTCGAACACCCCCGCGTACTGAGGATCGCCCTGCTCGAGCAGCTCGAAGATGCCGCCACCGTCGTCGTTGGCGACGACGATGGTCAAGTCCTTCGGCCGCGGCTCGCCCGTGCCGATCAACAGGCCGGACGCGTCGTGCAGGAACGTGAGGTCGCCCATGAGCGCGATGGTGCGACCTTCGTGTGCCAGTGCGGCGCCGACGGCGGTGGAGACCGTGCCGTCGATCCCGGCGACGCCGCGGTTGGACAACACCCGCACGTCGCCCTCGGGATAGCCGACCAGTGCCATGTCGCGCACCGGATTCGACGCGCCCAGCAGCAGAAGGTCACCGGGACGCCGAGCGGACGAGATCGCGGCGGCCACGTGTAACCCGGTGGTGGAATCGAGCGCATCCAGTTGGCGGCGCACGGCCGCGTCCGCACCCGCTGACGCGTCGGCGCATCGAGCCAGCCAGTCCGGCGTCGGCGATCCGGAGACCACCGCGCGAGTTCCCGTGGCCACCACGTTTCCGGACACGTCGGGCCACCGCGGACCGGTGGTGAGAGCGATCACGGACACCGCCGGATTCGCGAGCAGCGACGACACCTGGCGGTGCAGCGTCGGCCGGCCGGTGATGATGGCCTGGCGGGGCGAGAGCGATCCCAGTGCCAGCGGATTGAGGGGGTATCCGTGCAGCGGCGCGGTGGGCTCGGCAACCGTGGGAAGCCCCGCCAACTCCGGGCGGTAGGCAGCCCCGTGTCCGGAGACGACGACGGTGTCCGGAGTCAGATCCAGATCGACGGGCACGTCCAGGCTGGCGTACTGCGTGGTGGTCCACGCAGCACCGTCCGGGCGGCCCTCCGGCGCGGGCCGGGCATCGGACAGGTCCGGGGTGAGCGGCTCACGCAACGGCATGTCGAAGTGCACGGGTCCGGCGTTTCCGGACCGAGTTCCGCGCGCCGCGGCGAGGACACGGCACACTGCCGAGCGCCACTGACTGTTGGTCTTGTCGGTCTCCTCGGCCAGTCCCAGACTGATGGTGGCGCGAACCTGGCCGGCGAACAGACCCAGCTGCTCGACCGTCTGATTGGCGCCCGTTCCCAGCATCTCGTAGGGCCGGTTCGCGCTGAGCACCACCAGCGGGACGCGCGCGTAGTTCGCTTCCAGCACCGCGGGCCCCAGATTGGCGACGGCGGTACCGGAGGTCATGACGACGGGGACCGGTCGACCGCCCGAGACGGCCAGTCCGATGGCCAGGAAACCGGCCGTGCGCTCGTCGATCCGCATGTGCAACCGAACGCGCCCGGCGCGGTCCGCGGCCTCGAGTGCGAAGGCGAGCGGCGCATTGCGTGAGCCCGGACACAGCACAACGTCCTGCACTCCGCCGCGGATCATCTCGTCGACGACGACGGTGGCCTGGGACGTGGACGGATTCACCTTTTCACAGTGCCACAATCGTCGCGGCGGCCGGAACTGCGTACGGGTGGAACCGCGTGCGGGTGGAAGACTGAAGCGGTGCGAACACACTTCGACCCGAAGACCATCGATCCCGGGACTTACTACACCCTGCTCACCGCATCCGTCGTCCCCAGGCCCATCGCGTGGGTGTCGACGATGTCGGCGGACGGTGTCCCCAATCTGGCGCCGTACAGCTTCTACTCCGTCTCCTCCAGCGCACCGCCGGTGGTGCAGTTCACGTCGGTGGGACGCAAGGACAGTCTCCGCAACATCGAGGAGACCGGCGAGTTCGTCATCAATCTGGCTACCGAGTCGCTGTTCGAGCAGATCAACCAGACCTCCGCGAACTACGACTCGTCGGTCAGTGAATACACCGCGGTCGACCTCGAGAGCGAGCCGAGCGAGACGGTGCGGCCGTTTCGTGTGGCGGCGTCCCCGGTGTCCATCGAGGCGACGCTGCATCAGGTGATCGAGGTGGGCAACTCGTTCGTCGTCATGGGTGCAGTCACGTTGATCACGGTGCGTTCGGAGTGCCTGGCCGAGGACGGCCTACCCGACTTCGCGTCGATCGCGCCGCTGAGCCGGTTGGGCCGCGACCAGTGGGGCCTCCCGCCCGAGGTACGACGCATCGAGCGCCCTCACACGCCTTGAGCCGGGCTCGCGGACTGGCGAGCTGGGCGTCCCTGGCACTGGTCACCATCGTGCTGGCAGTTCTGGCCGGACGGGCAGGTGTGCCGTCGGCAGCGCTGTTCGTCGCGTTGGCGGTGGCCACGGTCTTCGCGCTGTGCCGGGTGGGCCCGACGCGCGTGCCCGCCGCAGCCGGCATCGGAGCGCAGGCGCTGATCGGTGTGGAAATCGGCACGCTCCTCGATCGCGACACGCTGTTCTCGCTGGGTTCGGCGTGGATCTGGGTGGTTGTGGTCTCGTTGGGCACGCTGCTGCTCTCCATCGCCGCCGGCTCTCTGCTGGGGCTACACCGCGACGTCGACGCCACCACGGGAGCGCTGGCTCTGGTGGCGGGCGGCGCGTCGGGAATGGTGGCGATAGCGCGTGATCTCGGCGGCGACGACCGCGTGGTGGCCGTGGTGCAGTACGTCCGAGTTCTGCTGGTCACCGCGTCGTTGCCGTTCGTCGCCACCGTCGTGTTCTCGGCCGACACCGGGCAGGGCGGATCCGTCCGTATGGAGTCCGCACCGTTGTGGGCGGATGCAGTGTTTCTCACCGCATGCTTGGCCGTCGGTATTCCGGTGGCACGTCTGATCAAGCTCCCCGCGCCTGCGCTGTTGGGGCCGCTGATCGTTTCGGGCGCCGCGGACCTGCTCGGGTGGGCCGGCGACGCGGGCGTGCCGTTCCTGCTGCTGCAGGTCACGTACATCGTGATCGGTTGGCAGGCGGGTCTGCGGTTCACCGTGGAGAGTCTTCGCTCCATCGGCCGGGTGTTGCCGTGGGCGGTTTTGCTGATCGTCGCCATCGCCGTCGGATGCGCGCTGCTGGGACTGATCCTGGTGGGGACCACGTCCGCCACCCCGTACGAGGCCTACCTGGCCACCACTCCCGGCGGCATCTACGCGGTGCTCGCGCTGGCCGCGGCGAGCGGAGTGAACGTCACGTTCGTCGTTGCCGCCCAGGTGCTGCGGGTGTTCATGATGCTGCTGGTGGTGCCGCTGTTCACCCGCTCACGCCAGCAGGGTCGGTAGCTCAGGGTCGACAGCTCGAGGTCAACAGCGCTCGACTGCACACTCCCCAGCAGTTCGCACACGGCCGGGCCTGAGCGAACTGCTGGGAGCCGAGCAAATTTCAGTCGGGTCAGGCCGCGTACTTCTGCACCAGATCGCCGACCCGCGGCAGCGCCTCGGTGACGTTCTTCTTGGCCGACGGGCGTAGCGACGAGTACACCTTCTTGATGGTGGACTTGCTGGTCTCGTCGATACGGGCGTCGGTCACCGACAGCAGCGCATCCGAGACTTCGTCGCCGTTGGCAGCGAGGTACTCACCGAACGTTCCGGTCGGCGCGGCCTGGTAGCGGTCCCAGAAGGGCTCGAGCTGGTCGACGAAGTTCGGCCACAGCTTGGCGATGGCGTCGTCGATCACGCTGGGGCTGACCTTCTTCACGGCGCCGTATCCGCCCTTGACCGCCAGACCCGATGCACCCTTCTTGTCGGAGACCTCGGCGTCGATCAGTGACTTGACGTCCGCGCGGACGGCGGGTGCGTTGCTCTCGTCGAGGAGAGTCGACTTCAAAGATGCCACGAAAGAAATCCTGTCGTCGGTCGAACCGCTCTGCAGCGGCCGATATGGAGGGAAACTGCGTGCGAAACGGGGTTCCGGTCGGTGTTACCGGTCGGCCGCGACCTTACAACAGCGCTCGAGCCGCGCAATCCACCACTGCCGCCGCTCGTGGGACGCCGCCAACTCGCGCAACCGAGCCGGTTCGGGACTGACGGTGTCGACCCGTAACCGGCCCTCCACCAGCATCCTCGGCTCGGCAACGTCACGGGTGAACAACGTGCCCGTCCCCAGCCCACACGCGGCGTTGGACTGCAGCGAGGCTGCCGCGGCGAGCCCGGCGCTCATTCCCACGGCCGAGTCGAGCGCGCTCGACACCACCACGGGAACTCCGAACTGCGCCAGCTCGTCGGCCATCGCCAGCATTGCGCGAACTCCGCCCAGTGGGGGAACCTTGACCACAGCCACGTCGGCCGCGCCTGCCCGAATGACGTGCATCGGGTCCTCGGCGCGCCGGATGCTCTCGTCCGCGGCGATCGAGACGCCAGGGACCCGGCGGCGTACCTCCGCAAGCTCGTCGACGGTCGCGCAGGGCTGCTCGGCGTACTCGAGGTCTCCGTTCTCGGTCAATGCCCGCAAGGCCGTGGTGGCCTCGTCGACGGTCCACCCTCCGTTGGCATCCACCCGCACCGTGGGCACCAGCGCGCGAACCGCCTCGACGCGCGCGACATCGTCCGCCAGGCTCTGCCCGCGCTCGGCGACCTTCACCTTGGCCGTCCTGGCGCCGGGGTAGCGGGCAAGAACGTCCGGCACGTCGCGGGCCGGAACAGCGGGGACCGTTGCGTTGACCTCGACGAACTCCCGCAGCGGTGTCGTCGGGCCCTGCCAGGCCATCTCGATTCCGGCGCGCAGCCACAGCGACGCTTCGGCGTCGTCGTACTCGGGGAAGGCACCGAACTCGCCCCACCCCGCCGGGCCCTCGAACACCATCACCTCGCGAGTGGTGATGCCGCGAAAACGTGTTCGCATCGGCAACGAGAGCACATGCGCCGACGCCGCGAGTTCGGCGAACGTCGGCTGGGTCACTGCTGGCCGGGCAGCAAACGCAGCATCAGGGCCTTGCCTTCCGCGAGCAACTTGCCGTCCATGTCCTTCAGCGTCGCCTCGATGAACGTCTTGCGTCCCTCCACCCCGGTCACGTGACCCTCCACCACCAGCTTCTGATCCAGGGGTGTGACGGCGCGGTAGTCGACGTGCAGGTACGCGGTACGGCTGATGGTTCCGCCGTGGGCGTGCAGGATCATCCCGAACATGTCGTCGAACAGCAGCGGAAGTGTGCCGCCGTGCGCGGCCGCGTTGCCGCCGAGGTGGTAGCGCCGGAACACTCCGGTGGAGCGAACGCCCTCGGCATCGAACTTCTCGACGGTCCAGGGCAGCATCAGCAGCGATCCCCTGCCCGGAAGGGTCATGGTTCTCCCGGCGGGCGAGACACCCTCGGGAACCACGTGGGGAGACATCGTGGCGGCCAGCTTCTCGGCCTGTTCGGCAGCCAGCGCGAGCTGATCATCGGGGAGGTCGGTGGACACTGCGAGGTCTTGAATGGTGCGCAGCGCCTCGATCAGTCGCCCGAAGTCTGCCGGCGGCGATGCAGGCTTGTACTCCGGGAAGCCTCCGGCCTCGGAACTCGTCGTCATCGGACGACGGTAACCCGATCATCGGGTGGTTAGGCTGCGGGGGTGACCGACGAGAACTCCCCGTTTCAGCCCGACCTGTGGAACTCGGTTCCCGGCTTCGACGATCTGGTGGACATCACGTACCACCGTCACGTCACCGACGGAACCGTCCGCATCGCCTTCGACCGCCCGGAGGTGCGCAATGCGTTCCGCCCCGGCACGGTCGACGAGCTCTTTTCCGCGCTCGATCACGCACGGATGACATCCGACGTCGGGGCCGTACTGCTCACCGGCAACGGCCCCAGCGAGAAGGACGGCGGTTGGGCGTTCTGCTCGGGCGGCGATCAGCGCATCCGAGGCCGTAGCGGCTATCAGTACGCCAGCGGCGACACCGCGGAGACCGTCGACAAAGCACGTGCCGGTCGGCTCCACATTCTCGAGGTGCAGCGACTGATTCGCATGATGCCCAAGGTCGTGATCTGCCTGGTCAACGGATGGGCTGCGGGCGGCGGGCACAGTCTCCACGTGGTGTGCGATCTGACTCTCGCGAGCCGCGAACATGCTCGGTTCAAGCAGACCGACGCCGACGTGGGCAGCTTCGACGGCGGGTACGGCAGCGCCTACCTGGCAAAGATGGTGGGTCAGAAATTCGCCCGCGAAATCTTCTTCCTGGGCGACACCTACTCGGCCGAGGACATGCACCGCATGGGAGCCGTGAACAAGGTGGTCGACCACGCGGATCTCGAGACCGAGGCCATCGAATGGGGACGCAAGATCAACGGCAAATCCCCGCAGGCCCAGCGGATGCTCAAGTACGCCTTCAACCTTCAGGACGACGGCCTGGTGGGCCAGCAGCTGTTCGCCGGTGAGGCGACGCGCCTGGCGTACATGACCGACGAAGCCGTCGAGGGACGCGACTCGTTCCTGGACAAGCGCGAGCCCGACTGGTCGCCTTATCCGTGGTACTTCTGATGGAAGTTCTGGCCAGTCGAATCATCCTGCGACCCAAGGACTTCGACCGGACGCTCACGTTCTACCGTGATCGGTTGCGACTCGGCGTCTTTCGAGAGTACCCGGGCGGAGTGGTGTTCTTCGCCGGGCAGTCGCTGATCGAGGTGGCAGCCCACGGAGAACCGGGCGGCCCGGCGACGATCCTGCTGCAGGTGCCCAGTGTCGACGCCGCCTGCGCCGAACTGCAAGAAGCGGGCGTCGACATCGTTCGTCGACCGCGCACCGAGCCGTGGGGACTGATCGAGATGTGGATCGCCGATCCCGACGGCACCCACATCGCCGTCGTCGAGGTCCCTGTCGATCACCCGCAACGCCGTGGCTGACCTCTCCGTCCTACCGGTCCCCGGCGGCGACGCCGTACTCGGCCTGCTCCCCCACCTGCAGCGCATCCTCGACGGCGACGCAGATCCGGCTCTGCCCGTTCCCGCCGACGACGACCGCGAGCGACGACGCTTGACCGACGCCCTCGAGCCCGGAACACCGATAGATCCCGCCACGGCACTGGTGCTGGCAACCTCGGGCTCCACCGGAGTGCCGAAGGGCGCGCTGTTGACCGCCGCCGCGCTCCGGGCGAGCGCTGCCGCCACCCACGAACGGCTCGGCGGGACGGGGAACTGGATTCTCGCGTTGCCCGCGCACCACATCGCGGGCATGCAGGTGGTGCTCCGTTCGCTCGCGGCCGGCGGAGAACCCGTCGTCGTCGATGTGCGCACGGGCTTCGATCCCGCCGATCTGGTGCACGCGGTGGCATCGACGCCGGGCCCGCGGCGGTACACGTCGCTGGTGCCGACACAGCTGATCAAGGCTCTCGACCACCCCGATGCCACGGCCGCGCTGGCATCCCTCGACGCCGTCCTGCTCGGCGGCGCAGCCACCCCCGGCCCGGTGCTGGAACGCGCAGTCGACGCCGGAATCACCGTGGTGCGCACCTACGGGATGACCGAGACGTGCGGCGGCTGTGTCTACGACGGAATCCCGCTCGACGGTGTGCAGATCCGGATCGACGGCAGTGCGAACGACGGTATGCCGAAAGACGGTATCTCGAAAGACGGGGGCCGGATCTTGCTCGGCGGGCCGACGTTGGCATCCGGCTACCGAGGGCTGCCCGATCATCCGGCATTCGCCGAGCCCGGCTGGTTCACCACCGACGATCTCGGCCGCGTCGTGGACGGCCGTGTGCAGATCCTCGGCCGTCTCGACGACGCCATCACCTCGGGCGGCCTCACCGTCGTGCCGCGCGTGGTGGAGGACGCGATTGCACGGCTCGACGGTGTCGCAGAGTGCGTCGTGGTCGGCGTTCCGGACGAGCGTCTGGGGCAGCGCGTCGGTGCTCTGGTCGTGGTCGGACCCGGGGCAACCATCACCCCGACCAGCGTGCGCGAGCAGGTGTCCACCGTGCTGGGGTCGGCCGCCGCGCCGCGCCAGGTCATGATCGTGGACGCTCTTCCCCAGCGCGGGCCCGGCAAGGTGGACCGTGTCGCCGCCCGAGCCGTCCTTGTCACTGGAGCGTGATTCGTTCGGACTTCCCTGACGTAGTCCACTCGAATGACACGCAACGACGGCGCGGTACCGAACTGACCGGTCCGTGTCCGATCTGTGGAACGCGGTAGGTACTCTGCCTGCACAGATGCAGATGGACGTCGGAGGTATGGGTGACCGAGGCTCAGCGGGTGGCGGGACCGGGTCCCGACTCCTACGACGGCTGGGTCGTCGTGGAGACGTTGGTCGATCCCACCGGTCAGGAAGGCCCGCTGGGCACCGTGGTAGCCAAGGACGGACGGCCGAAGAACTGGACCGCCCTCCAGCGCTCGGTACCCAACAGGCATGCCGCCGACGCTGCTCGACGGTTGGTGGCGGCCGTCGTCGAAACTGCAGAGGTCCAGTCGACGTCGGTACCCGGTCTGGCCGGTCCGCTGCGCGCAGTTCCCGTTCGAGGGCGGAGCAGAGCGGTGCACGGCGTTCTGCTCTACACCGGTGACGACCCCGAATCGCAGCCGCCGGCCGTCGCCGGATGGGACTGGTCGTCGGCCGATCGTCACTTCTTCTACACGCCCGATATCGACCGAATCGTACCGCCCAGGAAGGACGATCGGTACGCGGCGACGTCGTTCGAGTTCTTCGACCGCGTGAACGACCCCGACACGGCGATGTACATGATCGCGGCACTGCTCGACGCCGAACCGGGATCGTCGTGGGACGGCGGTTTCGCCGTGCGCACACCCGCCGGGCCGGCACCGATCCGCAACGTCTTCCGCACGGTTCGGGACGAGGCATCGCCGCGCGACTCGATCTCGCGCGGCCTCGCCATTCCACTTCGTTCGGACGAGATGGCGATGCACGGCCCGTCCTTCGAGTCCATGGCGCTGCAGACGCTGAGTCGCAACTCGACCACCGCGATCGCCCTGGTGGACGCCGAGCGGGTACGACTGGTCAGATGGCTCACCGAGCCGGTGCCGAACGTCCTGTGGAAAGGACAACTCGACCGTCGGGACACCCCGCACCCGGAGGACATCGAGCGCATCGTCTCGACCTACCTGCGCATGGGCGACTGGATCGACCGAGGAACGACAATCCCGAACGTACGTCTGCGCCGGGTCGACACCGGGTGGACGGTGGTCGATCTTCGGGCGACGCAGATACCCGGGCAGCCCTTCCTGATGGTCGAATTCGAGACGGTCGGCCATTCGAACGAGCCCGATCCGGTGCCGCCCGACGACACCGGTTATCCGGGCCGAGGGCGACGGCCGCGCTGACCGCCGCCGGCCCGGAGGCAGGCGTCAGAATGCGGGGAGACCGCAGCGCACCGCCAGGCAGTGTTCCAGGTCCAAGGTGGCGGCCCAGGCCGCATCGACGTTTCCGGCGACGAGCATCTCGCGCTGACGCGACGTGAGTGCGCGGATGGCGCCGTCGAGCTCGTCGTCCGTCATAGCGTCAACGGCGTCGGAAACCGTGAAGATGAAGTGCTCCATCGTCTCATCCCGGGTGTGAGAGCGAGCTGCTCGGCTCGGCGATCGTGGTGCCACATTCACCGGCCGACAGCGACAGACCGGTGAGAAACCCCCGGGGCGGAGGCGCAAACTCAGCCTAGATTACCGACCGTCTGCGCGCTCGACGCGCACGGCCCCAGCATGAAGACAATCGGGTGCTGCGATGATTTGCTCATGGCGACAGCATCACAGTGGATCGAAGGCGCGCGCCCGCGCACATTGCCCAACGCGATCGCGCCCGTGGTGGTCGCCACCGGGGCGGCCGCGTCCCTGGGTGGTACGACGGGTGGCGACGTCACGTGGTGGAAGGTCCCGCTGGCCTTGCTCGTTGCCGTCGCACTCATCGTGGGGGTCAACTACTCCAACGATTACTCCGACGGCATCCGCGGAACCGACGACGATCGGGTGGGACCGCTGCGGTTGGTCGGATCGAAAGCAGCCGCTCCGGGATCGGTGCGCACTGCGGCAATCGCGTGCTTCGCAGCGGCAGCCGTCGCGGGACTGGTGTTGGCGCTGACCACCGCGTGGTGGCTGGTGGTGATCGGCGCCATCTGCATCGCCGGGGCCTGGTACTACACCGGCGGCTCGAAGCCCTATGGCTACAGCGGACTCGGCGAGATCGCCGTGTTCGTCTTTTTCGGACTGGTCGCGGTGCTGGGCACACAGTTCGTCCTGGCCGGACGTGTCGACGTCGTAGGACTGGGCTGCGCAGTTGCGATGGGGTGCTTCTCCAGCGCGGTGTTGGTGGCCAACAACATTCGCGACATTCCGACCGACACCGAGTCTGGCAAGCTCACGCTCGCGGTACGGCTGGGCGACGCCCGCAGTCGCGGGCTGCACGCGGCGCTCCTGGCGGTGCCCTTCGTAGTGAGCCTGGTGCTGCTGCTGCAGTCACCGTGGGCTGTGCTCGGTGTCGTGGCGTTCCCGCTGGCGTGGCGGGCCAATGCGCCGGTCCGCGCACGCAAGCACGGTATGGAGCTGATTCCGGCGCTGCGCGATTCCGGCCTCGCGATGCTGGTGTGGGGCGTCGCGACGGCAGTCGGGCTGTTCCTGAGCTGAACAAAGTTCAGCGGACCTCGTTCAGCGTTTCCGGCCGGGAACCAGACCGCCCAGAATCCAGTTGACCAGCGAGATGATCACGGCGCCCCAGAAAGCTGCGCCGAAGCCGTCGACGGTGAGCCCGTAGCCCGTGGTGTCGGTGATCGCCGCGGTGAGCATCAGCATCAACGCGTTGATCACCAGCAGGAACAAGCCCAGCGAAAGCACTATCAACGGTAGCGACAGCAGTTGCACCACAGGCTTGACCAGCGCGTTGATCACCGTGAACACGGCGGCGATGCCGATCAGCACCACCGCGTCCCACCCTGCCCCGCTCCCGGAACTGGCGATCGATATTCCGTCCACCCACGATGCCGCCAGCCAGATGGCGAACGCTGTGACGATCAATCTGAGCGCGAGAACCATGAGCCCATGATGGCACGCACTCGTGGCGCCTCGACCGCAGTGCGTGCTGATGTTGCGGCAGTGGTGTTGCATGGAATGCGTGACTACCGCGAACCTCACTCGGTCCGAGACTGCCCAGCGCGCCGTGACGGTGTCCGACGTCCGTTACGAGGTCGCCCTCGATCTCGGCGACGCGGCGGATGCGGCCGAGTTCACCACCGTCACCACAGTCTCCTTCGACGCGAGCGGGTCCAGCACGTGGCTGGACTTCCTCGGAGCCGGCGTCGATCGCGTCGTTCTGAACGGCGTGGACGTCCCCGTCGAGTACGACGGGGCTCGCATCGCTCTTCGTGAGTTGGCGCTACACAACACCGTTCAGGTACACGGCCGCGGTCGGTACAGCCGCTCGGGGGAGGGACTGCACCGCTTCGTCGACCCCGCCGACGGCGAGACCTATCTCTACACCCAGTACGAGCCCGCCGACGCGCGGCGGGTGTTCGCGAACTTCGAGCAGCCCGATCTCAAGGGACCGTTCGCTTTTCGGGTCACTGCCCCGTCCGACTGGATCGTCCTGTCGAACGAGCGCATCGTGGAAACCGAGGGCGACACCCGGGTGTTCGCACCGACGAAACCGATTTCCACCTACATCACCGCGGTCATCGCCGGCCCCTATCACCGGACCCAGTCGCAGTACCGACGCGGCGATCTGACGATCGACCTCGGTGCCTACTGCCGGGCGTCACTGGGCGAAAATCTCGATCACGACGCCGTCTTCGACGTCACCCGTGCGGGCCTGGACTTCTTCCACGACGCCTTCGACTACCCGTACCCGTTCGGCAAGTACGACCAGGTCTTCGTTCCCGAGTACAACCTGGGTGCGATGGAGAATCCCGGCTGCGTCACGTTCACCGAGTCGTACGTGTTCCGCAGTCCCGCAACACGTTCCCAGTACGCACGCCGCGCCAACACGATCCTGCACGAAATGGCACACATGTGGTTCGGCGACCTGGTCACGATGCGCTGGTGGGACGATCTATGGCTCAAGGAGTCGTTCGCCGACTACATGGGCGCCTACGCCTCGGTTGCCGCCACCGAATTCACCGACGCCTGGGTCACCTTCGCCAATCGCCGCAAGGCGTGGGCCTACTCCCAGGACCAGTTGCCGACGACGCATCCCGTCGTCGCCGACATCGTCGATCTGGAAGCCGCGAAACTGAACTTCGACGGCATCACGTACGCAAAGGGTGCAAGCGTGGTCAAACAACTGGCCTCCTTCGTCGGCGACGACGCGTTCTTCGCCGGGGCCCGCGCCTACTTCCGGAGCCATGCGTTCGGTACTGCGACGCTGACGGATCTGTTGGCCGCGCTGGCGGAGCCGGCCGGAATGTCGCTGGAGGACTGGTCTGCCGCGTGGCTCGAGACCAGCGGTGTCGGAGCACTCGAATACGACCGCCGAACCGGCGTACTGACGCAGACGCAGAAGCGACCACAGCGGCTCGACATCGCCTGTCTACAGCCCGACGCGAACGGCGACCTGGTGGACGACGCGCCCGTGTCGGTGCACATAACCGAGCGCGAGACCACCCTCGACCTCCCCGATGCCGCATTGATCCTGCTCAACGACGGTGACCGGACCTACGCCAAGGTTCGGTTGGACCCGGTATCGCTGGAAACGGCGGTGTCCTCGCTCGACCGAATTCCGGACACCCTGCGCAGGGGTCTTGTCTGGTCCTCGATGTGGAACGCGACGCGCGATGCCGAACTTTCGGCCCGTACCTACCTCGATCTCGCCGTCCGCTACGCCCCCACCGAGACCGACACCGGCATTCTCGGTGCAGTCCTCACCGACGCGGCAGTCGCCGTCGAGCGCTACAGCCCCGACCGCAGCGACGTGCGCCAGATCTGGACGTCGACCACGGCGGCACACCTGACGGGGTCTCCGGCAGGAAGCGACCGGCAGCTCGAGTGGTTCCGCGCGTTCGCCGCTGCGGCGTCCCACGACGATTCCGGGTCCGGACTTGCGCGCGACCTGCTGACGGGGGCCGTCGTCGTGAACGGCTTGGCGCTCGACGCCGAGCAGCGGTGGAGCCTGTGGTTCGCGCTGGCCGCCACCGGTCACGCCGCCGAGGCAGAACTGGACGAGGTGCTCGCCGGGGACAACACCGGTGCCGGTCAGGTACATCACGCCGCTGCTGTTGCCGCGCAGCCGAATCCCGGAGTCAAAGCGCGTGTGTGGTCGGCCCTCACCGGCGACGGCAGCCGCACACCGAGCAACGAGCGCATCAGCGCCCTGGTCCGCGGATTCACGGCCGGAACGTCACGCGAGTGGACAGCGCAGTACGACCACCGCTACTTCGACTTGCTCGAGTCGTTCTGGGCAGAACACAGCATCGAAATCGCCCGTCGACTGGTCGTCGGGTTGTTCCCCGCCACAGACACCACCGAAGCGGCCGACGAGTGGCTCTCCGCGCATCGGGATGCGCCCGCGGCCCTGATTCGATGCGTACTCGAGCAGCGCGACCATCTGGCTCGCGCTCACCGCGCTCGGTCAGTCTCCGCGTAGGCGCGAACGCAGATCGTCGCGGTCGCGTCGACGCTTCTCGTCGACCGCGGCGATGTCTTCGTTGACACGTCGACGCAAGGTCTTGAACAGCACCAGCGACAGCGGAAAGGCGACCACCAGAGCGAACACCATGGCGACGAGCAGCGGAATGTCGACGCCTACCGCGGCGGCTCCGAAGAAGATGATCGCTGCGACCACGGCGATGAGGGCGAGGCGGGCCAGCGTGTACAGACCCAGGTCACGCACCAGTCGACCTTTGGCCGAGCCGCCCTCGGGACTGCCGGGAGCGCCGGACATGTTGGACGTGGGATCGGTCATCGCTCCAGGTTACCGGTCTCCGTCAGGGCATCCTCGAGGCGTATGTGGGCGTTCTCGAAGCGTGCGCGGATATCCGATTTGTCTATTACCTCCCCTTTACCAACACGAGAAGAGTCGAGTACCTGTGGGTCTCGGTGCCACCATGGATCTCGATGCGGACGAACCGCCCGCGCTAGACGAAACACAGCGTCCTTGGAGGATCTTGATGAGTGCACCGGCCTACACCCCCATGCAGGACAACCTGCTCACCCCCGGCCAGGTGGCCGCACTCTTCCACGTCGATCCGAAGACGGTCACGCGCTGGGCCCACGCCGGACGACTCGGATCGCTGCGCACACCCGGCGGGCACCGCCGCTTCCGGGAGTCCGAGGTGTTGCAGTTGCTCACATCGTTGACCACCGAAGCGCATCGCTGAGTCGGACCCGATTCGAACCCGGCGTCCGTCACAGACTCGCTGCGGCAAACTCTCAGCATCTTGCAACACCGACTCGAGTGACCTGAGCACTCACCACGACTACCCTCGGTAGTGGAGGTGCGTGATGATCTATGTTCTGGCGCTGATTGCGCTCGTGGTCGTCGTCGTGCTCCTCTGGAAGTCTTTCGGCCCCGAGGCCGACGAACCCAGGGGACGCGTGACCGGACCGGACGACGACCCGGATTTCATGTGGAAGATCGACCGAGACAGAAGCGCTCGTGAGAGGGGCGCGACTCGCGACGGAGGGAAGGGCCCCGAACGTCCTGACGCCGAGACACCGGGCGGCACGGACTGATTCCGGTCCGATAGACCGGCACGATCAGCAGGCGATAACCGTCACCGTTTGAGAAAGAGCGGAAATTCGGCGGTTATCGCTGCTGCTGTCTCGAGCAACGCGGTTCGAGTGCCCGGTGCAAGCGCATCCAGATCCACCTCAGCGCCCTGCGCGAGGTGTTCGTCGTAAGGCACCACTCGCACAGCGCGACAACGCTGGCCGAAATGTTCGACGATCTTCGAGACGTCGATAGCTTTCTGTCCCGGCCTCACCATGTTCACCACGGTGAGAGACTGCTCCACGAGATTCCGATATCCGTGCGCGTCGAGCCAGTCCATCGTCGCCGACGCGCTTCGAGCGCCGTCGACAGATCCCGAACTGACGATCACGAGACCGTCCGCGCTTCGCAGCACCGCCCGCATGGCCGAATGCAGAAGGCCCGTACCGCAATCGGTGAGCACGATGTTGTAGAACCGCTCCAGCTCCCCCATCGCGGTTTCGTAGTCGTACGCGTCGAACGCTTCCGACATGGCCGGGTCCGATTCGGAGGCGAGCACTTCGAGTCGATGGTGATTCTGCGACGTGAATTGTCTGATGTCGCTGTACTTCTCCACCGAGCGGGTATTGCGCAGCAAATCGCGCACGGTCTTCTCGGTTTCGAGAGGGACCCGCGCGCTCAGCGTTCCCCGGTCCGGATTGGCATCCACCGCGATCACTCGATCACCGCGCACCGACGAGAACGTCGAGCCCAGCGCCGCGGCGATCGTGGTCTTTCCCACGCCACCCTTGAGGCTCATGATGGCGATGCGGTGGCACCCGTTCAGGGGATTGTCCACCTGCCGGACGAGGGCGAGGCGTCGCTGCTCCTTCGCGCTGTTTCCCACGTTGATGCGGCCGCCCGTGATGTCGTAGAGCAGGCGGCGCCAGCCACCGGTGGGAGGAGGCGCGGTGGGGCGGAGCAACCGGGACGTCGACAGGTCGTGCGGCGGGGCGGCAGCCAGGGAGCCGGGCTCCTGGAAGCTGGGTGCGCTGTAGGGCTGCACTGTCTCCGCTGGTGCGTAATCAGCCGGTGCGTAGTCGGCCGGTGCGTAGTCGGCCGGCGTGTAATCAGGCGCCTGATCACCGTAAGTCGGGGAGCTGTACCCCTGAGACCCATAATCCTGAGACCCGTAATCCTGGGTTCCCGGTGCGGGCTGCGAGTCCTGCAGTCCGGCCTGCGGCGTCCGGTCCTCGAACTGTGCCCGGTCCGACCAACCGTCCCAACGATCCTCGGTCACTCGATCCGCCCTCCGCTCGATGCCTCGAGTCAGCTCAGTTCAGTCCCGCATAGGAGTGCAGACCCGACACCACCATGTTGATGATGAAGAGATTGAACAACATCGCCACGAAGCCTGCGACGTTGATCCATGCGGCACGGGTGTTCCTCCACCCGGAGGTCGCTCGTGCGTGCAAGTACGCGGCGTACACGACCCATGCGATGAAGGACACCGTTTCTTTGGGGTCCCAGCCCCAGAATCGGCCCCAGGCCGCCTCGGCCCAGATGGCGCCCAGAATCACACCGGCGCCGAACAATGGGAACCCGATGATGGTGGTCTTGTACGCCAACCGGTCCAGCGTGCGGGCGTCCGGCAAGCGCCGCGCGAAGCGGGCGAGAGCACCGGTGTCGGCGCCGTCTTCCGTCGCCGGGAACCGCATCCGCAGCAGGAAGAGCAAGGACGCGACACCGGCCACCAGGAAGATGCCGCTGCCGACGCTGACGATGGTCACGTGGATGGGCAGCCAGTACGAGCGCAGAGCGGGCACCACGGGAGCCGCATCCGCGTAGAGCACCGTGGCGGCCAAGAACATCAGGATCATCACCGGGACGACCACGAACACGATCGTCGGGCGCATCTTGCGGAGCGCCACGACCGACGTCGCGGTCGCCGCGGCCGTCGCCATCGTGACGAACTCGTACATGTTCCCCAGCGGGAACCGGTCGGTGGCGAAACCGCGCAGCACGATGGACGTCAGCGTCAGCAGCAGGCCGAGCACCACCAGCGCGTACCCCATGCCGCCGTAGCGCTCCGACATCGGCCGCTTCGGCGCCTCTTCGATTCGGCCCGGCCCGGTAGGCCGAGTCGGCACCGGCGCTCCGGAAGGTACGAGCTGTTTGCCCGCTTTGCGTTCCGACGCGGTGACGGTGAGCGTGGCGTACTGAGCTACCAGGAACACCGCCGCCAGGAAATAGACGCCGAACGCGGACCGGAACGACCAGTCGCTGAACTGCGCAAGCGTTTCGTCGATCGGCATGGTCACTCCTTGCCCGTACGGGTGCTGTCTCGAGATGAACTGTTTGAAGTCGGGGTGTCCAGTAGACGCTCGGTGAGTCGATCGAATTCCTCGCCCCACCCGGCTTGATCGGTCCGCGCCAGTCCACCCAGTTCTACTACGGTACGTCGTGGTTCCTCGCCGGGGAACACGCGCACCCAGATCCGACGGCGCTTGATCACCAGCGACACCAGCAAACCGCCCATCATGGTGAGTGCGAACACCAGCACCCAGGTCTGCGCCGGATCGTGCGAGACCTGCAGGTTGACGAACTGCTCCGCACCGTCGAAGCGCACCTGCGTGCCGTCGGCAAGTGTCGCCGACTCCCCCGGCGACAGGTTGACGCGATCCTGCTTGACCAGGCGCCCCTGCTCGACCAACACCTGACTGAGCGAGAACAGGGACTGCGGATTGCCGGTGTCCAGTCCGGTGTCGCCCTGGTAGATGTCGATGGCCACGGCGGGATCGTTGGGAGCCGGGAAACTCGACGACAGCAGCGTGCCGTGGAAGAACGCGGTGGGCGCGAAGAGCCCCTCGATGGCGATCTGCTGTTTACGGCGCTCGTCGGCGTCGGGATAGAGACCACCCGGCGGGTCGAATCGGTGCACGCCGCTCGAGAGGAACGTGGTGCCGTCGGTGGGCTCCCACTGGACGGTCTCGGTGCGCGTCTCGCCACCCGGGAACGTGACCGTGAACGTCGGGGCGTAGCCGTGTCCCTGGAGGTAGACACGATCTCCTGCCACCCGCAGCGGGTGGTTGACCTGCAGCGTGTCCTGGCGCCACGTGTTGGTCACCAAGTCCTGGCCCGACTGGTACTCGATGTCGGAGGTGAACTGCTGCGCTTGACCGTTCTCCAAGTAGTCGGCGGTGAAGTTCTTGACCCGCACGCACAGGGGAGTCAATCCGGTGCCGTCCTCGATGTTGCCGGCGCGGAAAGAGTCGAACTGTGCCGGCGACGTCGTGCAGATACCGGGGCCGTCGTTCGCGACGACCACCACGTTGCCCTCGTAGCTGAACAACTTGCCGACGGCGATGGCCACCAGCAGACCCACCAATGAGAGATGGAAGACCAAGTTTCCGGCTTCCCGGAGGTAGCCCTTCTCCGCCGAGAGCGTGAGCGCACCGGACGCCTCCTCTCGTCGAACCGTGCGCCACCCGCGCATACGTGATTCGACGTCGTCCATGACCGCGTCTGCGGGCGCGTCCATCTCGGTCCGGAAATGGTGCGGCAGCCGGCCCAGGTTGCGCGGCGTCGCCACGGGCGGTGTGCGCAATGCCTTCGCGTGGTCGACGCAGCGAGGCAGGATGCACCCGACGAGCGAGACGAACAGCAACACGTAGATCGCGGTGAACCAGAAGCTCCCGAACACGTCGAACAGTTCGAGGCGGTCCATGATCGGACCCAGCGTCGGCCGGTTGGCCAGGTAGGTGTCCACCTTGCCCGCATTGAGGCTGCGCTGGGGAAGCAACGCTCCCGGAACGGCCGCCAGGGCCAACAGGAACAGCAGCACCAGTGCCGTGCGCATGGAGGTGAGTCCGCGCCAGGTGTTGCGTACCGCTGCGACGGCGCGGCCGGTTGCGGACTGCCGCGGCGGGCGCGCCTCCGCGTCCGGGCGGGCCGACAGATCAGTACTCATGCTCTCTTCTCACTAGATAGGCAGTTCACTAAATGGGCAGCGTCACGCTGGTGACCGCGCCGTCCCTGACCCAGCTGACGAACAGATCCCATGCTCCGGTGACCAACGCGATCCCCACCGCCACCAACATGATGCCGCCGAAGATCTGGATGGCTCGGGTGTTGCGGCGCAGCCACCCGACGCCGCGCAGCGCACTCACCGACCCGAAGGCCAGGATCACGAACGGCAGTCCCAAGCCCAGGCAGTACGCGACGATCAGAACGACGCCGCGCGCTGCCGTGGTCCCCTCGGTACCCGAGGCCAACGAGATCACTCCCGCCAGCGTAGGCCCGAGGCACGGGGTCCAGCCCAGAGCGAAGACACCGCCCAGCAGCGGAGCACCCACCAGCGAGCCGACCCGACGCGGCTCGAAGCGCGTGTCGCGCTGTAGTGCGGGAATCAATCCGAGAAAGACCAGGCCCATCGCGATGGTGACGACGCCCCCGACGCGCTGCAGGACCTCGCGGTTCACCGCCAGCACCGAGATCGCGCCGAAGACCGTCGCCGTCGCCAACACGAAGACCACCGTGAAGCCGAGCACGAACAGGGCCGCCGCACCGGCCACTCGTGTACGCCCGCGAACAGCGGTCTTGGTGGCAGCCTCGCCCGCCGTGACCGACGGTGCGTCGGCGCCCACCACACCGGCGAGGTAGGACAGATATCCCGGTACCAGCGGTACGACGCACGGGGAAGCGAACGAGACCAACCCCGCGAGTACGCACGCACCCAGGGCCAGCAACAACGGGCCCGATGCGGCGGCCGACTGAAAGGCCTCACCCATCGGCGGGCTCGTTCGGCTCGGCCGCGATACGTTCCACGACGGGCTGCAGATCACTGGCGAGAAGCTCGGTCAAGAAGACCGCGGCCACGCGATGCTGCCGATCCAGGATGATCGTCGTCGGCACCACGGTGGTGGGATAGTTCGAACCCAGCGCCAGTAGAGTCCGGAAATTCGGATCGTAGATCGACGGGTAGGTCACGTTGTTGTCGACGACGAAATCCTGGGCCTTGTCCCGCTGCAGATCTCGAACGTTGATGCCGAGGAACTGCACGCCCTGGTCCTTCGTTGCCTCGAAAACCTGCTCGAGATCGTCGGCCTCGCCCCGGCAGGGCCCGCACCACTGACCCCAGATGTTGAGGACGACCACTTGGCCTTCGAAGTCCGACAGCGAGGTGGTGGCGCCCTCGTCCATCAGATCCGGGCCGGACAGGTCACCGACAGTGCCGCGATCGGACGGCGGGTCGTAGAAGATCGAGGTCTGGCCGCCGGGAGAGACGAACTGGAACGTGCCGCCCTGCGCTACTGCGTCGGTACCCGTCGCGCACCCGGCCAACCCGAGACACCCGAGAACGGCGAGAAGAAGCAGGCGGAGTCTCATGCGCCGGTCTGAAGAGGGTCCGACGCCCCCGCGGGCTCGGAGTAGACGATGTCGACGAGGGTGTCGCCTTCGTAGATCAAGGAGGTCAGTGAGGCGAGCCCGCACTGGCGTTGCCGCGGGTCGTGCCACAGCCGGTCGCCTTGGAGGAATCGGCGCAGTGTCCACACCGGGAGTTGATGGCTGACACACACTGCCTCGTGTCCCACTGCTGCGACCCGAGCGGTGTTGACGGCAGCCAACATTCGATGCGCGATCTGCAGGTAGGGCTCGCCCCACGACGGAGTGAACGGGTCGCGCAGCTTCCACCAGTGCCTCGGGCGTCGCAACGCACCGTCGCCGACGGCGACCTTGAGGCCCTCGAAGTCGTTGCCCGCCTCGATGAGGTTGTCGTCGGTGTCGATAGTCAGCCCGAACGCCGAGGCGATGGGAGACGCCGTCTCCTGAGCCCGCTGCAACGGGGAGGCAACCACGTGCGTGACGTCGTGTCCGGCGAGCGCATCGGCGACCTTGCGAGCCTGCGACTGGCCATTGGCGGAAAGCCGAAAATTGGGGAGCCGTCCGTACAGGATGCCCTTGGGGTTGTGCACCTCACCGTGGCGCAGCACGTGCACGATCGTGCGAGTCTCCGCGTGCGGGTGTTCGGCCTGTGCCGGGTCGGTCATGACGGCTTCCGTTCTGCAGCAGCGGCCGCAGCCGCGGCATGGGGCGCGGCGGCCTCGATGATCTCGAACGCACGGTCGTCCAGTGCGGCGGAGACGAACCACGCTTCGAAGGCGCTGGGCGGCGGGTAGACGCCGCGGCTGAGCAGCGCATGGAAGAACGCGGGAAACCGCCAGGTGTCGGCAGCCTTCGCACCCGCGTAGTCGATCACCGGGTCCTCGGAGAAGAAGACACTGACCATGTTCGCGGCGTACTGGACGCGATGTGTGACGCCCTCCGCGGTAAGCGCGTCGCCCAGAATCGAACCGAGGCGCTTCGAGTTCGCGTCGAGTGCGGCGTACACGTCGGCATCGGCGTGGCGCAGTGTCGCCAGGCCGGCCGCGACCGCCACGGGGTTACCCGAGAGGGTGCCGGCCTGATAGACGGGTCCGGCGGGAGCGAGGTAGCTCATGATGTCCGAACGTCCGCCGAACGCGGCAGCGGGAAGCCCACCGCTCATGACTTTGCCGAAGGTGTAGAGATCACCGGCGATGCCGTCCACGCCGTACCAACCGGACGCGCTGACGCGGAATCCCGTCATCACCTCGTCCATGATCAGCAACGCATCGTGCGCACGTGCCAGTCGTTGCAATCCCTCGTTGAATCCCGGCTGCGGCGCGATCGCACCCATGTTTCCGGCCGCCGCTTCGGTGATGATGCAGGCGATCTGGCCCGGATTGTCGGCAAACGCCTTCGCCACGGCCTCGAGATCGTTGTACGGAACGACGATGGTGTCGGCTGCCTGCGCACCGGTCACGCCGGGCGACGTCGGCAGGCCGAGAGTGGCGACGCCCGATCCCGCGTCGGCGAGCAACGCGTCGACGTGACCGTGGTAGCAACCGGAGAACTTGACGATCTTGGTACGGCCGGTGAAGCCGCGCGCAAGACGTACCGCACTCATCGTCGCCTCTGTGCCCGAATTCACCAGTCGGACTTCGTCGACGGGGTCCACGCGCCGCACGATCTCCTCGGCCAGCTCGATCTCGCCGAGCGTCGGAGCGCCGAACGACAGGCCCGTCGTGGCGGCCTTCTGCACGGCTTCGACGACGGCCGGGTGAGCGTGTCCCAAGATCATCGGACCCCAGGACGAAATGAGGTCGACGTAGGCATTTCCGTCGGCATCGTGGAGGGTGTATCCGCTGGCCTCGGCCATGAACCTGGGGGTGCCGCCCACCGAGTGAAAGGCCCGCACGGGCGAGTTCACGCCGCCGGGGATGACGGCCGATGCGCGCGCGAAGAGTTCTGCGGATCGGGCGGTGGGGACGCCGGTGTCGGTTCCGCTCGAAAGAGTCACGTTCTCCAGTGTTTCACAAGACCAAAAGTGCTCTGCTCTGGTAAGGAGCCCGTTCATTCACCGACGAGCAGTTGCATCCAGGTCAGATCCAGCCACCGGCCGAACTTGACGCCCACCTGCGGCATGACTCCCACCACATCGAAGCCGAACTTGGCGTGCAGCGCGATCGAGGTGGTGTTGGAAGACTCGATGCCGGCGACCATCGCGTGCACCTCGCCCAGCCGGGCTCGCTCGATCAACTCCGCCATCAGCGCCGTGGCGACACCTCGGCGGTGGAACCCGTCGGCGACATAGACCGAGTTCTCGACGGTATGCCGGTATCCGGACTTGGGGCGGAACGGCCCGTAGGAGGCGTAGCCGGCCATGGCGCCATCGATGTCGGCGACGAGAATGGGCAGCGACGCGCCGGTGCGCTGGTCGAACCACGCCTGCCTCTCGGCCAGGTCCACCTGCTGCTCGTCCCAGATGGCGGTGGTGTCGGAGATCGCCGCGTTGTGCACCGTGAGGATGGCGGGAAGGTCACCTGGAACGGCGTCTCGAATCTGCACATGGTGACGCTAGCCGCCTGCGGGTACACCTGAGATATGAGACGACTCACTGCGACCGCCGCCGTCCTCACGGCCGTAGCGCTGACGATCGCCGGCTGCGGCTCGGGCGATACCCCCGACACCGCGCCAACGTCGTCGCAGACGCCCGCGGCAGAACCGGCGAATGCTCCGGAGACGAACGGTTCGGTCCCCGGCACCGTCGTCCCCATCGACGGTTCTCCCGAGGGCATCGTGATCGGCGCCTCGGGTGTCGCGGCCGTGGCGCTGCGCGATCCCGACACCCTCGCCCTCGTCGACGCCACCACCGGCCGCACCACCGGCGTCGTACCCACCGACGGCGCCGCGAGACATCTGTCGCTGGCCGGACCGGACGGGCCGGTCCTGGCTCCGCTCGAGCAGTCGGACACCCTTGCTGTGGTGTCGTTGCCCGGCGGTGAGGTCGAGTCGATCGCGACCGGCGTCGGGCGCCAGCCGCACGATGCGGTCCAAACCTCCGACGGCACCATCGCCGTCACCAACGAGATGGGCGGCGGCGCGATCTTCGTGCGCGACGGCGTCGTCGTGGCCTCGCTCCCACCCGGACCGGTTCAGCCCGGCGGCGCGGCGGCCGTAGGCGCCCGAGCAGTCTTCGCCGACGTGCAGGGCAATGGCATCTTCGTCTACGACGGGCCGCGGACCACCGAAGTGGGGTCTGCCCCTATCGGCACCAAACTGACCCATGTGGTGGCACTCGGCCCGGACTCGGACGTAGTGGCGCTGGCCGACACCGACGGCGGCAAGGTGGAGCTGGTGCGGATCTCCGGCGAGCCGGTGCAGATCGACCAGATCGCCACCGTCGATGCGCCCGGAACGCCGTACGGTCTCGCGGCCGATCCCGAGCGCAGGCGCCTCTACGTCACCGAGACGGCCACCAACTCCATGCTCGTGGTCGACGTGGCCGATCCTGCCGCGCCGCGCGTCGTCGGCTCGGTTCCCACGGTTCGCCAACCCAATTCACTGGCGGTCGATCCGCGCACGGGCGGGGTGATCGTCACCGGAACCGCGGACCGTCAGCTGCAGGTGCTGTCGTTGCAGGACGTGCTCGGCTGAGTGCACCGCGCCACCCCGCACCCTTTCTCCGCCGCCGCACCCGACCACGCCGCGTGACACCCGTGCGGATACCGAGAATGGGTGCGGGAAAACGGGTGCGTGTTAAATCTGTGTAACTTCGGGCATTCTGGATTCATGACAGCTGTCCACGAACCTGCACGCCGCCCGTGGCCCGACGGTTTACACCAGCACCTGATCGAGCAGTGCGACGGTTTCAGTCCGCTGATGTCACGCGCGATTGCCGAAGACCGCGCCGCAGGGGTCCTAGACCGCGCCGCGGGGATCCACAACCGCAGCGCAGAGGCCCCCGCCGACGGCCATCAGGCTGCGTCGATGGACTCCACAGATGTGATGTTCCGCAAAATTCGCGGGTTCGCACGCGAATTTCTGTGGTGGCGCTGACAACCCTCTCCCACGCGGACGCGCTTTTGGTTACCGTCGAGTATGACCACAACCGAGACCGGCACACCCGACTCCGGAACCGCACTGGCGAGCCACCTACGCGCAACGCTCGACGGACGCTGGCGCGACGTACGCAACCAGACCCGTGAGCAATTGGAACGACACGAATTCGCACCGCACTACACGCCCAACACTGCTATCGCGCGGAACAAGGCCTTCGAGCAGATGCGCATTCTGGCTGCGGCCGGGGCAGCCGAGTCGGGCTTCGCCAAGGAAGTGGGCGGCACCGGGGACATCGGCGCCGCCGTCACCATGATCGAGATGTTGGCCATGTCCGATCTGTCGCTGATGGTCAAGGCGGGCGTGCAGTGGGGCCTGTTCGGCGGAGCGATCGAGAACCTCGGCACCGAGAAGCACCACACGCAGTTCATCAAGCCGCTGATCGACCTCGAGACACTGGGCTGTTTCGCGATGTCCGAGACCGGCCACGGCAGCGACGTGCAGTCGATCGGCACCACCGCGACGTATGACCGCGACACCCAGGAATTCGTCATCAACACCCCCGACAAGTCCTCCCGGAAGGATTACATCGGCGGCGCGGCGGAGTCGGCCAAGTTCGCCGCCGTGTTCGCACAGCTCATCACCGCCGGGCCCGGCGAAGAACCGGAGAGCAAGGGCGTCCACTGCTTCGTCGTGCAGATTCGCGACGAAAACTTCGGCACCGACACTCCTGGCGTGACCACGTTCGACATCGGTTACAAGGGCGGTCTGCCCGGCGTCGACAACGGCCGCATCATGTTCGACAACGTTCGCATTCCGCGCGAGAACATGCTGAACAAGATCGCCGACGTGGCCGAGGACGGCTCGTACTCGTCCGACATCGACAACGCGAACCGCCGATTCTTCACCATGCTCGGCACGCTCATTCGCGGTCGCATCACCGTGGGCGGATCCGCTGGTGCCGCGGCGCGTGTGGCGCTCACCATCGCGACGAAGTACGCGTTGCAGCGCAAGCAGTTCAGCGCGCCCGGTACCGACGACGAAGTGACGATCATGGACTACCTCGTCCATCAGCGCCGGTTGTTCCCGCTGATCGCGAAGTCCTACGCATTGCAGTTCGCGCAGAACGAGCTGGTGTCGAAGATGCACGACATCCAGAGCGCGGAAGATCCCGATCCCACCGAGCAGCGCGAGCTCGAGAGCCGCGCAGCGGGGCTCAAGGCCGCCAACACCTGGCACGCCACCAAGGCGATCCAGGAATCGCGTGAAGCCTGCGGCGGCGCCGGCTATCTCGCGGAGAACCGACTGATCGCGTTGAAGGCCGATTCCGACGTCTTCACCACCTTCGAAGGCGACAACGTGGTGCTGACGCAGCTGGTGGCCAAGGAACTGCTGACCGCCTACGCCCACGACGTGCGCTCGTTCGGCGCGGCAGACTGGGTCAAGTTCGCGGCGGGCACCGTGGGCGACGTCGTGAAGAAGCGCACGGCTGCGGCGCCGATCATTCAGACACTCGTCGACTCGCGTCAGGACAACGAGGAGGAAGGCAGCCTCTTCAACCGCGGCACGCAGATCTCGATGTTCGAGGACCGCGAGGAGTACCTGATCTCGACGGCGGCACGGCGCCTGAACGGGCTCTCCAAGAAAATGAGCGAGTTCGAGGCCTTCAACTCCGTGCAGGACCACATCCTGCACGCCGCGACAGCGCACATCGATCGTGTGGTGCTCGAGGCGTTCGTCGCAGGTATCGACAACTGCGAGGACGACGACGCCAAGGAACTGCTCGGCGAGGTATGCGATCTCTATGCCCTGTCGACCATCGATGCCGACAAGGCGTGGTTCATCGAGCACCGCTACATTTCGACCGAACGCTCCAAGGCCGTCACACGTGGAATCAACGAGCGCTGCCGCACACTACGGCCGCACGCTCAGACCTTGATCGACGGCTTCGGGGTTCCCGAGGCGCTCCTCGGCGCCGCCATGCTGGCCGAGGACGAACCCAGCGAGGTCAAGGAATCCGTCACGGCCGACTGACCTGCTCAGGAGCGGACGAGGCGCGCAATCGCCTCGGACGCTTCCTTCACCTTCGCGTCGGCCTCCGGGCCACCCTCGCGGGCTGCGTCGACGACGCAGCCCGCGAGATGCGCGTCGAGCAGCTTGAGCGACACCGACTGCAGCGCCTTGGTCACGGCGGACACCTGGGTGAGCACATCGATGCAGTACCGATCGTCCGCCACCATCCGGGAGATGCCCGACACCTGGCCCTCGATGCGTCGCAGGCGCTTGAGAAGGTCGTCTTGATCGAAGCTGCTCATGCACCCAATGTACCCCCCGGGGGTAGTGATCACCGGGCTCGAATGGTGCAGTGCGCCGGTCCAGCGCTCAGAAGTCGGCCACGGGGCGAACGACGACGGTGGCCCCGTCCTTGGACCCGGGGCACCGCGCCGCCCATTCCAGTGCAGCATCCAGATCGGGCACGTCGATGACGTCGTACCCGCCGAGCACCTCGTGTGATTCCGAACGAGCCCCGTCGGTGACGGTGCGTTCACCAGTCGATGGATCCACTCGAACAGAGGTCGCGGTCGTGAGATCGGCCAGCGCGTGACCGCAGACGAAGACACCCGCGTTCTGCATGTCCTCGGCGTAGGACATCCAGTCCTCGACGGAGCTGCACTCCGGCGGCGCGGCGGGCGAGGTGTCGGCGTTGTAGAGCAGCATGTACTTCATCGTTGCTCTCCTGGTGATGTCGGGACCGGAGCTACCGCTGAGAGATCAGTGTGCGCATCAACAGATACACCGCGACAGCCGCCGCGACCACCGACAGGCCCATCAGCGGCCCGGAAATGTGCGTCGAGTCGTAGGTGACCGAGAAACCGTCGAAACGCGGGGTCGTGGGGAAGGTCTCCGTCACGGTGGTGGTAACGCGCGAGAGGATCCACAGCACGGTCGCCACGCCGATCAGCAGCACGCCGATCACGCCGGGCAGAATCCGCCGGATCACGGGGTGTCACCGATCAGCGCGAGCAGTTCCTCGCGCAGCGTCTCCTCGTCCTTTGCCCACGCCTGAACGATTGCGTTCCCTACCAGTTTCAGGCCGACGCCGGTGCGCTTGCGAGGAATTCCGGACAGTTCACCCAGCACTCGCGCAGTCTGCCACCGCTCCATTTTGTTGCCCGTTGCTTCGTAATCGGGTTCGGGATACACCTCGAGGATGTCGGCGACGGCGATGTCCTCGGTTCCCTGACTCAGCGTCGTCGGCGTCAGAATCACGGTGGCATGGCGACGCGCCGCGACGATCTGAACATAGGTGAACGCCATGAGAACGAGGGCGATGACCACGAGCGCCACCGAATGCACCACGGGGCCCGTGTAGATCTCGATACCCAGCGTGAAAAGACAGAAGATCGGACCGTAGGCGAGTGCACGCCATTTCGCTCCGTACTCGGCGAACACGACCGTGTCGGTCTCGGAAACCTCGCTCACGCGCGGAACCACGTCGAGGCAGAGGGCCGGTACGCCAGAACCGGCGCGACGACGAACAGGATCGCACTCACCATTGCCAGCACGGGCACCACGACCAGGCCGACGGTCAGCGCGCCGATCAACATCAGCGCGAAGATCACCGACAGCGTCGAGCCGGCGCGACGGAAACGAGCGTCGCCGCCTCGACACGCCGGACCGGCGAGAAACCCGATGCCCAACCCGACGACGATCTCCACGACGCCCACCGCGCGGAGCAGCGAGACAACGGAATCGACGGCGTCGGGTGTACCGCCGGTGTCCATCAACTGTGAGCGCAACGTATCCGCCGGGAACGTGACGGAGAGGAGGCCGAGCAGGACCACCAGCACCGCACCCGAGACCCACGCGGAGAACGCGACCGTCACGATGCGAGGGCGTCCACCCGTCTCGGTGCTGGGGGGAGTGTGTGGGGTATCGGGTGTCACGAGCACCATCTTGCCAAGCGCCCGATCAGGTCAGGGCTGCCGGGAGCAGAACTACCGCGGCCATCAGGATGCCGGTGATCAGCACGATTGCCAGAAGCCAGAGCTCTCGACGGCCGTTCGAGCAACGCACGATGCGTGGACCGGCCGAAACTTGCCGTGACGTAGGTGACTCGACGGGCAACGCGATCTCCGAACTGTTCCGGCCGGTTGTGACAGTAGTCACGATACACGTGGGCCGTCGCAGCAAGCAGGCGTCAGGCGCCGGCGAATCCGGACGCCACGACGAGCACCACCACCACGACCGCGGAGGTGAGCAACAGAAGCGCGAATGCCTCGGCGACTGCGCCGCGGCGTTCACTGGCATCCGGCGCGGCAGAACGAGGTCGATCCATCCGATTCTCCGATCGTCGAGCATCCGACCGAGATCAGCGTATCGCCACAAACGTAACTTGCGTCACACCCGTCACGGCGTGTCGAGTCCTATCGAGGGGTGCGCTTGGACAGAAAGTATTCGGTGGACTCACGTCGGTGCATCAAGTAAATGGCGCCCGCCGCAGCCACGGCCTGGAGAATTCCGAGAATCGAGCCGAACAGCGACGCAGTACCGTCGATCGTGCCCAAACCGAACAGCGTCGGAACGGTCGTGATCACGATGACCCCGCCGATCGCCGTCAGCACGACGCGACCCCACATGGCGCCCGCCCGCATCTTGCGCACCACCAGGAGCACGGCGCCCGCGACGAGCAGGGCGACGATCGCCGACAACACCATCGCCACCACGAGCACGGTGTCGGCGGTGTCGGCGGGAAGGGCCAGCGAGGGATCCTGCGCCTCGATGTCGGCGAGGAGCGAATCGAGAAACGCGTCTCGGTCGTCGTACAACGCGATCAGGCCGATCAGCATCGAGAGGACACCGATCGCGACGACGGCGAACCACAGGTGCCGCGACGTTTCGATGTCCACGGGCGCATCACTGGGAGGCCCCGACTTGGACACCGGTTGCATCGCACTGGGCGGCAGGCCTTCCGGATGCCAGTTGCCCTGCGGCTGCTGCCAGTTCCCCTGCGGCGAGTCGTAACGAGGGTCGTCCGGGTTTCCGCCCGGATTGCGGTCGTTCACAAGCGAGTCGCGATCTCGGTGGCCCAGTAGGTCAGGACGATGTCGGCTCCGGCGCGGCGGATACTGGTGACCGACTCCATGATCGCGGCATCGCGGTCGATCCAGCCGTTCTGGGCAGCGGCCGTGATCATCGCGTACTCCCCCGAAATCTGATACGCCGCGACGGGCACCGGTGACGCATCCGCCACCTCGCGCAGAATGTCGAGATAACTCATCGCCGGCTTGACCATCACCATGTCGGCACCCTCGGCGACGTCGAGATCGAGCTCGCGCAACGCCTCACGCCGGTTGGCGGAATCTTGTTGATACGTCCGGCGATCACCGCGCAGGGTCGAACCCACCGCCTCGCGGAACGGGCCGTAGAACGCCGACGCGTACTTCGCCGTATAGGCGAGCTGACCTGTATCGGGGAACCCTGCCGCATCCAGAGCTGCGCGAATCGCCCCGATCTGTCCGTCCATCATGCCGCTGGGCCCCAACAGATGTGCTCCGGATTCCGCCTGCGCCACCGCCATGTCGGCGTACCGAACCAACGTCGCGTCGTTGTCGACGCTTCCATCCGCGGCGAGCACACCGCAGTGCCCGTGATCGGTGAATTCGTCCAGGCACGTATCCGCCATCAGCACGGTCGCGTCACCGAGATCATCGCGCAGTCTCCGCAGTCCACGGTTGAGGATGCCGTCCTCGTCGGACGCCGCCGACCCCTGACCGTCTTTGTCCTCGGGCCGGGGAACGCCGAACAGCATCAACCCGCCCACCCCGGCGCGCACCGCGTCGTCGGCAGCGGCGGACAGCGAGTCGAGCGTGTGCTGAACCACCCCCGGCATGGACGAGATCTCACGCTCGGACTCCAGACCGTCGGCGACGAACATCGGCAGTACGAGGTGCCGGGGCTCGAGCGACGTCTCGGCAACCAGCCTTCGGATGGCAGGAGTACGGCGTAATCGACGTGGCCGATCTACCGGGAACACGAGGCCTCACTTCGTTCGGTCGTGCGCGTCAGCGCCTACGAGACTTCTTGCGGGGAGGGGGCAGTGCCCCTTCGGCGCGCAGCCTAGCCGCGTGCACGGCCAACGCTTCCACCAACGGTCCGACCTGAGCCGACTCGGGCTGCACGTCCACCCGCAGCCCGAACTCGACGGCCGTCTCGGCGGTTTTCGGTCCGATGCATGCCACCAGGGTCCGCGCGTGCGGCTTCCCGGCGATGCCCACCAGGTTGCGGACGGTGGAACTCGAGGTGAAGCACACGGCGTCGAAACCGCCGGTCTTGATCATCTCGCGGGTCTCGGCCGCCGGTGGCGCCGCGCGCACCGTGCGGTACGCGGTGACGTCGTCGATTTCCCAGCCACGCTCACGCAGGCCCTCGGCGAGGGTTTCCGTGGCGATATCTGCACGCGGGAGCAGGACGCGGTTGACGGGATCGAACACCTCGTCGTACGGCGGAAAGTCCTCGAGCAGGCCCAGCGAACTCTGCTCCCCGGAGGGAACCAGCTCGGGGTTGATGCCGAACGCACGCACCCGGTCCGCGGTGGCCTCGCCGACACAGGCGATCTTGACACCGGAGAACGCGCGGGCGTCCAGGCCGAACTCCTCGAACTTCTCCCACACCGCACGTACCGCGTTGGTGGAGGTGAAGACGACCCACTGGTACCGGCCGTCGACCAGGCCCTTGACCGACCGCTCCATCTGAGCCGGACTGCGCGGCGGCTCGACGGCGATGGTGGGGACCTCGATGGGGATGGCCCCGTGCGTGATCAGCCGCTCGCTCATCTCGCCGGCCTGATCCTTGGTGCGGGGCACCAGCACGGTCCACCCGTAGAGGGCGCGGCTCTCCCACCACGACATCTTGGAGCGCTGCGAGACGACCTTGCCGACGGTGACGATCAAGGAGCCCACCAACTCGGATCCCGCGTCGTTGAGCGTCGCCAGCGTGGCTTCGACGGTGCGCTGCTGCCGCGTGGTGCCGCGCACGGTGATGGCAGCAGGGGTCTGCGGAGCGAGACCGTGCTCGACCAAGGCACTCGCGGTCTCGGCCAGATGTCCCGACGTCGCGTGCAGGACCAGCGGTCCCGGCGCGGCGGCCAGCGATGCCCAGTTGACGTCGCCGCGAACATCGGCCTCGGTGTGCTCGGATCCCAGCGCCATACCGGCGTAGCTGGGCACGGCAGAGCCGGCGGGAAGGCCGGGTACCACCTCGAACTGGATCTGGGTGCGGGCCACTGCGGTGACTTCGGCGATGACCGAGTCGGTGGTCAGCGGATCACCGGAGACGAGGCGGACCACGTCGTGCCCGTTCTTCGCCTCGGCGACCAGCGTCTTGGCCACCTCGGCGGGCTCACCCAAGGCGGGACGGACGTCGACGCCGGTCTCACCGGTCTCGGGATCGACGGGGACCGCGATGCCGACCAGAGCAATGACACCCTTGTCGACGTCGGGGTCGGTGAACGCCGTCTCGGCGACAGCGAGAGCTTCACGCGCCCGAACGGTGAGCAGCGCCGGATCTCCGGGTCCCGATCCCACGAACAGGATCCGTCCCGGGGCGTTCTTGCGGACTCGGCTCATTCTTCGTTCTCCAGTACATCTTGTTCCGACAGCGGCTCTGGGGTCTGGTCCGACAGCACGAGTGCTCTCTTGTCGTGAAATCGGATGTGAATCTCGGTAGCGGGCCCCCGCTTGGGTATCAATCGCGATGTGGCGATGCGCTCTACGCGTGCCGGCCTCGGTGTCGCTCCAGGTCTGTGTCGACGACGTCGTCCGGCGCTGCCGGCTTCGACAACGATCTGCTCACGCATCGATCGAGCCTTTCTGAGTGCCACTCACGTTCTGTGTGGACGCGGCGGTGGAGGAGGTGGAGGGCTCGGTGATGTTCACCAGTTCACGGGCACCGAGGTCGAGCAGTTCGCGGGCCACTCGTCGGCCGATGTCCGCGGCGTCGTCGATGGGACCGACGGCCGACGCCCTGATCACGTCGGATCCGTCGACGGCGGCGGCGCACCCGCGCACCGACAGCTCGTCGAAGACGCGGCCGTCGTCGTCCAGGGACTCGACGACATCGGCGATCGCACCCACCGGCGCGGTGCAGCCGGCTTCGAGTTCGGCCAACAGCGCTCGTTCGGCCGTCACCGACGCACGCGCGGACGCGTCGTCGAGGGTCGCCAGCACGGCAACCAGATCGTGGTCGTCGGACCGACATTCGACGGCGAGTGCGCCTTGCGCGGGTGCCGGCAGGAACTGCACGGGCTCCAGCGCCTCGGTGACCGCGTCCAATCGTCCGATCCGAGCGAGGCCCGCGCGCGCCACCACGACGGCGTCCAACTCGCCCTTGGTCACCTTGCCGATGCGGGTGTCGAGGTTGCCGCGCAAAGGCTGCACATCGAGTCCCAAACCCAGCGCGCGCAGCTGAGCGATGCGCCGCGGAGCGGATGTACCCACCGTCGATCCGGCCGGAAGTTCCCCGAGCACCAGACCGTCGCGGGCCACCAGGGCGTCGCGCGCATCTTCGCGGGCCGGTATCGCGGCGATGGTGAAGCGTGGATCCGCTGCCGTCGGCAGGTCCTTGTAGGAATGCACCGCTACGTCGATCGTTTTGTCTGCCAGGGCTTCTCGGAGTGCTGCCGTGAAGACGCCCACACCGATCTCCTGCACCGGGGCGGCAGATTTGTCGCCCGCGGTGGTGACCACCACCAGTTCGGTCCGAACGCCGGCCTCGGTGATTCCGGCACGGACGGTCTCGGCTTGCGTCGTCGCCAACAGGCTCCCGCGCGTGCCTACGCGCACGACACGATCACCCATCGCCCCGGCGTTCGCGATCATTCGTTCGCTCCGCTCTGTTCGGAGACGGTGAAGCTGTCGGCCACCTCCGTGGGTGACGCGACGGCTTGCACGGTGCTCGGTGACAACTCGAAGAGTTCACGCAGCGCCTCGGCGTAAGAATCTCCGCCGGGCGTGCTGGCCAACTGCTTCACCCGCACCGTCGGGGCGTGCAACAGCTTGTCGACGACGCGGCGCACGGTACGCGCCACCTCGTCGCGTTGCGGATCCTGCAGATCGGGCAGGCGTGAATCCAGCCGCATCAGTTCGGCCTCGACCACTTCTGCGGCACGCTGGCGCAGCGCGGTCACGGTGGGGGTGACCTCCGCCAGGCGCTGCCCCGACAGGTACGACGCCAACTCGGCGGCGACGATCGCCCGCGCCGCGCGCTCGTCCGACGCGGCGGCGCCGGCAGCCGGATCATGCTGCAGGGTCTCCATGTCCAGCACGCTCACGCCGGGAAGTCCGGCGACGGCGTGTTCCACGTCGCGGGGAAGACCGAGGTCGCAAATCACCAGTGGACGAGCGGTGGTGTCGCGGTGCGCCAGCGCACGGTGCACGTCTGCGATGGTCACCACGGCTCCGACCGCACCGGTGCAGGTCACCAGAATGTCGGCCTCGGCGACGGTTGCGGACAGCTGCTCCAGCGTGACCGGAACGGAGTCGACTCCGCCCGCGGCGGCGGTGTCGGACAGATGCTGCGCCCGGCTGAGCGTCCGGTTCGCGACGGCGATGCTGCCGATGCCGGATCGCGTGAGGTGCGCGACGGACAACCCGCCCATCGCCCCGGCGCCGAGTACGACGGCGCGGCGTCCGCCGAGACCGCCCAGGATGTCGCCCGCACGGTCGAGGGCCACCGACACCACGGACGCGCCGGCCTTGTCGATGCCGGTCTCGGAATGCACCTTCTTGCCGACGCGGAGCGCCTGCTGTGCGAGCTCGTGCAGCGCTCGGCCCGACGCCTGCTGCGCGTCCGATGCTGCGTAGGCGGAACGGATCTGGCCGAGAATCTGCTGCTCGCCGATCACCATCGAGTCCAGCCCACCCGCGACAGCGAACAAGTGCTCCGCCGCGGCCTCGCTGTACCGCACGTAGGCGTGCTTGGTCAGTTCCGCGAGATCGAGCCCCGAGTGATCGGCCAGCAGTGCGCCCAGATCGGTCAGGGCGCCGTGGAACGCGTCCACCACGGCATAGACCTCGACGCGGTTGCACGTCGAGACGATCATGACCTCGGACACGTGCGACGACATCATGATTCGATCGGTCAATTTGGGTCGTTCGGTGTCGCTGACGGCGACACGCTCGAGCACCGAGACGGGAGCGCTTCGATGCGAAATCCCGAGGAGAAGGACACTCACGGTGCTATCACCGATCCGTTTCTGCTAGCGGATGCACCCTGCCGTGACTCACGGCAGGTCTGACGAGACGAACGGGGACGCGCTGCTTTGTGAGCATTCGCGAACGAGAGAACCTGCAATTCCACCGCGAGATCGACACGGCGGAGGTCGACGTGGGCCGGGGTCACCGGGTCGATGGAGGCGAAGCTGAGGATGCAGTCGATATCGGCCCGAACCAGTGCATCGACGGCGGACTGAGCCGCATGGTCGGGGGTGGCGACGACGCCGACCGTCGCGTCGAGATCTGTCGCCGCGGGTACGAGCGAATCGACGTGGTGGACGGTGAGCAGGCTATAGCCGTCGTCGGGGTTTCCTACTTGCACGTGCCGTCCGACCACGTCGGGGTCGGAGTCGAAGAGGGCCACCATCGTGAAGCCGCGTCGACTGAAACCGGGGTAGCCCACCAGAGCAGTTCCGAGGTGACCCATCCCCACCAGCACCACGCGGTGCCCACGATCGAGACCGAGCGCCAGCTCGAGCCGAGCCCGCAGCCGTGCAACGTCGTATCCGACTCCGCGCACTCCCATGGGCCCCAGGAACGACAGGTCCTTGCGCAGGGTTGCCGATCCGACCCCAGCTGCGATCGCCAGATCCTCGCTCGAGACGATCATCACGGCGCTGTCGGAGAGTGAACCGAGCACCCGAAGGTATCCGGCGAAACGCGTGACCGTAGCCTGAGGGACGGAGCGTGACGCCGTGACGTGGTCGCGACCGGAGTCGGACACCGCGCCGGGGCGCTCGGTTCCGAGGCCGGGCAGGCGACGTTGTGAGGTCACGTCGAAGGCTCCTCGTCCGACCAGCGCGCACCGGTGCGCGACGGGTCTTCACGATCGTCAGACGGTCGACGGGCAGAACACAGGCTCGTTTAACCTGTGACAGCGGCGATAGTCGCCGACCATTTCTCACCTCCACGGTAACCTCTCGTGGAGTGATGAACAAAGTCGCCGAACCGTGTAGTACTATCCGCCCGCTCCGCCCTGGTGCGGACGACGATTCATCCCCTCGGACCGCCGCGCAGCTCCCCCAGATCGCGCCGTAGACGGACCACGTCGACGTCCCAGTAGCTGTGCTCGCGGCCGTCGAGCAACACCACCGGAAGTCGGTCGCCGTACTCCGCGCGCAGGTCAGGGTCATTTTTCGCGACTTCGTCGACGTCCACCGATGTCAACGTCGACCCGAACTCCGCGCAGATCGGCACCAGTACTCGCCATGCCAGCTCGCACGCTCCGCAGCCGGCACGAGTCAGTAGCGTCACCGTGCGCGCAGAGGAGCTCATGAGTCGATTCTCTCACTGCGCGATCCCCCGTCACCTGCCTCCCGACGCGGATGGATCACGACCACCCCCACGCGGCTACTCTTGTCCGGCAGGACCACCTCGGGCCGCGACCGCGGATCACCGATCGAGTTGGGGAGGTGCACGTGCCCGATCAGCAGGATTCGGACGACGTCCGCGACGCCAGCACACCAGCCGAGCCGGAACCCGCTCCCGAAGTGATGGACGACTCTCGCGATCGCCGCACCGTCGATCCGGAGCAAGCCGAGAAGCAGATTCGACGCCGCATCCGTAACCCGCTCGGTCCTACCGCAGCTCAGATTCGCGCGAAGCTCGCCGGTGAGGCCAGCGCCGACGCCGCCATCGCGTTGCAGGCCGAGAACGCCGACAACGACGGCGATAACCACAGCACGGTGCCCCGCGATCTCACGGCTGCCGCGTTCTTCGACGTCGACAACACGATGGTCCAGGGTGCCTCGATCATCCACTTCGCGCGCGGGCTGGCCTCGCGGAAGTACTTCACCTCGCGCGACGTGTCGGAGTTCGCGTGGCAACAGATCAAGTTCCGAGTCAGCGGCAAGGAAAATCTGGGCGACGTCAGCAGCGGGCGAGAGAAAGCGCTGTCGTTCGTCGAGGGCAGGTCGACCGCCGAAATCGTGCGCCTGGGTGAAGAGATCTTCGACGAGATCATCGCCGACCGCATCTGGGCCGGCACGCGAGCCTTGGCGCAGATGCATCTCGACGCCGGTCAGCAGGTCTGGCTGGTCACGGCCACCCCGGTGGAGCTGGCCTCGATCATCGCCAAGCGGCTCGGGTTGACCGGAGCGTTGGGAACGGTTGCGGAGAGCAAGGACGGCCTGTTCACGGGACGCCTGGTCGGCGACATCCTGCATGGACGCGGCAAAGCGCACGCCGTCCGCACGCTGGCCGTCCGGGAGGGACTCGACCTGCGACGCTGCACGGCGTACTCGGACAGCCACAACGACGTGCCGATGCTGTCCCTGGTAGGCACCGCGGTGGCCGTCAATCCCGATGCCGATCTACGCGAGTTGGCGAAGAACCGTGGGTGGGAAGTGCGCGACTTCCGCACCGGTCGCAAGGCGGCGAAGATCGGTGTTCCCACAGCGCTCGCTCTGGGCGCCGTGGGCGGCGGTGTAGCCGCGGTGCTGGGCCGCAAGAATTCGTGACCACAGCAGTCGTGGTCGGCGCCGGCATCGGCGGACTGGCCACCGCGGCGCGTCTGGCGTACCGCGGATTCGATGTCACCGTTCTCGAGCAGGCGAACATACTGGGCGGCAAACTCGGCCTTCACGAACGCGACGGGTTCTCCTTCGACACGGGCCCGTCACTGGTCACGATGCCGCACGTGTTCGACGAGCTCTTCGAGCAGACCGGCGGACCGTCGAACCTGCAGTTCGAGCGCCTGCCCGTGGCCTGTCGCTACCGCTTTCCCGACGGCGTCGTGCTCGACATGCCGGGCCGCGCGGAGGACATCCCCGCTGCCCTCGACGCCGCGCTCGGTGCCGGGACGGGTGCGCAATGGTCCCGGTTCTCCGAGCGCGCTGCAACCATCTGGGACGCGACACACGAGGCGTTTCTGGAGTCACCGATCGGGCCACGAGATCTGCTGACTCTGTCGCGTCGCGTAGGTGACCTGCGCACCATCGCTCCGTGGGCGAGTCTGCGGAGCCTGGGCAACGAGTACCTCACCGATCCGCGGCTGCGCATGATGCTCGACCGCTACGCCACCTACACCGGCTCCGACCCGCGTCGCGCTCCGGCCGCGCTGGCGACTGTGCCGCACGTCGAACAGCGGTGGGGGTCGTGGCACGTGCCGGGCGGTCTGCACCGAATCGCCGATGCCATCGCCGAGCGCGCAACCTCTCTGGGCGCCGAGATTCGCACCGGCGTCACGGTCACGTCCGTCGTCACCTCGGGCGGGAAGGTGCACGGTGTCGAGACCACCGACGGGCGGGTCGATGCCGACGTCGTGGTCGCGAACGCCGACGCCGAGCAGCTGTACCGCTCGCTCCTGCCTTCCACGCGACGCACCACGATGGCCCGCCGTCGACTGGATGCGACCACACCCAGCCTGTCCGGGTTCGTGGTGCTGCTCGCTCTTCACGGTCGCGATGCCGACACTCCGCACCACCGGGTGCTGTTTCCCAGTGATTACGACGCCGAGTTCGACGCGGTGTTCGGCACGACGTCACGCCCGGCGCACGCCGCACAGTCACCGACGGTGTACGTCAGCGCCGCCGACGACCCGGCGCTGCGGCCCGACGACGACACCGAGGCATGGTTCGTCCTCGTCAATGCGGCGCGGCACGGCTCCGATTCGACGTCGCTGGTCGACTGGGACCAACCGGGACTCTCCGAGCGCTATGCCGATAACATCCTGGGCGTGATGGCGTCGCGGGGCGTCGACGTGCGCGATCGCGTCCTGTGGCGAAAGATCATCTCCCCGGCCGATCTGATGCGTCGCACCCTCACGCCCGGCGGATCGATCTACGGGACGTCGTCCAATGGCGCGGCAGCCGCATTCCTGCGGCCTGCCAATCGGACGCCGATCGGAGGGCTGTACCTGGTGGGCGGTTCGTCGCATCCCGGCGGTGGACTCCCGCTGGTCACCCTGTCCGCCCAGATCGTCGGCGACATGGTAGCCCGCGACCACACCTGATCGGCTAGGAATCGGTGCCACTGCGTTCGATGCCTGATACCAGCAGTGATGACGCAACCTCACCGTGACTACAATCGACAGTGAAAACGCACAGTCACTCGTCGGGACACCGCGCGGGCAGAAAGGGCCACATGTTCCCGACCACGAGGATGAACCCCCCGAGGATGAACCCCCGTAGGACGAACCGTAGCGTCGGACCAGAACGAGCCCCGACATGAGGGTGACCGAGTCGGACCGCATGACGGACGACCATCTCACGGCGTTGCTGATCGCGGTTCGCGGCGAGCTACCGACTACCCCCTACGGCATCGTCGTCCAGGACGAGCACGGCTCCATCCTGTCCTGGACTCGGCCCGCCGAGCACATTCTCAACATGACCGGGGATCAGATGCTCGGCCGTACATCCTTGGACCCGCTGTGGTCGACCATTTCGGGCGACGGAGAACCACTGCTGGGGGACCGTCATCCTGCGATGACCGTCCTGCGCACGGGCACACCCGTCACCGAGATGCTGATAGGTGTCCGCCGCGGAAGGACCGCCGATCTGGACTACGTCTGGGTGCTCGTGGACAGCTACCCTGTCGACCTCCCTGGACGTGCCGAGCGCGTGATCTCCTGTTTTCACGAAGTCGAGCCCGAGCGGACGGACGGACTTCAACTGCAACATTCCGAACGCATGTTTCGCCTCATCACCGAGCGGCTCCACGAAGTGGTGGGCCTACACGGTCTCGACGGCACCTGGCTGTGGGCATCGCCGTCGACCAAGGACGTGTTCGGTTACACCCCCGACGAGCTGATCGGCACCAGCACGTTCGATCTGATCGAGTCGACTCACCTCGACAGGGCGCGATCCGCGCTCACGTCGCTGACCGATCGCGGCGGACCGGTCACCGTGATCCTGCCGGTGCGACACCGATCCGGTGCGACGAGGTGGGTGGAGGTCATCGGACAGGTGATTTGCGACCCGGACGGTAGGCCGTTCCAGTTGCAAACGTCGTTTCGCGACGTCAGCGACCGCGTCGTCGCGCAATCCGAAAGAGACGCCGCTGTCGAGGTGTTCACGTCCATTGTCCGCACGTCGCCCACCGGCATGATGCTCGTGGACCCCGGCGGCCGGGTCACACAGGTCAACACCGCACTGCACAACCTGCTCATGTTGCCCGACGACACGCTGCCCGCGGACCTGCACGTGCTGGACCTGGTGCATCACGAATCGTTGAACCACGTCGCGTTGGAACGCGAGGCCATCGCTACCGGTGAGCGGACGTCGATGAAGTACCAGGCCCAGTGGATTCTTCCCGAACAGCGGGGACTCGTCTGGATCGAGTCCGTGACGGTGCCCGTCCGCGACGGCCGCGGGGCGTTGACCGCAGTGCTGGAACAGATCACCGACATCACGTCGGAGAAACTCGCCGCGGCCGAGCTGGAACGTCGAGCGACGCTCGACGCCGTCACCGGGCTCCTCAATCGCGACACGTTTCTGGCTGCCGTCGACGGCGCGTTGGATGAGCGACCTGATGAGAACGACATGGTGACCGTCGTTTTCATCGACCTGGACCACTTCAAATCGATCAACGACACTTGGGGCCACCACATCGGCGACGCGGCCCTGCGAGCTGTCGCCGATCGACTCACGGGCGTCATCGGCGTGGACGGGTGGGTAGCCCGCTATGGCGGCGACGAGTTCGCCATTGCGCACCCCGGTCCTGTGGATGCGATAGCCGTGGTGACAGCGAAGATAAGGACCGCGTTCGACCGACCTTTCGTTCTCGGCGACGGCATCGTCCTGCAGATCTCGGCCAGCATCGGTGTCGCGCGCGAGCGTGACGGCGATTCCGCCGATCTGATTCAGGACGCGGATCGGGCCATGTACCTGGCCAAACACCGGCGGGGCGGCAACCGCTGAGTCAGCCGAGAAACACGTTGCGGCGACGCGTGAGCAGTCGGTACAGCGTCTGCTGAATGGTTTCGCGCACCCGGTCGGTCACTTCGAAGAGTTCCATCGGATCGTCCGCGGCCGACGGCTCGTACGACGTGGTCTCGATGGGCTCGCCGAACTCGATGTACCACTTGGACGGAAGTGGAATCAGCCCCAGCGGGCCGAAGTGCGGGAACAGCGGGGTGACCGGGAAATACGGCATGCCCAGCACTCGCGCCAGCGTCGTCAGGTCGCCGATCTTTGGGTAGATCTCCTCGGAACCGACGATCGAGCACGGAATGATGGGCGTCTGGGTTCGCAACGCGGCCGAGACGAATCCGCCGCGACCGAAACGCTGCAGCTTGTAGCGCTCGCTGTAAGGCTTGCCGATGCCCTTGAACCCCTCGGGGAACACGGCCACCACCTCACCGCCGCGGAGCAGTCGTTCTGCATCGGGTTGGCACGCCAGGGTGTGGCCGGCTCGACGCGCGAGCGACCCCACCACCGGTGTCTCGAACGCCAGGTCCGCCGCCAGCATGCGCAAGGCGCGATGCTGAGGATGGTGATCACGCATCGCGACCGACGTCATCAGCCCGTCGATCGGAATGACGCCCGCGTGATTGGACACCACCAGGGCGCCGCCCTCGGCGGGGACGTTCTCTATTCCGCGTACCTCGACGCGGAACCACTTCTCGAACAGTGGGCGCAGAGCGGGCAGCCACACCGAGTCCGCGAAGTGCGGGTCGTATCCGAACTCGTCCACCTCGTAATCGCCCGAGAGCCGCGTGCGGAGGAAATCCGCCCCGCCTGCTACCCGATCGATTATCGCGCGCCGCACGCTGTCGACTGCCGAGCCGAACTCCTCGCCGTCGGGCGCGGAGGTTGATCCGTCGGACCTGACCGCGTCGGATCGAACGACCAGGGGCGTCGGTGCATCCAGCCGGGGTGTGATCGATGGACCCGGGGCCGAGTCGTCCGCGTTCGACGGTTCCGCATAGGACGACGGGTGCCGACCGCGCACACCCGCAGGATCACTGTCCCCCATCGGACGACGTAGTCGATCGAACGATTTGCCGTGCAGCGGGATCACTTTGGCCACGTCGCTCATGTCCTCCCCGCTCCGGTCGTGATGTGGCCCGCTCCGGTCGTGATCTGGCCCGCTCCGGTCGCAATCTCGCGCTGCCTCGTATCGTCCGCGCCGCCCAGCAGTGCGGTGATCCTGGACTCCGCCGAGTCGATCCACTCCGGGCGGATCACCGGGGTGAGACCCACTCCCCGGACGAAGTCGTCGAAAGCCTGCACGGTGGTCCAGCGCGGGGTGAACCCGAGGACGTTCTTCATCCGAGTCGTGTCCACACCGCATCCGAAATTGAAGTACTCGATCTGCTCCGCAGAGAAGCTACGCATCAATGATCCCATCACCGCGCGGCCGGTGGTTCGGAACAGCGCGAGCGGCACGGGCAACTGGACGCGTCCGGCTCTCCGGATCGCTTGGGACAGCATGATGATGCCGTCCGCCGCGATGTTGAACGTGCCCGCCGGACCGGTCAGCGTGGCGCGCTCGAGCGCAGACAGCGCATCTTCCTCGTGCAGCAACTGCATCCGGGCGTCGCGCCCCAGAATCGACGGCGTGACCGGCGACGTGAGGTAGCGCGACACCGCTCCGTTGAGCCGTGGACCCACCATCGGGGCGTTACGAAGAATGGTCACATCGATGTCGGGGCGACGTCGACCGAGCCCGCGTGCGTACCCCTCGGTTTCGATGGTGTCCCGTGCGAATCCGCCCTTCGGCCGAGAGCGAGCGCCCATCTCCTCGGTGAACTGCACCGGATCCTTGGCGCTGCATCCGTACACGGCAGCGGACGATCGCAGGACCACGTGGCGCACCGACGGGGACTTCTGGCAGACGGCGAACAACTGCATGGCGCCGAGAACGTTGAGGTCCTTCATCACCGCTCGTCCGCCTCCGCTGGGCGGGCGGGAGATCAACGACGCGTGCACGACGGTGTCGACACCGGCGTTGCGGATGACCTTTCCGATCAACGGGTTGCGAATGTCCGCGCGCACGAACTCGGCGCGACCCATTCGGCGGATCATGTCCTTGCTCGGAGCTACCGCGTCGACGGCGATGACTCGCTCGATCGACGGATTCTGAGCCAACCGCATCGTGAGGTAGCCACCCAGAAACCGGCTCGCGCCCGTCACGAGAACGACGCGCGGAGCGTCCCGTTCGGTGTCGTCGGCGCTCACGTCGAACCCCTTTCGGCGATCATTGTCGATCAGCACTGGCAATGGTGTCACGAACCGTGCCACCGCGCTCGAACACACCACGAAGGGTGCGGGTCTTCATACGGAAACCCCACGAACAGTAAACAGCTCGATAAGCAGCGACTCTTGGAAACGACTCTGCCCGCAGAGACCGGATCGATCTCTGCGGGCAGAAAGTCGCTCTGCAGGGCTGGAGCTTATTTGCCCAATTTCCTGCGCTGCACGCGAGTGCGACGAAGCAACTTGCGATGCTTCTTCTTCGACATGCGTTTGCGGCGCTTCTTGATCACTGAACCCATGCGGGTGTCCTCGCGTTCTTTCGTATCTGTACAGCTGCACTGCTGATACCGCTGCTGGTGAGTCGACTGTTGTCGGCGGGCTCGGCAGTACCAGGACTGCGCGCTCACACGACTTACACCCCATCATACCCAGCTCACCCGGGCATCGACGACCGACCCGGGCGATCTCCACCTGCCCAGACCACGATGACGCGGTATCGATGCCCTTCCCCGGGCATCTACCGTTCCACGTGGAACAACAGTGCACGCCTCGAGACCGCGATGGTCTCGATGGTGACCATGCGAGTCAGCCTGCGTCGAAGTAGGACGTCTCCAAGTAGTCGTGCACCGCCTTTGCATGCACTCGGAACGAGCGGCCCACGCGAACAGCGGGCAACTCGCCACCGTGCACCAAGCGGTACACGGTCATCTTGGACACCCTCATCAGTGAAGCCACTTCGGCCACCGTGAGGAATTGCGTTCCGGCCACAGCCGGGGGACCGTCGTGGGACGAGTTTTTACCCGACCCGGACGGCTTGTTGACGGATTCCATAGATCCACATACCTCCGGCACGTCCGCGCCGCCGGCTTCCCCTCCGGCGGAACAGACACGCACGTGCTGGAGCGAGCTTAGCGGGACTCGAGTGACTTATGCGACGGGTGGGGGGTACCAATATTTATTCGGACGATCCACCGAGAGCCGCGCTACGCGCTCTGGCGGCGTCGACCGCGTCCAGAACCGCAGCTCGGAAGCCATTTCGCTCCAGCTTGGCCACGGCGGCGGCCGTCGTGCCTCCGGGCGAAGTCACACCTGCCCGGAGCTCCTGAGCCGACTCGTCGGAGCGATCGAGCATGGCCGCGGAACCCACCATCGTCTGGATCACGAGTGTCGTCGCGGTGTCGCGAGGTAATCCAAGGCCTACAGCGGCATCGATCATCGCCTCTGCCATCAGAAAGAAATATGCGGGACCGGAGCCCGAGATGGCGGTGACGGCATCGATCTTGTCCTCGGAGACCACGGCCGTCTTGCCTACCGTGCCGAGCAGCTTGCGCACCATCTCGATGTGCTCGGAACGCGCGTAGCGCCCCGGGGCGAGGACGCTCATCGCCTCACCGACGAGCATCGGGGTGTTGGGCATGACTCGGACCACCGGTATGCCGGCAGGCAGCTTCGGCTCGTAGCGCGCCGCTGTGACCCCCGCAGCCATCGACACCACGATCTGTTCCCGCTCACCGTTCAGCTCCGCCTTGGACATCTGCGTGATGACCGAGTCCACGTCGTCGGGCTTGACCGCGACGACGATGACGTCGGCGCCTTCGATCGCGTCGATGACACTGGTGGCCAAAATGCCGAACTGCGCCGCCACCGCGTCGGAACGCGTCGGGTTCTTCTCCGCCAACACGACGTTTCCCGTGGGAAGTCCGCCCTCGATCAGCCCTGCGATCAACGCCTCACCGATCCGGCCGCCGCCGATCACCGCAATTCTCGTCATGGGGGACAAGGGTGCCATGCCGACGCACGGAGGCGGCTACTGGGCGAGCGGCACCATGGCGAGCTGCCGACTCTGCACCACCACTGCCCCGGACGCGTCGACGACGGTGTGGTCTTCCTCGAACCACGTACCCCCGACGACCGTGCTGGCCGATTTGACCCTCAACCACCCGGGCACGGGACGACGGCGCAGATACGTCGTCAGCTGAACCGTGGGGGCCCACCCGAATACTCCACGGTTCATGGTCACCGGTGGGCATATGTCGCCCGCCATGATCGCGAACAGGGCCGCGGTGCCGGGATCGCTCTCGTCCCCGGGCTGCGGACGGACCCACATGCGGATTTCGGCCTCACCCGTGTCGCCCGAGAGGAAGTGCGCGGCTGCCGGGTCCAGGCGCATGTCGCAGCCCTTCGCCACGTGGACGATGTCGGCCATCGGATGCCCCGACGCGACGCGAGTCGCGGCCTCGGAAGGTTCGACGGACATGTCGAGCACGGACGCCAGCGACGACTGGTGCTCCTGATGCACCGGCGGGCGCTCGTCGGGCGTTCCCAGCGTGACGATGCTGCGCACCGCGGGTCGACCGCTCTGCAGCAGCACTGCGTCCACGTGCACCACGCGGCGACCTCTCTTGATCACGGAGGTCTCCACCGTGATCGGGCCCGGATCGGGCGCCGCGAGGTAGCTCGCACTGACGGCCAGAGGGGTGAGCTCCACCGGGTCGTCCCCCTGCGCGAGCCGCTGGGTCGCCGCGGCGGCGCAGATACTCGTCATCGCACCGCCGTGCACCTTCGGGCCGATGGTCCACGTGGCGTCGATCGACCCGTCGAAGCAGTCGGGACCGACCTGAGTCAACGTCGTCAGACGGCGGAAAGGGGCGTCGGTCACTGCTCACTCGAATCTGTCGGCGGGGCTTGCCCGTGCCACGCTATCGCACGTTGGATAGTGGAACTATCCAGTCCCCGTTCAGCCAGTGAGGTGAGTGCGAGCGAATGCCAGCGATCGCTCCAACGCTGCCGAGCGCTCTTTCGCGGTGCGCGCGTTCTGCGTGTTGATCTCCAGCACCGCTTGGCCGTCGAATCCGCGTTCGACCAGGGATCGGCACACCTCGGCCACCGGTTGCGTGCCGTCGCCGGGAACCAGGTGCTCGTCGACGGAGGCACCGCGACCGTCGGCCAGGTGGAGATGCTTGAGACCGGAACCCATGCGGTCGGCCAGAGCGCGAGCGTCCAGGCCGGACGTAGCGGTGTGTGAGAAGTCCAGCGTGTAGTGCCGGTGACCGCTGTCGGTCGGATCGTAGGACGGGGCGAATGCGGTGAAGCCCAGCCCGGGCTTGCCACCACGGTTGACCAACCGCTTCACCGATCCCGCGCCCGCACCGAACAAGCGGTCGGCACGCATCGGGAACATGTTCTCCACGGCCACGGTCATGCCCTGGTTGTCGTCCTCGAGCTTCGCGACCTGGTCGGCGAATCCGTCGGCGTAGATCCGTTGCCAACGAAACGGTGGATGCACCACGACGGTGCTCGCACCGAGCGACTCCGCGGCGTGGACACTCCGCACCAGCTTCGCCACCGGATCCGATCCCCACACCCGCTGAGTGATCAGCAGACACGGAGCGTGAATGGCCATCACCGGCACGCCATACGTGCGACTGAGACCTTTGATGGCGCCCACGTCCTGGCTCACCGGCTCGGCCCACACCATCAACTCGATGCCGTCGAAACCAAGGTCTGCGGCGAAGCGAAACGCGGATTCGGTGTTCTGCGGGTACACCGAGGCAGTGGACAGCCCTACCGGAATCCGCTTCACGTGGTGCTGAGCATGAATGCCAGCGGACCCAGTGTGACGAAACCGCCGACCACCACCGCCAGAAGTATGGACACGATGTCGTCGGTTCGCCGCAGGACGCGCACCACGGCTACCAAGCCGACGATCACGAAGAACGACAGCACCAGCGCCACCCAGGGAAGCTGCTCCCACAGGCGTTCGAACCCCTTGAACAACAGCGCACCGAGCACGATGGCCACAACACCCTGACCCAGCAGCGAGAGCCACTGGCGCACCGGGCTGCGGTCCTTCTTCGACTTCACCGGCGCAGGTGTGGTGTCTTTTCGCCCAGACGTTTCCGTCTCTGCTGCCGTGTCGGTCTCTGCTCTCGTGTCGGTCTCTGCTGCCGTCTCAGTCGCTGCTTTTGTATCGGTCGCTGCTGCCGAGTCGGTCTTTTTGCCGAGCGTCTTCTTGCCGCGCGTCTCGACTGCGCTGGGCTCGTCCGTCACCTTCTCTACGAGGACGGTGTCTGCGTCGTCCTCGGCCGTTCTGCCGGCCGGTCCGGACTTCACTGCCGGCCCGGACTTCACTGGCGGTCCGGACTTGCCTGCAGGTCCGGACTTCACTGCCGGTCCGGACTTGTCGGGGGAACCCGGCTTCGGTGCGGAACCATCGCGGTCGGCCGTGGAGGCGCGCAACCGATCCACCGCTACCGACGGCGCTCCCGAGAACAAAGCTGGTTCGGGCTTGCGCTGGGGTTCCGGCTTGCGCTGGGGTTCCGGCTTGCGCTGGGGTTCCGGCCGATTCTGGGAAGCAGGTCGAACTCGTTGCGACTGCTCCTCGTCAGGCCCCGGTCGCCCGACAGGCCGACGCTGCGGACCTTGGCTGCGTTGCTGCCGGGCCCTCGCTTCACGCTCGTCGTCCTCGCGAGCTTTGGTTTCCCGCTCCTGACGGGCCTTGTCTTCGCGGACCTTGTCTTCGCGGGCCTTGTCTTCGCGGACCTTGTTTTCACGGTCTTCGTCCTCGCGGGCCTTGGCTTCACGAGCCTCGTCCTGCGCGTCGTTCGTCGCAGAGTCGTCGGCCGGGTCCTCCTCGGGTCGGACGATCGGGATCTCACCGGTCAACTCGGCGACGGAAATCCCACCGGCCATCCCCCGGCGGCGGCGACCACCGCCAGTTTGCGCATCCACCTTGGCACCGTTGCGTGCGAGCAATTCTGCAACCGACACCTGTCCGGTGTCGGTTGCGTCGCCCTTACTGTCGTCGCTCATGTTCCTCGAGTCTCCACCACGTCGCCGAACGTCTCGGTGTCCAGCTTGCGCAAGATCAACCCCTCACGCAGAGCCCACGGACAGATCTCCAGCGAATCGATCGACAGTGCCCGCATGCTCGCCTCCGCTACCAGTGCGCCGGCCACCATTTGCCTCGAACGATCCGCGCTCACGCCTTCCAATTCTGCACGGTCCGCGGACGTCATTCTCGAGATGAACGAGATGACCTGCCGAAGACCGTCGGCGGTCAAGGTTCTGACCACACGAGGACCGGCAGCCGACGGAGCCGCACCGGTCAACCGTGCCAACGATCGGAACGTCTTCGACGTTCCCACGGCTCGGTCCGGCACGCCGGGCTCCAGCAACTTTCGCGCGGGCTCGACCAGCTCGGCGTCCAGCCAATCGCGGAGTACGGACACTCGACGCTTGCCGGGCGGGTCCTCGGACAGCCAGTCGCGGGTCAACCGACCCGCACCCAACGGCACCGACATCGCAACGTCGGGGTTCTCGTCGATACCGGTGCTCAGCTCGAGGGAGCCGCCGCCGATGTCGAGATCGAGGATGCGGCCGGCGCTCCACCCGTACCAACGGCGAACGGCCAGAAACGTCAGCCGCGACTCATCCTCACCGGACAGAACCTGCAGGCTGACCCCGGTTTCGTCGCGAACGCGGTCGAGCACGTCGGACGAGTTGCGCGCATCTCGCACAGCGGAAGTGGCGAACGCCATCAACTCCCCGCACCCCGACGACGTCGCGATGGAGGAAAAATCGGCGACGGTACGAACCAGCCGATCTGCTCCGGAACGCGTGATGTCCCCGGCGTCGTCGGTGTTCTCGGCCAGTCGCAGGGCAGCCTTCGTAGAGCTCATCGGCGTTGGGTGCCCGCCCCGATGGGCGTCGACCACGAGCAGATGAACAGTGTTGCTTCCGACGTCGAGTACCCCTAACCGCACAGGGAACACCGTACTGGGTCTAGCGTCGTCGGTTGTGACACGTGCTGACAAGCCGGGCAGGCCGGAGGCCGGTCGTCCCGAAAAAGCGGGCAGGCCGGAGGCCGGTCGTCCTGATAAGGCGCTCGAGCCGGTGGCGACAAGCAAGCTCGAACCGGCCCCGGAAGTAGCGCCGGATTTCCCTCGCGAATGGATCGAGTTCACCGATCCCACCAACGACGAGCACGTCATCCGAGCAGACATGACCTGGCTGCTCTCGAGTTGGACCTGTGTTTTCGGCACACCGGCTTGCCAGGGAACGGTCGCAGATCGGCCCGACGACGGATGCTGCTCACACGGTGCGTTCCTCTCCGACGACGACGATCACGCAAAGCTCGTCGCCTCCGCCGAGATGCTCACCCCACAGGACTGGCAGTTCTTCGACAAGGGGCACGGCAAGAAGGGGTTCGTCGAGGTCGACGATCTCGAAGGCGAGCAAGCGCTGCGCACCCGCAAGTACAAGGGAGCGTGCATCTTCCTGAACCGCCCCGGTTTCGAGGGCGGCATCGGGTGTTCCCTGCACCGCATGGCTCTGCGAACCGGCGTGGAACCGCTCACGGTCAAACCCGACGTCTGCTGGCAGCTGCCCATTCGTCGCACGCAGGACTGGGTGACCCGTCCCGACGGCGTCGAGATACTGCAGACCGTCGTCGGTGAGTACGACCGTCGCGGCTGGGGTGAGGGGGGTGCCGATCTCAGCTGGTACTGCTCCGCTTCACCCGACGCGCACGTAGGCGCGCAGCCCGTATGGCAGTCGTACGGGCCCGAGCTGAAAGAGCTGCTAGGCGAGGACGTCTACACCGAGCTCGCGGCCCTGTGTCGGCGTCGCCACGGTCTCGGTCTCATCGCCGTTCATCCCGCCACCCGCGAGGCTCAGCGCTCCTGACAGCCCCCGCACCCTGCTCACCCCGGTTGCCGCACTCTTTCTCCGCTCCCGCACGCGTGTCGTGCGGCGTGGTCGGGTGCGGCGGAAGAAAAAGGGTGCGGCGGGGGAAAAAGGGCGAGGCGGCTACTCCTCCAGCTTGTAGCCCAGCCCGCGGACGGTCACCAGGTGCACGGGCTTGGCGGGATCGGCTTCGATCTTCGACCGCAGACGCTTCACGTGCACGTCCAGGGTCTTGGTGTCGCCCACGTAGTCGGCGCCCCACACTCGATCGATGAGCTGTCCGCGGGTCAACACTCGGCCGGAGTTGCGCAGCAAGTATTCGAGCAGGTCGAACTCCTTGAGCGGCAACGTGATCTGCGAGCCGCCCACCATCACCACGTGGCGCTCGACGTCCATGCGCACCGGACCCGCCTCGAGAATGCTGCTGTCGTCGATCTCCTCGGTGTCGGTGCCGCGGCGCAACACTGCTCGGATGCGCGCGATGAGCTCACGAGAGGAGTACGGCTTGGTCACGTAGTCGTCGGCACCGAGTTCCAGGCCTACTACCTTGTCGATCTCACTGTCCCGCGCCGTCACCATGATGACCGGAACCCCGGATCGACTGCGCAGCTGCTTGCACACGTCCGTTCCGCTCATACCGGGCAGCATGAGGTCGAGGAGCACGATGTCGGCGCCCGCCCGGTCGAACTCCGCGAGGGCAGACGGCCCGTCTCCGACGACGGTGGCGTCGAAACCCTCCTTGCGCAGCAGAAAAGCAAGTGGATCCGCCAGCGATTCTTCGTCTTCGACGATGAGCACGCTCGTCATGGGATGTCCTTTTCGGTCATGACGGATCACCGTCGTCTTCGATGTGAGCAGGAATCAGAAGTGTGAAGGTCGAGCCCGTTCCGGGCTTGCTCCACAGGTCGATGCGGCCGTTGTGGTTGGCGGCGACGTGCTTGGCGATTGCCAGTCCCAGCCCGGTGCCGCCCGTCGCGCGCGAGCGCGCCTTGTCGACCCGGAAGAAGCGCTCGAACACGCGCTCCTGATCTTCCTTCGCGATGCCGATTCCGCGGTCGGTCACCGAGAACGCGACCATGGTCGGCGCGTGCTCGTCGTAGCGCAGCGAGCGAGTGACCGACACCGGTGCGCCCGTCGGCGAGTAGGCGATCGCGTTTTCCACCAGGTTGGACAGCGCGGTGACCAGCAATGTCTGGTCGCCCATCACCTCGAGTCCGCTGGGCCGATCGGCGGTGACTGCTATTCCCGCGGCCTCGGCCTTCATCTCGGAACGCGACAGTGCGCTCTTGACCACGGTGTCCGCGTCGACGAGATCGAGATCCGGGAGCTTCTCCGCGCCCTGCAACCGTGACAGTGAGATGAGCTCGCTGACCATGTTGCCCAGGCGCGTCGACTCGTCGAGCATGCGTTCACCGAAACGCTGGACCGATGCGGGATCGTCGCGAGATTCGAGCAACGCCTCGGCGAGCAGGCTTATCGCGCCCACCGGAGTCTTCAGTTCGTGGCTGACGTTGGCGACGAAATCGCGTCGCGTCGCCTCCATCCGAACCTGCTCGGAGTCGTCGTCGGCGAACAGGACCACGAAACGCCGATCCTGTTGGCTCAGCAGCTGCGCGTGCCCCTTGACCGCGATGCCCGGGCGCCCGCGCGCGTCGAGAACGGTGAGGTCGACGTCGACGCTTTCTCCGGACTCGAGAACGCGGGTCGCCGCTTTCCAGGCGCGATCGTCGAGCGAGCGTCCGCGTACCAGTCCCAGCTCTTCGGCTCGCGGGTTGAACAGCACGACGTCGTGAAACTGATCGACCACGGCGATCCCGCTCTGCGCGGCTAGCACGATGAGGTCGAGAACCTGGGACATCGTGAGTCCGTTGTCGCGGGCCTGCCGCTGGACGTTGCGCGAATTCAGGTACGGAATCAGGACCCCTCCGACGAGGTACCCGACGAACGCCGCAACCGCGACGACGAGTACGACGGTCGGTGTGGTCACGGGCCGATCGTACGGTCACGAACACGGGTACGAACGCACGGTCCACCGGGTTTTCCGCCGGTCACCGCCAGTGTCGCGCGCGTTCGCACCGTGTTCACCGTCTCGTTACTTCTTCCCCTGATTCGCGACGGCGGCGGCGCCGGCAGCGGCGGCCTCGGGGTCGAGGTAGGTACCACCCTTGGTGACGGGGACGAGCTTGCCGTCGGACTCCTCGAGGTCGTACTGCAGCGGGATTCCGGTGGGGATGTTCAGCGCGGCGATGTCCTCGTCGGAGATCTCGTCGAGGTACTTCACCAGTGCGCGCAGCGAGTTGCCGTGGGCGGCGACCATGACCGTCTTGCCTGCCCGCAAGTGCGGGACGATGGTGTCTTCGTAGTACGGAACGAACCGTTCGACCACGTCTTTCAGGCACTCCGTCAACGGCACGCTGTCGAGATCGGCGTACCGCGGGTCCGCGTCCTGACTGTATTCGCTGCCCACCTCGATCTCCGGCGGCGGGGTGTCGTAGCTACGGCGCCACAGCATGAACTGCTCGTCGCCGAACTTCTCCTTGGTCGCGGCCTTGTCCAGACCCTGCAGAGCGCCGTAGTGCCGCTCGTTCAGACGCCAGTCGCGCACGACGGGGATCCAGTGCCGGTCCGCGGCGTCGAGCGCGAGGTTGGCTGTACTGATTGCGCGGCGCAACAACGAGGTGAACAGGATGTCCGGAAGGACTCCCGCAGCCTTGATGAGCTCGCCGGCACGCTTTCCTTCCGCTTCGCCCTTCTCGGTCAGTCGCACGTCCTGCCAACCGGTGAACTGGTTGGAGGCGTTCCACTCGCTCTCGCCGTGGCGGACAAGGATCAGGGTTCCGATGCTCATGCGGGTCAGTTTCTCACGATCGGGTGGAGTTCTGCCTCCCTCCTGATTCGGTGACCGTCGTCCCGGTGGACCCTCTAGGGTCGAGGCAGACGTTTGATCGGGGCATTAGCTGGGAAGTCACCGGTCGACTTCACGGTCCGCGAACAGCGGGTCGACAAGCACGTGACGCATCTACTCGGCGCACCTTCAACACAAGGACTGAACATGGACTGGTGGGTCTGGCTCATCATCGCGGTCGTCGTCGTCGTCATCGTCGTCGCCCTCGTGCTCGTCGTTCAGGCGAAGCGTCGTTCCGGCGGCGTGATCATCGTCGACGGTGACAAGAAGAAGGGTTCGTAGCAACCATGAGCACTCTGATGCGCGCCAGCGAAGTGGCGAAACGTCCCGTGGTGACCATGGACGGCGAGGACATCGCGCAGATCAAGGACATCGTCTACCAGCCCGGCGGCGGTCAGGTGGCCGGCTTCACCCTTGCCGGACGCGGACTGTTCTCCGGACCCCGCAAGGACGTTCTCGCCTGGTCTGCGGTCTCCGCACTGGGCCCCGACGCGGTGATGATCGACAGCGAGGACGTGCTCACGTCACCAGCGGAAGCGTTCTCCACCGACGGTAAGTCCTCCGGCGGCCACGACGACGTACTCGGATCCGAGGTGCTCACCGATTCGGGCACCAACCTCGGCAAGGTGATCGACGTGATCATCGAGGTCAGCGGCAAGAACGACGGTCAGTGCGACGTGGTGGGATACGAAATCGAATCCTCTGCGGCCCTCGAGAACAACGGCACCAAGGTACTGATCCCGCTGCCCGACACTCTCTCCGTCTCGCGTGAACATCTCCTGGTCCCGGCGAGCGCCGCCGATTTCGTGCGCAACGATCTCGCCGGCTTCGGTGCCGCGGTCGACGAGTTCCGCAACGCTCTGAAGGGCAACTGACATGCTGTTCTCCGATGCCAAGGGCCACAAGGTGGTCAGTACCGACAACGCCGACACCGTCGCCAAGGTCTCCGGCTTCGTCGTCGATGCGCGTTCGAGGCTGGTGGTCGCGATCGAGGTCAAGAAAACCAAGGCCGGCGAGGTCATCGTCTGGTCCGATCTGAAGCACTTCGGGCAAGACGCGGTCACCATCGAGTCCGAGGACAAGATCACCGACGCGACCGGCGACGTCGAGACCCTGTCGCACAAGGACCACTCCGTGCTGGGCAAACGTGTGATGACCACCGCGGGAGCAGACATCGGAACGGTGAAGGACGTCGACTTCGATCCCGAGAGTGGTTCCATCACCTCGCTGATCCTGGAGTCGGAGTCGGTCCCCGGCGTCGATCTGGTGGGCGCGGGTTCGTACGCCGTCGTGGTTCGTAAGTCCTGATCGAGATGCGATTTCGGTGGGCGCTGGCAGCGGCTCTGCTGACCGGGGCTGCGTTGACCGCGGCCCCGGCGGCGGCCGAGCCTCTGCCGGTCGACTACAACTTCCTCAGCGGCGTCCCCGCCGAGATCGCAAACCCCGGTGGTTCGTTGCCCGGAACCAACGACTATTCCTGCACACCCAGTGCAGCACATCCCAATCCAGTGATCTTGGCGCACGGGACGGGTGGCGGCCAGCAGACCAACTGGGGTGTGTACGCGCCATTGCTGAAGAACGAGGGCTACTGCGTCTTCGCGCTCACGTACGGCGCCCTGCCCGGCCCGTGGCCGCTCACCGCCATCGGTGGCCTCACCGGCACCGAGGAGAAGGGCGCACAGTTCGCGTCGTTCGCCGACACGGTGCTGCAGGCGACGGGTGCAGACAAGTTCGACGTGGTGGGCCACTCGCAGGGCACCGTCATCCCCAGCTACTACGCGCACTTTCTCGGCGGTGCCGACAAAATCGACAAGTACGTCTCGCTGGCACCGCTGTGGAAGAGTCAGATCCCGATTCCGGGACAGGAGTGGTTGCGCACGACGCCTACCTACCTGCCGAACATCACCTACACCAACATCATGACCAGGTACGACCAGCTCGTGGTGCCGTACACCGCCGGTTACGTCGAGGCACCGAACGCGACCAACATCGTCGTGCAGGACACCTGCGACCAGGACTTTTCCGAACACGCGGCCATCGCGGGATCGCCACGCGCCGCCGCGTTCGTGCTGAATGCGCTGGACCCGACCAACCCGCGCCCGGTGCCCTGCGAGTTCGTGCCCCCGTTCACCGGCTGAGCAACGAGCCGGCTACCGCACTCCGTCCCACACCGCACGCGTCGCGGACCGAAGATCGTCGACGACGCCGGACTCCGAACCGAACGTCATCACCGAGCGGTCCGAGCCGTAGGACACCCAGCCGGGCGAGCCGTCGCGCACGAAGTCGACCCACGCACGGTGCATCTCGTCGGCAACCTTGTGCGGCGGGTTGGCGCCGGTGATCCGCGCGGTTTCCGGCTTGTCCAGTACATCGAACACGAACGGAATGTCGAGCGCGTGGCACGCCCCTAGGTTGCCGTCGAACAGCGATGATCGCCAGGTGAACTCGTACACATGGGCGTTACCCGAGCGGGCCTCCACGACGCGCAACGCGGGCATTCGGAAGAACCAGTCCGTCATCACCGCGATCATCAGCTCGCCCGGCGACGCGTCGGGCTGCTGCGCGCGGTAGACGTCCAGCACGGACGGGTCCAGGCGATATCCCGCCAGCACCAGAGCAAGGTAGTCCTCGGTGATGTGCGGGACGATGCCCGCCGGCACCAGGAAGAACGCGTGCTCCTCGGTGCAGGTCCCGATCATCACGTCCACGTCGGCACTCGCCCCGTCGGCGATCCGGGCGAACGGCAGCGCCGGAACCACGTCGCCGTCGATACACGGCTCGAAGGCCATCATGTTCAAAGCCAGCTCACCCCACGCCCCGCCCGGCGCCTCGACGCCGATCCGGTCGGACAGCTCGCGCTGCGCTTCGACAAGCGCGTCCACGGGCACCGACCCGAACCCGTCCACCGTCGCCGACACCCCGAGCGACGACGCCAACGCAGCGGACACCAGCGACGCGGTTTCCGAGGTGATCACGTGGTGTCCGGCTCCGCTCTGCAGGATCGCGCGGTGGAACAGCCCTTCCGCGCGCGGCATGGACATCAGCGTGCCGACGCTCATCGCACCGGCCGACTCGCCGGCGACGGTCACGCGCGTCGGATCTCCGCCGTACGACGCAATGTGGTCCCGCACCCACTCGAGGGCGGCGACCTGATCGAGCAGACCACGGTTGGCGGGAGCACCCTCGATCTGCGCGAATCCGTCGACACCGAGGCGATAGTTGATCACCACGGCGACGACGCCGTCGCGGGCGAAGGCAGTTCCGTCGTACGCGGGCACGGCATTGCTGCCGTTGACGAAGGCGCCGCCGTGAATCCAGACGAAGACGGGTGCGGATCCGTCGACGTCGGGGGTGTGCACATTGACGTTCAGGCACTCGTCGCCGGGAACGACCGGCTCGCTGAGAATCTCGCTGGTGGGCGGCCGATACCCCACCTTGGGAACCGTCGCACCGAGCTCGAGTGCGTCGCGCACCCCGTCCCAGGTGGGAGGAGCCGACGGCGGCTGGAACCGGAGGAGTCCGAACGGAGCCTCGGCGTACGGAATGCCGAGAAACGAGCTGACGCGCGACTCGGTACGTCCGCGCACTGCGCCCTGGGGTGTCTCCACCGTGATCGTGTCCATGCCTCATTTCACCACGTCCGTGGGAAGCTTCACAGGTGGTTACGACACCGGACGACAGGCACATTCCGGCGCCCGTGATCGACCGGGTCGCGGCAGCGGCGGCCTCCGATTCGGGTCTCGATTCCACCGACCTCCTGGGCGATTTCCTCCATGTTCTCGGCGTCGGCGCAGCAGACGGACGCCCGTTGGACGCGCGGATCCTCCGGGACTACCGCGCCTTCGGTGATGCCGCCGCACGCCGCGGAGTCGCCCTGCGAGCGCTGCTGGATCTGTATCTCTCGGCAGCGTGGCGACTGTGGAGCGAATTGCCCGCCGTCGCGCGTGCCGACGCGAACCCGCGCGCCGTCGTCGCGGCCGGGGACGTCATGCTTCGCGCAGTGGACGGGGTCGTCGCCGAAC
>JBASAM010000114.1:0-6462 GCA_049650605.1 Rhodococcus sp. (in: high G+C Gram-positive bacteria) | reverse complement strand
GCGCCCCGCAGACCGGCCTCGCCGCGCCCGGCCACGCGCACTCGCTGACCGTCGCTGACGCCGGCGGGAACCCGAACCGTCACCGTGCGGGTGCGGTTCTGCACCCCGGTGCCGCGGCAGTCGGCGCAGGGATTGTCGATGATGGAACCCGTGCCCCGACAGTCGTCACACGGCTCGCTGAAGCCGAACGCGCCCTGGTTCTTGCTGACCACGCCGGCACCGTTGCACCTGGGGCACACGCGCGGGCTGGTGCCCGGCTTGGCACCGCTGCCGTGGCAGGTGGTGCACGACGACGGACTGGTGATCGACAGCGGCACGGACGTTCCCGTCGCCGCGTCCCGGAAGCCCAGCGTCACCTCGGCAGCCAGATCACTTCCGCGCCTGGGCCGTGAAGACGACGCCGACGGACGCGGGTTTCCGCCCCCGCCGCCGCGGTTGAACAGCCCGCCGAACAAGTCGCCCAGATCGGCTCCGCCGCCACCGCCACCTCCGAAGAGGTCGTTGACGTCGAATCCGCCGGGCGCGCCGCCACCACCGAAGTTGGTGCCGCCGCCGGGGGAATATCCGCCGCGACCGAAGCCGCCGCTGGCGAACATCGACCGGGTGTCGTCGTACTCCTTGCGCTTGGCCGGATCGGCCAGCACGGCGTTGGCCTCGCCTACCGCCTTGAAACGCTCCTCCGCCTTGGCATTACCCGGGTTGGCGTCCGGATGGTTGTCGCGAGCGAGCTTGCGGTAGGCCTTCTTGATGTCGTCTTGCGACGCGGTAGAGGAGACACCCAGCTCCTTGTAGAAGTCCTTCTCGATCCACTCCCGTTGGCTCACTTGGGTGCCTCCTCCTTTCGCGTCGTATGTGGTGATGCGGTGTTACCGGTGAAACTATTCTTACTCGGACGAGCCTGCCGTGTCCGAGTTGTCCACGACCGCCACCATCGCGGTGCGCAGAACCCGATCGCGAACCTTGTATCCCCTGCGGAACACGCTGCCCACGACGGGATCGCTGCCGTCGCCCTCGTGCTGCACGGCTTCGTGCAGAGCAGGGTCGAACGCGTCGCCCTCGGCACCGAATCCCTCGACACCCTGTGCGGTGATGACGGACTCGAGCTTGTCGGCCACCGACTTCAGCGGACCCGACTCCAGATCGCCGTGCTTGCGCGCACGGTCCAGATCGTCGAGCACACCGAGCAATTCGCCCAGGACGGACGATTTCGCGTTGTCGATGTCCACCTGCTTGTCGCGAGCGACGCGTCGCCGGTAGTTGGCGAACTCCGCACTCAGACGCTGCAAGTCGGCCGTGCGCTCCGCGAGCTCGTCCTTCTCCTCCGGGGCGTCGACAACCTCGGCTTCGTCAGACGACGTGTCACCGTCGAGCACCTCGCCGGGATCCACGGACTCCGGGTCCACCGAACCGGGCTGGGGGGCGGTGGCGGAACCCGCGAGAGACTCCTCCACCTCAGGCGAATCGATGTCCGCCTGGTCGTTTACCTGCCCGGTGTCGTCAGCACTCACTTCTTGTCCGTGTCGACGGGCTCGTCCACGACCTCGGCGTCGACGACATCGTCGCTACCGTCGGTCGGGGCTGCGCCCTCGGCACCCGCACCGTCGGCTGCTGCCGACTCGTACAGGGCCTGACCCAGAGCCTGCGACTCGGTGCTCAGCTTCTCCACTGCTGCCTTGATGGCGGCGATGTCGGTGCCGTTCAACGCTTCGCGAGCTTCGGTGATGGCCGCTTCGACCTTCTCCTTGGTCTCCGCGGGAACCTTGTCCTCGTTGTCCTTGACGAACTTCTCCGTCTGGTAAACGAGCGACTCGGCCTGGTTGCGGGTCTCGGCCTCTTCGCGACGGTTCCGGTCCTCGTCGGCGTGCGCCTCCGCGTCCTTCACCATGCGATCGATCTCCTCCTTGGAGAGGCCGGAGCCCTCCTGGATCTTGATCGTGTTTTCCTTGCCGGTGCCCTTGTCCTTGGCCGTCACGTGCACGATGCCGTTGGCGTCGATGTCGAACGTGACCTCGATCTGCGGCACACCACGCGGAGCGGGGGGCAGCTCCGTCAGCTCGAACGAGCCGAGAAGCTTGTTGTGCGACGCGATCTCGCGCTCACCCTGGAAGACCTGGATCTGCACCGACGGCTGATTGTCGTCCGCGGTGGTGAACGTCTCGGACCGCTTGGTGGGGATGGTGGTGTTGCGCTCGATGAGCTTGGTCATCACGCCACCCTTGGTCTCGATACCGAGGGACAGCGGCGTGACGTCGAGGAGCAGAACGTCCTTGACCTCACCCTTGAGCACACCGGCCTGCAGTGCGGCGCCGACGGCCACGACCTCATCCGGGTTGACGCCCTTGTTGGGCTCGCGTCCACCGGAAAGCTCCTTGACCAGCTCGGACACGGACGGCATACGGGTGGAGCCACCGACGAGCACGACGTGGTCGATGTCCTTGACCGCGATACCCGAGTCCTTCACCACGGCCTGGAACGGCGCGCGGGTGCGGTCGAGCAGGTCGGAAGTGATCTTCTGGAACTCCGAGCGGCTGAGCTGCTCGTCGAGGAAGAGCGGGTTCTTGTCACTGTCAACGGTGATGTACGGCAGGTTGATCGAGGTGCTCTGACTCGAGGACAGTTCGATCTTGGCCTTCTCCGCTGCTTCGCGCAGACGCTGCAGGGCCATCTTGTCCTTGGTCAGGTCGATGCCGTTCTGGCTCTTGAACTTCTCCACGAGCCAGTCGACGATGCGCTGATCCCAGTCGTCGCCACCGAGGTGGTTGTCACCGGAGGTCGCGCGGACCTCGACGACGCCGTCGCCGATCTCGAGGAGGGACACGTCGAACGTGCCGCCGCCGAGGTCGAAGACCAGAATGGTCTGTTCCTTCTCGCCCTTGTCCAAGCCGTAGGCCAGTGCGGCCGCGGTGGGCTCGTTGACGATGCGCAGGACGTTGAGTCCGGCGATCTGTCCGGCTTCCTTGGTGGCCTGGCGCTGCGCGTCCTCGAAGTACGCCGGCACCGTGATGACGGCGTCGGTGATGTCCTCACCGAGGTACGCCTCCGCGTCACGCTTGAGTTTCATGAGCGTACGGGCGCTGATTTCCTGCGAGGTGTAGTTCTTGTCGTCGATGGCGACGGACCAGTCGGTGCCGATGTGGCGCTTGACCGATCGGATGGTCCGGTCGACGTTCGTGACAGCCTGGTTCTTCGCGGACTGACCGACGAGAACCTCGCCGTTCTTCGCGAACGCGACGATGGACGGGGTAGTGCGTGCACCCTCGGAGTTGGCCACCACGACCGGTTCGCCGCCCTCCAGGACGGACACGACCGAGTTGGTGGTCCCGAGGTCGATTCCGACCGCACGAGCCATTTGTAGCCTCCTAGTGAGTACTGCAGTGTTCGGAGCAGGATGTTCCGACAAGCGTCTGCCTGAGTGAACTGCGCTCAAGTTTGCCTGTCGGATCCCGAATCCGTCAAATTGAACTTGAGTGGACCACGCTCAATGGCAGTCGTAGGGCTCAACGGCGGGGTGCGCGGGTTTGTTCCCGCCGGGAACTCGGGTGCATGCCTCAGCGTCCGCAAGTCGAGGTAATCGATGGGATCCCGCCGATTCGGCCGACTTGCGGGCATTCAGGCACGGGTGCGCCGAGTCGGCGTTCCACTCCTCTATGGTTCGGCGGTATGGCACTGATCGCTCGCGGACTCACGCGCTCGTTCGGCAAACACACGGCCGTGGCCCACGCGGACGTGACGTTGACGCCGGGCACCGTCACTGGTCTCGTCGGCCCCAACGGCGCCGGCAAAACCACTCTCCTGCTCATGCTCGCCGGCCTGCTGGCTCCGGACTCGGGCACGATCGACCCCGGTAGTTCGACTGCTCTGCGCACGACGGTGGGATGGATGCCCGACGTCTTCGGCACCTGGGACAGCCTCACCGCGAGCGAAATTCTGTGCACCTTCGGCCGCCTCTACGGCCTACCCCGAGCCGAATCACGCACGCGTGCTGCCGAATTGCTCGACTCGGTTCACCTGGGCGAGTTCGCCGACCGCCCCGCCCACGAGCTCTCTCGGGGACAGAAACAACGATTGGGTTTTGCCCGCGCGCTGGTGCACAGGCCGACGGTTCTTCTGCTGGACGAGCCGGCGTCGGGCATGGACCCGCGCTCCCGCGTCGAACTACGTGATCACCTTCGGCGGCTGGCCGGCGACGGGTGCGCCGTTCTGGTCTCGTCGCACATCCTCACCGAACTGTCCGAAATGATCGACGACGTGATCGTCATGACCGACGGACGCACCCGAGTCACGGCCCCGCCGAGTGGACACCTCTGGCGCATCCGGGAGGCGGGAGCCCCGGCCGCATCGGCCGTCACCCGCGCCTTCGACAGCGAGGAAGCTGCGGCGCGCCACCTCGGTGAACTGGTGGGCTCGGGAACCCTCGTCGCCGAGTTCGCTCGGGTCGAGACCGATCTGCAGGACGCCTACCTGGCCCTCGACGCGGAAAGGATCTGAACGGTGCCCATCCAGAGAGTGCGCAAATGGTGGTCCCCGGTCGGGGTGATCGTCGGCCTGGAGCTACGCCAACGCTTGCGCACCACCCGGTGGAAGATCAGTGCTGCGGTCGCATTCGCCGTGATCTCGTCGGTGGTGTTCGGGTCGATGTACATCGTGCTGTCGCCGGGCGGCGGCGAGTATCAGGATTGGGCCGACAACCTCTACGCCATCGTCATGGGGATCGAACTCTTCCTCGGGGTGGTGCTGGCACCCACTCTGACGGCCACAGCGATCAACGGCGACCGCAAGGATGCGACGCTGGCCGTGGTGCAGGCGACACCGATCAGCAACTGGCAGTTGGCCGTCGGCAAGCTTCTCGGCGGCTGGGCATCGTGTCTGGCGCTGGTCGCGGTGGCGTCGCCGTACCTCGTCTGGGGAATCGTCGCCGCGCCGTATGGCATCGGGATCGGTGTGCTCGGCGTGATCGTGCTGTGCCTGCTGCTGCTGAGCTACTCCGGGATCGGACTGGGGTACTCGGCCCTCACCGCGCGGCCGGCCGGCTCCGCCGTGCTCACCCAGGCCACCGTGTTCTTCGTCGTGCTGGGCCTTCCCGCTCTGTTCGGGTTGCTGTATCCCACCACCGCCGAGGACGCGCGCGTGGTCGGCGCGGTGTACTCCTACGACTCCGCCACCGGACCCGACGATCTCCCGGAGTGCCGAGACGAAGAGCAGACGTCGACGTTCAACCACACCGAACGCATCTGGTGGCTGCTCGCTCCCAACCCGTTCCTCGTGCTGCCCGATGTGGTTGCCGCGCACGACAACGAACGCGTCTATGTCTGGACCGATGACCAGCGACCACCCGATCCGACCGTGCTCGCCCCGATTGCAGAAACCCTGTCGGCGACACGGATGGGCCCGTACATCGCCGAACCGACCTGCAGCGATCAACGTGCGACATATCGATCGGACGGCTCGAGTACTCGGAGCTCGTTCTACGAGGCCCAACAGGCGCACGATCGCGCGCGGATCGGACACAGCTGGTATCTCGGACTCGCGATCAACATGGTGTTCGGTGGCATCGGACTGCTTGCGGCCGCGCGGAGACTCAGCGTGCCGGCGGGAAAGTTGCCGCGCGGCGTCCGCATAGCGTGAGCATCGAGCTCGTTGCCCGGCATAATCCGAGCGCATGACCTTCGAGAAGGCCGCCGACGAGCTGTACGGCCTCGATACCGCCGACTTCGTGGCCAGGCGAACCGAATTGCAGAAGCAGGCGCGCGCCGAGGGCGAGAAGGACACCGCGAAGCGAATCGCGGCACTGCGCAAGCCGACGACGGTGGGATGGGTGATCAACGTCCTGGTGCGCGACGCCGCGGACGAGGTCACGGACCTACTCGATTTGGGCGAGGCATTGCGCGAGGCGCAGCAGCACCTGTCGGGTGCCACGCTGCGCACCCTCACCAAGCAGCGTCAACTCGCGGTTCGAGCCCTCACCGAGCGCGCGTCCGTCGTGGCGAGCGATCGGGGCAAAACGGTAGGAGAGGACGTCCTGCGGGAGGTGTCCCAGACGTTGAACGCGGCGCTGTCCGAATCGGCCGTGGCCGAGGACGTTCGGCGTGGGCGGCTGACGGGCGCTCTGGAGTACAGCGGCTTCGGCCCGATGCGGTTGATGGCAGTGGACGATCTCGAGCCATCGGCCGAAGAGACTGCCGAAGAACCTGTCGAACGGCCGGATTCGGCCGAGCGGGAACGCGCCGAAGCAGAAGTGGCCGACGCGAGGGTGGAGCTGGCCGACGCGGACGCCGCGGTGGCGCGAGCGGAGGACCGTCTCGACGAGATTCGCGAGGCGATCGCCGAACTGGAGCGGCAGCTCGCCGCCGCGCGGGAAGCGGAGGCTGCGTCAGAGATGGACCGCACCGGTGCCGTGTCGAAGCGAGACGCAGTCCGAAAGCGGGTGGCCGACGCAACGAAGCGCCTCGATCAGATCTGATC
>JBASAM010000113.1:0-34937 GCA_049650605.1 Rhodococcus sp. (in: high G+C Gram-positive bacteria) | reverse complement strand
CCGCGGAGACGCGGTGCGCCGCCTGTCCTGTCAGGGTGTCCAATGCGCACTCGGGATCTGCCGGTGGGCCGAGGTGTGTGCACCCGCGCGGGCAGTCCTCGATGCTGTCGGCCAGGTCGGAGAACGCGGCAACGACGTCCTCGGGCGAGATGTGCGCCAGCCCGAACGACCGGATGCCGGGGGTGTCGATGGCCCAGCCGCCGCCGGGGAGATGAAGGGCTACCGACTGTGTCGAGGTGTGGCGGCCTTTGCCCACGCCGGAGACGATGCCCACCGCGCGGTGCGCTTCCGGCACCAGTCTGTTGACCAGCGTCGACTTACCCACACCTGAATGGCCGATCAGTGCCGACGACAGTCCGGTGGTGCGCGCGCGCAGATCGTCGAGCGGGCGATCGCGACCGGCGAGGACCACCGGCACGTCCAGATCTGCGAACATGGCCGTGAACTCGTCCGCAGCGGCGAGATCGTCTTTCGTCAGACACAGAATCGGTGTGATGCCGCCGACGAACGCCGCCACCATCGCCCGCTCGACGAAGCCGGACCGAGGTGGGGGGTCGGCCAGAGCGACGACGATGAGAAGTTGATCGGCGTTGGCCACGACGACGCGCTCGTACGGATCGGTGTCGTCCGCAGTGCGGCGAAGCACGGTGCGACGCTCGTCCACCCGGACGATGCGAGCCAGCGCATCGACTTTGCCGGAGACGTCCCCGACGATGCCGACCGCATCTCCGACGACGATGGGTGTTCTGCCCAGTTCGCGCGCCCGCATGGCGACCACCAGCCGGGTGGGATCACCGTCGATGACGCATCCCCAGCGGCCGCGATCGACGGACACCACCATCGCGTCGGAGGCGTCCGCGTGTGTCGGCCGAGTCTTGGTACGTGGTCGCGTTCCTCTACCCGGGCGTATGCGGACGTCCGACTCGTCGTACTGCCGGCGAATCAGCGGGCATCTCCTGGTGCGCTCAGCATTGCCGTCCACAGTCCGGCGAAGTCGGGGAGAGTCTTGGCGGTGGAGTCGATGTCGTCGACACGGACGCCGTCCACCACCAGACCGACGACCGCACCCGCCGTGGCCATGCGGTGATCGGCATAGGCCCGCCACGGTCCACCTCGAAGTGGCGCCGGCTCGATGGTCAGGCCGTCGTCGGTCTCGGCGATCGCGCATCCCAGCGATCCGAGTTCGGCCGTGAGCGCAGCCAGCCGGTCGGTCTCGTGACCCCTCAGATGCGCGATGCCGCGCAATCTCGACGGTGACGTCGCGAGAGCCGCCATGGCCGCCACGGTGGGGGTGAGCTCGCCGATGTCGTGCAGATCGACATCGATACCGCGGAGCGCCGTGGGCCCTCGGGCGGTCAGTGCACCGTCAATGATCTGCACCTCGGCACCCATCTCGGTGAGGATGTGGCGGAATGCGTCGCCCGGCTGCGTCGTGACCGACGGCCACCGGGGGATGGTCACCTCGCCGCCCGTCACCGCTGCGGCGGCGAGGAACGGCGTGGCGTTGGACAGGTCCGGTTCCACTCTGCGGTCGACGGCGGCGATGGTCCCGGCATATACCCGCCAGGTGTCGGGACGTCCGGAGTCGGCGGGCGTGTCCACCCGCACGCCGCTCTCGCGGAGCATGTCGACGGTCATCTCGATGTGCGGCATCGACGGCACCGGTGGTCCCACGTGCTCGATGATCAGGCCCTCGTCGAACCGCGCCGCGGACAGCAACAGTCCGGAAACGAACTGGGACGAGCCGGAGGCGTCGAGTTGCACTGTGCCGCCTCGCACCCCGCCCGTTCCGTGGACGGTGAACGGGAGTCGATCACCGTCGACGTCGACACCGATACTGCGGAGTGCATCCAGGATGGTCTGTTGCGGCCGGGTGCGGGCGTGTTCGTCACCGTCGAACACCGATCGGCCCGATGCCAGGGCCGCGACGGGCGGTACGAATCGCATCACGGTGCCGGCCAGCCCGCAGTCCACTGCCGCACCTCGGCCGGGGCCGGGGGATACGGAGACGGTGGTTCCCGTGTCGTCGAGTTCGTCGATCGTGGCACCGAGCGCACGCAACGCGGCAATCATCAGGTCGGCGTCGCGGCTGCGAAGGGTGCCGGTGACGACGGACGGGCCGTCGGCGAGGGCGGCCAGCACCAGCGCGCGGTTGGTGATCGACTTCGACCCGGGCAGATCGACCGTCGCGCGGACGGGGTGCGGGGCGAGCGGGGCGGTCCAGAACGTCACGGGCACCAGTCTCTCACTACTGCAGGCAGGCCCACGTCAGGGCAGTCGGCGGATGTCGGCGACGGTGGCCATGGTCGCGCCGACGAGTTCGGCCGGATCCAGTTCGATTTCCAGGCCCCGTCGGCCACCGCTGCAGAACACCCGCTCGTGCCGAAGCGCCGACGAGTCGACGACGGTGGGAAGTATGGTTCGTTGCCCCAGCGGCGACACACCGCCGAGCACATATCCCGTCGAACGTCGCACGGCGGCCGGATCTGCCATCGCCGTTTTGCCGACGCCCAGAGCCGACGCCATCGCTTTCAGCGACAGCGTGCTGGGAACCGGTAGCACCGCGACGGCGAGCGTGGATCGACCCGATCCGGCCCCGCAGGTGACGACGAGGGTCTTGAACACCTGATCCGGGGACACTCCTAGCGCGCCGACAAGGACCTCGGTTGCTTCGTCGCCGTATGCGACGACGCCGCGTTCGTGCGTGTAGGTGTGCACGGCGAACGCCACCCCTCGTTGCGTCAGCACCGATGTCGCCGGCGTGATCGAACCCGCCACGTCGCTCACCTCCCCTTTGTCGTCTGCGAGCGCTCGAAGTGTCGCCCGCTCGCCCTGCCGGGTCAACCGCCCCGCCGGGTCTACCGCCTCGACGGGTCAACACGATCGGGCGGTCGCGGCAGGGCCGGGAACACGACGACGGGTCCTCCTGTTGTACCGAGCACTGAATGGCATCGTGATCGACCCGTTCATCGAAGGAGGAGGGCACGTGAACGTCGTAGCAACTGCGGGATCGGTGGCCGAGCGGCGGCCGACGACGCTGACGAATGTGATGGTGATCCCACCGGTAAAGTGGAGCCCGAACACCGACGACGGCAGATCCGCCGGAACCGACGGGGCGGGGGCCGCCATGGTCGGGGACACGAGAGGGGCCACCGTGAAGGATCAGCCACCCACCGATGGCGGCACCACCACAGGTGCCGTGGATCCTGCGATTCTCGAGACCGAGGACGGCATTCGATCGCGTGAAAGCGCCGACGAGTTGACGACGCGATTCGAGCGTGACGCGCTTCCGATGCTCGATCAGCTGTACGGCGCGGCCTTGCGCATGACACGAAACCCGTCGGATGCCGAGGATTTGGTGCAGGAGACCTACGTCAAGGCGTACACCGCGTTCAAGAGCTTCCGCGAGGGCACCAATCTCAAGGCGTGGCTGTACCGCATTCTGACCAATACCTACATCAACTCGTACCGCAAGAAGCAGCGTCAACCCGCGCAGTACCCCACCGACGAGATCACCGACTGGCAGCTCGCCGCCACGGCAGAACACACCTCGACGGGTCTGCGTTCGGCGGAAGTCGAAGCTCTCGACGCATTGCCGGACGACGACATCAAGGCGGCACTGCAAGCACTGCCCGAGGAATTTCGGATGGCCGTCTACTACGCCGACGTCGAAGGTTTCCCGTACAAGGAGATCGCGGAGATCATGGGGACGCCGATCGGAACGGTCATGTCGCGGTTGCACCGGGGGCGCAAGCAGTTGCGCGGCGAGTTGGCCGAGGTGGCCCGTGATCGCGGCTTCAACCGTTCGGCCACTGCCGCAGAGGAGGCTGTGCGATGAGCGAGAACCAGTTCGAGGACCTGGACTGCTCGGCGGTGATCGCCGACGTGTGGACCCTGCTGGACAACGAGTGTGACGAGGCGAGCCGTGCTCGCGTTCAGCGGCACCTCGACAGCTGCGGTTCCTGCCTCGCGCAGTACGGCATCGAAGAGAAGATCAAGTCGATGATCAACCGCAAGTGCGGCGGTGAACGAGCTCCCGACGGTCTTCGTGAGCGGTTGACGCTCGAGATCAGACGATCGGTGACGATCGTCTCCACAGAGGACTGACGAGACCGTACGAGAAAGGGCCGAGACGCAGTGCGTCTCGGCCCTTTCCGTACCCGAATAGCTCGTGGTCAGCTGTTGGGGCGCTTGCCGTGGTTGGCTGCATTTCCCTTGCGGCTGCGCTTCTTGCGTCCTCGCTTGCCCATGGTTGATCTCCTTCCTGTTCCACCCAGTTTCTCACGTGTGGTTGGCTGTACTTCGGGCGGCCGTACGCGGATGCGAGTCCGGCGGCAGTTCAGAGACCGACACGAGCGAACTTTCAGGGGGCGACGATGGCCGAGGACGTTCGAGCAGAAATGGTGTCCACCGTCTTTCAGATCGTGGTTGCGGAGGGCGACCGAGTGAACGAAGGCGATGCCATCGTCGTGCTGGAGTCGATGAAGATGGAGATTCCGGTACTCGCGGAATCTGCAGGTGTCGTCACGACGATCGGTGTGTCGGTGGGCGATGTCATCCAGCAGGGCGACCTCATCGCCGTCATCTCCTGACCTTTCGGTCGAACGAGCAAGCCGATGTCCACTCTGTCCGAGATGCTTGCCGAACACACCGAGCTGCCCGGTGACGCGGTAGGTCATCTCCAGCGTGTCGTAGGGGAGTGGCAACTTCTCGCGGACATCTCGTTCGCTGACGTGCTGTTGTGGGTTCCGGTGGAACCGCTACTCGCGGAACGAGAGTCCGGAGACGGCGAGCCCACCGTCCTGTGCATGGCACAGTGCCGACCCACCACCGCGCCGACGGTCATTCCGGTGGACAAGGTGGGAGCGGTGGTCGGCGACACCGAACATCCCGAGGTGGCGCAGTGCCTGCGGCTCGGCGCGATCGTGCGCGACCCGCGCCCCGACCGCAGCGGCCACAACCTGCCGAGCGACGCTGTTCCCGTGCGCTCCGGTGGACGAGTGGTTGCGGTGCTGACGCGCGAGAGTGCGCCGGTGTCCGGTCGACCGTCCAGTCTGCTGGAGTCGGCGTATCGCGAATGCGCACATCACCTGTGCGACATGATTGCTGAAGGGGCCTTCCCGAGCCCCTCGGAAAAGACCGACGTCAACTCGAGTCCACGAGTCGGCGATGGATTCATCAGGCTCGACACCGAGGGCATCGTCACCTACGCAAGTCCCAACGCAGTATCGGCGTATCACCGGATGGGGTTGACCGCCGATCTGCCGGGCCACGATCTGGCGGCGTCGACTCGCGCGTTGGTGAAGGACCCGTTCGACGCCGAGGAGATCGCTGCGAGCATCGGGGACGCTACGACGGCTGCAGGTGGACGCCGAATGGAGGTCGACGCACGCGGTGCCACCGTGTTGATGCGCACTCTGGCGTTGCGCCCTGCGGGCCGCTCGTTCGGTGCCATGGTGCTGGTCCGCGACGTGACGGAAGTGAAGCGGCGTGACCGCGCGTTGCTGAGCAAGGATGCGACCATCCGTGAGATCCACCACCGGGTGAAGAACAATCTGCAGACCGTCGCGGCGCTGCTGCGGCTACAGGCTCGCCGCACCGAGAACGACGAAGCCAAAGTTGCGTTGACCGAGTCGGTTCGGCGAGTCACGTCCATCGCCCTGGTGCACGACGTGTTGTCGACGTCGGTGGACGAGGTCGTCGATCTCGACGAGGTGGTCGACAGGCTGGTGCCGGTGATGGTCGACGTCGGATCGTTGTCCGCAGAGGTGACGGTGGGACGCGAGGGCAGCCTGGGCGTGTTCCCGTCGGAACTTGCGACGCCCCTGGTGATGGTTCTGACCGAGTTGGTTCAGAATTCGCTGGAGCATGGGTTCGTCCCCGGTGCTTCCGGGCGGGTGACCATCAGGTCGAGTCGGTCGTCCAAGATGCTCGACGTGGTGGTCCGGGACGACGGGAAAGGTGTGCCCGACGGTTTCGATCCAGCGGCATCGGGTCGGCTCGGGCTGCAGATCGTGTCCACCCTGGTGGCGGTCGAGTTGAAGGGAACGATCACCGTGACACGTGCACCGGGCGCTGGGACGGACGCGAGACTTCGCATTCCGTTGGGCCGACGGGACCGACGTACGTGACGGACGCAAAAAGGCCCGGCACCATGTGGTGCCGGGCCCGCCTGCGTCTTGTCCGATCGGGAGGTCAGACCGCCGAGCGTGCGCGGGTGCGTGCGTTCCGACGCTTGAGCGCGCGACGCTCGTCCTCGCTCATGCCGCCCCACACGCCGGCGTCCTGACCGGACTCGAGAGCCCAGGACAGGCAGTCCGCGGTGACGGGGCAGCGGTTGCAGACAACCTTGGCATCGGCAATCTGAGCAAGGGCCGGGCCGCTGTTTCCCACCGGGAAGAACAGTTCCGGGTCCTCGTCGCGACAGATAGCCTTATGGCGCCAATCCATCCTCTTACTCCTCACTGAGCGCACTGGGGCGCTATCGAATTGGCCGTTCCATTATTCATGGTCCGGACCGATGTCTAGTGTTTCTGATCAGTTCGTGAGTGCGGCAATCATTGTTTCCGCACTGTTACTTGTGAATGCTTTCACGAACCAAGCAGAAGTCAAGAGAAGACGCGGGCCACGTGGCCAAGCTCACTCCATCAAATTTGGAGTCTCATATCATTGTCTGGTAGATCACGCGAGAGACGTGAAACACACTTGCGCGAGTCATAGTTCCGTGCCACGTGGCGGGGCCACCACATCGAGGGCATCCGGTGCCGACGCGAATTCGACTTCGGTGCGCTCTCCGAGGTAATCGCCGTCCACCTGCAGTCCGGTCGGCTCGGCTGATCGCACCCTGACCCACTTCACATCGTCGGACCGCAGCAGGGACTTCGAATGCGGACCGGCTTTGCCGGACAGCATCTGCCCGGCCACTCGAAGCGAGGTCACCACTGTGGTCGATCGCATGGCGAATATGCCCAGTCCACGGTCGAAGGAGGTCTCCGGATTGGTGCGAACGGGTCGATCGCCCAAATATGTCCACGGATCGGTATTCGTGACGAATGCATAATGGACGCCCTCGACGTTCACCCCGTTATCGGTCTCGACGGTGAGAAGCGGTTGCCGACGCTTTCGGCGAAAGAATGTCGTGATTGCCATCCGCACGTAGCGACCCGGCGTCACGGAATCGCCGCCGGCCCGGCCGTCGTCTATCGCCTCGCAGACATCGGCGTCGAGGCCCAGTCCGGCGTTGAACGTGAACCACCGTCGGTCACAGTGTCCGAGCCCGATGCGTCGGTGCGACCCGGCTCGAATCAGGTCGATCAGCTGATTCGTCGCTTCGACAGGGTCCTTGGAGATTCCGAGCGAACGCGCGAACACGTTGGCCGAACCTCCCGGCACCACAGCCAACAGGGGTACCGGTCCAACGGTTACCGACTGCATGGACGTCGGCGCCGGAACGCCCAGCAAACCGTTGACCACCTCGTTCACCGTCCCGTCGCCGCCGTGCACGATGACGAGGTCGATTCCGCCGCGTCTGGCTTCGGTGGCCAGCTCGCTCGCGTGGCCGCGGTGGGTCGTGTGCAAGACGGACAACGAGACTCGGCTGGCAAGGGCATGTGCGACGAGGTCTCGGGCAGCGGCCGTGGTGGACGTCGCGTTGGGATTGACGATCAGGATTGCTCGCACGATCGTCCAGAGTAGACGGCGCGGGCCGCCTGTCGACGCCTTCGGCGCTCCGACTCGGTGATCTAGGCTTGATATGTGCGCCTGTCGTTACCTACCCCAGAAGCGCCGACTCCGGTCGCCGTCGCCGGCATCCTGGTTGCCGTCGAAGGCGCCATATCGGTCGTTGTGGCCGTTGTTCTGGTGGTGCGCGGCCTCGCCGGCGCCGACCAGTCCATTGCTAACGGATTCGGCAGCGCCGTCTGGTTCGGGGTGCTGGGAGCCGCCGTCGTCGCCGGTGGTGTCGCGCTCGTTCTGGGACACCGTTGGGGTCGAGCGATCGCCATCGTGGCGCAACTGCTCCTACTGCCGGTGGTGTGGTCCCTGCTAACAGATTCCGAGCGTCCCCTCTGGGGGTCCGTGCTGGGAGTGGTGGTGCTGACCGTTCTGGGCTGCCTGTTCAGCGGACCCGCGAACCGGTGGATCGCAGACGAGTACGTCGAATCCGGGCACGGCGAATCCGAGTAGGCCGACTGCGTGGATCGAGCCGGTCGTGCGGTCCACTCAGTGGCTGCGGCGTGGGTCGACGTTGTGAGAGTGGATTTGTCGGTAACCGTGCTCGTACCCCAGAACCGTGATGCCGGCCGGAGCGAGCGCAAAGCGCTTTCCTTCCGTCACCGGTAGTTCGATCCACCGCGCGATCACCGTTCGAGAGAAATGGCCGTGTCCGACCAGGATGACGTCGCGCTCGGCGAGGGCCGGAACAACCGCGGACAGGACCAGGTCCGCGCGGGCGGACACCGCCTCGACGGTCTCTCCGCCCGGGCAGGGGTGCGACCAGACGGTCCAGTGCGGCGTCGTTTCTCTGATCTCGGGGGTGGTCAAGCCCTCGTAGTCGCCGTAGTCCCATTCCACCAGCGCGTCCCATTCCCGATCGACGGTCAGTCCCGCCAAGTGCGCGGTACGTCGCGCGCGCGAGCGGGGGCTGCTGATGATGAGTGGACTCGTCAGTCGTAAGTCGTCGATGCGCTCCCGCGCCGAGCGGGCTTGGTCCTCGCCCTCCTCGGTCAACGGAATGTCCGTGGCTCCCGTGTGACGGCCCGTTGCGGCCCACTCGGTCTGTCCGTGGCGGAGCAGAACCAAGCGTGCGTCGGCACGTTGGTGCGTCTCGGAGGCAAAAGAATCGAGCATGAATCGATCATGCCTCGCGGATGCGGTCGGGTGATGCAAGTCTCCCGAAAATGGCTGGTGGGCGCCCGTCGTGGACGTGTTTAATTCTCAGGTCCGACGAGGCAGATGCGAGCTGTCGTGTTGTCGGAAGTGCGATGACGGGAGACCACGATGACCGAACGCCAACACGATGCGTCTTTGATCGCTGCCGGTGACAACAGCGCGTCGACGTCCGGCGACCATGGTCTCGATGCTGCGGTTCTCAAGATTGCCGCCGTGATCGTGATCGGCGCGATCATGTCCATTCTGGACGTCACCGTGGTCAGCGTCGCGCTCCCGACGTTCGCATTCGAATTCCAGACGACGTACGCCAATGTCGCCTGGACGATGACCGGTTACACGTTGGCTCTGGCCACTGTCATCCCGCTGACGGGGTGGGCTGCCGATCGCTTCGGGACCAAACGTCTCTACGTAGTGGCGCTGATCCTGTTCGTCGCCGGTTCGATGCTGTGCAGCGTGGCGTGGGACATCACCTCGCTGATCGTGTTCCGAGTACTGCAGGGCTTCGGCGGTGGCATGTTGATGCCGCTGGGGATGACGATCCTGACCCGCGCTGCGGGTCCGGAGCGGATCGGCCGCGTGATGGCCGTGCTCGGCGTACCGATGTTGCTCGGCCCCATCGCCGGCCCCATCCTGGGTGGCTGGCTGATCGACACGGCCAGCTGGCACTGGATCTTTCTCATCAACGTGCCCATCGGTGCCGTCGCTCTTGTCGCGGCCGTGAGGATTCTTCCGAAGGACGCGCCGGAGCCGGCCCAGTCCTTCGACTTCGTCGGGATGCTGCTGCTCTCGCCCGGTCTGGCGCTGTTCCTGTTCGGGGTGTCGTCGATTCCGGAAGAGGGCACGGTGATGTCGGCGCGAGTGCTGGTCTCGGCCGTCGTGGGGCTCATGCTCGTGGCGGCCTTCGTTCGCCACGCTCTGCGCGTCGAACACCCTTTGATCGACCTGCGCTTGTTCGCCAACCGCCATCTCAGCGTTGCCGTCATCGCCATGAGTTTGTTCGCCATCGCGTTCTTCGGAGCCGGTCTGATCTTCCCCAGCTATTTCCTACAGGTCAGGGGTGAGACGACGTTGATGGCAGGACTGTTGCTCGCCCCTCAGGGATTGGGGGCGATGGTGTCCATGCCCATCGCCGGACAGTTGGCCGACAAAATCGGGCCCGGAAAGATCGTGGTCGCCGGCATGGTGTTCGTGACAGCGGGCATGGCGGTGTTCACCCAAGTCGGAGCGTCCACGTCCTACACAGTGCTGCTCGGTGCACTGTTCGTGATGGGGCTCGGACTCGGCGCCACCATGATGCCGATCATGACGGCGGCACTGCAGACACTGGACGATGCATCGGTGGCGCGTGGTTCCTCGCTGATGAACATCATTCAGCAGTCCGCAGGATCCATCGGTACCGCGGTCATCTCGGTGGTTCTGACCAACCAGCTGCTGAATCGGCCCGCGGCCGGGCCCGCAGTCGCCGCGGGGCGTGACCCGTCGATCGCGGCGCAGTTGTCTTCCGGCGACATCGAGACGGGCCTGGCACAGGCAGCCGACGCGTTCGGCAACACGTTCTTGGTCGCCACCATCATCGTGGCGTTCACGTTCGTACCCGCGATGCTGTTGCCGCGTAAGAAGTTCGGCAGTACATCCGGCGGCGGCCAAGGTGCCGCGACCGCGATGATGCACTGACATCGGAGTCGATTCCGGCCTGTCGTCGAAGGCCATCGCGGCGGATCAGGTGCACGCACTCGCCACGCCACGCCGAGCCGAAGACTGCCGACGGTGGCCCAGTGATGTCAAGATCGTCCTGTGACGACGATCCTCGCTGTGGCCAACCAGAAGGGTGGCGTCGCGAAGACGACCACCGTGGCATCGCTGGGGGCGGCGCTCACCGCCCTGGGCCGACGAGTGCTGGTGGTGGACCTGGACCCACAAGGAAGCCTGACGTTTTCCCTGGGCCACAATCCCGACAAGCTCGAGGCGTCGATCCACGAGGTGCTGACGGCCGGAACGTCGGCGTCCGATGCGGTCCTGACGACGGACGAAGGCGTCGATCTCCTTCCCGCCACCATTGACCTGGCCGGTGCGGAGGCACTGTTGCTCATGCGCCCGGGTCGGGAGTACACCCTGAAACGGGCCCTGGCCTCCATTGTGGACGACTACGACGTCGTTCTGCTGGACTGCCCACCGTCGCTCGGTGTGCTGACACTCAATGGTCTGACCGCAGCCTCCAGTGTGCTCATCCCGCTGCAATGCGAGACGCTGGCGCATCGAGGGGTGGGGCAATTGCTTCGCACGGTCAGCGAGATCCAACAGATCACCAATCCGGACCTCAGGTTGTTGGGTGCTCTGGCCACGCTGTACGACGCGAGGACCACCCACAGTCGAGACGTGCTCGCCGACGTCTCGGGTCGTTACGACATTCCCGTTCTGGCGCCGCCGATTCCGCGGACGGTGCGCTTCGCGGAGGCGTCCGCATCCGGAACGTCGGTCATCGCGGGACGAAAGAACAAGGGCGCTCAGGCGTACCGAGATCTGGCCGACAATCTTGTCGCACACTGGTCGGACGGCACCGCTCTGCGTACCTACGCACCGGACGAGTGAAAGCCGAAAGACAGTTGGTTCAGCCCAAGGCCACGGTGTCCGTACCGCGGCGCTCGAACACCCGCGTTCCGACGACCGAGATGGACACTGGACCCGAGTAGTCGCCCCGGTCCACGGCGATCGTCCGGGACGGCGCACCGGTCGCCGGATCGACGACGGCCAGTCCGCCGTCGACGGGCACCAGCAGCTGGCCCGCCATGACGGCACCAGCACCGAGGGTGTCGGGGAGGGTCCATCGCTGACTCAGATCGGACTGGGTGAATCCCACGGTCGTCTCGCCGGTCCACCATGCGACGACCGAACCCGTGCGGACCAGGTCGGACGCTGCCGTGTCCGCGGACGGCGTGATCGCCTCGGCCGAAAGTTCCTGCGCCGAAGTGAAATTCGCGGACCCGTCGAACAGGGCGACGCGGGCGACGTCGGTGCCGGACGGAGGTAGGTACACCGCGATCCGGTCTCCCACGACGGCCAGCACCCGCGCTGTCGTGACCTCCGCGGGGACATCCGCGAGAATGGTGGACCCGTAGACGTCGGGGACCGTGCTGTCTTTCGGGGCGGGGTTCATCGACGTCAGTCGCAGACCCTCTTCGCCCGGGCAGCGTTCCAGGACGGCCAGCCTGGTGCTGGCCGACGCGCTCGAGATCAGCGAGCACCCGCTTCTCGGCTGATCACCGGGGTTCACCGGCGCGGCTACGCGGCCGTACTCGAGGGTTCGCACCAGGTCGGATCGCCAGACTTCGAGCCTGGTGTCACCGAGCTCGGTGACGTAGGTGCCATCGAACGACAGCCTTATCGGGTCATCGGCGTCGTTGGTTCGCTGATCTTCACGCGCTCCGCTGGAACCGTTCAATTCGGTCACCTGACCGCAACCTCGGTCGTCGCGGAACACGGCGACCGCTGCGTCCCAGGCGCCCACGACCGAACACAGTGCCCGCTCGCGCGTGTAGGACCAGACGGACGCACCGGTGGCGGGATCGAGGCCGACAACAGCATTTGCCTCGGCCACCACCACCGCCCCACCAACGGTGACCGGCCCACCCGTGGACAAATCCGGGGAGCGCCAGATTTCCGAAAACGATTCCGGCACCGACAGCGCGGATGGCGGTGCCGCCAGCGGAACCTCCGCGACGTCGGACGTGGTTCCACGCGCGTCGCTACGGAGCCAGATCACCGTCGCACCGAGAACGACGACCAACACGATCAAGGCGGCCGCGATCACGTCGGCGCGGGTACGCCGTTCGGGAGCTTGCACGGGCTACGCGAGTCGAATCGTGGCGCAGCTTCAGTCGCCGGCCGACGAACCGGCGGGCGACGAAGCCTGGGGCGCGGGGGTCGAGTCCCCGGCGTGGGCGGCCGACCCGGCAGAGGGCCGACGGCGGCGACGACGACGGGGGCGCTCGGACGGCGAGTCGTCGGAGCCCTTCGTGTCGGAGCCCTTCGTGTCGGAGCCGGTCACCTCGCTGCCGGAAGTGTCCGGAGTCGAAGTCCCGGCGTCCGAATTTCCACCCCGGGTGCGTCGACGTGACCGGTTGCGGCGCGGCGTGGAGCGGGGTGCCTCATCGCCGTCACGCTTCGCGCCGTCCTGATCGGAGTCCGCTGCTCGACCGGAGCCCGCTGACTGATCGGAGCCGGTCTGGGCGGACCTTGCCGGCTTGCTCGACTTCGGCTTGGCGATGCTGCCCGTGGTGCCGCGAGGAATGTCGAGTTCCGAGTAGAGGTGATCGGAACTCGAGTAGGTCTCGACGGGATCCGGGATGTCGAGTCCGAGAGCCTTGTCGATCAGCTGCCAGCGGGGGATGTCGTCCCAGTCGACCAGGGTCACCGCGATACCCGTACGTCCTGCGCGACCGGTCCGGCCGATGCGGTGGACGTACGTCTTCTCGTCCTCGGGGCACTGGTAGTTGATGACGTGCGTGACGTCGTCGATGTCGATGCCACGCGCGGCCACGTCGGTGGCAACCAGGACGTCGATCTTGCCGTTACGGAAGGCGTTCAGCGACTTCTCGCGTGCGACCTGACCGAGATCGCCGTGAACGGCGCCTACCGCGAAGCCGCGCTCGGCGAGGTCGTCGGCGACCTTCTGGGCGGTGCGCTTGGTGCGAGTGAAAATCATTGTGGCACCGCGGCCGTCGGCCTGCAGAACCCTCGCCACCATCTCCGCCTTGTCCAGCGCGTGAGCGCGGAACACATGCTGAGCGGTGCGCTCGTGGATGGCCGACGACTCGGCTTCCTCGGCGCGAATGTGGGTCGGCTGAGTCAGGAAAGTACGGGCGAGCGTGATGATGGGGCCCGGCATGGTCGCCGAGAACAGCATGGTCTGACGTTTGTCGGGGACCATTCCCATGAGGCGCTCGATGTCCGGGAGGAAGCCGAGGTCGAGCATTTCGTCGGCCTCGTCCAGTACCAGGACCCCGACTTTGCCCAGGACCAGGTGACCCTGTTTGGCCAGGTCGAGGAGTCGGCCGGGTGTTCCGACGACGACGTCGACGCCGGTACGCAAGGTTTCGATCTGAGCCTCGTAGGGGCGACCGCCGTAGATGGACATCACCTTCACCCGGCCGTTGGACGAGTGCAGGTGCTTGGAGGCGTTCTCGAGGTCGGAGGTGACCTGGACGCACAACTCGCGCGTGGGCACGATGATCAGCGCGCGTGGCGTGCCGTCGAGCGTGGTGGTTCCCGAGCCGTCGGCGGGCCCGGTGGCCAGGCGGTGCAGCAATGGGACACCGAACCCGTAGGTCTTGCCCATGCCCGTGCGGGCCTGTCCGATGAGGTCGTCGCCCGCCAAGGCCAGCGGGAGAGTCAGCTCCTGGATGGCGAAGGTGCGCTCGATACCGATGTCGGAGAGCCCCCGGACGATCTCGGGATGAACACCGAGCTCGGCGAAGGTCGGGGGAGTGTGGGTCGTGTCCAGAGTCGCCGAGACGGTTGTTTCCGCTACGGAGTCGTTCTCGTGGTCGACGGTGATCTTGCTCAGTGTTTCGGCCTTTCTCGTGTCTTCTCGCCTTGCACGCACTTCGAGGGCCAGGCCGTGTTGTCGGCCGAAGTCGAAGCCCTCGATTCGTCGTCAGGCTGCTGCCGGCGTCGGCCGACTCTCTCGGCGACACGATCGGCTGCAGACACGAATCAGGTGCGCGCACAATGTCGTGAGCATGCTCCACGGAGTCGAAACCGGGGTGGACCGATGTAAGACATCGATCCTGGTCGGACCGATGATCACCGGTCCGCTCAAGCTAACTCGTGGCCGATTCTACCTGGTCGAGCGTTCGATCCGTCGAACAGTGCCGGACGCGGCCCGGCGACCTGCTCGTGGTGCCCCCGTCGGCGGTAGTCTCGGCAGCCATGGCAGTGAATTCGGATCTTCCGTCCGCGGACCCTTCGGCAGCGGGGGACGCGCCCGGCACCGTGGGTGCCGACCACCCGGGAATCGTCAGTCTCTTCGGCGTTCTCGCGTACGGCGAGATCTCGGCGTTCTACCGACTGGTCGACGACGCGCGGATGGCGCCGACGATGCGTGATCGCATAGCGATGGCGCGGATGGCCGCGGCCGAGATGAACCACTTCCAGGTCCTCGAGGCCGCGCTGCACGAGCGCGGCCGCGACGTGCTGTCGGTGACCGAACCCTTCGCGGGTGCGCTGGACGCCTACCACGAGTCGACACTTCCCTCGACGTGGATGGAAGTGCTCGTCAAGACCTATGTCGCCGACGGTCTCGCGGCCGATTTCTACCGCGAGATCGCGCACAGCCTGCCCGCAGAGGTGGCGTCGACGGTCCGCGAAGTTCTGGCCGAGACGGGCCACTCCGAATTCGTCGTCACCGAGGTCATGACGCGGGTGGCCGCCAGCGCAGCCGACAAGGACCGGCTGATGCTGTGGGGCCGCCGTCTCCTGGGCGAGGCCATCACACAGGCGCAGTTCGTACTGGCTCAGCGCGAGGAACTGACCGAATTGGTGATGACCGCGTCCGGCGATTTCAACGGCATCGTCGCGCTGTTCGACCGCATGCAGGTACGGCACTCGGAGCGAATGGCGGTCCTGGGACTCGTGTGACGCCGACGCCCGATGTTCGCTCAGGGCGTGTGTGGCGCGGCCTCGTCTGCCGTTCCTACTGCATTAGCCTGAGGTGGACAGCAGATTCGCGACTCAAGTTTTCGGAGGTCGACCGTGGAGGTCAAGATCGGAATTTCGGACAGCCCACGGGAACTGGTGGTCAACAGTGCCCAGACACCTGACGAGGTGGAAAAATTGGTGTCGAGTGCTTTCGGCGGTGAAGGTGTCCTCTCGCTCGTCGACGAGAAGGGACGCAAGTACCTGATCCCGGCGGGCAAGCTCGCCTACGTCGAGATCGGTCCGTCCGACAGTCGTCGGGTCGGGTTCGCCTCGTCCAGTAAAGCCTGATTCACAGCACCAAAAACGCACGGCGAACAAGTGACGAGGCCGGCTGATACTCCCACCGATAGCGGGCGTATCAGCCGGCCTCGTTCTCCGCACCCGCCTCGCGGCGGACCACCCTGACGGATAGGTATCTGGCCATGCATCCCCTGGTCGAGGCGCTGGGTCTGCAGCCGCACCCCGAGGGCGGCTGGTACCGGCGCACATGGGCGTCGCCGGTCACCGTCACGCTCGACGACGGCCGGGTGCGCCCCACCGCGACCCTGATCCACTTCCTCCTGACGGCAGGCGAGCACTCCGCCTGGCATAGGGTGGCCTCCGACGAGATATGGATGGCGCACACCGGCGTCGTCGCCTTGCAGGTGGGCGGTAGCGGACCGGCACCGGCCCCGGGAACCGTAGTTCTCGTGGGGGCCATTCTCGACCGAGACGAGCAGCCGCAGGCACTGGTTCCGGCGGGGGTGTGGCAACGCACACTCGTCTCGGACGCCGACGCTTTGGTCAGCTGCCTCGTGTCACCTGGCTTCGACTTCGAGGACTTCGAGCTCCACGGCTAGGCGCGCGTCTTACTGCGCTTGGAGGGGGACGTGGGACAGTCCGCCCCACGCCAGCGTGACGGTGGTGTCCACGGCCTCTTCCTTGGTGATCGGCCGATTCGCATCGAGCCAGTAGCGTGCGGTGAACTGGCTGGTGCCCACCAGGCCGACGGCCAGAATGCGCGCGCGATGGGGATCGAGACCTGAATCGTGGCTCACCAGATCGAAGACGGCGTCGACGCAGGCTTCGGTCGCTTGATCGACCCGAGCCTGGACCTGCGGATCGCCCATCAGGTCCGACTCGTACACCAAACGGAATCCCTGGCTGTCGTTGTCGACGAAGTCGTAGAATGCCAGTACAGCGGACCGGACGCGCTTGTGATTGTCCGTGGTGGAACGCAGCGCTTGACGCAATCCTGAGATCAGGCTGTCGACATAGTTTTGCAGGACCGCGAGATACAGGTCGAGTTTCCCCGGAAAATGTTGATAGAGAACGGGTTTACTGACGCCGGCGCACTCGGCTATCTCATCCATTCCGGCGGCGTGGTAGCCGCGGGCAACGAAGATTTCGCTTGCGGCGGCGAGCAACTGCGCACGGCGGGCGTCGCGGGGAAGTCGAGCACTACGCCGGCTGCCCCCCGTCGCGCCCGCGGCGTTGCCACTCGCGGCACCGCCCACAGAGGAGCTTCGGTCGGCAACATCTGTCATGTGGTTCTTCTGTTCCCCTCCGCCGCGCGCCGACCTGACGAGGGTCACTCGAATTAGGTGGCATGCGGCACAACGTTCTGTAGATCGTGTCGACGATACCCCGGCGCGCCGACCGAGGGCCGCAGATGCGTATGAGAACCTGGTTCGGTGACCGACCGACGGCAGGCGCAGCGTGAGCCAGAGACGCGGGACGACCGTGCGCGTCGCTCGCATCAGCCGTTGCGCGCTCAGTGGGATCCGACGGCAGTGGACGCCTCCCGCGTACGTCCGGCGCGGCCGGAGCGAGATGTTCGCAAGCAGAGTCGGCTCGGTCGGTTCACCTCCACCTACGGCTGGCGGGCATACGCGATCCCGATCCTGGCTATCGTGACCGTCTTCGTCGTGGTGGACGCGGTACGCGAACCCGCTGACGTGATCTCGTCGGCGGACTCGTCTCCCGGGTTCCCTGCGCTGAGCAACACCTCCGACGACACCGGGGTCATCGGCGTTCCGCCGGCAGCGGACGGAAATTTCGCCGAAACCGTGCCGTCGGGCCAACTTCCGGACGGCGGCCCGTTCGCGGTGGAAGGTGCCGGTTCCTGGCGGGTCATACCCGGTGTCGGCGACCAGGTGGGTCAGGGAACCGATCGCACGTTCACGTACACGGTCGAGATCGAGGACGGTGTCGACACCACCGGATTCGGCGGCGACGAATCGTTCGGCAGACTGGTCGATCAAACACTGGCCAACCCCAAGAGCTGGACCGGCGATCAGAGGTTCGCGTTTCGCCGGGTGGACACCGGCGATCCCGACTTTCGAATCTCCCTCACGTCCCAGTTGACCATCCGCGACGCGTGCGGATACGACATCCAGCTGGAGGTGTCCTGTTACAACCCGGGCATCGGGCGTGTCGTTCTCAACGAGCCGCGCTGGGTTCGCGGCGCCGTGGCGTTTCAGGGTGACATCGGCTCCTACCGTCAGTATCTGATCAATCACGAAGTGGGCCACGCCATCGGCTACCAGGCTCACCAGCCGTGTGAAACCGATGGGGGTTTGGCGCCGGTCATGATGCAGCAGACCTTCGGCACCTCCAACGACGACATCGCTGTACTCGATCCAGAGGGTGTGGTGCCGATGGACGGCAAGACCTGCCGGTTCAACCCCTGGCCCTATCCGCGGGCATGACGGCGGAACCGGGGCGCACGATGCTGGAACCACTGGTCGAGCCCGGCGGTGAGCTGACCCGCGAGAACATCGCGCGCTACAGCCGTCATCTGCTGCTTCCCGATGTCGGTGTGCTCGGCCAACGGCGATTGCGTAATGCGCGCGTCCTGGTGGTGGGCGCCGGCGGACTGGGTTCACCGGTGCTGCTGTATCTGGCTTCCGCCGGGGTGGGCACCGTCGGCATCGTCGAGTTCGACGACGTCGAGGAGTCGAATCTGCATCGGCAGGTGATTCACGGCGAAGCAGACATCGGTCGACCCAAGGCGGTCAGCGCCCGCGAGTCGATCAGGACAGTGGATTCGAGTATCGAAGTACGGCTGCATCAGGTGCGGCTCGAACCCCGCAACGCGGTCAACATCTTTCGGCAATACGACCTGGTGGTCGACGGTACCGACAACTTCGCCACCCGCTATCTGGTCAACGACGCGGCCGCTGTCGCCGGTGTGCCCTATGTGTGGGGATCGATCCACCGTTTCGACGGGCAGGTCTCGGTCTTCTGGGACGCCGCACCGGGGGGCGCCGGGGTGGACTACCGAGATCTCTATCCCGATCCGCCCACGCCAGGAACTGTGCCGTCCTGCTCCGAGGCCGGGGTGTTGGGCGTTCTGTGCGGTGTGGTCGGGTCCATCATGGCCACCGAGGCCATCAAGTTGATCACCGGAACAGGTGAGACTCTTCTCGGTCGGCTTCTGGTCTACGACGCTCGGACGATGACGTTCCGAACCGTCACCCTGCGCAGGGATCCCGCCCGAGTGCCGGTCGACGCTGTCGAGGACGACTACGAAATCAGCTGTGGGGCTATCTCGCCGGAGCCCGTCGTGGTGTCGGTCGACGGCGAATTGGACGCCGAGGCGGTGCGAGCGTTGATGGACGGCGACGGCCGACTCGCACTGATCGACGTGCGCGATCCGGCGGAATGGGACATCGTGCACCTGCCGGGTGCGTCGTTGTTGCCGCTTCCGGGCATCCTCCGAGGCGACGAGGTCACGTCGATTCCGCGCGATCGGCCCGTGGTCCTCTACTGCAAGACGGGCATTCGGTCCGCCGAAGCTCTTCGTGCACTCCGCGCACTCGGTATGACCGACGTTCATCACCTGCGCGGTGGCCTCGAGGCATGGGCGCGCGACGTCGATTCCTCCCTACCCGCCTACTGATTCGCTTTCTAGGCCTGATTCGGCCTTTCGGGGTGGACACGCGCCGGGCAGGGTCGAGAAGTCGACGTGCGTGCGGCGGTACGGTGGCCGATATGACTTCGGCGGAACCTCCCCAGCACGTCATCGGAACGTTCGGGCTTCGCGATGTGGATCCGGTGGCGCTGGGTGCGGATTGGGACGGCGGGTGGCGGCTGGGTGACGTCGTGTTGTCGCCGGTCGCTGATCACGCTCGAGGCGCCTGGTCGGCGAAGATTCGGGAAACTCTTGCTGTGGAAGGCGTTCGGCTCGCACGGCCGGTTCGTTCGACGGACGGCCGCTACGTGGTGTCGGGCTGGTGCGCGGACACCTACATCGAGGGTGTGCCCGAGCCGAGGCACGACGAGGTGGTGTCGCTGGCCACACGTCTGCACGTCGCAACGTCCACGTTGGAGAAGCCGAGGTTCCTGACTCAGACGCCCGCGGCTCCGTGGACGGACGTCGACGTGTTCGTCGCCGCCGACCGTGCGGCGTGGGAGACGGTGCCGTTTCGTGCCGCCAGAGCCGGGGGAGCGGTGGAACCGACGTCGCCGGACGGACTGCGCAGTGTCGAGGTGATCGGCCAATTGGCGACCCTGCGACGGCCTGTCGAGTTGGCCGATCAGTTGGTGCACGGAGACCTGTTCGGCACAGTGCTGTTCGATGGTGTGCAGGCGCCCGGTATCACCGACATCACGCCTTACTGGCGGCCGGCATCCTGGGCAGCCGCCGTGGTCGTGGTGGACGCATTGTCGTGGGGCGGCGCGGACGACGGGCTGATCGGCCGCTGGGAGGATATGCCCGAATGGCCGCAGATGTTGTTGCGAGCGGTCATGTTTCGGCTAGCGGTGCACGCGCTGCATCCACGGTCGACGGCGGAAGCCTTCCCCGGTCTGGCTCGAACGGCGGATTTGGTTCGACTGATCCTCTAGATCCGGTCGGTATCGGCGGCCAGTTCGGAGAAGAAGCACTGCGCAGCTGCTGCTGCGGCGGCGGCATCGCCGGCGACGACGGCCTCGACCAGGATCGAGTGCTCCTCGTGGAACGCCCGGTCCGACTCGGCGCTGTGGTCGCGAATGGTTTCCTCGATGCTCGGCAGCAGGTAGTCGTACACCTCCAGGTAGATGCTGTTGTGGCTTGCCGAGACGATGGCCCGGTGCAGAGTGACGTCCAGCTGCAGAGCATGTGCACGGTCGATGTCCCACAACCGGGTACGCCTCGCGAGTGTGTCGCGCAGGACGTCGATGTCGTCGTCGGTGCGGCGCTCGGCCGCCAGCGTCGCCGCCGTGATGTCGAGTGCCCGGCGTAGTTCGGTCACGTCACGGCGCCGCGCGGAGGAGAAGTACTTACCCAACGCCGACGGAACCTCGGACGCCGCAGTGACGTACGTTCCGGACCCCTGCCTACGTTCGAGCATCCCGGCGTGGACCAGTGCCTGTACCGCTTCTCGCACCGTGTTGCGCCCGGTTCCGGTGAGTTCGGTCAGTTCGGGTTCGGTGGGGATACGAGTGCCGACCGGCCAGGTACCCGCCTCGATTTCGGCCCGCAACTGGTCGGTGACCTGACCGATGAGGCTCTGACGTCGAACTGATTGCACGAGGACCTCTCTGTGTCGGGGCCTTCGATGGGGAAGCGATATCGGTCCGAAGTATATCGGCTTTGGCAGAAGAGATCGGATCATCCTATGATTCATCCCATGACTGCGAGCCCGACTGCCGAGACACGGCCGACACGACGGGAGTCCCTGCAAGGGCGGCTGCTGGTGTTCGCCGCGATCGTGTTGTCGGCGTTCACGCTGCGGGCCGCGGTGACCTCGGTGTCGCCGCTGTTCCCGCGCATCGGAGCAGAACTGGGGTTCGGCGCCGGCGCCATCGGCGTCATGGGCATGCTTCCGACTCTGCTGTTCGCGCTCTTCGGCGTACTCACCCCCGCAATCTCCTCACGTCTGGGACTCGAACGCACTGCGCTCGCGGCCGCCGTTCTGACTGCGGTCGGAGTTTTCACCCGGGCACTCGCGCCCGGATTCGGCTCGCTGGTGATTCTCTCCGCAATTGCCCTCGCCGGAATGGGCATCGGAAACGTTGTCATCCCGCCGCTGGTCAAGCGCTATTTCTCCGACCGTCTCGCGATGATGAGCACCGTCTACATCTGCCTACTCCAACTGGGGACCATCGTGCCGTCCTTGGCCGCTGTTCCGGTGGCCGACTCGGTGGGATGGCGGTGGTCGCTCGCGATGTGGGGTCTGGCTGCCGTCGCCGCAGTGGTTCCTTGGATGGCGATCGTCCTCACTCGCCGCACACGCAGTCGGACCCGTGAGACCCACCTCGATCACGACGGCAGCCTCGAGTCCGAGCTCGGTGTCACCGATCTTGCGGACACTCGCACGCCCACGGCGGTCCAGGTCTGGCGCACTCCACTGGGATGGGGAATGGCGGGCATGTTCGCGATGACCTCGATGATCACCTACTCGATGTTGACGTGGCTGCCGTCGCTACTGGTCGGAGCCGGAGTCAGCGAGAGTGCCGCGGGTGCGTCGCTGGGCGTCTTCGCCGCGGTCGGTCTGGCTGGATCGCTACTCGCACCGTCGCTGACCTCTCGCGTGACCGACCCCTATCCCATCGTGATCGTTTGCGCTGTTTGCTATCTGGCCGGTTTCGCCGGATTGTTGTGGTCTCCGGGCGTCGGCACGGTGGTGTGGCTGATCCTGCTGGGGGCAGGGCCGACGACGTTCCCGATGTCGTTGACGCTGATCAACCTGCGTACGCGGACGGCAGCGGGATCCGCATCCCTGTCCGGCTTCACCCAAGGTGTCGGTTACACGATCGCGTGCGCCGGCCCCATCCTGTTCGGTGTCTTCCACGAGCGCACCGGCGGGTGGACCTGGTCCTTTGCCTTTCTGTCCTGCGGTGTCCTGGTCTTGCTGATAGCGGCCCGGGCTGCGTGTCGTCCGCGGATCCTGGAGGATTCCTTCATCCGCTAGTGTCGGCCCATCCAGGCCGACCTCGGTCGGACGGCGACACTCACGCCTGCCGCTGTTCATGCGTGAGGTCAAGTTCACCTACGGGTCACGACGCGCAGCGCGAACGCAACATGGTCTTCCTATCGTCAAGATCCCACGACGACGAGGGAAGGAACCCGTGACGCTCGTATGACGATCGCTACCTCGGATTCCCTGAATGCGACGGCCGCTGCGGATGCACCCGGACGCGCAGCGACCGCGACCCATTGCCCGTACTGCGGGCTGCAATGCGCCATGTCGGTCACCGGCACGGACGCGGCGTCTGCCGGTGTCGAAGCGCGGCAATTTCCCACCAACAAGGGCGGCTTGTGCCAGAAGGGGTGGACTGCCGCCGAGGTGCTCCGGGTGCCCGGCCGGTTGACGGCCCCGCTGGTTCGAGTGGACGGAGAGCTCGTTCCCACCACGTGGGATCACGCACTCGACCTCGTCGCCGACACCCTATGCAGCATTCGCGCCGATCACGGCCCGGACGCGGTGGGCATCTTCGGCGCGGGTGGCCTGACCAACGAGAAGTCCTACATGCTGGGAAAGTTCGCGCGGGTAGCGCTGGGCACGTCGAACATCGACTACAACGGCCGCTTCTGCATGTCCTCGGCCGCCGCGGCGGGCAACAAATCCTTCGGACTCGATCGCGGGCTGCCGTTCCCTCTCGCCGACGTCGGTAGCGCACGGGCCGTGCTGGTGCTCGGCGGCAACGTCGCCGAGACCATGCCCCCGTTCGTGCAACACCTGCGTACCGCTGCGGACGCGGGCGGTCTGATCGTCGCCGACCCCCGCCGGACGTCGACCGTCGATCGTGCTCTGTCGGCGGGCGGTGTGCATCTGCAACTCTCACCCGGAACCGATCTCGCATTGGCATTGGGTCTGGTCCACATCGCGGTCACCGAGGGCTACGCCGATAGGAATTACATCGACGCCCGCACGGAGGGTTACGAGGAGTTCTGGACGGCAGCGGCCTCCTGGTGGCCCGAACGTACCGAGCGCGTCACCGGAGTGCCGGTGTCCAGACTGCGCGAGACGGTGCGCCTGCTCGCCGGGTCACGCGACGCCGGAACCGGGGCTTACATCCTGACGGCACGCGGCGCCGAGCAGCACGCGTCGGGGACCGACACGGTGTCGGCCGTCATCGGACTGTCGCTGGTTCTCGGGCTGTGCGGCAATCGCGGGACCGGGTACGGCTGCATCACCGGACAGGGCAACGGCCAGGGCGGCCGTGAGCACGGGCAGAAGGCCGACCAGCTTCCGGGATATCGAAAGATCACCGATCCTGCTGCACGGCAGCATGTTGCGGCGGTGTGGGGTATCGGGGAGTCCGAGCTCCCCGGGCCCGGCCTCAGTGCGTACGAGCTTCTCGACGCCCTGGGCCGCCCGGGTGGCCCACGAGCATTGATGGTGCACGGTTCGAACGTCGCGGTCTCGGCGCCGCGTGCCGGACATGTCGTGGACCGTCTGGAATCGCTCGAGATGCTGGTGGTCACGGATTTCGTTCTGTCCGAGACCGCCGCGATCGCCGACGTGGTCCTCCCCACGCTGCAGTGGGCCGAGGAAGAGGGCACCATGACCTCGCTCGAGGGCCGAATACTTCGGCGCCGCACCGCCACGGCCGCGCCGGACGGCCCTCGCGGGGAACTCGACATTCTCGCCGACCTCGCGCGCCGACTCGGCCAACCCGAGGAGCGCTTCCCGCGTGATCCACGGACGGTGTTCGAGGAGTTGGGCCGCGCGTCGAAAGGTGGGATCGCCGACTATTCCGGCGTGACGTACGAGCGCCTCGACGCCGGAGAAGCGCTGCACTGGCCGGTGCCGTCGAGGTCCCATCCGGGAACGCCGCGGCTGTTTCTCGATCGATTCGCCACGCCGTCGGGCAGGGCCCGCTTCGTGACCGTCGACCAGATCGGACCCGCCGAACCCGTCGACGACGACTTTCCTCTGCTCGCGACCACCGGCCGCGTGCTGACGCATTACCAGTCCGGTGCGCAGACAAGGCGTGTGCAGTCGCTCACCGATGCGGCCGGGCCGATGTTCGTGCAGGTGCATCCCGACACGGCGCAGCGAGCGGGGTTGGAGGACGGCGGTGACGCAGAGATCGTCTCTCGCCGAGGCACTGTCGTCGCACGGGTCACGTGCGACGCCTCGATGCGGTTGGACACGGTGTTTCTCCCGTTTCATTTCGCCGACGCCGGACGCGCCAATCTCGTGACCAATCCCGCACTCGACCCCACCAGCCGTATGCCGGAGTTCAAGGTGTGCGCGGTCCGACTCGTTCCGGTAAACGGAGGGCACGAATGACAACACAGCGCGTGGTGATCGTCGGTAACGGTCTGGCCGGCGCGCGACTGCAGGAGGAGATCCACCGTCGGGATCCGACGGCGGCTGTCGTCTCGGTGGTCGTGTACGGCGACGAGAACCATGCCGCCTACAACCGCATTCTGCTGTCCAACGTCGTCGCGGGCCACCTGACGCCCTCGGACACTCGGATCAAGCCCGAGAACTGGTGTGAGCGCAACGGTCTCGAGACCCACGTGGGAATCGCGGTGACGGCCATCGACCGCGACGCCAAGACGATAAGCCGCTCGGACGGAGCCACCGACACCTACGACACGCTGGTCCTCGCAACCGGATCGCGTTCGTTCCTGCCTACCGCGGCAGGGATGACCGATCCGGACGGTCGACTCGTCGATGGAGTGGTCGCGTTCCGGACACTGGCCGACTGCGACGCGATCACCTCCGTCGCACAACCCGGCGCACGTGTGGTGGTCATCGGCGCCGGTTTGCTGGGGATCGAGGCGGCGCGCGGCGCGCTGACACGCGGGGCGCAGGTCACCATCGTCCACCCACGCGGGTATCCGATGGAGAAGCAGATGGACGCCGGTGGCGGTGCAGTGCTGACGCGCGTTCTGCGCGAACTCGGGATGGACGTGGCGCTGAACGCCCGCGCCGAGTCGGTCCGCACCGCGCCCGACGGCACGCGCGAGCTGCTGCTGTCCGACGGTGGCGCGCTCCCGGCGGATCTGATCGTCGTGGCCGCGGGTATTCGGCCGAACGTCGAACTCGCCAGGGACGCGGGTCTGGACGTCGACCGGGCGATCGTCGTCGACGACGATCTGCGCACCTCGGATCCGAGCATCCGGGCCATCGGCGAATGTGCACAGCACCGCGGCGAGGTGTACGGCCTGGTGCAGCCCGCCTGGGAGATGGCCGGTGTCGTCGCAGACCAGGTGTGCGGCACCGGGTTGAAGACCACCTACTCCGGAACAGCCCAGATCACCCGGTTGAAGGCTCACGACGTCGACCTGGCGTCGATGGGGGAGATCGAGGTGGACGAAAGCGATACCGAGTCCGAGGTTCTGGTCATGAGCGACCCGACGCGGGGTAGGTACGCCAAGGTCGTGGTGCGCAAGGACCGACTGGTGGGCGCGGTGATGCTGGGCAACCCCGAGGTAGTGGGGTCGCTCAGCCAGTACTTCGACGGCGGATCACTGGTGCCGGTCGACCGAATGACGCTCTTGCTCGGACACCTGGTGGGCGGCCCGACCGAGAGCGTGAACCCGTCCACGATGCCCGACAGTGCTGTCGTCTGCCGCTGCAACACCGTCACCAAGAAGCAGCTGGTCGTGTCGTGGGGCGGCGGCGCGCACACGCCGCAAGCGATGTCGGAGAGCACCAGGGCGACCACCGGATGCGGCAGCTGCGTCGGGGTCGTCGAGGGGCTCTGCGAATGGCTACACCGTGTCGACCCGCCCGACGCCGCGACCGCACAGTGAATCGTCCGGACGTCCCGTTCTCACAACACGATACGAGGAGAATCGAATGACCAGCGAGGGCGCAGATCGGCGCGCAGTAGTGGTGGGCCACGGCATGGTGGGCCACCGATTCGTCGAGGCGCTCCGAGCGCGCGACGAGGCGGGGGAATGGTCGATCACCGTGCTGTGCGAGGAAGCGTTGCCCGCGTACGACCGGGTGGGGTTGTCCTCCTACGTAGGAGCGTGGGATCACCGCGAGCTCGCCCTCGCCGGTAACGACTACCTCGGCGACACCTCGGTGGTGCTGCGCACGGGAGTGCGCGCAGAGTCGATCGATCGCGACGCTCGAACGGTGCAGACCTCCGACGGCGAGGCCGTTCCTTACGACGCTCTCGTTCTCGCTACCGGGTCCTATCCCTTCGTCCCACCGATTCCCGGCCACGACCTCGATGAGTGTTTCGTATACCGAACCATCGACGATCTCGACCGGATCAGGGCTCGCGCCGACGCGGCCGGCCCCGGAGCGGTGGGCGTGGTCGTCGGAGGAGGACTGCTGGGGCTCGAAGCGGCCAACGCGTTGAAGCAGATGGGGATGACTCCGCACGTCGTCGAGTTCGCACCTCGGCTGATGCCACTACAAGTCGACGAGGGCGGCGGCGCGGTGTTGGCGCGGTTGGTCACCGAACTCGGGGTCACGGTGCACGCGGGTGTCGGTACGTCGTCGGTGGAGAAGACCGATCGCGGGATCGACGTGACGTTGGCCGACGGAAGTGTCATCGACGCGGCGCTTCTGGTGTTCTCCGCCGGCGTCCGCCCGCAGGACGCGTTGGCACGTTCGAGCGGCCTCGCACTCGGCGAGCGCGGTGGCGTGATGACCGACATCGCCTGTCGCACCGAGGATGCCGATATCTACGCGATAGGTGAGTGCGCCGCCGTCTTGGGACGGTGCTACGGATTGGTCGCACCCGGATACTCGACGGCCGAGGTGGTGGCGGATCGACTGGTCGGCGGCAGCGCCGAGTTCCCCGGCGCCGATCTGTCGACCAAACTCAAGCTGCTCGGAGTGGACGTCGCCAGTTTCGGCGACGCGCTGGGCGTCACGGACGGCGCGCTCGAGGTGGTGCTGAACGATGCCGCGAAGGGCACCTACGCCAAGTTGGTGCTCTCCGACGACGCGACGACGCTCCTCGGCGGCATCCTTGTCGGCGACGCGTCCGCCTACGCGACGCTGCGCCCGCTGGTCGGCCGTCAGCTGCCAGGGGACCCGGCGGCGCTGATCTCCCCGTCGGGCGAGAAGATCGGCGTCGGCGCGCTGCCCGACGACGCAGAGGTGTGTTCGTGCAACGGCGTCGACAAGGGCAGCATCTGTTCGGCGATCGCGGAGGGTGCCAACGACATCGCGTCGGTCAAGTCGTGCACCACGGCGGGGACGACGTGCGGTGGCTGCCTGCCGACCATCAAACAACTGCTCGCCGCATCGGGAGTGTTGATGTCCAGTGCCCTGTGCGAGCACTTCACTCAATCTCGACGCGAGCTGTTCGAAGTGGTCGCAGCCACCGGGATTCGGACGTTCTCGGGCTTGATCGCGGCACACGGCAGGGGAGCCGGCTGCGACATCTGCAAACCCGTCGTCGCGTCGATTCTGGCGTCCACCTCCTCGGACCACATCCTGGACGGCGAGCAAGCTGCGTTGCAGGACACCAACGATCACTTCCTTGCCAACATCCAGAAAAACGGAACGTACTCGGTCGTCCCGCGTATGCCCGGCGGGGAGTGCACACCAGAACAACTCATCGTCATCGGTGAAGTAGCGCGTGATTTCGGCCTCTACACCAAAGTCACCGGTGGCCAACGCATCGACATGTTCGGGGCACGCGTGGAGCAACTCCCGGCCATCTGGAAGCGGCTGGTGGACGCCGGCATGGAATCCGGACAGGCGTACGGCAAGTCGCTCCGCACGGTGAAGAGTTGCGTCGGATCGTCGTGGTGCAGGTACGGCGTGCAGGACTCGGTGGGCATGGCGGTGGATCTCGAGCATCGCTACCGCGGGCTGCGATCGCCGCACAAGATCAAGTTCGGCGTCTCCGGCTGCGCCCGAGAATGCGCAGAGGCTCGCGGAAAGGACGTCGGAATCATCGCGACGGAAGTTGGCTGGAACCTGTACGTCGGTGGCAACGGCGGGCAGTCACCCAAGCACGCGCAACTGCTGGCGTCGGGACTCGACGATGCCACGTTGGTCCAGTACATCGACCGCTACCTGATGTTCTACGTCCGCACCGCGGACCGACTCCAACGCACCGCGCCGTGGGTGGACAGCCTCGAAGGCGGTCTCGATCACCTCCGCGCCGTCGTGTGCGAGGACAGCCTGGGGATCGCCGCCGACCTGGAAGCAGCCATGGCGTCGCACGTCGAGGGCTACCGGGACGAATGGAAGGGTGTTCTCGAAGACGAGACGAAGCTGGCGAGGTTCGTGTCCTTCGTCAACGCTCCCGATCAGGCCGATCCCACCGTCACCTTCGACGAGTCCGGAGCCCGCAAGATCCCCGTGCTGATGGGGATGCCGACGCTCCCCGAACTGCCGGGCGCAATCCTGGCGTAATGGACGAGTAACACCGGCCCTGTAGAACGGTGCACCAAGGGGAGGATCAGCATGACAGTGACCGATACGGAACGAAGTACATCTCCCGCACGAGAATGGGTCGACGCGATCGCACTCTCGTCGCTGACAATCGGCCGCGGGGTGGCCGTTCTGTTGCCGTCCGGAGAACAGGTCGCCCTGTTTCGCGTGAGCGACGACGGCCTGTTCGCCGTCGGCAACGTCGACCCTTACGGCCGCGCCGCGGTTGTCTCCCGAGGGCTGGTGGGCGATCGAGCCGGTGAGCCGACGGTGGCATCGCCGTTGCTCAAGCAGGTATTCTCGCTGGTGGACGGAAGATGCCTGGACGATCCGAACGCCACGCTCGGGTCCTACGACGTAGCCGTCGTCGACGGCATGGTGTCGGTGTCCAGCAGTGCCCGAAACTCTGCGACAGACCACAATGTTGCTACAGATCACAATGCTGCGACCGACCACAACGAAACGGAGACGACATCGCCGTGATCGAACAGCCGACCTCGTCGGACCTGCCGCTGGCGGGTTTCACAGTGGGCGTCACCGCCGCGCGCCGCGCCGACGAATTCGCGACGCTTCTGATCCGACGTGGAGCGACCGTCGTGCACGCTCCGGCCATTCGCATCATTCCGCTCGCGGACGATGACGAGCTCGGTCGACGCACCGGCGAGATCATCGATACCCCACCCGACATCACGGTCGCCACCACCGGGATCGGGTTTCGCGGATGGATGGAAGCTGCCAACGGCTGGGGTAATGCCGAATCCCTCGCTTCCGCGCTGGAGCGCTCGCGCATCATCGCCCGCGGACCGAAGGCGAAGGGTGCCATACGTGCCGCTGGGCTACGCGAGGAGTGGTCTCCGGAGTCGGAGTCGTCCGCCGAGGTGCTCGATCACCTGATCGCCGAGGGTGTGCGCGGACTTCGCATCGCCGTTCAACTTCACGGCGCGACAACCGAGTGGGAGCCGCTTCCGGATTTCGGCGAGGCGCTGCGCTTGGCGGGTGCAGACGTCATCTCGGTTCCCGTGTACCGGTGGGTCCAACCCGACGATTCCGGTCCGATGGACAGCATGATCGACGCGGTGCTGTGCGGCGACCTGGACGCGGTGACGTTCACCAGTGCGCCGGCGGTTGCGTCGATGCTCATGCAGGCGAAGCGGAACGGCGTCCTGGAGCCGATGCTGGCGGCGTTCCGAGATCGCGTCGTGGCGGTGTGTGTCGGTCCGGTCACGTCGGCGCCGCTGGAGGCGCTGTCGGTACCTACAACGGCTCCTGCGCGGTCCAGAGTTGGCGCCCTCGCACGGCATGTGGCGGAAGAGCTTCCACGCCGCGCCGGGATCGTGCACGCCGGAGGTCACGAGATTCGGGTCTTGGGAGCATGTGTGGTGGTGGACGGTGTTCCCCGCGCGATGCCGCCAACCGGAATGGCTCTGCTCCGAACTTTGGCGCGGCACCCCGGGCGAGTGGTGTCCCGGACGGATCTGCTGGCCGCGTTGCCCAGTCGCGGTGCCGACACACATGCCGTCGAGACCGCAATGGCGCGAGTCCGCTCGGCACTCGGAGCACCGGACGCGATCCAAACCGTCGTCAAGCGGGGCTATCGTCTGGCTGTGGACCATGTTGCCGACGACCATGTTGCCGACGATCTCGTCACCGCCACCGCTGAGGAGTCGGCATGAGCGCTCCCACGCTGGTCTTGGTGGCGCACGGCACGAGAAATCCCGTCGGTGTCGAAACGATTGCTGCACTGGCGGAGGCGGTCTCGGCGGATGTGGGGCCCGTGCGGGTGGCGTTCGTCGACGTTCTTGGACCCACGCCGTCGGAAGTGTTGCGCGACAACGACGGTCCCGTGGTGGTCGTTCCCGCTTTTCTCGCCTCCGGGTATCACGTGCATGCGGACGTTCCGCGGGAGATCGAGGAGAGCGGCCACACCGATGTCGTCGTGACGCGCGCCATGGGACCGGACATCGGCTTGGCGCGGGTGCTCATGTCTCGACTCCTCGACGCCGGGTGGACTGCGGGTGACCGAATCGTGCTTGCCGCGGCCGGATCCTCGGACGCGCGTGCCCTGATCGACGTGCGTACGGCTGCAGCGCAACTGGCCGAGGTCACCGGATCTGTTGTCACCGTCGGCTACGTCGCCACGGGTGAGCCTCGAGTGGCAGATCTGGTTCCTGCCATGAAGGACTCCGAACCCGGTCCGGTCTTCGTCGCCTCGTACCTGCTCGCGACCGGGCTCTTTCACAACCGGCTCCTCACCGTCGGTGCGGACGGAGTCGCCGATCCGCTGGGAGTGCACGACGGTGTCGTCGGATTGATCGTCGAGCGGTATCGGACCGGCGCCGAGGTCATCTACGCGGGAGCGGCACTACCTCGACCGGACCGCCCGGAGATGACTCCGGAGTAATCAACATCAGCGCGTCGCGTCCGATCAGGGCGGCAAGATGTGCAGTACGGATCACCGTGTCGCACTGCCACATTCCTTTACCCAGATAGCGTCCGGGCAACACCCTCGCGACATCGGACTCCGGCAGCGGGACGGCCGAGTCCGCCAAGATTCCCGTTGTCGGCGGCGGTGCCGAACGCCCGGACAGAGCGTGGGCTATTGCCGGTCCGAGCAAACACACGGTGCTGACGGCGGCGTACGGATTGCCCGGCACACCGAAGACGACGCGAGAGTCCGGGAGCACGCTCACGGACGTGGAACCGCCTGGTCGACACGCGAGTCCACCCACCACCGTACGAGCGCTCGCACGGTGCAACGCGCCCGCCAAGCGGTCGGCGGCACCGCGGCCCGTCGCGCCGATGATCACCACCACGTCGGGCGTCGAGGCTCTCACGCCATGGATGGCGTCGTCGAAGGCCTCTTCGGTGTCCGCGCACTGCACCACCTCTGTCACCGTGAAGCCGCACCACTGCAGGTAGGTCGGCATCACCGGTCCGATGGTGTCGCGGATTCGGCCGTGTGCCGGGATGGCATCGGTACCGATCTCGTCGCCGGTCAGCACCAGCCGGACCGTCGGAGCCCGCCGGACGGACCCGTGATCGACCCCGGCGGACAGCGCGGCGGACACCACCGCGGGGGTGACTGTCGTCCCCTTCGGCGCCAACTGCTCACCCGCCGCCCAGTCTTCGGCGACGCGGCGAGTGTCGTCGCGCACCGGTGCGTCCTGGCGCAGTCGGAGCAACCCGGACTCGTCGACCGACACGAACTCGTCGCGGACCACCGTCGCGTTGTCGGGAACCGCTGCGCCGGTGGCAATCCGGATCGCGTGGCCGGATGCGACGGTGACTCGATCCGCGCTACCGGCAACGATGACCGACTCGTCGAGGGTCCACGGGCCGGTGCCTCCGACGGCGTAACCGTCCATGGCCGACGTCGCAAAGGCAGGGAATGGTGTTGCCGCAAACAATGGTTCGGCGAGCGTTCCCCCGAGATGGTCGGCCAACACGGCCGCAGTCGGTTCCAAAGAGTGAAGGCGGCGACCGAGTAGGAAACGCGCGTGTTCGACAGTCGGCCGGTGTGGTGCGGCGCGCACGGCGTCGAGCTCGTCGGGTGTGTCGACATCGTCGATCCCCACGAGCGGCATGGTGAGTATTGCGCTGGGGAGAGCATCGCGGATGGACGGCCCGCGTCGATCGGCTGCCGAGTAGGGCGCGGCTGCGTCGGCGACGCCCCGCTCGAGCGCCGCACGCCGCCACGCGCCGACGAGGTACTGAACCCGGCCGGCCGAATCCAGTCCGAATACGGCGTCGACATCCTCGCGTTGGTGGAGTGCCTCGACAAGGCGACCGAGTTCGGTCTCGGTGACGTACGGCAGGTCTGCGGACAACACCAACACCACGTCTCGCGCGTCGGCAGGGGCGGCCACACCGTCGCGGGCGGCGATTCCGGCGGCAATCGCTCGGACCGGGCCGCCGTACGGCGGTTCTTCGCGGGTGTGCAGCACGGTGGTCGCCGACTCGGAACTCTGGGTGTCGGGACGTTCGGGGCCGACCACGATCACCGTGTCGCAGAATGATGCCGCTCCCAGCACACGATCGACGAGCGCGACACCGTCGACCACAGCCGACGGCTTGTCCGACCCTCGCATGCGGGAACTTCGCCCGCCCGCCAGGATCAGCGCGTCGACGCGCGCGATGGGTCCCGACATGAGGTCAACCCTAGTCGCGGTTCACCAGGTGCTGAGCCACGGCTCACGACCTCCCGGTCTGGAACGAGGCGGTCCTTCGCGGTTGCATCGACCACCTCCCGCGACGGTCGTCGCGCCCATGACGAGGCTGGCGAGACACAGAACCAGTAGCACTGCAATGACGATCATGGACAGATCATCTGGCACTTCGGTCGGCAATATTGCAGTCCACTGATGGTGAGTGGACTGTGCCATAGTGGTCCGGTGACCACCCCATCTCGGCTTCGTGACGCCGCCTCCGCGCGCTCGATGGCGTCTGCGATCGACATGTCCGCCGTCGCCAGAGATGCCAAATCCATGTACATCGGGCTCGCGCAGGAACTGCATCGACTGGTGGAAGAAGGCATGGTTGCCTCCGACGCGCGCCTGCCCTCGGAGCGACTTCTGGCGTCGATGTTGGGGATCAGCCGGGTCACGGTGGCGTCGGCTTACCGCGAGCTGCGTGAACACGGTGTCGCAGTGTCCGTGCAGGGTGCCGGAACGTTCGTGGTGCCGCGGAGCGACGCGCAGCCATGGGGTGGAATGCTGCGGGGCGCGCAACCTGGCGTCCTCGAATTCGTCAACGCCGCCCCACCAGCGTCGCCGCTGCTCGGTCCCGCCTACGAGGCCGCCGCCCGCGCGTTGGGTACGTTCGCCGTACACATGGGCTACGTGCCGTCCGGGGTCGGCCGACTGCGGGAGGTCATCGCCCGTCGATACAGTGCCCGCGGCCTTCCCACGACTGCGGACCAGATATTGATCACCGCCGGCGCCGGCGATGCGCTCCACGTCGTGTTCGACACCTTCGTCGAAGCCGGCAATCGTGTGCTGGTCGAACACCCGACCTATCCCGGGGTGATCGACATGGTGCGGTCGCGCGGTGGCAAATGTGTACCGGTCGCCGTCGATCCGGCCGACTCGGGCGGGTTCGTCGACGACGCGGACCGGGCTGCGCGGCAACACGATCCGGTGTTGGCCTACCTGATGCCCGACCACTCCAATCCCTCCGGATCGGTGCTCGACGTCGATGCACGTCGTCGACTGGCCGCGACCCTTCACCGTCACGGTGTGGTGACAGTGGTCGACGAGGTGTCGGTCGATTTGAATCTCGACGGTGATGACGACATCGAGCCGTTCGGATCGCCGGTGCCAGATCGTGCCTGTATCACGGTGGGATCGCTGAGCAAGACGGTGTGGGGTGGAGTAAGAGTGGGGTGGCTTCGCGCCGACCCGGTGCATTTGTCCCGATTGGCGGTCACGTATGCGCGGCGGCAACTGTCGGTGTCGATGATGGATCAGTACACGGCCATCGAACTCCTCGGCGAGTACGAGGCAGTGGTGGAACATCGCCGACACCAGTTGCGGCTCAGTCGAAACGCGGCGATGGAGGCGGTCGGTCGGTCGCTGCCAGGCTGGACGTTCCACCGCCCCCGTGGCGGACTGTCGTTGTGGTGCACATTGCCCGATGGGCTGCGCTCTACCGACCTGGTCGACTCCGCGCGTGGACGTGGCCTGCTCTTGGCTCCGGGAACGCGCTTCGGAACGGGATACGCATTCGATGAGTGTCAGCGAATCCCGTTCTCCCGCAGCCCCGAAGAGATCCACGACGCTGTTGCCGTTCTTGCGGAGCTGGTCGGCTCGGGCGCCGATACCGGACCACGCGAAGTTGTGCCGTCGTACGCGCTGCCGGAGGCGATGGTCTAGCGACCGGCCCGGGATCTCGGTCTCGGTGTGGTGGGTGCTCACTCGCCGGGTCCGGTGAGGTAGTCGCGGCCGTGGGGATCGCGGATGTGGACGATGCCACTCTCGAGCATGCGGTAGTGCCACTGCTTCCGCGTTTTCAGTCCGTGGTGCCTGCGGCACAGCGGTTGCAGGTTCCCGAGCACGGTCCAGCCGCCGTGTTCGGGGT
>JBASAM010000112.1:0-11019 GCA_049650605.1 Rhodococcus sp. (in: high G+C Gram-positive bacteria) | reverse complement strand
GCGAGGCGCTGCTGGGTGCCGGCGTGGACCCCGCGGCCATCGACGGCGCCACCGCAAGCGCTGCGGTCACAGTCGACGCCCTCGATCCCCCCGATCCCGCGCAAGGCCAACGCCTGGCGTTGAGCTTCATCGCCGTGATCCTGCTGTACGCGCAGATCATCACCTTCGGAATGTACGTCGCCATGGGCGTGGTCGAGGAGAAGTCCTCGCGCGTGGTCGAGGTGCTGCTGTCGACCGTGCGACCGCTACAGCTGTTGTGGGGCAAGGTCATCGGCATCGGCATCGTGGGGCTGGCGCAGTTGGTCGCTTACGGCGCCGCCGGTCTGATCGCCGGCACCGCCACCGGGACGCTCACCGTCACAGGGACCGCCGTGAGCGTGTTCGCCTCGACCATCGGATGGTTCGTCCTCGGCTTCGCCTTCTTCGCGGTGCTGTACGCGGCGGGCGGCTCCATGGTCTCGCGCCAGGAAGACGTCAACTCCACGACGATGCCGCTCCTCATCGTCATCCTGGGCATGTTCTTCGCCGCGTTCTACTCCATCGATGATCCGAGCGCGACGCTCCCCACGGTGTTGTCGTGGATCCCGCCGTTCTCCGCGATTCTGATGCCCCTGCGCATCGCAGCCGGCGTGGCCGATCCCGTGCAGATCGTCGGAACCATCGCCCTCATGATCGTCGCCACGGTGGTACTGGCCGCACTGGCCGCGAAGATCTACCAGCGCTCGATCCTGCGCATCGGCCGCACAGTGTCCTGGAAGGAGGCCCTCGGCCGATGACCTCGACGCAGTAGGAGGCGCCCGTACTGACGAAATGATGTAGTTGCAGCGTTTCAGGTCGCCGGGTCTGTGATTCTCGCCCGGTGTCGACGTACCGCGTCCCGGTTGGAACATGCTGTGCCGCAGTAGCGCTGACGTCCGGTTCGAGAGAAGTCGGCGTACACCCGGTGGCAGTCGGCGGCGCTGCATCGGCCCAGCCGGTGCATGCCGCGGCCCACCAGATGCAGTGCAGTGCCCACACTGACCAAGGCACGCACCACGTCGGCGAGAGCGAGGTCCGGATCGCGGTAATGCAGGTGCCAACCGTCGTCCGCATGGTTGGTAAGCCGCGGATAAGCCGACGTCTGTGCGAGAAGTGCGTTGAGCGCCAGGGCGCGCTGGTCGTGGGTGGGTGCGTCGACCACGCCGAGCCACTCGTCCAGGAACGCCGTTGAGCGATCGAGGTCGGTGTGCCCCGACACGGTGTCGTCGGACATGCCCCCGTCGAGACACCGTCGCTCGAACTCGATCTCGTCCACGGGAGGCCGATTGACCAGATCGACGGCCAACCGGACCGCATATTCGCCGTAAGGGTTGAGGTGCATAAGACCATTACAGCAGACTCGTCGACATGAGCGACGTGCACTGCCTACACCGATGGACCGCCGTGTCGAGGCACCCGACAAGCGAGGGCACCGTGATCTACCAACGCTGCCACTGCGGGCAGCACCGAGTGATGCGGTCGAATCAGATCCCCGACGTTCCCGCCATGATCGGCACCATCACGGCGACGCTGACCGCAGAGTAGACATCGTGGACAGCCTTGCGCACGGCATCGCCCGCCCACTCCCCCTGCGCAATGTGAGCGGCACGTTTGACCAGATCGCGCTTGTCGACGTCCGGGAACACCTTGGGCGTCGCATCGATCGCGGACAGCAGGGCGATAATCGCGGAGGATCGCGGATCGGGCTCGAACCCCTCCACCAGCACGGTGTGCAGCGTCATGCGCACCCTGTCCTCGTGTGCTGAATCCTTGGCCGGCCACGACGTCGTCGGGAACAGTCCGAGGATTTTCCCGTGTTCCTCACCGACGAAGCCACTCTCGATCACTCGCGCCACCACCTGCTCGTGAATCTGCGCGTTCAGCTTCTCGACGGCCGACTTCGGTGTCATCGGACGTTTCGCCGATCCGATGGCAGCGGCGGCCTCGGCGAGGATCGCATCCGACGGCGGAGAGTCCTCGGTCACGACCAGGCGGCCCTTCTTGGTGGTGTGCGGTAACCCCTCGACAGGAGTGTCACCGGTGACCGACACCGTGCCGTTCATCGCCAGTTCGAGAATCACCGCCCCGGCGAGAACCCGCGGCAGTTTGGTGCTGTCGACAACCGGTTTTCCCGATCCGTCGTCCAGCAGAAGCAGTAGCAGATCCTCGGCAATCAGGGTCATGACTCGACCTTACGGAAGTGAGGCGCGCATTACAGTCGGTCCATGACCCACTCCGGCGCATACCGCCGCGCCTACGACGCCGCGGGATCAGATCCCGAGACCTTCTGGCTGGACGCAGCTCGGGCGGTCGAGTGGGACACTGCTCCCACCCGAGCACTCGACTCGTCGAACCCACCCTTCTTTCGGTGGTTTCCCGATGCGCGACTGAACACGTGCGTCAATGCGCTGGACCGCCACGTCGCCGGGGGCGCGGGCGAGCGGACGGCATTGATTCACGACTCAGCGATGACCGGTACGCGGGCGTCGTTCACCTATGCACAGTTGCTGGATGCGGTCTCGCGATTCGCCGGCGTGCTGGCCGCACGCGGGGTGTCTGCCGGTGATCGCGTCGTGCTGTACATGCCGATGATCCCCGAAGCCGTGATCGCCATGCTGGCGTGCGCGCGTCTGGGGGCGGTGCACTCGGTGGTGTTCGGCGGCTTCGCCGCCAAAGAGCTGGCCGCGCGAATCGACGATGCCGACCCGGTCGCCGTCGTCACCTCGAGCTGCGGTCTCGAGCCCGGCCGCACGGTGGACTACGTGACACCGGTGGCGGCCGCGCTGGACATGTCTGCGTCGACGGCGACGGTGATCGTCAAGCGGCGCCCGGAATCGGACATCCCGGTGCCCGACGGCTGGTGGGACTGGGACGAGGAGATGACGACCGCGGGACCGGCCGCACCGGTGATGGTCGCGGCCACCGATCCGCTCTACATCCTGTACACCTCCGGCACCACCGGAAAACCCAAGGGCGTGGTGCGCGACAACGGCGGCCACGCCGTGGCGCTGACCTGGTCGATGAGCAACATCTACGACGTCGGACCCGGCCAGGTCATGTGGACCGCATCGGACGTCGGATGGGTCGTCGGGCACAGCTACATCGTGTACGGGCCACTGCTGGCCGGCGCGACGACGGTTCTCTACGAAGGCAAGCCGGTGGGCACACCCGACGCGGGTGCCTTCTGGCGCGTCGTCGAGGACTACGGAGTCCGCGCGCTGTTCACCGCCCCGACGGCGCTGCGTGCGATTCGAAAGGTGGACCCGGACGCCGAACTGCTTGGCGATCACGACGTGTCGTCGCTGGAGACCCTCTTCGTCGCGGGGGAACGGCTGGATCCAGACACCTTCGAATGGTCCTCGCGCATCCTGGGCAAACCCGTCGTGGACCACTGGTGGCAGACCGAGACCGGCTGGGCCATCTGCGCCAACCTTCGCGGCCTCGAGAAGATGCCGTTGAAGTCCGGCTCCCCCACCGTCGCCGTTCCGGGGTTCCGAGTGGGCGTCCTCGACGCATCCGGCGGCGAGGTGACCGCCGGCACCGAAGGCAACATCGTGCTCGCACTTCCGCTCCCACCAGGAACGCTGACCGGGTTGTGGAACGACGACGACAGATTCGTCAAGTCCTACCTCGCAGCATTCGACGGGTACTACCTCACCGGCGACTCCGGGTATGTCGACGACGACGGATACGTCTACGTCCTGGGACGTACCGACGACGTGATCAATGTCGCGGGCCACCGATTGTCCACCGGCAGTATCGAAGCCGTCGTCGCGTCGCATCCCGCGGTGGCCGAATGTGCGGTCATCGGTATCCATGACGACACCAAAGGCCAACGTCCCAGCGCGTACGTCGTGCTGAAATCCGGTGTCGACATCGACGATGCCACGCTCGCCTCGGAGCTCGTCGCCGCCGTGCGTAGGGATATCGGAGCCGTCGCCACGTTCCGCGACGTCACGGTAGTGCAGGCGCTGCCCAAGACCCGCTCGGGAAAGATCCTGCGAAAGACGATGCGCCAGATGGCTGATGGGGCGGAGGTGGTGGTTCCGTCCACCATCGAGGACCCTGCTGTTCTCGACGCCCTGGCGGCCCTGTTCACGAAGTAGTGCTCAGTCTTTGATCGCGTCGAAACGGCGGAGAGATTCTTCCCGTTCCTGCTTGTGATCGACGATCGGCTCGGGGTAGCCCTCGGGTCGACCGTTCTTCAACTGGTGCACCGCTTTTCCGTCGACGTCGCCCAGTTCCGGCACCCAGCGCCGCACGTAGTCGCCCTTCGGGTCGAACTTCTCACCCTGAGTGGTGGGATTGAACACCCGGAAGTAGGGAGAAGCGTCGGTGCCGGTGCCCGCCGTCCACTGCCAGCCGTGCTGGTTGCTCGACAGGTCACCGTCCATCAGATGCTGCATGAAGTAGCGCGCACCGCGCCACCACGGCAGGTGCAAATCCTTGACCAGGAACGACGCGACGATCATTCGAACGCGGTTGTGCATCCAGTTCTCGGCGCGGAGCTGGCGCATGCCGGCGTCGACGATGGGGAATCCGGTCTTGCCGTCGCACCACGCCTGGAACATCTCGTCTGCGTGTTTGCCGGTGTCCAGTTCGATCTTGTCGAAGCGCTTGTCGTAGTTCTCTCGGGCGCTGTCGGGTCGGCGAAACATGACGTCCGCGTAGAAGTCTCGAAAGCACAGCTCTCGTCGGTATGCCTCGGCGCCGTCGCTTCGCTTCTTCGCCAGATCGGCCAGCATCGTCCGTGGGTGGATGGTCCCGTATTTCAGGTGAACCGACATCCGGCTGGTGGTGTCGAAGTCCGGTCTGTCCCGCTCGTCGTCGTAGTCGGCGGATCGATCTTCGAGGAAGTCCGACCACTGCGCCAGCGCCGCCTTCTCGCCGGCCGAGACATCCGCATGCGTGTCCTCGGACGGAATACTCTGCCGCTTCCGCCCACCCGACACGTCGTCGGGGTCGATCCACGACGCCGACTTCGCCGACGTCTCCGCAGGCCCCCGCCACCCGTGGTCCTGCCACCTCTTGTAGAACGGCGTGAAGACCTTGAGCCCCTCACCGTCGTCCTTGACGATGCGCCCCGGCGAGATCGCGTACGCCGACCCGGTTCGAATCAGATCGACCTTCTCCGCGACCTCGTCGTCCCGCGTGCGCCCGTACGGATTGAAGTCCTCGCTGACGTGAACGGACTCCGCACCGATCGCCTTGGCGATGGCGGGCACCGAGGACACCGGGTCACCGTGGACCACCATCAGGCGGCCGCCCAACTGCTGGTCGAGCGCTGCCAACGAGCGGAACAGCACATCACGTCGAGCGGAGCCCGACGTGCTCAACAGGCGGTCGTCCAACACGAACAACGCCAACACGTCGCGGCCGTCCTCGGCAGCGTGCGCGAGAGCGGGATGGTCGCCGAGGCGTAGGTCGCGGCGGAACCAGAGGACGGACGGTGCGCTGTGGCTCATACCTGTGTCCGTACCCATTTACGGGCTCGGTCGAACGTCAGGGTCCGGTGTAGAGGGGCTCTGCCGGAAGCCTCTCCGTTAGCACCTGCGCCTCGACCAACCCGGCGAGCGCCGTCGGTGCTGTTCCGAGGGGCGCCAGCGGGTTGATTCCCGGCGGCGTGAGCTGCAGGCAGCTGTCCGTGCCGAGGCGGGAGAAGTCGGCCGGCCCGACGTTGTCGAGCGCATCCGCCGTCATCGCTATCGCCGTGGCATCGGCCGGGAGCAGAACGTGCGAGACATATTTGCCCGGGCAGAGATCCTGGACGACCAGGTTGGCCGCACCGTCGATCGCGTTACCGAAGGGCGCTGGGCGCACCAACTCGTCGAATGCCGTGGCGACCGTGGTGAACGACGGCCCGGCAGGCAGCGGCGCAGACTCGAAGGCGGTCATGAATTCCGACCCCTCGGCGAACTGCCATACCGGCGCAGCACATCCGCCGGTCGCAGAGCACAGCTGATCGGTCAGGGTCTGACCCTTGGCCACCGGGGCGAGGCCCACGTAGTCGTCCACGACGGCCGCGACCTCGGGGTACATCTCGATGGCATAGGCACCGAGTGTTCCGCCCTGGCTGTGACCGATGACGTCGACCTTGCCGTCTCGCGTCTGGGCCGTGCGCACGATGGCGTCGACGACGTACTGCGCGCTGATCTGCATGTCGACGGTTGCTCGACGCGGCAACTCGACCGTGCAGAACGGGCGTCCGGTCTGCGTGAGCCACGGTTCGAGGACGGCGCCGAAGTCTTCGGCGCTGGTGGTCCAGGTGCCGTGGACCAACACGACGGGATCCTGCTGGGCACCCGCGACATCCCCGGTGCACTCGTAGGTCGACCCGACACCGGTGTCGACGGGTGCGGCGATGGCCGACACGGCGCTGACGACCAACGTTGCCGCAGTCGCGGTCAAGACCAATCCGATTCGAACCGGAACTTTGAACAACGACTCCATGTCGCATCACCCCCGGGCGGAAAACTACCGTCCACACGGGGGCGACACGACCTCGGAATGGGACATTCCCGTCAGCTCTGGGGAATGTCACCAACGAACTGCCTCATGTCACAGGACGAACAACATCTCCTGGTACGTCGGGAGCGGCCACAGGTCGTCCGCCACCACGGCTTCGAGAATGTCCGCCGCTGCCCGCACCTGCGCCATGGCCGGCAGCAGCGCATCCTTGGCGTGCGTCGCCTCACCCAAGGCGTCGTGACCGGTATCGGCGTCGAGCGCACTCTTCAGCGCCTCGAGACCGGTTCGCAGATCAGCGAGAGGCGCCGACACCGCATCGAGCGATGCCATGTCGATCGGGGCGCCGACCGCCTTGAGCGCGGCGAGATTCTGCGCTACCTCGGTCTGATACCGAACAGCCGACGGCAGCACGATCGTCGCGCCCATCTCGAGGGTCAGTCGTGCCTCGACACCGATGGTCAACGCGTACTGCTCGAGTCCGATCTCGTACCGGCTGTGCATCTCGCGGTGGTTGAACACGTCGTACTTGTCGAAGAGCGCGAGAGCCTCGTCGGTGATCAGCTCCGGCAGCGCGTCGAGCGTCGTGCGCAGGTTCGCCAGTCCGCGCGACTCCGCTTCGATGGGCCAGTTGTCGGAGTACCCGTCGCCGTTGAACACGACGGCACCGTGATCGGTGATGATCTGCGTGAGAAGGTTCTGCACCGCGGTGTCGAACTCGACGCCCTCCCCGATCGCGTTCTCGAGTTCGGTGGCCATGTAGTCGAGCGACTCGGCCATGATCGTGTTGATGACCACCATCGGCTCGTTGACGGTCTGCATCGATCCCGGTGCGCGGAACTCGAACCTGTTGCCTGTGAACGCAAACGGGCTGGTGCGGTTGCGGTCGCCCGGATCGGTGGGCAGGATCGGCAACGTGTCGGCGCCGATCATCATGGTGCCCTTGCCCTTCGACGACGTCGCGGCGCCCTTGGCGATCTGATCGAACACGTCCGCGAGCTGATCGCCGAGGAAGATCGAGATGATTGCCGGCGGAGCCTCGTTGGCGCCCAACCGGTGATCGTTGGTCGCGGACGCCACCGACGCGCGCAGCAGACCTGCGTACTTGTGCACCGCGCGGATGACCGCGGCGCAGAAGACCAGGAACTGTGCGTTGTCGTGGGGATTGTCACCGGGCACCAGCAGGCTGCCCAGTTCGGCGTTGCCCAACGAGAAATTGACGTGCTTGCCAGATCCGTTGACACCCTCGAACGGCTTCTCGTGGAACAAGATCTCCATGCCGTGCTTCTTGGCGATGGTCTTGAACGTGGTCATCAACAGTTGCTGATGATCGGCCGCGATGTTGCCGCGCTCGAACATCGGGGCGATCTCGAACTGCCCGGGCGCGACCTCGTTGTGGCGAGTCTTGGCGGGGATGCCGAGCTTGAACAGCTCACGTTCGGTGTCCATCATGAACCCGAGCACGCGCTCGGGAATGGCACCGAAGTAGTGGTCGTCGAACTCCTGGCCCTTGGGAGGCTTGGCACCGAACAGGGTGCGACCGGCGTTCAGCAGGTCGGGGCGGGCCAGAAAGAAGTGCCGATCGACCAGGAAGTACTCCTGCTCGGGTCCGCAGAAGGACACGATGTGGTCCGGATCGTCGTGCCCGAACAACGTCAGCACCCGCTCGGCGTGCCGGCCCATCGCTTGCTGCGAGCGCAGCAGACCCGTCTTGTGGTCCAGTGCCTCACCGGTCATCGACACGAAGACCGTGGGGATGCAGAGCGTGTTGCCGTTCGGGTTCTCGAGGACATAGGCCGGACTGGTGACGTCCCACCCCGTGTAGCCACGCGCCTCGAAGGTGTTGCGCAGGCCGCCGTTGGGGAAGCTCGACGCGTCGGGCTCGCCCTGAATGAGGGTCTTGCCGGCGAACTCGGCCATCGCGGAGCCGTCGGACACCGGCTCGAGAAAGCTGTCGTGCTTCTCCGCCGTCAGTCCGGTGAGCGGGTAGAACACGTGCGCGTAGTGCGTCGCGCCCTTTTCGATGGCCCAGTCCTTCATGGCCGAGGCGACCGCGTCGGCAACCATGGGGTCCAGCGTGGCGCCGTGCTCGATGGTCTTCATCACGGACTTGTAGACCGACTTCGGCAGCCGCTTCTGCATCACGACTCGGTTGAACACGTTCTCCCCGAAAATCTCACCCGGGGTCTCGGAATCGGTGAAGCTGACCGCCGGAGGCTGGTACGCCTCGACTGCGCGCAGAGCCTGAAGTCGCACGGTGTTCGCGCTCATGGAGTTTCCCCTCGACTGTTCGAACATGCGGTTACCTCGTCCGCGCTGGATGCGAAGACGGCTTCGGCGAACACTAGAGACCGTTGATTCCGGGAATGTTGCGCAAATGTGACCGTCACGGTCATCCGGGGCACGAATTCGGCACAATCGACCCATGACCGATTCCGCAGCTCCCTCCGACCGGCCGCCGACGGTGCTCGTCGTCGACGACGACGTGGACGTGCTGAGCTCGATCGAGCGCGGACTACGACTGTCCGGCTTCACCGTGCTCACCGCGAAGAACGGAGCGATCGCGCTCGACATGGTGGGCTCGCTCGACCCGGACGTGGTGGTGCTCGACATGAACATGCCCGTCGTCGACGGCAACGGCGTCGTCACCGCGCTGCGATCACGAGGCAACGACGTCCCCGTGTGCGTGCTCAGCGCCCGCAGCTCCGTCGACGATCGCATCGCCGGCCTCGAATCCGGCGCGGACGACTATCTGACCAAGCCGTTCGTGTTGGCTGAACTGGTGGCGCGCATCAAGGCCATGCTGCGTCGTCGCGGCACCGCCGGGCCCATCGGGGCGGATTCGCCCGCCGTGGTGGTCGGTCCGTTGAGCCTCGACGAACTGGGCCACCGGGCCACCATCGGCGGGCGCCGACTCGACCTCACCAAGCGCGAATTCGAGCTGCTCGCCGTTCTGGCGCGAAACGCCGGGGTGGTGCTCAGCCGTGAACGCCTCCTCGAGCTCGTGTGGGGATACGACTTCGTTGCCGACACCAACGTCGTGGACGTCTTCGTCGGATACCTACGCCGCAAGATGGAAGCCGGTGGAGTGCCGCGCATCCTGCACACCGTGCGCGGTGTGGGATTCGTGCTGCGGATCTCGCCGTGACGCCATCGGTTCTGCGTCGGCCGTTCTCGCTCCGGGCCCGTGTCGCGGCGGCGACAGCGCTGGGCGCGGTGATCATCGTCTCGCTGGTCGGATGGTATGTGGCAGCAGCAATTTCGCGAAACAACGTGTTGCAACTCGACCGTCGATTGCAGACGGCGTCCGACGTGGTGGTGCCCAGCGTGCAGACGTTCGAGTTGTTCATCGGCAGTCTCAACCGATCGGAAGCGTTCGCCATCACCATCAGGCAAGGCGAGCGGGTGCGGGCCAGCACCGATCCGGCGATACCCGTCATGCCGCTCGGATCGTCGACGGCCGACGTGGACGGCACCGCGTTCCGCGTCTACACCGCCGCGGTGCCGGACCGACAGGCTCAGGTCTCGGTCGCGGTGCCGTTGTCCGAGGCGCAGGACATCACCAACGATCAACAGCGACAGGTACTTCAAGCCGGCGCTCTGGCAGTGGGTGCGTCGACGGTGCTGGGGTGGATCTTCGGAGGACGCGCGGTGCGACCGCTGATGCGCCTGACCCGAGACGTCGCCAGCGACCCCCCGAGACCGCCCAGCAAGTCCACCGGCGTACGCGAAGCGGATGCCCTGGCCGTCGCCGTCGCGGACATGCTGCGACGGGTCACCGATGCCCAGGAGCGCACCGAGGGTGCCCTCGATACGGCGCGCGATTTCGCCGCCGTGTCCGCGCACGAGCTCCGCACACCACTTACCGCCATGCGCACGGACATCGAGGTGCTGCGCACGCTGGACCTGACGGACGGTCAACGCGCCGAGATTCTCGGCGACCTGCATCGCACCCAGGGCCGGGTCGAGGCGACGCTCGCCGACCTCGAACGCCTGGCATCGGGCGAACTGGCGTCCGAGTCCGATCAGGTGCCGGTGGACGTCGTCGACGTCGCCGACGCGGCCGCGCAGGATGCCATGAGACTCAACCCGAACGTGACCGTGCGCGTGGATTCCGAGGCCCCCATCGTCATCGGCGGCATGCCGGCCGGGCTGCGCTCCACCGTCGACAACGCCATCACCAACGCCGTCCGGCACGGCAACGCCAGGACCGTGGTGATCGGGATCAGGGCGATCGTCGACGAGGACTCCGGGAACCGCGTCCGCATCGTCGTCGACGACGACGGCACCGGGCTCGCTCCGAGCGAGCGCGACGCGGTGTTCGGACGCTTCGTTCGCGGCGCGCACGCGCAGAGCGCCGGCTCGGGGCTGGGGTTGGCACTGGTGGCTCAGCAGGCCGAACTGCACGGTGGGCGTGCGTACTTCGACGACTGTCCCCTCGGCGGTGCTCGGTTGGTGATCGAGCTCCGCGGCGCGCCCTGATCGCGACACGCCGCACCCATACCTACTGAAGGGCACCTTCAGTCGATCTAGCCG
>JBASAM010000111.1:0-10235 GCA_049650605.1 Rhodococcus sp. (in: high G+C Gram-positive bacteria) | reverse complement strand
GCCCTGTCGCCGCCCGACGCAGTGCGGCGACCCGCCACCGACGACGCCGGCGATACACCACGTCGTCGGGGCGCAGGCGCAGCCCGGACAAGTAGCTGTCCGGGCTGGTCCCCACCCACAGATGCAGCGTCCCGTGCGGTCTGAGCGCCTCGAGCAGGTGGCGGCGCAGCACCGTGTCACCGACGTTGTCGCGCTGCCCGGTGACGCTGACGAAGACCTCGGTAGCGCGCTGGCGGCTCACGCCACGCTCACGATCCCGAGCAGTCCGGAACGTCCACGGTCGCCGTGCCGTCCAACGTCTGCGGCTGAATGGGTACCCGCGCCTCGCCGGGGGCGGTGGGCTCCTCGAGCTCGAGAACCAGCGTCTTGGTCTGACCGGGCTCGACGACGAGCGGGGTGTAGAACAGCGGGTGGTTCCGCTCCTGTCCGGACAGCAGGAAGACCTGCTTCCCGTCGATCGTCGCCTTCTCGAGGGTCGAACCGGTGGTCGTGAATATCTCGACCACCGAACGGTTGGTGCCGGGCGGACCTTCGTACGCGGTGGTCTCGTTCTGCCGACCCGCGATGTAACGGGGATAGTCCTGCGCCGGAGCGGTGTTGGTGACCGTCGCGATGATCTTGGACGTCCGCGTCGCACCCTCGCACGAACCCGCGGTGTACGTGATGTCTCGCTTCAGGTAGTAGTCGAGCTTGCCGCCGGCCCCGTTGTTGACCACCAGGGAGGCGTAGGGCGCCGGATCGTCCGGAACCTCGTGCGCGATCTTCGTTCCCGACAACACACTCTGGATCGCCGGATCGGCACTCCACACGGCGGTATGCCCCTCGCTCACCCCGCGACCGATGGCGTCGAGCAACCTCGTGGGATTGCTGATCTTGCCCTCGACCTTGGAGAACACGCGTGCCGCGATCTGCTGCAGATAGTCCTTGCGGGCAACGTTGTCGGTCTCGAATCGGAAATAGGCCTCCGACTGCGTCAGGTCGACCACGTTGTCGGCCGTCACCTGCTCGCCGTCTGCCAGCGTCACCGGACCGACGACGCCCAGGATGTAGCTCAGTGCAACAGGATCCGTCGCGATGACGCCGTCCACCACCTGCCCCGACTCCTGCGCCCAGATCGACCGCAGAATCTCACCCGTGTACGGGAAATGCGGACTGACATTGGCGTTCTGCCAATTCGACGTGGCGTTGTACTGGTTGCCGTAGTTGTTGGCGAAATCCGGGCCCAGGTCGATCGGGTCGTACGATCTGGTCAACTCGCTGTTCTTCGCGAGCTCGTCCAGCTCGATCTTGCCGCGGTCGGCATCGATGATGGCGAATCCGCCCATCAGCCCACCGGTGCCGCGGGATTCAGCATTGGTCTGAAACGCGAGAAAGTAGCTCTTCGGCGAGTTCTCACCGAGCATGTCCGGGAGAATCTTCGAGGCCAGGGCCGTATTGGTGAGCAGATTCGACAAGTCTCCCAGCTGGGCCTTCAGCGAGTCGCCGGCGTCGGTGACCTGAGGGATGTAGGTGTCGGTGTCGATTGCGATAGCGCGCTCGTTCAGAGCGTTGGCCGACGCCCCGACCGTCTCGAGCGTGGGCGCGGACTCTCGAAGCGCCGCCAGGTCGATCGTGCCGTCGTCCGCCCGCAATTGGCTCGGATCCAGGACGGCACCCACGTCGACGGCGGGACGCAGGACCTCGGTGGTCAGATCGTGCACCAGGCCGGTGAGCGGACCCACCACGTCCAGCGGCGATCCGACGCCCGGGATGGCGGCGACGGCCTTCCAGATCGGCGACTGGGTGGCGCTGAGAGCATCAGACGACGACGACGTCGCATCCTCGACGCTCGCCCGCGCCGCGTCGGAGTCTCCGGCGAGGATCTGCGTGCGCGCCGCGAGAGCGTCGTCACGCGCGGAACTCAAGCCCTGGTACGCCGAGTAAACCGTCCAGCCGAACCAGGCGAGCAGACCCACCAGCACCAGAAGAACGATCCAAACCAGGGTGGGTACACGACGACGACGTGCCGTATTTCTGTCGCGAAGATCGGTCGACACGTATTTCCTCTGCTCGTCGAACGGGGTTCGGTATTCGACGCGAGTGTATCAATCACACCCAACAATCGTGGGTCCGCTTTCTGCAGGAAAGCCGTGCAGTTTCGCGATCAGGGCCGTCCGAGTCCGCGATAGACCCACCCCGCAGAACGCCAGAGATCCACGTCGAGGCAATTGCGGCCGTCGATGATCCGGCGCTCGCGCACCACGCCGTCCAGATCCGACGGAACCAGGTCACGGAATTCGCGCCACTCGGTGAGCACCAGGACCACGTCGGCCTTGTGGCACGCGTCCAGCGCGGACGCGGCGTAGCCCAGGGTGGGGAACAGCGCTCGCGAATTGTCGTTCGCCTTGGGGTCGTAGACTGTGACGCCTGCGCCCTGAAGCTGTAGTTGCCCAGCCACATTCAGCGCTGGGGAGTCGCGCACGTCGTCCGAGTCCGGTTTGAACGCCGCGCCGAGAACGGCCACCTGTGTGCCCAGCAGCGTGCCCACGGTGTCGCGGACGATGTCGACCATGCCGGTACGCCGACGCATGTTGATGTTGTCGACCTCGCGCAGGAAGGTCAGAGCCTGGTCCGCGCCCAACTCGCCGGCCCGCGCCATGAATGCACGAATGTCCTTGGGCAGACAGCCGCCGCCGAATCCGATACCGGCATTCAGGAATTTACGCCCGATTCGGTCGTCGTGCCCGATTGCATCGGCCAGAACCGTGATATCGGCGCCGGCTGCTTCACACACCTCGGAAATAGCATTGATGAAGGAAATCTTGGTCGCCAGGAATGCATTGGCCGACGTTTTCACCAATTCGGCGGTAGCCAGGTCCGTGACGATGAACGGGATCGATTCCGCGAGAAGCGGCGCGTAGACCTCACGGGCGACCTCCTCGGCGCGGCCCGGGCGGTTGCGATCGACGCCGAGCACCAGACGGTCGGGGTGCAGCGTGTCCTCCACCGCATGACCTTCGCGCAGAAACTCCGGATTCCAGGCCACTTCGAGCTGATCTCCGGCGGGCGAGAGTTCCCGCCCCAGCGCGCCGAGGCGCTCCGCGGTGCCCACCGGCACCGTCGACTTCCCGAACACGACGGCGGGGCCGGTGATCAGCGGAGCCAGGTTCTCCAGCACCGAGTTCACGTAGGTGACGTCGGCGGCGTACTCGCCCTTCTTCTGCGGCGTTCCGACGGCGAGGAAGAAGATGTCACCGAACGCGGCAGCCTCCTCGTACGACGCCGTGAAGCGCAACCGGCCCGCCTCGATGTTGCGTTGCAGCACCTCGCCGAGGCCGGGCTCCCAGAAGGGCACCTCCCCGGCTTCGAGCTTGGCCAGCTTGCTGGGATCGACGTCGACACCCAGCACGTCGTGTCCGATGTCGGCCATGCACGCAGCGTGTGTGGCTCCCAGATACCCAGTTCCGATGACGACGACTTTGCTCACATGACGAACCGTAAGGTCTGACGGCTCTCGATTCCACCGGAGGGGATGTGATTCGCGTACCTACAGAATCGGCGCAGGAACGTAGTGAGCAGCCTCGGGCCGAGTGTCGACCAGAGCCTGCACCGACGCGACCACGGAGGCCACCTGAGCCTGCGCGGCACCGATGAACGCCGATCGGTCCGCCAACGCCTCGTCCAGGGCGGCGCGGTCCAGCGGGAGTCGCTCGTCGGCGGCCAGCCGGTCGAGGAGATCGGGCTCGAGGCCCTGCTCACGCATCGCGAGCGCCACTGCCACCGCGTGCTCCTTGATTGCCTCGTGGGCGCTCTCGCGGCCCACTCCCGCGCGCACGGCGGCCATCAGCACCTTGGTGGTGGCCAGGAACGGCAGGTACCGGTCGAGCTCGCGGGCGACGACGGCGGGATACGCACCGAACTCCGCGAGCACCGTCAGGAACGTTTCCATCATGCCGTCGATCGCGAAGAACGCGTCGGGCAACGCAACTCGACGCACCACGGAACAGAAGACGTCGCCCTCGTTCCACTGCGCGCCGGCGAGCTCTGCGGCCATCGATCCGTAACCGCGCAGGATCACCTGCAGTCCGTTGACGCGTTCGCACGAGCGGGTGTTCATCTTGTGCGGCATCGCCGACGAGCCCACCTGACCGGGCGCGAACCCCTCGGTCACCAGCTCGTGGCCCGCCATCAGTCGCACGGTGTGGGCGAACGACGATTGCGCGGCCCCCACCTGAACCAGTGCAGAGACCACGTCGTGATCGAGCGAACGCGGGTAGACCTGCCCGACGCTGGTGAACACGTGCGCGAAGCCGAGGTGCTGCGCCACGGCCGACTCCATGGATGCGAGCTTGTCCGAGTCACCGCCCAACAGATCGAGCATGTCCTGCGCGGTTCCCATCGGACCCTTGATGCCGCGCAGCGGATAGCGGTCGATCAGCTCGCGCAGCCGCGTGAGCGAGACCAGCAGCTCGTCCGCGGCCGAGGCGAATCGCTTGCCCAGCGTCGTGGCCTGCGCCGCGACGTTGTGACTGCGGCCGGCCATCACCAGGTCCGAGTACTCCGCGGCGCGTTCGGCGAGCCGTGCCGCGACGGCAACGCCGTGGCCGTGTACATGCTCCATCGACCGCAGAATCTGCAGCTGCTCGACGTTCTCGGTGAGATCCCGACTGGTCAGCCCCTTGTGCACGTGCTCGTGCCCGGCCAGAGCGTTGAACTCCTCGATCCGCGCCTTGACGTCGTGGCGGGTGACACGCTCGCGGTCGGCGATCGACTGCAGGTCCACCTGATCGATCACACGCTCGTAGTCCGAGATCGCGCCAGCGGGGACATCGACGCCCAGATCCGCCTGAGCCCGAAGGACGGCGATCCACAGCTGACGCTCCAACACGATCTTGTGTTCGGGAGACCACAGCTGCGCCATGTCCGGACTGGCGTAGCGGTTGGCGAGGACATTCGGGATACGACTCACGTGCGGGAAGTTTACGGTCAGTGCGCTCGGTCGACGATCAGCGGTGCGTGTCGGTCGACGGCGTCGATCAGAACCTCGCGCGCACGGCCGCGAAGATCCGCGTCGTTCTCCCCCAACGCCGTCATGACGACGCCGTCCACCAGAGCAAGCAGAAACCGTGCGCGATCGCAGTCGGTCGTGCGGCCCGCCGACGCCAGTGCATCGACGAGCATCTCCTCGAGGTCCACCCGCAGCCGTGACTGCAGCTCCTGCAGTTGCGGGTGTCGCGCGGCCGCCAAGACCCGTTCGTATCTCGCCACCAGGAGATCGTGTCGGTCACTGTCGCCGTCGGCCGGACCGATCAGCAGATCCAAGATCAGATCCGCCGTGTCCTCGGCGGAGAGGGAGGTAGGAGCGAACGCCGTCATCTGCTGGCGTATCAGGTCGATCTCGCGGGTGCCGTTCAGTTCCGCCGCATGGGTCACCAGGTCGTCGAGCGACTCGAAGTAGTACGTCGTCGACGCCAGCGGAAGTCGCGCGCGCGCCGCGACGCTGCGGTGCCGAACGGCGTCGTACCCCCCGGTCAGCAACAGGTCCGCCGCGGCGCTGATGAGGGCCTCTCGTCGACGCCGACCCTTGGGCGTCGATCGAGAAGCGGAGCCGGTCGACATGCGTACACATGCTGCCACCCGGGGCATGTCCGCAGAGGTGAAACGGCCGGATGACCTGCTCAGGAGCGACCTCGAAGGTACGGGCCGAGCCGGTCGAGGGCCTCGGTCATGTCCTCGGTGGACCCGGCGAAGGAGAAGCGCACCGTGTGATGACCGTTCTCGGTGTCGAAGTCCGCGCCGGGCACCACGGCCACGCCGGTCTCGCCGAGCACCTGCGCGCACCACTGCATCGAGTCGCCGGTGAGGTGTTCGATGTCGGCGTAGGCATAGAACGCGCCGTCCGCCGGAGCCAACCGAGTCACTCCCGCCTCGCGGAGTCCGCCCAACAGGATGTCCCGATTTCGTGCGTATCGGCGGACATGGCCGTCCAGTTCCGCGATGGACTCGTCGGAGAACGCCGCGACCGCAGCGAGTTGCGACACCGTCGGCGGGCACACCGTCATGTTCGACGCCAACCGTTGCACTGCGCGAGTGAGGCTGCGCGGCAACACCATCCAGCCCAGACGCCACCCCGTCATCGAGAAGTACTTGGATACCGACCCGATGGACACGGCCCGGTCCGAGAACTCCCTGGCGCTGCGGCACTCGACATCGCCGTAGGAGATGCCGTGGTAGATCTCGTCCGAGATCAACAGCGTGCCGTGCCGGTCGCACCAGTGGGCGAGAGCCTCGAGCTCGACAGGATCGATGATCGTGCCCGTCGGATTGGCGGGACTCGCGACGATCAGTCCGGCCGGCGGAGTATCCAGCGCCTCGAGCATGGCCACCGTGGGCTGGAACCGAACGTCTTCGGTGCATTCGAGTTCGACGACTCGACATCCCAACGCGGACAGTGTGTTCCGATACGCCGGGTAGCCGGGGCGCGCCATCACCACGGTGTCGCCAGGATCGAACGCTGCGAGGAACAACAACGTGAACGCGCCGGAGGACCCGGTGGTGACGACGATGTCCTCGGCCTCGATGGCCGCGCCGGATTTTGCCGCCAGATACGCGGCAATCGTCTCGCGCAGACGCGCGGTGCCCAGCGTCTCGGAGTATCCGATCACGTCGGTGTCCAACGCGACCCGCATTGCCTCGAGCACCGGTGCGGGCGCGGATGTGGACGGCTGTCCCGCGGCGAGCGAGACCACGTCGGCGTGCGTCTCCTGGCGCCGGGCCGCGGCGGCGAAGACGTCCATCACATGGAAGGGCTCGATACGCGAGCGCCGACTGTCCGAGCTCATGTCATGACGGTATCGCGATGCGACCCTCCACCGCCGCCAAGCCGATGTCGCTGCGGAAGTGCCCACCGGTGAGCGACACCCGGGAGAGCACCTCGTATGCCTGCGCTCGAGCCTCGGCGAGATCCGCACCCGTGCCGACGACACTGAGCACTCGCCCCCCGGCAGACTCCACGCCGCCGTTCTTGCCGGGCGACGTGCCCGCGTGCAGCACCCGCGGATCGTCGATACCGGTGACGGCGTCGCCCACCCGCGGTCGGCCCGGATAGTTCTCGGCGGCCAACACGACGGTCACCGCTGCGCCGTCCTTCCATTGCAGCGGCGGCAGATCCGCGAGCGTTCCCGTCGACGCGGCGTGCAGCGCAGCGCCCAACGGCGACTCGAGCAGCGCCAGAACTGCTTGGGTCTCGGGATCACCGAACCGGCAGTTGAACTCGATGACGGCCGGTCCCTCGCCGTCGACGGCCAGTCCGGCGTACAGCAACCCGGTGAACGGGCACCCGCGCGCGACCATCTCTGCGGCAACGGGTTCGACCACCTCCTCGACGATGCGGGTCACCATCTCCTCGGGCAACCACGGCAATGGCGTGTAGGCACCCATTCCCCCGGTGTTGGGGCCCACGTCTCCGTCGGCCACCCGCTTGTGATCCTGAGCCGGCAAGAGAGGTACCACGGTCTCACCGTCGACCAGGCAGAACAGCGACACCTCCGGACCCGACAGGAACGACTCGAGCAACACCGGGTGACCGAGTTCGAGCAACTCGGCGGCATGCGCGCGGGCAGCGCGGCGATCCTCGGTGACGACGACGCCCTTCCCTGCGGCGAGTCCGTCGTCCTTGACCACCCAGGTGGGGCCGAATCGGTTCAGCGCCGCATCCAGCAGCGCCGGGGTATCCACCACTTCGCTTGTGGCCGTGCGCACTCCCGCCGACGCCATGACGTCCTTGGCGAACGCTTTGGAGCCCTCGATGCGGGCAGCCGCGGCAGACGGACCGAAGCAGGCGATACCGGCGCCCCGCACCGCGTCGGCGATACCGAGGACCAGCGGTACCTCGGGGCCGATCACCACCAGATCGGCGCTCTGCTCTCGGGCCAGCGCAACCACGGCGTCTGCAGAGGCCACGTCCACGGGGTAGGTGTCGGTGATCCCAGCGATGCCGGCGTTTCCCGGGGCGCACATGGTGGCGCTGACGTCGGGATCGGCCGCCAGGGCGATCAGCAGGGCATGTTCACGGGCTCCGGAACCGATGACGAGTACTCGCACCAGGGCAGCGTACTGGCAGCCCCGGTCCGGCCGTGAACCTCGCAGGGGTTGCGTTTATTCTGCTTTTCCGTAATATCGGAATTACGACGAGAGGGGTTCGCATGATCAAGATGTTGGTTGCAGCCACTGCGGCATCCGCCCTGCTGACCGGCTGCGCCGGTGCGGCAACACCCTCCACGCCCGCCTCCGTCGCGGCGTGCACCGTGCCCCCGGCCGCGAATCTCGCCACCTCGGAGGGCTGGATCGGATTCGCCGCCGCGCACCCAGAATCCGTGGCCTTCTCCTTCGATGACGGGCGCGGCACTGTCGCGTCGCACCGAGCAGACCGGGACCAGCCGCTCGCGTCCGCGGTGAAAGTGGTGCATCTGGCCGCCTACGCCCAAGCTGTCACCGCGGGAACGTTGGATCCCGACGAGCAGATCCCGATCATCGATTGGCAGCGTTGGTACGCCCCGGGTACCGACGGCGGCGCTCACATCGCGGCGCTGGACCGCCTCGGCATCGCCAACGACGGCACCTCTCCGCTCGATCCGGCGGCGACGGTACGACTGGACGACATGGTCACGGCAATGGTGCGCGAAAGCGACAACGGCGTGCCCGATTACCTCCGTCATCGGCTGGGCGACGACTCGCTTCGAAAGGCCGCAGCCGCAGGCGGGTGGCGGGACTTCGACCCGCCGACGCTGGTGGGAACAGCTCTGGGCGCCCTGGACGCGCGAGTCGACACCGACCGATTGTGGAACCTGGCCGAGGACTTCGCATTCGATTTGCAGTTCAGGGCGAGCTTCGGCGTGGACGCCCCGCAGCGCGACGAGTCCGACCTGTTCGGCTACTTCGACACCGTCGGTCCTCGTGGGTCGGCGAGCGAACTCACGGCGTTCTACACCTCGATCGCTGACGGAAGTTTCGGTCCTGGCGTAGACATCGTTCGGCGACAGCTCGAGCATCAGCAGCCGCCGGAAGGATTCGTCGCCATGGGTTTCAAGGGTGGCAACTTGCCCGGAATACTGACGAACGCCTTCGAGTTTCGACGCGCCGACGGCTCCCCAGCCGTGGCGGTGTGGTTGAACCGAGAATTGACCGAGCCGCAGTACCGATCGGCGTTGGAAAACCTGCGGGACCACCAAGCCCTGTTGCTCGAGGCAGTTGCCGATCCGGCCACCCTGGAGCGGCTAGCCTGCGTGTCGTGAACGTGGAACCGGATCTCGCCGAGCGCGTCGCCGCTCTCGAGGCCCGCCTTGCCACTCTCGAGGCCCGCCAAGCCACTCTCGACGGGCCCGATACGCCGGAGACTCCGGCCACCGGTGGCGTGATTTCCTACGCCGGCGACGTGCACCTCGCGGGCGACGTCGCGTGGACGATGCACTATTCCCCCGACGGCATTCTGGAGCTGCCGACCGAGCGCTCCGTCGAGGTTCTGGCCGCCCTCGGACACCCGATACGCATGGCGGTGGTTCGTGCCCTGCTGCGCGGACCTGCCACCGCTGTCGACCTGCAATCGGCGGTCGGACTGTCCTCGGTCGGCCAGCTTTATCACCACTTGAAGACTCTTACCTCGGCTCGCGTCGTCGAGCAGCACGGTCGGGGCGACTACCGCCTCGCGGCCACCACGGTCGTTCCGGCGATGGTCTTGATGCTGGCGTCCGCCGACATCGCGGGCGAACTCCACTGAAAAGGCGAAATCCGGTGCAGAAACGATCGTCGAGCGATACGTTTCTGCACCGGATTCTCGTTACACCGTGAGGTCGTACAGCGTCACACCGTTCACTGTCTCGGCGGTGAAGTTCGCGGCCACCCACTCGCTGATCTCTGCGGACGAGCCGCTGCTGCCCATCTCCCGTCCGCCGCCCGCGATGAAGTAGTGGATCTCACCGTCGGCGACGTACTGCTGAAACTCTGCGAGTGTCGGCGACGGATCGCTGCCGTTGAAGCCGCCGATGGGCATCACCGGATCCTCGGTGGCCAGCTGATACCCGGATGCGGAGTTGGATCCGATGGCCGCGGCGATCCAGGTGTAGTCGTCGGAGTTCTCTTCGAGTTGCGCCACGATTTCCGCGCCCGGGGTGCTGCCCTCGAGCAAGCCTCCTCCGGTACCTCCGGGAGCCTGAGTCGCCTGACCGGTAGGCACCGGGCCGGCCTGACCTGCCGGCGCC
>JBASAM010000110.1:0-80664 GCA_049650605.1 Rhodococcus sp. (in: high G+C Gram-positive bacteria) | reverse complement strand
GCGGCGGCAAGGCTGACACGCATCGCGGCTCGGCGGGACCTTCGAGCCCCGCCGCGCCGGGGGTTCGGTCAGCGACCCCCGAGTGCGCTGTCGGCAGCGTCGGCCCACTCGCGCCACTGCTGAGCCTGGGCGCGGAACTTGTCCGCGTCCTTGGACTTGCCGGCCGTCTCGGCCTTCTGCGCTTGCTCCTCGAATTGCGCCACGCGCTCACGGAACTGGGCTGCGCGGGCCACGGCTTCGGGGTCCGTACGCCGCCACTCGGAATCGGCCGCGTCTCGAACACGCTTCTCGATCGCGCGCAGCTTGCCTTCCAGGTCGTGCATCTTCTCGCGCGGGACTTTGCCGATGGCATCCCATTTGTCCTGCAGCGTGCGCAGTGCCGCGCGTGCGGCCTCGAGGTTCTTCGACGGATCGATCTCGCCCGTCTCGACCAGCAGCCGTTCTTTGGCCTCGGCATTGGCTTCGAACTCCGCGTTCTGCTCGGACGCAGCGGCGTTGCGAGCGGCGAAGAAGACGTCCTGCGCGCCTTTGAACTTCTGCCACAGCGTCTCGTCGGCGTCTCGTGGTGCGCGTCCAGCGGCCTTCCACTCGGTGAGCAGATCACGGAAGACCTGCGCGGTTCCGACCCAGTCGGTGGACGTGGACAGCTCTTCCGCCTTTGCTACCAGTTCCTCTTTGCGGGTCTTGGCCGAGCCGCGCTCGCGATCGAGATCTGCGAAGTGCGCGCCGCGGCGTCGATTGAACGCTTCGCGGGCCTTGGAATAGCGCTTCCACAGCACGTCGTCGACCTTGCGGTCGACGCCCTTGATGGTTTTCCACTCGTCGAGAATGGCGCGAAGCCGGTCTCCCGCAACCTTCCACTGCGTGGACTCGCTGCCGATGGTTTCCGCCTCGACCGCCAGTTCTTCTTTGCGGGCCGTCGACTGGGCGCGCTCGGCATCCTTGCGCTTCCGATGGTCGGCGGCGACTTCGTCGGCCTGTTCGACGATGGCGTGTAGCCGGGTTGCCAGCGCCTCGATGTCGCCGATGACCGCCGCGATGGGCAACGTCTCGGTGAGCGCGACGGCTGCGGATTTGGTCTTCTTCGCGTCCCCGGCGCCCGACGCGAGTCGAGCCTCGAGCAGTGCTACCTCCGTGGCCAGATCGTCGTAGCGGCGGCCGAAATGCGCGAGACCCTCGGCCGCGTCGCCCGCCTGCCACGAACCGACGGTGCGCTCGCCGTCGGCGGTGGTGACCCACGCCGATCCGTCGTCGTCCACGCGGCCCCATTTCGACGGATCGGTGACGATGGGGGCAACTATCGGGTGCGGTGCATGGTGTGCCGGAACGTGCGGGGTGGGATTCGGACCGGACTCCGACGTCGAGTCCGTCGCGGCGTCCGGGGCGGGACGACGTGCGGGCCCCGGGCGAGGGCCACCGGGGCGTGGGCCGGGACGCGGTCCGGCCGGCACAGGCGTCTCGGTGTTGCTGTTGTCGATCTTCGAGGCGTCGACCTTCGGGGCGTCGGGCGTGCTGGGCTCGGGGGCACTGGTGCCGGTCATGGTGTTCTCCGTCTCTGCCGCGCGTCACGGCTGCCTTGCTCGCATGTGGCCGACCCGAGGACGTGCCGGTGGGCACCGCCTGGCGTGTCGATTCGGTCCATTCAACCCCTTTCGCGCCGTCCCGACCATCGAAACCCGCCCGAGCGCGGCCAAGTGGGGCGTACGAACGGGTCGGCTACCGTTGCTGGCGTGCTGTCCGCCCTCGCATTAGTCCCGTCGACTCCGTTGCTCTCCGAGCAGCTGGCGGGGTCGGCGGTACGCGAGTTGGAGGATCTTCGGACGGCGGTGCGGCTCGCCGGCGACAACCTTCGGCATGTGAGCGACTGGTGGATTGCCATCGGTGCGGCGTCGACGACCGGGACGGTCGGTCCGGATGCCGCGGGTACGTACGCGGGCTTCGGTGTCGATGTCGTCGTCGGGTTGTGTTCCGAGTCCGCAGCCGAGCCCGATCGGGGGATGGCGCTGTCCGCGCTCACGGTCGGCCTCGTTCGCGGGCACTGCGCGGCCGATCTGTCTGTGACGGTGCACCTGGTTCGGTTCGACGCCGACCCCGACGAGTGTCTGAAGATTGCGGCCACCCTGCGCGACATCATCGATGGACACTCCGACAGAGTTGGACTGCTCGTTGTCGGAGACGGTGCGACCACTCTGACCGACAAGGCCCCGGGAGCGTTCGACGCCCGCGCCGAGGCCGTTCAGAACACCATCGACGACGCCATGGCCACCGGCGACACCGGGGCACTCCTGGGCTTGGATCCTGTGCTGTGTCGCGAAGTCGGTGCGGCGGGACGAGCGGCCTGGCACGTCGCGGCCTCGGTGGTCGGGGACGCCCCGGTCATTGCTCGATCGCTGTACCGCGGAGCGCCTTACGGTGTGGGATACAACGTTGCCGTGTGGGAACTGTGAGCGTGAACGACGCGATCGTTCCCGTCGCGGTGGTCGGTCCTACCGCCACCGGGAAATCCGGTCTTGCACTCGATCTCGCCGAGCGGCTCGGCGGACACATCGTCAATATCGATGCGATGCAGCAGTACCGAGGCATGGACATCGGAACGGCCAAGACACCGGTCTCCGAGCGTCGAGGCATCGTGCACCATCTCTTCGACGTTCTCGACGTGACCGAGACCGCCACGGTCGCGGTGTACCAGGAAGCCGCTGTCGAGTTGATCGACAGCTTGCTCGCTCGCTCGGTCGTGCCGGTGATCGTCGGCGGGTCGATGATGTACATCCAGGCGCTGTTGGATGGGTGGCAGTTTCCGGCGACGGACCCGGCGCTGCGGGTCTCCCTCGAGGAACGTCTCGCGGCGGAGGGCGTCGCCGCTCTGCATTCCGTGCTCGCGAACGTCGATCCGGCCGCAGCCGCGTCCATCCTCCCGACCGACGGCCGGCGGATCGTGCGTGCACTGGAGGTGGTCGAGCTGACCGGCAAACCCTTCGCCGCCTCCGCCCCCACGATCGGGGAGCCGCGTTGGGACACCGTGATTCTCGGCATCGATCGCGACACCGAGCACCTCGACGCGCGCATTTCCGCCCGCACCGACACGATGTTCTCGGATGGGCTCGTGGACGAGGTGCAAGATTTGGCCGGACGCGGTCTGCGGGAGGGCGTGACCGCTCGTCGAGCCATCGGGTATGCCCAGGTTCTCGACCTCATCGACGGCAAGACCGACGAGGTGCGTGCACGCGAAGACACCTTTGTCGGTACGCGCCGTTACGTTCGGCGGCAGCGGTCGTGGTTCGCACGAGACGCTCGTATTCAGTGGTTGCGCGGCGAAGATCCGGGTCTCACGGACAGCGCAACGACGAGGATCGAGGCTGCGGTGAAGAGAAGCGAGCGGCAATGACGGACACACGGGTGCACTCGCGCAATGCGCGGTTCCAGCAATGGCAGTCGTATCTGGTGACCCGCAGCAAGCGCACCAAGGCCGGTGTCTTTCTGGTCCAAGGTGTTCGTCCCGTCACGCTGGCGGTGGAGCACGGATGGCCGATCGAGTCGGTGCTGTACCGCTCGGAAGGGTCGCTCTCGTCCTGGGCGTCTGCGACCGTCGACAGGTGCCGCGGCAGTGGCGCCGAGGTCGTCGCCGTCGCGCCGGAGCTGATGGCCGAACTGGGGGAGCGTCCGGACCAACCACCGGAAGTGTTGCTGGTGGCCAAGTCTCGACTCACCGATCTCGCCCACTGGGTTCCCGGCAGTGCGTCCCCGGTGATCGTCGCGTTCGACAGACCGTCGTCACCCGGAAACCTGGGAACGTTGATCCGCTCGTCGGATGCGTTCGGTGCAGCAGGCGTGGTGGTGAGCGGGCATGCCGCAGATCCGTTCGATCCGGTGTGTGTGCGGGCCACCACGGGTTCCCTGTTCGGGGTGCCGGTGGCGGCGGTGTCCGGGCCCGAGGAGATGCTCGAGGTGGTCACCCGACTGCGCAGCAGCGGCACCGACATGACAATTGTCGGCACCGACGAAACCGGCTCGGTCGCGCTGTTCGAGCACGACTTCACCGGCGGAACGGTTCTGGTGGTGGGAAACGAGACTCGGGGCATGAGCGCGGCATGGAGGGACGCGTGCGACGTGATCGTGTCGATCCCCATCGGCGGCGCGGCCAGTTCACTCGGCGCGCCCTCGGCGGGTGCCGTCGGGCTGTACGAGATATCCCGCCAGCGACTCGTCGCTACGACCGCGACGTCGTGACCCGGCCCTAGTGGGAGACTGGGACCATGCACTTCACCAAGGGGCACGGGACACAGAACGACTTCGTCGTATTCCCCGACCCGGACGCACGCCTCGATCTGACGGTCGATCGGGTGTCGACGCTGTGTGACCGTCGTGCCGGAATCGGCGCCGACGGTGTACTCCGTGTGGCGCGCAGTGGGGCGCTTCTGGAACGAGGTGTGCTCGACACACTTCCCGACGGTGTCTCGGCCGACGACTGGTTCATGGACTACCGCAACGGCGACGGATCCACGGCAGAGATGTGCGGCAACGGAGTTCGGGTTTTCTCGCATTACCTTCGCGCGAAGGGCCTGGTGGAGTCCGATCGGTTCGTCGTGGGATCGCGTGCGGGCGGCAAGCCCGTCCTGGTGCACTCGTTCGACGACACCGACGCCGAGGTGACAGTCGAGATGGGGGCGGTCCGGGTGTTCGAGTCCTCCGAGACGTCGGTCTCCGGTCGCGCGTTCACCGGTCTCGGTGTGGACGTCGGAAACCCGCACCTGGCATGCGTGTCTGCGGAACTGAACGGCGACGCGCTGGCAGCGTTGGACCTGACTGCGCAGCCGGCGTTCGACCCGGCCGTGTATCCGAGTGGGGTGAACATCGAGTTCGTCACCGCTCCTACGAATGGGCACGTTCACATGCGCGTCCACGAGCGCGGAGTAGGCGAGACGCGCTCGTGCGGCACCGGAATCGTCGCCGCCGCGGTGGCAGCGCTTCGGCACAGTGGGTCAGCTGACGGGGAGGGCGAACTTACCGTGCACGTGCCGGGCGGCGAAGTGTCGGTTCGAGTGCACAATGGCGCCGCGTGGATGCGCGGGCCGTCGGTGCTGGTGGCGTCGGGGGAGATTTCTGATTCCTGGTGGGCGGGTCTGGGGAGATGACAGTGGGCGGGTCTGGGGAGATGACAGTGGGCGGGTCTGGGGCAGACACAATAATGACCGTGCACTTCAGGGACTTTTCGTGGATCATGGGTTTGGTATGACGACATCGAATCCAGCGGCCGACAGGGCCGACACGACAGACGACCATTCCGAGCACGATGCCGAGTGGTCCACCGGCGATATGCAACTCGACGACCGCAGCGCTCTGCGCCGTGTCGCGGGACTGTCCACCGAACTCACCGACGTCACCGAGGTCGAATACCGCCAGTTGCGGCTCGAACGGGTCGTTCTGGTCGGGGTCTGGACCAGCGGTTCTGCCGAAGAGGCGGAATCGAGCATGACGGAACTGGCCGCGCTCGCGGAGACTGCGGGTTCCGAAGTTCTCGAGGGGTTGGTGCAGCGCCGCGATCGTCCCGACGCCTCCACCTACATCGGTTCCGGCAAGGCCAAGGAGCTGCGCGAGGTGGTCATCGCGACCGGCGCGGACACCGTCGTCTGTGACGGTGAGCTGACGCCCGCTCAGCTGACCGCGCTGGAGAAGATCGTGAAGGTCAAGGTCATCGACCGCACCGCGTTGATTCTCGACATCTTCGCCCAGCACGCCTCGTCTCGAGAGGGCAAGGCTCAGGTCGCTCTCGCACAGATGGAGTACATGCTTCCGCGGCTGCGAGGCTGGGGTGAGTCGATGTCGCGCCAGGCGGGTGGCCGCGCCGGTAGCAACGGCGGTGTGGGTCTGCGTGGCCCTGGTGAGACCAAGATCGAGACCGATCGACGCCGCATCCGCGAGCGCATGGCAAAGCTGCGACGTGAAATTCGCGGCATGAAGCAGGCTCGCGACACCAAACGCGAGCGCCGACTTCAGGGAAACGTGCCGTCCATCGCCATCGTCGGTTACACCAACGCGGGCAAGTCGTCGCTGCTCAATTCGCTCACCGGGTCCGGTGTGCTGGTGCAGAACGCGCTGTTCGCCACCTTGGATCCCACCACTCGCAAGGCCACCCTCGAAGATGGGCGGGAGTGCGTTCTCACCGACACGGTGGGTTTCGTGCGGCATCTGCCCACTCAGCTCGTCGAGGCGTTCCGCTCCACCCTCGAAGAGGTCACCGATGCCGATCTGCTGCTGCATGTGGTGGACGGATCAGACCCCCTGCCCGTCGGCCAGATCGAAGCGGTACGTGAGGTCATCGTGTCGGTGGTGCGTGAGCAGAACACGTCCGCGCCGGAAGAGCTGATCGTCGTCAACAAGATCGACGCAGCAGACCCGGTGACGCTGACGCAGCTGCGCGGGTTGCTACCGGGTGCGATGTTCGTGTCCGCCAAGACCGGTGAGGGGATGGAGGAATTGCGTACTCGGCTCGGCGAGCTGGTGCGCCCTCCCGAGGTGTCGGTGTCCGTGCTGGTGCCCTACGACCGCGGTGATCTGGTGTCCCGGATCCACGCCGACGGCCGGATCGCGAGCACCAGTCACGAGAGCGGTGGCACTCGAATCGACGCCACCGTTCCGACGGCTCTGGCGTCGCAGCTCACTCGCTACGCCCACAGCGCTTGATCCGCCGCGCCGCGCCCGTGCTGTGTGCTGCCGCCGTGGCGGTGGTCGCTGCGTCTCCGGCCGTCTGGGCTCAGTCCGTAGATTCGGCCGAGCGGTACTGCACTCCGACGGATCCGGGCCTGAGCGAACTGTCCGGAATGACAGTCCTGGACAACACGGTGTACGGCATGGGCGACAGCGGCGCCGACGATCGGGTGGCTCGTCTCGACGTCGACTGCGCTGTGGCGCAGTGGCTTCCCAATCCGGTCGATCCGTACGACGTGGAGGACCTGTCGTCGTACGACGGATTCCTGTGGCTGGCGGATATCGGGGACAACGACAGGCGTCGGGACTCGGTGGCGCTGGTTCGGATGGATCCGGCGCACGGCGGTGCCGGTGAACTCCACCGTCTGACGTACCCGGACGGTGCTCACGACGCCGAGGCACTGTTGATCGGTTCCGACGGTCGGCCGGTCATCGTGACCAAGGACGGTCTCGGCACCGGCGGTGTCTACTCGATCGACACGGCAGTCGACAATCTTCCCAGTCCCGGTCCGACGCCCCTACGACGTGTCACCGATTTCGCGCCGACCGCCACCACCACGCCGGGTGGACCTCCCCTTCTCGACGGCAGTCGACTGGTCACCGGTGGGGCTGTGAGCGTCGACGGCACGGTTGCGGCCGTGCGCACCTACACCGACCTGTACCTGTGGCCTGTGAACGACGGCGATGTGGCCGAGGCAATGGCGTCGCCGCCGTCGACCGTGATCGCATTGCCACCGCAACCGCAGGGCGAGTCCATCGCGTTCACCGACGACGGTGACCTGTTGGTGGGGTCCGAGCAGGGTCTGGACAGCTCGGCCGCGTTGCCGCCTGTCCAGGTGCTGAGGGACGCCGTCGATCGAGTCTCCGAGACACCGCCCGCTCAGGCGCAGTCGGCGGAACCCGACCCCGATGCGCCGGCCGAGCCCACCGGTTCCATTCTGATCCCGTTGCTCGCGGCAGCTGCATCGGTCGGAGTCGTCGTCGTGGTCACGGCATTCTTTCTGCGCCGCCTCTTTCGGTCGCGCTGATCACCTGCATCACACAGCGTCCTCGACCACTACTCGCGCAACCTCTCGCGCAACTGCGAACGACTCCGCGGGTACGCCGCGGAGCAGGCTGCTCAACCCACCGTTATAGATCAGGGCGAGTTTATCGGCGAGTCCGATCGGATCCTCGGCGCCGGCGTCGTCGGCCAGCGTGCGCAGACGCTCGGTGATCATCCGGGTGTCCTGATCGAGTAATTCCTGGACGGGATCGGGCCGCCCGGCGGCGTTGGTTCGCTCGGAGCGCGTTGCCAGGAAACTGCACCATTGCGCAGGGACGGCAACGGCGCGATAGGTCTGTACTGCGTCGAACACCGACAGCAGTCGCTCCGTCGGTGATTCTGCAGCGGCGAGAGCCGCGTCCCAATGCTCGGACCACTGGTTCAGCCGTCGCGTCAGCACGGCCGTGAGCAGGCCGTCTTTGCTTCCGACGTGCTTGTACAGCGTCGCGATGGCCACCCCCGCGGCGTCGGCGACCCGGTCCACGCCCGTCACGGCGATGCCGTCGGTGAAGAAAAGCGAGTCGGCGGCGTCGAGGATGCGATCTCTGGTAGAGGTACCCGTCATGAGATGAGTGTAACGCTCGTTATGGTAGAACGGTCGTTATGAATACGTTCTCGAAACGGAAGGCTGCCGTCGCCCGCGATGTCGGCGTCGCCCTGTACGGCACTCTGCTCATCGCCGCCACGTACGGCATGGCCCGCTTCGGCGTTGGCTTGTTCTCCCCGCGCATAGGTCGAGAGCATCCCGAGCTGGCAGGCGTCCTGGGGTACGCGGCCGCGGCTCAGTTCATCGCGTACTCGGTGGCTGCGACGGTCGCCGCACGGGTGAGCGATCGACGACCCCGTGTGGGCCTGATGTTGGCCGGTGCCACAGCAACAATCGGCTGCCTGGGTGTCGCGGTGGCGGCGACACCCGGCGTTTTCGTCGCATCGGTCTTCGTGGGCGGGTTGGGTGCCGGCTTCGCATCACCCGCGATGGTGCGCGTGATCGACTCCGTCACCCGGGACGCGTCGTCGGCGACAGTGCAGTCGATGGTCAATTCCGGCACGGCCGTCGGCGTCGTGGGAGCAGGTTCGTTGGCAGTGGCGACATCCTCGCTCGCGCCGGTATGGGTCTTCATGGCCGCGATCTGCCTGATGTCGATGATCGGTGTGCTGCACGTTGCCGATGGTCGCAACGACACGCGAACGCCACCTTGCTGCGAGGGTCCCGCCACCGGGGTTGCCGTGACATCGTCGCGCACACTGCTGCTACCGGCGGTGGCAGCAGTTGTCGTGGGCGCCGGTTCGGCACTGGTCTGGACTTTCGGGCCCACCCTGCTCACCGAGTACGGGACCGTCACGGAACAGCAGACCGGGTTGTTGTGGGTGGCGCTCGGCCTGGGTGGACTGGTCGGCCCGTGGACCGGCGTCGTGTTTCGTAAAGTGGGGTCCCGCGGCGGTTGGCGACTGTTCGCCGCCGCAACCGCAGTGGCGTCGGCGCTGCTCGGTGTGGCCATATCGGAGGACAGCAACGTCCTCGCGTTCGGTGCGATGGTCGTATTCGGGGTGGGCTACATGGGTTTGACGGGAACTCTGATTCTTGTAGCGCGGGTTGCTCGGCCGGACGCGGCAGGCGTCGGCACGGCGGTGCTGTTTGTGGCCCTCGCCGTCGGTCAGGCCTTCGGATCGTTCGCTTTCGGACTCGCTGTGCCATCCACCGGTCCCGTCCTCACCGCAGCAGTTGCGATGGGGTTGTGCGCGTTGGGCGCCGCACTCGCCTCAAAACCGGCCCCGAAACCTACTGAAGGGCCCCTTCGGTCGGATAGATCGACCGATGGGGCCCTTCAGTAGGTGAGGGTGGAGCGTCAGGCGTCGAGGTCCGAGGCGACCAGTTCCGCGATCTTGTCGAGCGTGGCCTGATCGTCACTGCTGACCGTCACCTCGGTGCCCTTGGTGGCGCCCAGAGTCATGATCATCAGCGCGGATCCACCGTCGACTGCTTCTTCGCCCTCCACTTCGAGGGTGACGTCGACGCCGGAATCGGCTACTGCTTCCGCGATGATGGCGGCGGGTCGTGCGTGCAGGCCGATTGCGGATCCGACCGTGACCGTGGTGCTGGGCATCGTGGTGATCTCCTTGTGTCTACTGAGGGTGGTTGGTTGTCGATACTGTCAGCGATCAGGCCGCCACGGCGACAGGCTCGTCGACGATTTCTGCGGGCTTCTTGCCGGCGAACTGCTTGGCCGAGGTGATCAGCAACGCGGAGATCACGGTGCCGATGGCCAGAGCCAGCAGGAACAGGAAGAAGTTGTTCATCGCGAAGAACACCAGCAGGCCGCCGTGGGGAGCGCTGAGGGTGGTGCCGAAGGACATGATCAGCGCGCCCGTGACGGCACCACCGGCCATCATCGAGGGGATGACGCGCAGCGGGTCGGTAGCGGCGAACGGGATGGCGCCTTCGGAGATGAACGCGGCACCCAGGAGCCATGCGGCCTTGCCGTTCTCGCGCTCTGCCTCGCTGTAGAGCTTCGGGCGCAGGGTGGACGACAGTGCCATGGCGAGCGGGGGCACCATGCCGGCGGCCATGACAGCAGCCATGATGCGCAGCGATGCTTCGTTGTCGACACTGAGGCCGGCGGTCGCGAAGGCGTACGCGGCTTTGTTGACCGGTCCACCGAGGTCGAAGCACATCATCAGGCCCAGAATGACGCCGAGGATGATGACCGACGTTCCGGACAGGCCGTTGAGGAAGTTGGTGAGTCCGGAGGTGATGGCGGCCAGCGGGCGACCCAGGACGAGGAACATCAATCCACCGACCACCAGCGTGGCGCCGAGCGGGATGATCACGACGGGCATCAGTCCGCGCAGCCAGGTCGGAACGGAGATCTGGCTGATCCACAGTGCGACGAAACCGGCGATCAGACCGCCGACCAGGCCGCCGATGAAGCCGGCGCCGACGAACAGTGCCACGGCACCCGCGGTGAAGCCGGGCGCGATACCGGGCCTGTCCGCGATGGCGAAAGCGATGTAACCGGACAGGGCCGGAACGAGGAAGCCGAACGCCAGACCGCCGAGTTGGAAGAGCACCGCGCCGATGAAGATGCGTAGTCCGCCGTCGGGCAGGTTGGTGAGGCTGTTGTTCGTCATGATGTCCTCGGCGACACCCTTGATCTCGTACCCACCGAGCAGGAAGCCGAGGGCGATCAGCAGACCGCCGGCCGCGACGAACGGGATCATGTAGCTGACGCCGGTCAGCAGGATCTGGCGAAGGCGTGTGCCCCAACCCAACCCACCGGCCGCGGCTGCTTCGGACGCGCCCGGTGCGGATCCGGACACCCGCGGGGCGGACGGATTCTGTCCTGCGGCAAGTGCTTCGGCGACCATCTTGTCGGGCTCGTTGATGGCGCGCTTGACTCCGGACTCGATGACGGGCTTGCCCGCAAAGCGCTCACGGTTCTTGACACCCACGTCGGTGGCGAAGATGACGGCTTCGGCGGAGGCGATCAGCGACGGATCCAGCGGCGTGGAACCACTCGAGCCCTGAGTCTCTACGTGGACCGTGACGCCGGCGCGGTCGCCTGCGTCCTTGAGTGAGTCGGCCGCCATGTAGGTGTGCGCGATGCCGGTGGGGCAGGCAGTGATCGCGACGATGTGCTTGGCCTTGCCGGAGTCGGTGGACTCGGTGGGCGGCTCGTTCTTGGCGGTACTGACAGGTGCTGCGGCGCCCTTCGGTGCCTTGGGGGCGAGAACTTCCTCGACCAGCGCGACGACGTCGGCGGCTGTTGCAGCCTCACGCAGTGACGTCACGAACGCCGGCTTGACCAGCGCACGGGCCAGCGAGGACAGCAGCTTCATGTGCTCGGCGCCGGCGCCGTCGGGCGCGGCGATAAGGAAGACGAGGTCGGCGTCACCGTCGGGCGCACCGAAGTCCACCTTAGGGTTCAGGCGGCCGAAACCGAGCGAGGCGGTGCTCACGGCCGAGGAACGGCAGTGCGGAATCGCGATTCCACCGGGCAGCCCCGTTGCAGACTGCGCCTCGCGAGCCAGCGCCGCGTCGCGAAGGCCGCCTGCGTCGGTTGCGCGACCTGCATCGGTCAGCACCTGCGCGAGGCGTGTGATGACGTCGTCCTTCGTCGAGCCGAGATCGGCGTCGAGAAGGATGAGATCCTCGGCGATGATGCCGGGCTTGGCATCGGAAGCCTTTGTGGGACTGGACATGTGCATTTCCTCTTCGGTGGGTGGAGCGGTACTCGGGAAGGTGGGGTTCTAGACCTGGGCGGTGACGGGAGAGTCGAGAGACTGGACGGGAACGGACTGCAGATCGAGATCTGCCGGGGTGGGGAGCCGAGTTCCGGGAAGGGCGGTAGCCGCCGACCCGTACGCAACGGCTCGACGCAGTCGACCCGCACCGTCCTCACCGTCGAGATCGGCCAGGATGTACCCGGCCAGTGAGGAGTCGCCCGCACCGACTGTGCTGCGCGGAACGATCGGGGGAGGGGTGGCGAACCACGACCCGGTGGCGGTGACCAACACGGCACCGGATCCACCGAGGGTGGCCAACACGGCGGACACTCCACGCTCGACGAGAACGCGGGCCGCTTCCACGGTGGGGTAGGGATCGCCCTGCTTGGCCGCGGCTTCCAGCATGGCGCCGTCATGGCCGGTCAGCATGCCGAGTTCTTCGGCATTGGGCTTGATCAGATCAGGCGCCGTCGCCGGGAAGCCCGCGGCGAGCGTCGTCAGCGGCTCATCGGAGGTGTCGACGGCAACCTTGGCGGACCCCTGATGTAGTGCGGTCACCAGTTCTCCGTACCAGGATGCGCCGATTCCCGGAGGGATGGACCCGGACAAGACGACCCAGTCGGCGCGGCCGGCCAAATCGAGCACCGAGGCGAACAGGGCGTCGACGGTCTCGGGACTCAACGCCGCACCGGGCTCGTTGATCTTGGTGGTGGTGCCGTCGGCCTCACTGATGGTGAGGTTGGTCCGCGCGATTCCGGCGGTCGGAACCGCGTGGTAGCGCACACCGAGCGTGCCCAACGCGTTCAGCAGCGGATCGGACCCACTGCCGGGCAGCACTGCGGTGCAGGTTCGTCCGGCCGAGGCCAGAACCCGAGCGACGTTGACGCCCTTGCCGCCCGGTTCCATGGTGGTTCGTGCGCTTCGGTGCACGGCCCCTCGAACCAGTGGTGCATCCAGGGATACGGTGCGGTCCATGCTGGGGTTGGCCGTCAGGGTGAGGATCATGCGACCACCACCTCCAATCCGTGTTGCTGCAGACGGGTGCAGTCCATTTCGGTGATGCCGTCGTCGGTGACGAGGACGTCCACACAGTCGAGTGCGGCGAAGGACATGAAGAACTCGAGGCCGATCTTGGCGGAATCGGCGACGACGACGACGCGATCCGCCGCCGTCACCATCGCTCGTTTGACCGCGGCCTCGTCCGTGTCGGGTGTGGAGAGTCCGTGCCCGATGCTGAGGGCGTTGGTCCCGATGAACGCCGTGTCGACGCGGACGGTGCCGAGGACGCGCAAGGTGTCTTCTCCCACAGTGGCCTGAGTGATACCGCGGACGCGCCCACCGAGCAGGTGCAGATCGATCGATGGCACGGCAGCGAGCCGGGTCGCGATGGGAAGCGAGTTGGTGACGACGGTCAGATCGGCGTCGATGGGAACCAGCGCGGCCAACCGGCCCGTCGTCGTTCCGGCGTCCAATGCGATGCGACCACCGGATGTCGGGAGGAACGCGAGGGCAGCAGCGGCGATAAGATCCTTCTGCTTGGCGCGGGTGTGTTCGCGCTCGGCCATGCCGGGTTCGACCGACGTCACGGACGATGCGGGTACGGCTCCGCCGTGCACGCGGCGTACCACTCCCATGCGGTCGAGGGAGGCGAGATCGCGGCGGACTGTTTCGGTGGTGACACCGAAGGTCTCGGCGAGATCGGTGACCGAGACTCGACCGCGCTGGCCGATGAGACCGGCAATCGCGTTCTGCCGCTCTTCTGCGTACATGGTGATCACCGTCCCTCCGCTCGTTCGTTGTTGGTTTATGTTGTTTTACGCCCGTCTCTGTTGACATGTCAAGAGGTTCGAGTAATCTTGATCACAGAACGGCTCGCAGGAGATGCGATCCACAGCGGCTCGGCACGACGCCCCCGCACCCACCGTGTACAGCAGGAGGAACCAGATGACGGGATCGACGATCGTGAACGAGGGGCAGTCGGGGCCAGCAACGTCGGGGCCAGCAACGTCGGGGCCAGCGACGTCGGGGCCAGCAACCTCGGGCGCAGTGCATGGAACGCCTGTCGTACCGGGTGTCGGCTACGGGCCTGCGATTCGCCCGGCGCCGCGCCCTTCGCGTCCCAGCGAAGCCGTCGAGATCGCCGAAGACGCACGTGACGCCGAGAAGGAGCGGTTCCGCGCAGCGGCTTCCGCCGTAGGTGCTCGACTTCAGGCCCGTGCGGAGCTTGCAACCGGATCGGCATCGGAAGTTCTCGCTGCCAACGCTGCGATGGCCGAGGACCGCGGCTGGCTCTCGGCCGGCACCAAGGCCATCGGCAAGGGATCCGACGCCGCATTCGCTGCCGTCACCGCCACCGATCAGTTCGTGGCGATGTTCGCCAAGCTCGGCGGCCGCATGGCCGAGCGCATCACCGACCTGATGGACATCTGCGACCGCGTCATCGCAGAGCTTTCCGATCTCCCCGAGCCCGGCGTGCCGATGCCATCCGAGCCGTCCGTGTTGCTGGCCGAGGACCTTGCGCCGGCGGACACCGCGGGACTCGATCCGACTCTCGTCGTGGGCCTGGCAACCTCACTGGGTGGTCCTACCAGCCACACTGCGATCATCGCTCGACAGCTCGGCATCCCCTGCATCGTGGCGGCCGCCGGACTCGACGACGTCGCCGCCGGCACGATGGTGTTGGTCGACGGTGTGTCGGGCCTCATCGAGATCGAACCCGACCCTGCCGACGCGCAGCAGGCGGTGGAGACCTCGAAATCTCACCTCGCCGAGGTCGCCGGGTGGAGTGGCCCCGGCCGCACCTCCGACGGTCACCGCGTCGACATCCTCGCCAACGTCCAGGACGGTGCCGGTGCCCGCGCTGCGCGGTCCACTGCCGCCGACGGCGTCGGATTGTTCCGCACCGAACTGAGCTTCCTCGACCGCGACGTCGAGCCCACCGTCGACGAGCAGGCCGAGATCTACGAAGAGGTTCTCACCGCGTTCGAGGGAACCAAGGTGGTGGTGCGCACCCTCGACGCAGGGTCGGACAAGCCGCTCCGTTTCGCCAACCACGCCGACGAAGCAAACCCGGCTCTCGGGGTTCGCGGTATCCGAATCGCGCACGGAAACCGAGGCATCCTGCATCGTCAGCTCGACGCGATCGCGCTCGCGGCCAAGAAAACCGAGTCGTCGCCGTGGGTCATGGCCCCGATGATCGCTACCGCTGCCGAGGCGGAAGCCTTTGCCGCCGACGTTCGCGAACGTGGTCTCACGCCGGGCGTGATGATCGAGGTTCCCGCCGCAGCGCTGCTCGCCGATCGCATCCTCGATCACGTGGAGTTCCTGTCCATCGGAACCAACGACCTCGCCCAGTACACGATGGCAGCGGACCGAATGTCGGCCGATCTCGCATCGCTGACGGACCCATGGCAGCCCGCCGTGTTGACGCTCGTTGCAGGAGCAGCACGGGCGGGTGCTCGCGTGAACAAGCCCGTCGGTGTCTGCGGTGAAGCCGCAGCCGATCCTTTGCTGGCGTGTGTGCTGGTCGGCTTCGGGGTCACGTCCCTCTCGGCCGCGTCCGCGGCCGTGGCAGGTGTGGGGGCAAAGCTGGAGTCGGTCACGCTCGAGCAGTGCCGCGCCGCAGCCGATGCCGTCCTCACGACGTCCAGCCCGGCCGAGGCGCGGGCTGCCGCTACCGAGGCGCTGTCCTGACCCGCACCGCATAACGGTCGGGTAGCAATGTCTCCCGTGGTGATTCGCCGATACCCAGACGGGTAAAGACCTACCCATGACCGAGTCGAAGAAGGCCGCGAACGGCAAGAAGAAGACCAGCTCACGCGCACGTGCCAACGACGACGGCAAGGGTCGGTCGGCCGAGGCGGCTCCCGAGTCTCGCAAGTCGGATTCGCCGAGGAAGCCGACCGGCCCCAAGTCGGGTGCGGGAAAGAAGTCGGCCACCAAGAAGTCGGCCACCAAGAAGTCGGCGCCCGAGAAGTCGGGACCGAAGAAGTCGACGTCGTCTGACAAGTCCACGAAGAATACGTCGGCCACCAAGCCGAGCCCGTCGGAGATGACGGAACCGTCGACGGACCGAAGCTCCGGTTTCCGGGAGCTCGCGATGGACCGAGCAAACGGGAAGCTCGTCATGCTCCCTCGCTTCCTGGCGGGTAACGATCGCCGATTGCACGTTCGCCAAACGCTCCGCGAGGACCACGAGATTCGCATCGCTCGCGGCGCCGACGACGCACACCTCAAGTTCGACAAGCTCGACGGATCGCTGTTCAGTTTCTTCCGCGGAACCTGCCTGCTCTTCTACCGAGACATGGCCGGTGAAGACGCGTGGATGCCCACCGTTCTCACGCTCGGCGACGTCCATCCCGAGAACTTCGGCGTGATGCCCAGTGCGGACAATGTGCCCATCTTCGGCGTCAACGACTTCGACGAGGCGTACTACGCGCCCTTCACCTGGGATCTCAAGCGCGGCGCTGTGGGGTTCACCATTGGCGCCCAGGTCGAGGGTGGACTGGGGCGCAAACGGCAGCGCCGCGTTGTCGAGAGCTTCGTCCACGGGTATATCGACGCGATCGAGAAGTTTGCCGAGGACGGCACCGAACTCGAACATCAGATGCGTATGGACAACGCTCCCAAGCTCATTCGCAAGCTCATCGAGGACGCCGACGACGACGACCGGGACGAGTGGCTGGTCGACCGGTACCACGACGAGTTTCGCCGGGGGTTTCGTGCGAGCGACGAGTTGGTGCCGCTGAGCAGTCGACGGGCCGAATTTCAGAAACACATCGACCGATTCGTGAAGGAGAACGAGGTCCCCGTTCCGGACCGTGCGGGCCGGATGCACGTCAAGGACGTGTGCATTCGATTGGGCCAGGGGACCGCGTCGTTGGGTTTGAGCCGCTACTACGTGCTGATCGAAGGTGCTCGGGGCGATTCGACGGACGACCTGATCATCGAGTTCAAGCAGGCACGTAGGTCTGCGCTGTCCAACCTGGTGCCGCCGTCGGAGTACGAGTTGGACGGACACGGGGAACGCATCGCTCACGCGCAGGGCGTTCAGTTGGTACGCGGGGACGTGTTCTACGGAGGCATCGAGTTCGAGGGGACCAGCTTCATGGTGCGCGAGAGGGCACCGTTCCGGGACGACATCGACCTGGACGATCTGTCGAAGAAGGAGTGGAACAAGTACGCAAAAATCTGCGGCGGTTCCCTGGGGCATGCTCACTCGCTCAGCGACGAGACCGGGCTGCTCGACCACGACATCGAGCCCATCCTGCTCGAGGCCATCGGTGACCGCGACCTGTTCGTCGACGACATCGTGAGGTTCGCGAGCGAGGCCGCCGATCGCGTGCGCAGCGACCACGAGCACTTTCGCAAGGACTATGCCCTCGGCGCGTTCTCGTTGACCGACAAGCGATATCGCTGAGCGTGCGGTAGTTGATAATCGTGCGAGACTTTCCAGCGTGAAATCCTCTCGCGTCATTCCACGATGGACCGTCCACGGCGACGGTCGGACGGTCGCGTCGGACGGAGTGGTGGGCCCCGACGAGCGGCTGTCGTGGCCACGCACGGTGGGCATCGGCATGCAGCACGTTGTCGCCATGTTCGGGGCGACGTTGCTGGTCCCGACCATCACTGGCTTTCCCGTCACCACCACGCTGTTCTTCTCCGGCATCGGTACAGCGATCTTTCTGCTGGTCACGCGGGGACGAGTGCCCAGTTACCTCGGGTCGTCGTTCGCGTTCATCGCTCCACTCGCTGCCACGGCGGGCGACGGCCCTGCGGCCCAGTTGGGCGCGGTTCTGGTGGTCGGGGTTGCCCTGGCCGCAGTGGGTTTGGTGGTGAAGATTGCCGGCGGTCGCGTCCTCTACGCAGTCATGCCGCCACTGGTCACCGGCGCGATCGTCGCGCTGATCGGTTTGAACCTGGCTTCCACTGCGGTGACGTCGTACGAGGCTCAGCCGCTGGTCGCGACGGTGACGCTGGTCGTGGTTCTGGTGGTGACAGTGGCCGTGCCCGGACTCGTCGGACGCCTGGGGATCTTGGTGGGCGTCGTGGTCGGGTGGGTGTTCGGGGCTCTGGTCGGGGCTTTGGACCCGGACCGAGTAGACGCGCTGCGGCAGGCCCCCTGGGTGGGCCTGCCTCAGTTCACCGGTCCGACCTTCCAACTCTCGGCGATCCTGGTGGCGTTGCCCGTGGTGGTGGTGTTGGTCGCCGAGAACGTGGGCCACGTCAAAGCAGTAGCCGCGATGACGGGGCGACCCCTTGACGACGTCGCCGGAGACGCGCTGATGGCGGACGGCATCGCTACCGCGTTGGCCGGTGCGGGCGGCGGGTCGGGAACAACGACGTACGCAGAGAACATCGGCGTCATGGCCGCCACGCGGGTCTACTCGACGGCGGCGTATTGGGTAGCCGCGGCAACCGCGCTGGTTCTGGCGTTCTCCCCGAAATTCGGCGCGCTCGTGTTCACGGTGTCGAACGGTGTGATCGGCGGCGCCACCCTGATTCTGTACGGGTTGATCGGTTTGCTCGGCGTACGGATCTGGCAGGACGCGGGCGTCGACTTCACCAAGCCCGTCAATTTGATGGTCGCGGCCGCAGCGCTGGTCGCCGGAATCGGTGACCTCACCTTGACCATCGGATCGGTGGAACTCGGGGGCATCGTCTGGGGATCGGTGGGCATACTCATCGCGTACCCGGTACTTCGAGCCTTGTCCGAGCGCCGAACCGCATGATCCGGTGTCGAATCGACCGCTGACCGATCAGTTCTACACCGGATTCTCCTAGGCTGATCCGGTGCCCTCCACTCTGTCCTCCCCGGTAAGCGTCGAGGTGGAAGCGGTGATCGAGCGCAGCAGATTTCGCGCGCGAGCGGCGCACGTCGACACCGAGGCCGATGCGTTGGCGCTGGTTGCGCAGGCCTCGGCCGAGTACGGCGACGCAGGGCATCACTGCTGGGCGTTCGTCGTCGGCGCAGACCAGGAACATCGGCGTCAGCGTTGCTCGGACGACGGCGAACCGGGAGGGACGGCAGGTGTGCCGATGCTGGGGGTGCTGACCGGCCGGGATCTGGTCGACGTCGCCGTTGTGGTGAGCCGATGGTTCGGCGGTGTCAAGCTGGGCGCAGGCGGATTGGTTCGGGCCTATTCTGGCGCGGTGAGTGCGGTACTGGACTCGGCAACCGTCGGCGAACTGACTCGCCGCGACGTACTCGAGCTGGACCTTTCTCACGCCGACGCCGGACGTATCGACAGCCTGTTCCGAGCGCAGGGCTTCGTCGTCGACGATGTTTCCTACGGGACGCAGGTGCACATGAGAGTGGTCGGAAACAGCGACGACGTTCGCTCGGTTCTCGCGTCCGCGACCGGCGGCTCGGTACAGGCAGGTCTCGTCGGTCATCGCTGGGTCCTCGACCAACGGTGACCGCTGGGAGTCACCGAACGCGCTCGCACTGGTCATCGACTCGCGGTGCGGGTCGGTCCTAGGCTCGACGAAGATCCGCTGCACGCACGACGAGGAGAATCATGAAGCGCACGTTGTTCGAGCCCGAGCACGACCTGTTCCGCAGCTCGTACCAGAAGTTTCTCGAGCAGCACGTCGCCCCGCATCACGCGGAGTGGGAAGAGCAGAACATCGTCGACCGCGGAGTATGGGTCGAGGCCGGTAAGCAGGGCTTCCTGGGCACGGCCGTGCCGGAGGAGTTCGGCGGCGGCGGAGTCAAGGACTTCCGGTACAACGCGATCGTGACCGAGGAGACCACTCGGGGCGGGTACAGCGGAATCGGTTTCACCCTGCACAACGATGTGGTGGCTCCGTACCTGATCGACCTGACCAACGACGAGCAGAAATCGCGGTGGCTTCCGGGATTCTGCTCTGGCGAGCTGATCACCGCGATCGCCATGACCGAGCCGGGAACCGGCAGCGACCTGCAGGGCATCAAGACCAAGGCAGTTCGCGACGGGGACGACTGGGTGCTCAACGGATCCAAAACGTTCATCACCAACGGCATCAATGCCGATCTGATCATCGTGGTGGCGTGCACGGACCCGGAGAAGGGTGCACAGGGTTTCAGCCTGTTCGGTGTCGAGCGCGACATGCCAGGCTTCGAGCGTGGACGCAATTTGGACAAGATCGGCATGAAGGCTCAGGACACCGCAGAGCTGAGTTTCACGGATGTGCGTGTACCCGCAGCCAACCTGATCGGCGACGAGGGTATGGGGTTCGTCTACCTCATGCAGAACCTCCCGCAGGAACGTCTGTCCATCGCGGTCGTTGCCGCGGCAGCCATGGAGTCCGCGCTGGCAATGACGGTCCAGTACTGCAAGGACCGCAAGGCGTTCGGCAAGCCGATCGGTAAGTTCCAGAACACCCGTTTCGTGCTGGCGGAATGCGCCACGGAGACCACGGCTGTCCGCATCATGGTGGACAAGTACATCGAACAGCTGAACGCCGGCGAACTGACGGTGCAGGAAGCGGCGATGGCCAAGTGGTGGACCACCGAGAACCAGGTCAAGCTCATCGACCGATGCCTGCAGCTGCACGGCGGCTACGGGTACATGAAGGAATACCCGATCGCCAAGGCGTACATGGATTCTCGTGTGCAGACCATCTACGGCGGGACCACGGAAATCATGAAGGAGATCATCGGCCGCGGCCTCGATCTCTGATTCGGTCTACTCGACACACGAAGCCGGCGCTGGATTCCAGCGCCGGCTTCGTTTCGTTCGGGGTGCAGTCAGAGCTTGCGCATGACCGTCACGACCTTGCCCAGAACTACGGCGTCGTTGCCCGGGATCGGCTCGAACAGATCGTTGTGAGGCAGCAGCCACACATCGCCGCCGGTTCGTTTGAACGTCTTGACGGTGGCCTCACCGTCGATCATCGCCGCGACGATGTCGCCGTTGTCGGCCACGTTCTGCTGGCGCACCACCACCCAGTCACCGTCGCAGATGGCCGCGTCGATCATCGACTCGCCCACGACTCGCAACAGGAACAATGATCCCGAACCGACGAGCTCACGCGGAAGCGGGAAGACATCCTCCACGGCCTGCTCGGCGAGAATCGGTCCGCCGGCAGCGATGCGTCCGAGCACCGGCACGAACGTCGGGGCAGGAAGTCGGTCGTCGTCGACCGTCTCGCCAGCGGTGTCTATATGAGGAGCGGTGTCCAGGTGATTGGTGGTGTCCACCGAGTCGTCGAGAGGCGCCGGGGTTTCCTCGGGACGTCCGTTCTCGCCGGGAAGACGAACGTCCACGGCGCGTGGGCGGTTGGGATCGCGGCGTAAGAATCCTTTGCGCTCGAGAGTCCGAAGCTGGTGAGCGACGGACGAGGTGGACGTCAGACCCACCGCGTCGCCGATCTCTCGGATACTCGGTGGGTAGCCGCGTTCGGTCACCGATGCCCGAATCACCTCGAGTACGCGTCGCTGCCGCTCAGTGAGCCCGGAGTCGGTGTCGGCGGTCGTGGCGGACCCGCCTGCGGCTGCGCGCCCTCCAGTCGAGCCGGATGAGCTGTCGTCCTTCATCGAGATACCTCCATCGGTGACCATGAGCGTGTGTGCCGGACGTGAGATGCGGCGGTGGGGCCGCAATTGTGGTGCAGATGTTGCTGGTGTCACGTCCGTGGTGCGTGGGTCGAACCTAATCCGAAATAGGTCTCGGATCAAACACCTGTTCGATTCGTGTCGCGTGTTCGATGCACTTTGTCGGACCGGCCTGCTATACATCGAACATGCGTTCATTCGAACGCGTGGTCGAGTGGGACGTTCGAACACCTCGGTGAGCGAGCGTCTCCGACGGCCACCGGCTATGTACGAGGAGTGGTTGCAATGACTCGAAGTGACGTGCTGACCGTCGGCACCGCGCGTTCCATCGGTACCGAAACACCCATTGCTTCGCGCTGGACCTGCGACGACGAGACCTACTGGGGCACCTCGACGACGACGCCCTCGGTGTCGTCCGGGGTCACGGGGGATCGTACGACGCTGCGTCGCAGCCCCGCGCCCCGAGATTCTCGGCGTCCCCACGCCGGCGCAGTGGACTATCGCCGGCGTTCGACCGGGGTGTCCCGAGTCGAACATGCCCCTCGCCGACGCCACGGATTCGCATCGATGGTCGCTGTGTCGCTCATCACAGCGGTGTCCGCGTTGGGACTTGTGGGACTGGCGAACATGCGCGCGGTAGAAGCTCCGTCTCAGCCGTCGGTGTCTCAGCAAGTGGAGCTGGGTGCTGTCGCCGGGCGCTGATCGCAGGTAGGCACGCGGATCTGCACCCGCGGTGGCGGTAAGCTCCACGGATCGAGAGTTCGCCATGCGGGCGCGTTCTCGAGCGACGGCATCGTGCTGAATCGCGTCCGTACCTGTGCTGAATCGTCGAGGGGTCTTGAAGTCCGATGTACTGCCCGTTCTGCCGCCATCCCGACTCGCGCGTCGTCGACTCGCGTGAAGCGGAGGAAGGACAGGCGATTCGGCGTCGCCGATCTTGCCCCGAGTGCGGCCGGCGGTTCACGACTGTCGAGACGGCGGTGCTGTCCGTCGTCAAACGGAGCGGCGTCAGTGAGCCGTTCAGTCGCGACAAGGTGATCGAGGGCGTGCGCAGAGCGTGCCAGGGTCGACAGGTGGACAACGACGCGCTGGTTTTCCTGGCGCAGCAGGTAGAAGACGCCGTACGGGCCTCCGGCTCTGCCGAGATCCCCAGCAACGAGGTCGGTCTTGCCATTCTCGGACCGCTGAGGGACCTGGACGAGGTTGCCTACCTCCGGTTCGCTTCGGTGTACCGGTCGTTCAGCAGTGCTGACGACTTCGAGCGTGAGATCGACGATCTCCGACGGCACCGGGCCGAGCACGACGCCGCCGAAACCGAACCCGCCACCTGATCTCGTTCAGCGCCGTGTGGCCTGTTCGATGTCCGCAATGGCCTTGCGCACCCTCTTCTCGCTGATCGGATAGGCCGTCCCCAGCGTCTGCGCGAACAAATTGACTCTGAGTTCTTCGATCATCCAGGCGATTTGGCGTACAGCCTCGCTGCGGGCGACCCGATCCGGTACCGATGCCAGCAAGGCGTCGTAGGCGGCATAGACACGATCGAGAGCGTCCATCCCGGTGGCGTCGCGCGTTGCGCTGGACGGCAGGGCACGCAGCCGTCGCTCGGCAGCCTCGAGATATCGGGGAAGATGCGGTAGCTGCGCCTCACCGGTCTCGAAGACGAAACCCGCAAAGATCAACGCATCCAGCTGTTGACGGACGTCGTCGGCCGGATCGCCGGACGCGTCGTCCAACGCCAGGCGCACCCGCGCTGCTGCTGCGAGAGATGGCTCCGCCAACCTGAGGACCGATGCGGTACGACCGGCCAGTTCACCGCGGACCGCTTTCTCCAACGCGGCAAAGGCTTCGGGGTTCGACACCGGTCCGCCGTGTTCCATCATCAACTCGTCCGCAGCAAGGGTGCGGCAGTCGTCGACGAACGCTTCGATACTGCCGTGCGGGTTCTGCCCCAGAGCGAGCCGTTGAGCGGGGGAGCGGCCGGTGAGCAGGTTCTTGCTGGACACCACGATCGCGTCGAGAAGCAACCTGCGAGTGCCCTCTCGCATGGCCGAGCGTTGCTCCGCCGCGGACCCCAGGACGCGAACGGCGACACCACCCGGCTCCGGAACCAGCGCCGGGTATCCGGTGACCGTCTGCGAGTTCACCTTCCGCGTCACGGTCGGTTCGAGCGTGCCGATGGTCTCCGACGTCCACCGCGTGGTGGGGGCCTTCTCCGAATCGCGGGCCGCGGCACCGACCGCGGATGCAGCTGCCGAACCGAGCCGGGTACGCAGAGCGGACAGCGAGACGTCCTTGCCCAAGCGGCCGCCGCGATCGTCCACGACGACGAACGTCATCTTCAGATGCCGTGGGAGGGCGGCAGCGCCGAAGTCAGCAGGGGTGATGGGAACTGCCCCCATCCTCGTGAGCTCTCTCGACAGCGCGACAAGCAGCGGCTCCGTACGCGGACGCATGGCGGCCACCGCTGCGGCGGCATGATCGGGGGCCGGGACGACGTTGCGACGCAGGTCTTTCGGCAAGGTCTTGATCAATGCTGTGACCAGTTCGAGGCGCATCCCCGGAACCAACCAATCGAAGCCGACGTCGGCGACCTGCGGCAGAAGCGCGACGGGAATGGTGACGGTGACTCCGTCGTCGTCTTTGCCCGGCTCGAACTGATACGTCAGCGGAAATTGCAGTTCGCCCTGCCGCCAGGCGTCCGGGTAGTCGCCGCCCACTACGGCCACGGCGTCGGGATTGACGACGGTGGTGCGGTCGAAGTCGAGAAGGTCGGGCGTGGTTCGCGACGCTTTTTTCCACCAGCGGTCGAAGTGTCGGGCGGACACCACGGTGGCGGGGACGCGTTCGTCGTAGAACTCGAACAGGGAATCGTCGTCCACGACGATGTCGCGTCGGCGAGCGCGCGATTCCAATTCCTCGGCGTCGCTGCGCAATTCCTGGTTGTGGTGGAAGAAGCGATGGTGCGTCCGCCATTCGCCTTGGACCAGAGCGTGTCGGACGAACAGGTCGCGGGAGACTTCCGCGTCGATGGCGCCGAACGTGACCGGGCGCCGGGCGGCGAGTGGAATGCCGTACAACGTCACGCGCTCGTACGCCATCGCGACTTCGCGCTTGGTGGACCAGTGCGGTTCCGAGTACTGCCGCTTGATCAGGTGCGGCGCAAGCTTCTCGGCCCACTCCGGCTCGATGCGTGCGCCCATGCGCGCCCAGAGGCGGCTGGTCTCCACCAACTCCGCAGCCATGATCCAACGGGGAGGCTTGCGGAAGAGCGAGGATCCGGGGAACACCGCGAACGACGATCCTCGTGCGCCTTGGAACTCCTTTTTGTCACCCTCGCGCAGCCCGACGTGCGACAACAGCCCGGAGAGCAACGACTGATGGATGACGGCGTGCTCGGCAGGCGCGACGTCTCGTGAATCGGGGACCGTCCAGCCGAGTCCGCGGGTGATTTGGCGGAGCTGACCGTGCAGGTCCTGCCACTCGCGAATGCGCAGATAATGCAGAAATTCGGACCGGCACATGCGCCGGAACTGATTGGAGGACAGCTCTCGCCGTTGGTCACCCAGATAGGTCCACAGCTCCCACAGCGCGAGGAAGTCCGAGCCGTCCACGACGAAACGCTTGTGCATCTCGTCGGCGGCCTGCTGGTGCTCGGCAGGCCGCTCGCGGACGTCCTGAATGGACAGCGCGGAGACGATCACCAGAACTTCGCGGAGGCATCCCGTGCGATTGGCCTCGACAAGCATGCGCGCCATGCGCGGATCGACCGGCAGTCCCGCGAGTTCTTTCCCGAGGGCGGTGAGCACGGGACCGTCCTCGCCCTGCGACTCCAGCGCTCCGAGTTCGTCCAACAACCCGAGGCCGTCGCGAACACTGCGGGGATCCGGTGCTTCGACGAAGGGAAAGGCGTCGATGCGACCGAGACCGAGCGAGGCCATCTGGAGGATGACCGACGCCAGGTTGGTGCGCAGGATCTCCGGGTCCGTGTATTTGGGCCGCGCATCGAAGTCGTCCTCCGAGTACAGCCTGATGCAGATGCCGTCCGCGACGCGTCCACAGCGTCCCGCACGCTGGCGCGCCGACGCCTGCGAGATCGGTTCGATGGGCAGCCTCTGCACCTTGGTGCGCACCGAGTACCGCGAGATGCGCGCAGTGCCGGGGTCCACGACGTAGCGAATTCCGGGGACGGTCAGCGATGTCTCGGCCACATTGGTGGACAACACGACCCGCCGCCCGGTGTGCGCGGTGAACACTTGGTGCTGTTCGGCTGCGGACAGCCGGGCGTACAGCGGCAGGATGTCGACATTTCGGAGACGGCGGTCCTTCAGCGCGTCCGCGGTGTCGCGGATTTCGCGTTCTCCCGACAAGAACACCAGCACGTCGCCTTCGGGCTCGGTGAGCAGTTCCTCTACCGCGTCGCAGGTGGCGTCGACGGGATCGAGATCGATGGTCTGCTCACCGTTCTGCACCGTGAGCGGACGGTAGCGGACCTCGACGGGGAACGTGCGACCGGAGACTTCCACGACGGGCGCGTCGACACCATCGACAGCGAAGTGATGCGCGAAGCGCCCCGGGTCGATGGTGGCGGAGGTGACGATCACCTTGAGATCGGGCCGCTGCGGCAGTAGCCGTGCCAGATACCCCAGGATGAAATCGATGTTGAGGCTCCGCTCGTGCGCCTCGTCGATGATGATCGTGTCGTAGCGGCGAAGAAGTCGGTCGCGCTGGATCTCGGCGAGCAAGATTCCGTCGGTCATGAGTTTGACCAGGGTGTTGTCGCTCGACTGGTCGGTGAACCGCACCGTGTAGCCGACGGCGCCGCCGATCTCTTGGCCCAGTTCGTCGGCGATGCGTTCGGCGACGGTACGGGCGGCGATACGCCGAGGCTGGGTGTGTCCGATGACGCCGCGAATGCCGCGGCCGAGTTCGAGGCAGATCTTGGGTATCTGCGTCGTTTTTCCAGAGCCGGTCTCGCCGGCCACGATGACGACTTGGTTCTCCGCGATGGCGGCGGCGATGTCGTCCTTGCGCGCCGAGACCGGTAGCGCCTCGGGGTAGGTGATAGTCGGCACCGACGCTCGACGTGAGGCGACGGCTGCCTCTGCACGGTCGATCTCGGTCGAGATGGTCTGCAGCTCGGCGGGCTTGCGACTGCGGTCGAGGCGTCGGCGGAGACGATGGGCGTCGCGAAGCGTGAGCTCGGACAGGCGAGCAGTCAGCTCGCGGCGGAGTGGGGGAGCAGGTGTCGACATGGCTTGATCCAGCTTAACGCGGTAGCGGCGTGGTACCGATTTGCGTCGGCGGGGTAACCAGCGCCGATGAGCAACGACGCGGGACGTACCGACAGCGAGAACGGCAGTCCGATGGAAGAGGAACTCGAGGAGAGTTTCGATGCGGTGGTGTCGGAAGGCGCCGAGCGACTGACCCGCACCGTGCGCACCGTGCTGATCACCGGCTTCTTCGGCGGTCTCGAGGTCGCCGTCGGCGTCATGGCCTACTTGGCGGTGCTCTACGAGACCGACAATCACCTGCTGGCGGGTATCGCGTTCGGTATCGGTCTGATCGCGATCTATCTCGCGCACGGTGAATTGTTCACCGAGGACTTCCTGCTGCCCATCGCTGCTGTGGTCTCGAAGGACGGCACACCGCTACAGCTGGTGAAACTGTGGGTCGGGACGCTGGTGTCCAACCTGCTGGGCGGCTGGGCGATGATGTGGGTGGTCGCACAGGCGTTCCCGAAGTGGGCCGAGGTGCTGTCGGAGTCCGCGCATCACTTCGTCGATGCACCGCTGAACCTGGAATCGATCTGTCTCGCCGTCCTCGGCGGCAGCACCATGACTTTGCTCACGCGGATGCAGCAAGGCACGAAGTCGGACGTCGCGCGCATCATCGCGGCGATGGCGGCAGCCTTCATCCTGGCCGGGTTGCAGTTGTTCCACTCGATTTTGGATTCCCTGCTCATCTTCGGCGCGATTCACGCGGGCGCGGACGTCGATTACAAGAACTGGATCGACTGGTTCGGCTACGTGGTCGGCTTCAACATGGTGGGCGGAATCGTGCTGGTCACCGCCCTGCGCCTGGTGCGCTCCAAGGAATTGGTCGAGTCCGAGCGCCACCGTCACCCCGAGTAGGTCCCGATCGGACTGGCTCGTCGCGCGGCAGCCGTACTCATGGAAGTGCGGTGAGCACACGAGGGCCGTCCTCGGTGACGGCGATGGTGTGTTCGGAGTGCGCTGTCGTGCTGCCGTCCGCAGAGCGAAGTGTCCATCCGTCGGCATCGACGATCAGCCGAGCGGTGCCGCGCGACCACCACGGCTCGAGTGCCAAGGTCATACCCGGCTGCAGCGTCAACCCTCGGCCCCGGCGACCGACGTTGGACACGTGCGGATCCTCGTGCATCGTCCGACCGAGACCGTGGCCGCCGAATTCCGTGTTCACCTCGACGCCGGCCGACTGTGCGACATCGCCGATCGCCGCCGAGATGTCACCGAGCTTTCCTCCCGCGACGGCTGCGGCAATACCCGCGTCGAGGGCTCGTCGGGTGGACTCGACGAGTTCCACGTCGGCCGGGTCGGGATCGTCGCCCACGATGACCGTGATGGCGGAGTCGGCGACCCAGCCGTCGATGGACACTGCGAAGTCGAGGCTCAACACGTCCCCGTCACGCAGCGTGTGGTCGTACGGCTTGCCGTGGAGGACCGCGTCGTTCACGGACAGGCAGATGACATTGCGAAACGGTCCTCGCCCGAACGAGGGGGAGTAGTCCCAATAACAGGACGTTGCTCCGCGATCGGCCACCAAGTGTCGGCACTGCTGCTCGAGATCCAAGAGGTTCACACCGGCGCAGGCCTGTCGTGCCAACGTGTCGAGCGTCCGCGCGACGAACGCGCCCGTCACTGCCATCTTGTCGATCTCGGTCTTCGTCTTCAGCTCGATCATCGAGAAGTCTGCTTTCCGTTCGGCGGCTCGGTTGGTATTTGTATACCGCACTCTGAGCAGCGCGGTATACCAATACCGGCTACTATGGCCGCGTGGTGCGTATCCCCCTGAGTCCGGAGCAACTCGCCGCCGGCCGACGCCTCGGCACGGTCATCAGGGCGAGCCGTGACGGCCGGGACCCGGACCTCGTCGCTCGTGATGCCGGGATTTCTCCCGAGACGTTGCGCAAGATCGAGGTGGGCCGGATCGCGAGTCCGAGCTTCGGCACCGTCCTGCAGATTTGCGAAGCGATCGGCCTGCCGCTGAACGAAGCGGTCGACGCCTGGCAGGGCCACCCGGACCGTCGCCAAGCCGTCTGACAACTGCGCGGGCCGTTGACCAGTGGAGGAACTCGCAGCCTCCCGTCGGTCGAGGTTGCGGCCCTGCCGTGGCCTAAGCTGACCCTTCGTGACCACCACTGCGCACAGTTCCAACACCCGTACCTCGGCGTTCTGGCACGGCTTCGCCGACATGCACACCGTCGAGTCCGGCGGGCGATTCGTCGTGGCACGCGGTGAGGGCGCCTCGATCTGGGACGCAGACGGCACCAAGTACCTCGACGGGACCGCGGGTCTGTGGTTCACCAACGTCGGTCACGGGCGCCAGTCGATCGCCGACGCGGTTGCCCGGCAACTGTCGACGTTGGCGCACTACTCGACCTTCGGGGATGTGGTTCCCGACATCACCCTCGACCTGGCCGACCGACTCGGCGCCATCGCACCGGTTCCGGGCAGCAAGATCTTCTTCACCTCGGGTGGATCCGATTCCATCGATACCGCCGCCAAGTTGGCCAGGCGCTACTGGCATCAGGTGGGTAAGCCCGGCAAGAGCATCGTGGTGGGCCGCCAGAAGGCCTACCACGGCATGCACGTCGCCGGTACCGCGCTGTCCGGACTGCCACTGAACCGAGAGAACTATGGCGAGCTGATGTCCGACGCGCGCACCGTGGCGTGGGACGACGGCAAGGCCCTGCTCGAGTTGATCGAGAAGGAAGGCGCCGACACCATCGCGGCCTTCTTCGCCGAGCCGATCATCGGAGCCGGCGGCGTCTACCTCCCGCCCGCGGGCTACCTGCACGAGGTTCGCCAAATCTGCCGCGACCACGACATCCTCTTCATCGCCGACGAGGTCGTTACCGGATTCGGTCGCATCGGCGGTGCCTGGTTCGCATCCTCGAAGTTCGACCTGCAGCCCGACATGATGTGCACCGCAAAGGGATTGACCTCAGGTTACGTACCGATGGGTGCGGTGTTCGTCTCGCCGCGCGTCGCGGCGCCCTTCTACGAGGGCGGTGCCTGGTGGCGGCACGGGTACACCTACGGCGGGCACGCCGGCGCGGCCGCCGCGGCGATGGCGAACCTCGATATCATCGAGAACGAAGACTTGCTGACCCATGCGTCGCGACTGGAAGCGACTCTGCACCAGCATCTCTCACCCTTGGCCGAGCATGATCTGGTCAGCGAAGTGAGGAGCGGCATGGGTGTGGTGGCTGCCGTTCAGTTCGCCGATCCGTCATACGCGATGCCATTCGTCAAGACTCTTCGGCGCGAAGGGGTGTCGGCGCGTGCTGCCGGAAACGGGGCTATCCAGTTCTCGCCCGCGTTCGTCATGACCGACGACGAGGTGGCAGAGATGGCGGCCGCCACGTCCCGGGCGCTCGACGCCACTGCCGGCTGACAGGGTGGCCGTACCCGATCACTGGATCCCGCATTCGCGCGAGGACGGTGAAGTGGTCGGGTGGATCGACATGAATGCGCATGCACCCGAACTGCTCCCGATCGACAGGCTCGGTCGTCCGCTGGAGACGGTGTCGGAGTGGCCCGAGGCCGAGCAAGCGCTCGAGGATAGGGGACTGCAGTTCCTGGCGAACAGATTCACCTATCTGGGTCGATCGGTTCGGATTCGAACACTCGACCACCATCGAATCGTGCTCACGACCGCACAATCGGATGCGGTCGGAGACATCGGAGAAGAAGTCGTGCTGCCCTTCCCCGCCGGGGAGGATCTGATCGAATACGACGGTAGGTAACCTCCGTCGAACGGTCGTGCACATCCTGCCCTTTTCAAGGTATAGCGCACCCGGGGGCTTGCGGCAAGACCCCTGTCTCCGCGCAGAATCGCTCACCGAATTCACTTTTCGGATCGGAGCAGATGCGTGACCCCACACACTCTCGGCACTTTCGCCCTCCCGGACCATCTGTCTGCCAAGGCAGAGTCGACACTGATTGCGCTCGACGAGAATCACTTTCGGACCATCGCCGCAAGCCTTGATTCCTCGAAGTCGGAGCTGACACGACGACTGGCGGCTGCTCGGCGGGAGACCGGGCGCATGGGTCAAGAGGTCATGGAGCGTGACTTCGAGATTCATCGTCTGACCACTCGGCTCAGGTCACTGGAGCGTTACGGAGTCGATCTGTGCCTCGGCAGGATGGACGGCGCCGCCGACTCGGCACCCGTGTACATCGGACGGCTCGGACTGCTGGGCGACGACGGCACACCCCTGCTCGTCGACTGGCGCTCCCCGGAGGCAGAGCCCTTCTTCGCGGCCACGCACGCCAATCCCATGGGCCTGAGAAGCAGACGACGGTATCGCTGGACCAACGGACGTGTCAGCGATTACTGGGACGAAGTCTTCGACACGGACGCACTTTTCGGCCGGGCCGCGCTCGACGACCAGTCGGCCTTCATCGCGTCTCTGGGTACGGAGCGATCGACTCGGATGCGCGATGTGCTGGGCACCATCCAATCCGATCAGGACGCCATCATCCGAGCGAGTTCGCGGGGAGCACTGGTGGTGGACGGTGGGCCCGGGACCGGCAAAACGGTGGTCGCCTTGCATCGGACTGCCTACCTGCTGTTTTCCGATCCACGCTTGGGTCCTCATCGCGGCGGTGTGCTGTTCATCGGTCCGCACGATGGGTACTTGGCATACGTGTCCGACGTTCTGCCCAGCCTGGGTGAGGAAGGTGTCGACATCTGCACCCTTCGAGACTTGGTGCCCCACGGAGTCGATGCGAAGCCCGAAAGTAATTCGCACGTGGCAGGTCTCAAGTCGACGCGCGATCTCGTGGCGGCGATCGAGACCGCCGTCGCGTTCTACGAGCGGCCACCCACCGACACTCTGGTGGTGGTGTCCAGCGACTTCTTCGACGTCACCGTCACTCCCGACGACTGGGCGGAAGCGTTCCATGCGCCCGGACCGGGCGCGCTGCACAACGAGTCCCGCGAGGACGTCCGAGACTTGCTGGTCACGATACTTATGGGAAAGTACGTCGGCGACGCCTCCGACCATCAGGTGCGGCAGTCGTTGATCGAGAACGACGAACTGCGCAGCGCTCTCGACAGTGCATGGACCCTGGTCGAGCCCGCGGATCTGGTCGCGGACCTGTGGTCGGTTCCTGCGTATCTGCGACTCTGCGCTCCGTGGCTCGGACCCGACGAGGTTCGACTACTGCAACGTGCCGATCCGCTTGCGTGGACGGAGTCGGACCTACCGTTGCTCGATGCGGCACGGCGACGGCTCGGCGATCCGGGGGCATCGCGGCGTCGAGCGCGCCGTGCTGCCGAGTTGGCAGCCGAGCGCGCTCGGATGGACCGGGTGGTCGACGACCTCGTCGCCGCGGACGACGACGAGCTCATGGCCGCGCAACTTCGGCAGGGAGGAATCCGCGCTGCACTCGTGGACCACTCCGTCCTCGAAGCACAAGAAAGAGACCCGCTGTCCGGACCGTTCGCCCACGTCGTCGTGGACGAGGCGCAGGAATTGACGGACGCCCAGTGGCAGATGGTGTTGTCCCGCTGTCCGTCCGGAAGCCTCACCGTCGTCGGCGATCGGGCACAGGCCCGCCGCGGATTCGCCGAACAATGGCGTGATCGTATGCAGCGTGTCGGACTCGACTCGGTGACAGTCAACTCACTGCACATCAACTATCGCACCCCGAGCGAAGTGATGGAGGAGGCCGAAGTTGTCATCCGCGCTGCGCTTCCCGACGCGAACGTGCCGATGTCAGTGCGAAGTACGGGCGTCCCCGTGATCCACGGTTCGACTGTCGACCTCGCGGCGACACTTGACCGGTGGTGTGCCGACCACGTCGTCGGAACTGCCTGTGTCATCGGTGATTCGACGTTCGTGCCCACCTCACGCGTGCACTCGCTCACCCCCGAATCGGCCAAAGGACTCGAGTTCGATCTGGTCGTCCTGGTAGATCCGGAGCAGTTCGGTGACGGAACATCGGGCGCTGTGGACCGTTACGTCGCCATGACCAGAGCGACAGGGCAACTGGTGATTCTGAGCAGTTCGACGGACCCGAAAAATCGCGCGCGCATATCGTCGGTGAGCCGGTAGCGTCCCGTTCGCCGACACGAGAACAGGGGAGCCCAGTGCGAGACCTCACGTACTACATCGCTACCAGCTTGGACGGAAAGATCGCGGCCCCCGACGGCGACTGGAGCGCGTTCCCGATCGAGGGCGACCACATGGAAGTGGTCCTGAACGAGTTCACCGACGCCCTACCCGGCCACGTGCAGTCGGCGGTAGGTCTGCAGTCCGACAACAGCCGATTCGGCACAGTGATCATGGGGTGGAACACCTACACTCCCGCGCTGGATGTGGGGATCGGCAGCCCGTATCCGCATCTTCAGCAGTTCGTGGCGTCTCGGCATCACCACGTCGACCATGCCGATGTCACCGTGACCACCGATCCGCTGGCGACGGTTCGGGGGCTACGGGGTCTCGATGGTTCCGGGATCTGGTTGGCCGGCGGCGGCGCACTCGCGGGGGCACTGATCGACGAGATCGACCACCTCGTTCTCAAGATCAACCCCGTTGTCCTCGGCGACGGTGTACCGCTGTTCGGCGGGGCCTGCTATGGCGCCAGACCGTTCGTTCGCTCGAGGCTGCGTGAGTTCTCCTCCGGTGTGATCATTGCCGAGTACAGGAGATCACCCGTCATGTCGCCGGATGCCCCGTCTCCAGCGCGACCGACGACTGGCGGGTGATGGCTCCGAGATACGCGTTGCGTCGGCAGCGGACGTGGCCACCGCGAGCCGTTGGTGCAGGCGCTCGCGGATCTCGTCGGGTTCGTAACTGTGTCGCCGGCGTTCCGAGCGCGCGACGACGACTCCGGTGGCAGCCACACCGACGGCCCCGGCGAGTCCCGCGAGCTTGAGCCACGTGCGCGGAGACGGTGATCGTGCCATGCAGGCAGACTAGCTGTGGTCCTACTAAACTCCCGGCGATGAGCGTCGACGGAATGCATTCGGTGGACCTGGTCACCGCGGCAGACCTCACGCGTACCGGTGACCTCTGGATCTTCCGCGGTAGGTCTGCCGCCGATCGGGCGATTCAGACCCTCACCAACAGCCCGGTCAACCATGTCGGCATGGCGGTGGTGCTCGACGATCTTCCGCCGCTGATGTGGCACGCAGAGCTGGGCCGCTCGCTTCCGGACATGTGGACGGGCCGGCACCAGCGCGGCGTGCAACTGCACGATCTCACCGCCGCCGTCACGCACTGGGGGGCCACCTACGCCCAGCAGTGCTGGTTCCGTCAGTTGCAGACTCCAGCGACCTCCGCCCAGGAAGACGACCTGATGCGCACCATCGCGCGTCTCGACGGGACGGCCTTCCCGACGACAGCTCGCCTCGCCGGTCGATGGTTCGCCGGACGGTTGCCCGCTAATCCATGGAAGAAGAGTGGCGACGCGATGACGCTGGACACCGCCTACTGCGCCGAGGTGGTCGCTCTGACGTACGAGGCCATGGGTCTGCTGCATCCGCGTCAGTCCCCGACGCCGTTGAAGCCATTCGACAAACTGGGGCTGAAACCGCCTCGTCGACAGGCCAATTGGTACGACCCGGGACGGTTCTGGAGCGGCGATCACCTACCACTGTCCGACGGTGTCGAGCTGGGACGAGAGATCGCGGTGACGATCTCTTAGCCGACGGTCACCGTGCGCGGTGAGTCCGCCACGACCCGGCCGCCGAGTTCGATCCATCCGTCCTCGAGCACAGCCGTGGTCAGATGTGAACCGCGGCCCTGCACGATCGATACGCCCCGACCCACCGCGTCGGTGAGTCGCACGGCGGCAGCGCCCGTAGCTTCGTCTTCGGGCACTCCGAGGCTCGGGGCGAACATGCGCGCACGGACACTCGTCTGCTCGCGATCGGCCCACGCCCAGTAGTAGAGGTGACCGGCATCCTCGTCGGTGTCCGCGGCGTTCAGTGCGTCCACGTCGCCGGGTGTGGACAGTTCGCGCAGATCGAACAGTGGTGCCCAGTCCGCGCGCGCTCGTACCCATGCGGAGCTGTCCTCGACGCGAACACGCACCTCACCCGCCGGGACGGCGAGCGAGTGCACCGGCGTTCCTCGGGCGGCGAGCCACACTGCCGTCCCCACCGATGGATGGCCGGCGAAGGGCAATTCCGTTGCCGGGGTGAAGATGCGCACATCGACGCTCGTCCGCGGTCCGTCCGGAAAGTCGAGGAACACCGTCTCGCTGAAGCCCAGTTCTTCCGCAACGGACTGATACTCGTCCTCGGATATGCGGCCGGCGTCGACGATGCCTAGGGGATTGCCCCACTGACCCGATTCGTCGGCGAACACTCGGACAACCTGTGCATCGAGAGTCATGACGGCCACTCTAAACCCCGCGTCTTCGTCTACTCAGCCTGCCGTGACCATGATGTCGTCGAAGATCACTTCAGCGGCCGCGTCGGACTCCTCGACGTCCACGGTGGCGTCGAGCGACCAGCCGTGATCACCGGCCGGATCGTCGAGCACCTGGCGGGCGGTGGTCTCGTCGCGAGTGGCGACGAAGGTGAACAGGTGGGGTCCGCGGGCCGAGGGCGTCATGCCGATTTCGCCGTACTCATCGAAGTACGGGGTCAGCTCGTCCTGCCAGTCCACGTCGTCGCCCAGTTCTTCGAGCAGGTCCCACCGCTTGCGCGACGCTAACTCGAGACGACGGAACAGGGCGTTACGCACCATGATTCGAAACGCACGCGGATTGGCCGAGATGGGCTTGGGGGTATCGGCGCCGTATGCGACGACGGGTGTGCCGTCGTCGTCGAACGTGGGGTCGGTGAGATTTTCCCACTCGTCGAGGAGACTCGAATCCACCTGCCGCACTGTCTCGCCGAGCCATTCGGTGATGTCCTGAACATCTTCGGTACGAGCTTCGGGCGGAACCGTTTGACGCAGGGCGCGATATGCGTCGGCGAGGTAGCGCAGCACCGACCCCTCGGAACGGGACAGACCGTAGTGGGAGATGAGTTCGGTGAAGGTCATGGACTTCTCGATCATGTCGCGCACCACCGATTTCGGGGACAGGCCGAACTCCGAGAGCCAGGGGTGACCACCGCGATAGATGTCGAACGCGGGTCGCAGCAACTCGTCCAACGGCTTCGGCCATGTCACTTCTTCGAGAAGTTCCATGCGCTCTTCGTACTCGAGACCGTCGGCCTTCATCTGCGCCACAGCTTCGCCGCGCGCCGAATGTTGTTGGGCCATCAGAATCTGACGAGGATCGTCGAGCGTTGCCTCGATGACCGACACGACATCGAGAGCGTACGACGGTGACTCGCGGTCGAGAAGCTCGAACGACGCCAGGGCGAACGTGGACAACGGCTGATTCAGGGCGAAGTCGCGCTGCAGATCCACCGTCAGTCGTGCGGTACGGCCATCCTCGTCCGGCTCGGAGAGCTGTTCGACAATGCCGGCGTCGCGCAATCCTCGGTAGAGCCGCACGGTCTGCAGGATGTGGCGCCGCTGCGCTGCCCTGGTCTCGTGGTTGTCCTCGAGCAGGTGTCGCATGGCGTCGAAGCAGCTTCCGGGGCGTGCGATGACATTGAGGAGCATCGAGTTGTTCACCGAGAAACGTGAGGTGAGCGGCTCGGGGCTGGCAGCGATGATGCGTTCGAAACTCGGCTTGCCCCACGAGACGAACCCGTCGGGTGCCTTCTTGCGCTGGATGCGCTTGAGCTTCTTGGGGTCGTCCCCCGCCTTGGCCACCAGACGGGCGTTCTCCACCTCGTGCTCCGGGGCTTGCACCATGACGGTGCCGAGGGTGTCGTATCCAGCTCGCCCTGCTCGTCCGGCGATCTGGTGAAATTCGCGGGCCCGAAGCTGACGGGTGCGAACGCCGTCGTACTTGGTGAGTCCGGTCAGCAGCACAGTGCGGATGGGCACGTTGATGCCGACGCCGAGGGTGTCGGTGCCGCAGATCACCGCCAGTAGTCCTTCTTGCGCGAGCTTCTCCACGAGCCGTCGATATCGCGGCAGCATCCCGGCGTGGTGCACGCCGATTCCGTGGCGCACCAAGCGGGACAACGTCTTACCGAAGCCGGTGGTGAAACGGAAGCCGCCGATGGCGTCCGCGATGGCCGCCTTGGTCTCTTTCGACGCGACCGTGATCGACGTCAGAGCCTGAGCGCGCTCGAGTGCGGAGGCCTGGGTGAAGTGGACGACGTACACCGGGGCGAGGTGAGTGGAAACGAGCTCCTCGATGGTTTCGACCACGGGAGTCAGGCGGTAGGAGAACATCAGTGGCACAGGACGTTCCGAGCCTTCGACAATCGTCGTGACACGGCCGGTGCGCCGGTGGAGATCATCGCGGAAAAACGATACGTCGCCCAGAGTGGCGGACATGAGCAGAAATTGAGCGTGGGGAAGTTCGATGAGCGGAACTTGCCACGCCCATCCGCGGTCCGGCTCGGAGTAGTAGTGGAACTCGTCCATGATCACCTGGCCGATGGACGAGTCGGCTCCTTCGCGCAACGCCATGTTGGCGACGATCTCTGCGGTGGCGCAGATGATGGGAGCGGAGGCGTTGACCGATGCGTCGCCGGTGACCATGCCGACGTTGTCCGCTCCGAAGATCTCGCACAGGGCGAAGAATTTCTCGCTGACCAACGCCTTGATGGGCGCGGTGTAGAACGATCGAATGCCGGCGGCGTAGGCCGCGAAGTGAGCCGCGATCGCCACCATCGATTTTCCGGACCCGGTGGGGGTGGCAAGGATGACGTTGTTGCCCGACACGAGTTCGATGACCGCTTCGTCCTGCAGCGGATAGAGTTCCACTCCGCGCTCGGAGACCCAGGTGGTGAACGCGTCGTACAGTTCGTCGGCCGACGCGGACTCGGGGAGCATCTCGGTCAGCAGCATGTCCTACAGGCTACGTAGCGGACCGCTCGTCCGAACCCATGGCACCCAACACCGCCTGCCGGGTGGTGGCGCTCCCGGCAATCGTGTCCTCGCCGACGCCGTCCACCAGCATCTGCCGCCATCGCTGCTCGTCGAATTGAAGCGGCATCGTCGTGCTGAAGAAGCCCTCGAGAACGTCGAGGAAGCGCATCGGATCGTCCCGGTACGGAAAGTGTCCGGCTCCGTGGAAGACGTCCATGCGCGAACCCGGCATTGCTGCATGTGCAAGGTGAGCATGGCCCACCGGAATGACTGTGTCCTCGTCACCCCAGATCAGCTGCACCGGCAGGTTCTCGGTGAGATAACACCGATCCAGCATGGTTACCACCTGACCCCGCCAGTCGACGACCGCGCGGAGCGTCCGCAGGTATGCGTCGTATGCCGTGGAGTCGAGCAGGTTGTTCAGAACCCGGAACAAGTCGGGCGTGTCGTGGACGATGGCCCCGGGATGGAACGGGGTGCCGTCGAGTTTGTCGATCACGGAACCCGCGAGACCGAGCAGCGACATCGCGCCCGGCAAACGCAGGAGCTTGAACGCCTCGTTGACCACGGGCGTGGCCATCAACCGAAGGGCGGGGTGCACGTCCTTGGTGACTCCACCCGCGGAGACCAGGACCAACCGCTCGACCATCTCGGGGAATTGATAACCGAACTGCATGGCGACGCCGCCGCCGAGCGAGTGTCCGACCACGGAGACCGACTCGATACCGAGTGTGACCAGCAGGTCGCGAATGCCGTTCGCGTACGCAGCGACCGAGTAGTCGGCGCGCGGCTTGTCGCTGAGGCCGTGGCCGAGCAGGTCGGGCGCGATGACCGTATATTTCGACGCCAGGTGGGGGAGTACATCCGTCCACGTTTCCGAGCTGTCACCGATCCCGTGGATCAACAGCACTACCGGGCCCTCGCCTGCCATCCGAAACGCTCGGCGGTACCCGTGAATGGTGCGAAAGTGGAGCCTGGGTTCCGCGTCGGGAACCGTGCGCAGGGCACGGAGTCGCGTCTCGGGCATCGATGCCCCTTTCGGTCGGCGGACGAGTGTGCCCGCCGACCGAGCGTAAACCCGAGCACCTGCGTCCGCGCGGCCGCGGGGTTACGACTGCGTAAGAACTTTTCCGTCAGGGTCGGTCGGTTTCGCCCCGACCCTCTCCGCTGCCCTCGGTGCCCTCGCCGCTCTTGCCCTCGTCTTCGACGAAGTCGGTTTGTTCCGCCAGGAACTTCTCGAATTCGGCGCCCAACTCGTCACCACTGGGCAGTTCCTCGTCTGCGGCGAGAAGCGTCGATTGCTGTTCCTGCGCGGTCACGAAAGTGTCGTACTGACGCTCGAGCGCGCTCACCACCGACTGAACTTCCGGGTTGCCCTCGACATGCTGGTCCACCTGCTCGCGCACCCGTGCCGCCGACTCGGTGAGAGCACCGAGGGGAATGGTGAGCTGTGACGACTCGGCAACCAGCTCGAGCAGTGTCTCCGCCGCACTGGGGTAGGACGTCTGCGCGAGGTAATGAGGCACGTGCACCGAAAACCCCATGGACTGATGGCCGTGCTGTGCCATCCGATATTCGAGGAGCGACGACGCACTGGCAGGCACCTGCAGCTCACCGGACCACTTGTGGTGATCTCCCACCAGCTCGGTATCGCTGGAGTGCGCAGTGACCCCCAGCGGTCGTGTGTGAGGCACGGCCATGGGGATCGAGTTCAGGCCTATGGTCCGCCGAACGCCCAGTTGTTCGGACAGTAGGCGTACCGCGGTGGTGAACTTTTCCCACTTCAGATCAGGTTCGAGACCGGCCAGCAGCAAAAACGGGGTCCCGACTGCATCCTGCACGGCATACAGATTCAACTGCGGCTCGTCGTAATCGGAGAAGTGATCCGATGAGAACGTCATCATCGGCCGACGTGAGCGGTAGTCGAGCAGTTCGTCCACGTCGAACGACGCGACCAATTCGGTCTCGAGCGTCTCACGCAGGTGCGTCGTGGCCAGCTTCACCGCATGACCGGCATCGGAGAAGCCTTCGAGCCCGTGGACGAGAACGGGCCCGACGCCGTCCTCGGACGCAACCCGTGGCGCCGGAAACTCCAGCTCGTACATCCTCGACTTCTCGTCCATGCCGGTGTCCTTTCTCGTCGCCGCGTCCGGAAAACGGTTACCCCAGTTTCCCATGCTCGACACTGCACTTCTCGCACGCCTGTAATCATGAGTGGCAACGACAAGACCGACAGCGTAATTCCCTACAGCGTGAACGCCTCGAGTGCGCGGATCTTGTTGGCGACGTCGAGCGCGGCCACCTTGTAGGCCTCGGACATGGTGGGGTAGTTGAACACGGCATCGACGAGGTAGTCCACCGTGCCGCCGCACCCCATGATGGCCTGGCCGATATGGACGAGATCGGTGGCGCCGGATCCGAAGATGTGCACTCCCAGGATGCGTCGATCCTCGGTGGAAACGATCAGCTTGAGCATGCCGTGCGTGTCGCCGGCAATTTGACCGCGGGCGAGCTCCCGGTATCGCGACACCCCCACCTCGTAGGGGATGGACTGCTTGGTCAGCTCGACCTCCGTGGCTCCCACGTACGAGACCTCCGGAATGGAGTAGATCCCGATGGGCTGGAGGTCGGTCAGCTTCTTGCTGGGCTCGCCGAACGCGTGATACGCCGCGAGGCGACCCTGATCCATCGAGGTCGCGGCCAGTGCGGGGAACCCGATGACGTCGCCCACGGCATAGATCGAGTCCACCTTGGTCTGGAAGTTGTCGTCGACGAAGATGCGTCCGCGTGCATCGGCCTCGAGGCCGGCCTTGTCCAGGTCGAGGCTGTCGGTCATGCCCTGTCTGCCCGCCGAATACATGACGGTCTCGGCGGGAATCTTCTTGCCGCTCGCCAGTGTCGTGACCGTGCCGGCCGGACCGACGTCGACGGCGGTGACGGCCTCGCCGAAGCGGAACGTGACGGCGAGGTCGCGGAGGTGGAACTGCAACGACTCGACGATCTCGCGGTCGCAGAAGTCGAGCATCGAGTCCCGCTTCTCCACGACGGTGACCTTGCAGCCCAGGGCGGCGAACATCGACGCGTACTCGATGCCGATGACACCCGCTCCGACCACCACCATCGACGACGGAATGAACTGCAGGTCCAGAATGCCGTCGGAGTCGAGCACCCGGTAGTTGTCGAACTCGACGTCCTCGGGCCGGGCCGGGGCGGTCCCTGTGGCGATGACGACGTTCTTCGCTCCCACCGTGATGCGTTCACCGCGGCTGCGGTCGTCGATTGCGATGGTGTGTGCGTCGACGAAACGTCCCTCTCCGGTGATCATCTCGATCCGGTTGCGCAACAGCTGCGACCGAACCACCTCGACTTCCTTGCCGATCACGTGCGAGGTACGAGCGAGGAGATCCGAGGGCGTGATGTTGGCCTTGACCCGATAGCTGGCGCCGTAGAGCTCGCGCTGATTCAGACCGGTGAGGTATAGCACCGCCTCACGCAGGGTCTTGGACGGAATGGTTCCCGTCTGTACACACACCCCGCCGAGCATGCTGCCTTTCTCGACGATGGCGACACGTTTACCCAGTTTCGCCGCAGCGATGGCAGCCTTCTGACCGCCCGGTCCTGAACCGATGACGACCAGGTCGTATTCGAGTTGATCCGACATCGTTCAACAGTTACTCCCCTCGCGAGAATGAGGTGTGCCGTCCGTGTCACGGTTGGGTGAACACGACTGATGCACACGCGCGCATCGGTGAATAGTTAGGGTGATCGTCAGACTCTCACCACCACGATGGAGGCATTACATGTCACAGCAGGTCCGCGGCGTCGTCGCTCGAAGTAAAGGCGCGCCGGTGTCGGTCGAGACCGTCGTCATCCCGGACCCGGGGCCCAATGACGTGATCGTCGACATCCAGGCCTGCGGGGTGTGTCATACCGACCTGCACTACCGCGAAGGCGGGATCAACGACGAGTTTCCGTTCCTGCTGGGTCACGAGGCAGCGGGTGTCGTGGAGACCGTCGGCGACGCGGTGACCCATGTCGAGGTCGGTGACTTCGTCGTCCTCAACTGGCGCGCGGTCTGCGGCCAGTGCCGTGCTTGCAAGCGCGGTGAGCCTTGGTACTGCTTCGACACTCACAACGCCTCCCAGAAGATGACGCTCGAAGACGGTACGGAACTGTCACCTGCACTGGGAATCGGCGCATTCGCGGACAAGACGCTGGTGCACGAGGGCCAGTGCACCAAGGTGGATCCGTCCGCCGATCCGGCAGTGGTCGGGCTGCTCGGATGCGGTGTCATGGCCGGGCTCGGCGCGGCGATGAACACCGGGAACGTCGGGCGCGGCGACTCGGTCGCCGTGATCGGCTGCGGCGGTGTCGGCGACGCGGCGATCGCGGGCGCTCGACTGGCAGGTGCCGGCACGATCATCGCGGTCGATCGCGACAAGGGAAAGCTGGAGTGGGCTTCCGGCCTTGGCGCCACCCACACCGTCGATGCCTCCGCCGTGGACGCCGTTGAAGCCATTCAGGAATTGACCGGTGGTTTCGGCGCGGACGTGGTGATCGACGCCGTCGGCCGCCCCGAAACGTGGAAGCAGGCGTTCTACGCGCGCGACCTGGCCGGCACCGTGGTGCTGGTAGGCGTTCCGACGCCGGACATGACGCTCGAGATGCCGTTGATCGACTTCTTCAGTCGCGGCGGATCGCTCAAATCGTCATGGTACGGAGACTGCCTTCCCGAGCGTGATTTCCCGATGCTGGTGGACCTGTACCAGCAGGGTCGACTGCCGCTCGAGAAGTTCGTCACCGAACGCATTTCGCTCGACGATGTGGAGTCGGCGTTCGAGACCATGCACAAGGGTGCCGTGCTGCGATCGGTCGTGGTGTTGTGACGCCCCCCGCAGGATTTCGGGTCGAGCGTGTCGTGACGTCCGGGACATTCAGCCTGGACGGCGGCACCTGGGACGTCGACAACAACATCTGGATCATCGGTGACGACTCCGAGGTGGTGATCGTCGACGCCGCACACGACGCCGACCCCATCATCGATGCGGTCGGCGGTCGCACGGTGGTGGCCGTGATCTGTACGCACGGACACGATGATCACGTCACCGTGGCGCCCCAGTTGTCGGAGCGGCTGGACGCGCCGATTCTGCTGCACCCGGCGGACGATGTGTTGTGGCAGATGACGCATCCGTCCGTGCAACACCGCGATCTCGAAGACGACGATCGGATTTCGGTGGCCGGCACCGAAATCCGGGTTCTGCACACACCCGGCCACTCGCCGGGGTCGAGCTGCCTCTATCTGCCGGAGGTGGGCCAACTCTTCAGCGGTGACACCCTGTTCTCCGGTGGTCCGGGTGCGACGGGACGGTCGTACTCGGATTTCCCGACCATCATCGGCAGCATTCGCGAGCGATTGTTCGCGTTGCCGCCCGAGACGGTCGTGAACACCGGACACGGCGACGGCACGTCCATCGCCGACGAGTCGCCACACCTCGAGGAATGGATCGCTCGCGGTTCCTGATCGTCTTTCTTGCGTTCGGCTCACGACCCACGCCGGGTAACAGGTTGGTGACTGCCCGGTGTGGGTCGACGCCGCACTACGTCGGCTGTGGCACGCTCGAGGCGTGACTTCTGTAGCCGGATCGACACCGTCCGCTCGAACTTCGGGCGGTCCCATCCGCACGGCGGGTGTGGCGGTCGCGGCGATATCGATGTTCGTCCTGGTGGGCTGCGGCGGGTCCACGGTCTCCGGAGTGCCGGAGCCCGGAGCGACCGCGCCGCCGCCGTTGTCGTCGACAAGTACGGCGCCGAGTTCGACCCCACCGTCGTCCACCCTGCCCTTGTCTACTCCGCCCTCGTCTTCTGCGTCGGCCATGTCGGGGTCGTTGACGGCACTGACGATCGACCCGTCCATCTTTCCGGCGGAGTACCAAGCCGTCGTTCTTCCTCCGCAGGCGGTTGCCCAGGCGGCGCAGGATCTGGACGGTATCGCCACCGGTGCGTCCGTCGATCCTGCGGGGTGCAAGCCCGAGCCGCGCGGATCCGACCCCGATTCCACCTCGCTCGTGGTGGGTACGGGTCCGGACAGCAGAGCTACCATCTCGGTCGAATTGGCTCGGGTGAACACCTCTTTGGAAGATCGAAAAGCTGTGTGGGAGCAGTGTTCCGATGTGACGGCGAGCTCGAACGGGGTGGAAACCACCGTGTCCACCGAGCTGGTGCCGCCGAAGCCCCTCGGCGGAGCGGACACCGCAGCACTACGCCGTACGGTCACCTCCGGCGGGCAGGCTCGCGAGGTCACCCAATCGATGCTGTCCCTGATCGCGCAGGTCGATGACATCCGTATCACGGCCACCACCATGTCGTTCGGTGAGATGGATCCCGACGCCGCGACTCTCGACCGCCTCTTCACCGCGGCGGTTCAGAAGGTCCAGGCCGGCGGGTAGGACGTCGAGTCGCACCGTGCCGGGGATGTTCATCCCCGGGTCGGCGTGCTCCACAGGGGGATTTCTCAGGCCCAGGTCGGGCTCCCGTCGGTGGCTGAGTCGGCGAGGACAGTTCTGCGACATGACCAGACGCCCGTATCCCGCCCACCGTTACAGCTCGAACGCGAGCCGAGAGAAGTGCGATCAACTCGACCCTCCCGTCGTCTCTTCCGTGGGGGAGCTCATCGCGGCCGTTCCCGCGCTTCTCGGTTTCGTTCCGGAACGCTCGATGGTCCTGGTCTGCATGAGATCCGGACTCTCCGGCACCACCGTCGAGGTATGCATGCGTCAGGACCTGCCGCCGCGACTGGACTCTCCCGAATTGGCCGAGGTCATCCACCGATGTGGTGAGGTCTGCGAGCGTGAAGGGTTCGACGCCGTCATCGCGGTGCTGATCACGGGATCTCGATTCGTGATGCCGTACGAGGTGCTCGCAGACGCGCTGGCAGGGACGCTGTTACCGCTGGGAATCGACTTGCTGGGTGTCCACCACGTGGCACATCTGACGGCGGGTACCACCTGGACCAGCCTGGGCGGAGACAGCAGAGCGGGAACACTGGAGGAACCGAGTGCATCGCAGGTCGCCGCATCCCGCGTGATGTCCGGGCGGCAGATCAGGGCGTCGCGAAACGAGCTGACGGAGCTTCTGGCGCTCGCTCCAGCGGCGGAGTGCGCACGATTCGAGGTCAGTCGAGACAGCGTCGAACTCGAGTGCGAGGTGAAGGCGCCCGCGGAGTTGCTGTACGACACCGTCGAGGACCTGATCTCGGTGAACGAGACCGGCGACCTCGATCATCTCACCGCAGCGCGCACGATGTTCGCCATCGGTACCACCGCGGTGCGCGATGCGTTGCTCGCTCTCGCCTCCACCGACCTCGGACCTGTCACGGAACAGGTTTGGGTACACCTGACGACTCGGGTGATGGGACCGGACCGAGCGCACCCCGCGACCATGCTCGCCGTGTGGTCGTACTTGCGGGGTGAAGGCCCGTTGGCCGGGGTCGCGCTCGAGATTGCACTCGACGCCGACCCGTCGTATCGGCTGGCCCTGTTGTTGGACACCGCCTTGCAGAACGGTGTGCGGCCCACCGTCGTCCGGGAACTCGTGCTCTCCGCCCGCGAACTCGCGAACGATTTCGGCGTCGATCTACCACCCGACGTGGAGCGCTAGATCTCAGCGCCGAGCGGAGTGCGCTCGGTCGCCGAGGGATTGCAGGAACTCCCACGCATCGGCGACGATGACGTCGAGATCGGTGAGCTGAGGTTGCCACCCCAGTTCTGCCATCGCCTTGGCGCTCGAGGCCACCAGGACCGCGGGGTCGCCGGCACGGCGAGGAGCGTCCTTCACCGCGATGTCGACACCGGTCACGCGGCGACAGGAGTCGATGACCTCACGAACCGAAAATCCCTCGCCGCTACCGAGGTTGAAGATCCGGTGGCTGCCGGGGGTGCTCTGCGAGAGTGCGCGCAGGTGTGCATCGGCAAGGTCGCGCACATGAATATAGTCACGAACGGCAGTGCCGTCCGGCGTGGGCCAATCCGTTCCGAAGACGGAAATCGCGTCGCGGTGTCCCAGTGCCACCTGCAGCACCAGCGGGATCAGGTGCGTCTCCACCACGCGATTCTCACCGAGGCCTGCGTGCGCGCCTGCGACGTTGAAGTACCGGAGGCTGGTGGCGCCGAACCCGTGGGCGGCGGTGTACCCGGTGATCGCGTTGTCGATCGCGAGTTTGCTGGCACCGTACGGATTGGTGGGCTGCGTAGGGAAGTCCTCGGTGATCGGAGTGCTCTGGGGCTCACCGTACGTTGCCGCGGTCGAGGAGAAGACCAGACGCGGGACGCCGTGCGCCACGATCGCATCGAGCAGTTCGAGTGCGGCCCCCAGGTTCCCTCGCCAGTACTTCTCGGGCTTCTCGACCGATTCGCCGACCAACGACTGCGCAGCGAAATGCAGGACACCGTCGACCTTCTCGGCCCCCAGGACCGAGGACACGACTTCGGCGACAGTGCCCTCGATCAATCGTGCGCCGTCCGGCACACCGTCGGCGTTTCCCGTGGAGAGGTCGTCGACGACCACCACCTCGTGCCCGTTCTCCATCAGCACCGCCGCGCACACGCTGCCGACATATCCGGCTCCGCCGGTGACCATGAACTTCACTGAAAGGGCTCCCTGCTGCTGTCTCGTCGGACTCGTCAGGCGGGCGTCAGATGGTTCTGACCTGAACGGCGTGAGCCATCTCCTCGGACAGATCGACGTCGTCGTGACCGGGCACGGTGATGGTCACCGCACCGGGAGTGACCGAGACGGTGACGCGAGCATCGGGAACCACACCGGCCTCGCGCAACCTGGCGATGGTGTCCGGATCGGACTGGACGTACTCGGCCAGTCGACGCACCACCACGGCCGTGGGTGAGCCGGGCGTGATGTCGCTCAAACGCACCAGATCCTCCGGCTGTGCGGCGGGCCGCGACGAGCCGAGCTGGGCCAGCCCGGGAATCGGGTTGCCGTACGGCGAGGTGGTGGGGTTGTCCAGCACCTCGACCAAACGGCGCTCGACCTCCTCGCTCATCACGTGTTCCCACCGGCATGCCTCGGCGTGAACGTCCTCCCAGCGCAGGCCGATGATGTCGACCAGCAGACGCTCGGCGAGGCGATGCTTGCGCATGACCGAGACCGCTAGTTCGCGGCCCTTCTCGGTCAGTTGGAGGTGCCGATCACCGGCGACCAGGAGCAAGCCGTCGCGCTCCATACGAGCAACGGTCTGGCTCACCGTGGGGCCACTCTGCTCGAGGCGCTCGGCGATGCGGGCGCGCAACGGCACCACGCCTTCTTCCTCCAAGTCGTAGATGGTCCGGAGATACATCTCGGTGGTGTCCACCAGATCCTTCACAATCACACCCTTCGTCGTTGTGGATTCTACCGGTACACACCCGATGTCGTGTTTCTGCCGCGTCCTGCGGGTAGCGGCCCGCCGATGGGGTGTTAGCGAGTCGATCACCAACGTCGAATCGGACACGTAGGTTGAGCATCATGCCCAACCGGTCGTCCACGACAACCCCGCCGTATTCAGAGCCGCCTGCTCTGGTCTGGAGCGAGGACTATCTGTCCTATCGGTGGAGCGACGACCATCCCATGAACCCGACGAGGCTCGCCCTCACGATGGATCTGGCGCGCGGTATCGGTCTTCTCGACGGTGCCGAACTACTTGCACCTGTCGCCGCGACGGACGCCGAGCTCCTGCGCATTCACACCTCGGGATACCTCGACGCTGTCAAGCGAGCGCCGATCGACCTGCCGATGGGAGCTCGCACGGCAGAGGTCGCTCATGGGCTGGGATCGGAGGACAACCCGATATTTCCCGACATGCACTCCGCCAGTGCGGTGATCGCCGGCGGAACGTTGACTGCCGCCCGGGCGATCGCGTCGGGCGCGTCGCGGCGTGCGGTGAGCATCGGCGGCGGGATGCATCACGCCATGGCCGACTGGGCATCGGGCTTCTGCGTCTACAACGATGCCGCCATCGCCATTTCATGGTTGCTGGACAACGGCTACGACCGGATCGCCTACATCGACGTCGACGCCCATCACGGGGACGGCGTCCAGGCGGCGTTTCTCGCGGATCCACGAGTGATGACGGTGTCGGTCCACCAGCACCCGGCCACGCTCTGGCCCAACACGGGATGGTCCGCCGAAGTTGGGGTCGAGGCCGCGGAAGGTACGGCTGTCAACGTGCCCGTCCTGCCCGGAACCGCAGACCGATTGTGGCTCAGAGCGTTTCATGCAGTAGTCCCGGGCGCTGTGACGGCGTTCAAGCCGCAGATCATCGTGAGCCAGTGCGGCGTCGACAGTCACCGCGAGGATCCGTTGGCCGATCTTTCCCTCACCGTGGACGGTCAGCGTGCCGTTTTCGTCGCGATGCGCACCCTGGCCGACCAACTGTGCGAAGGACGGTGGCTCGCCGTCGGCGGCGGTGGTTACGGCCTGGTGCGCGTCGTGCCCAGGGCGTGGACCCATCTGTTGGCCGCCGTGCTCGACAACGACATCGACCCCACCACCGCGATACCCACCGAGTGGCACGACAAGGTGCGCGGCGCGGCGCCCAGTATCGATCTGCCGTCGACGATGAGCGACGACGGCGACATCGACTATCCACCGTGGGACGGGCCGGGCGGCTCACCCGAGTCGGGGGTCGAGCACGTCGACCGAGCCGTCTCGCGCATCGACACCGCCATCGTCGCCACCCGGCGTGCCGTCTACCCGTTGCTGGGACTCGATCCGGAGGATCCGCGTGACTGACGCCGCTGCGCCGCCGCCGCTCGATCCGAAGGCGCGCGAACGTGAGCGCGCAGCGAACTACCCCAGGCACTGGGCAGCGGACGTGCTGGCGTCCGACGGACGGGTGGTGCATCTGCGCCCGATCGTTCCCGATGACGCCGACGCGTTGGTCGAGTTCCACGGCAAGCTGTCCGAACGGACTCGATACCTGCGTTACTTCGGTCCCTATCCCACGATGCCCAAGCGCGACATCTTGAACTTCACCACGGTCGACCACTCGTCGCGGGTGGCTCTGGTGGCCACCCTCGGTGACGAGATCATCGCGGTCGGCCGATACGAACGGCTGCCGCAGGACGACGGAAACTCCGCGGAGGTGGCTTTCGTCGTCGCCGACGCGCACCAGGGGCGTGGGCTCGGCCCCATTTTGCTGGAGCATCTCGCCGGCGCCGCAGCGGAGAACGGAGTGAGGCGCTTCATCGCGGAGGTCCTGGCCGAGAACCGCAACATGGTGACGGTGTTCCGGCAGGCCGGCTACCAGGTCAGTAGGACGTTCGACGGGGGAGTGCTCAGTCTCGACTTCGACATCGACCCCACCGACGCATTGGTCCAGGTCCGTAATTCCCGCGAGGGCGCGGCCGAGGCACGCAGTGTGCGCAACGTGCTGCGCCCACGGTCCGTCGCCGTCATCGGCGCGTCGACCGACCCCGAGAAGGTGGGGAACGCGGTGCTGACCAATTTGCTGCGCGCATCGTTCACCGGCCCTGTCTATCCCGTCAACGCGGAGCACACCTCGGTGCGCGGTGTCCGTGCCTATTCGACGGTGCGCGACATCCCCGACGAGGTGGACCTCGCGGTGGCCGCGGTGCCCTCGGATCAAATCGACGCCGTGCTCGACGACTGTCTGGCCAAGGGCGTCAAGGCGTTGGTGGTCGTCTCGTCGGGTTTCGGAGAGAGCGGGGAGGACGGCCGAGCGAACGAGCGACGGCTGGTGCACTCGGCGCGGGCGCACGGCATGCGGTTGGTGGGGCCCAACGCTCTCGGTGTAGCCAACCTCGACCCTGCCGTATCGCTCAATGCCACGCTGGCGCCCAATCTTCCCGGTCGCGGGCGGGTGGGGTTCTTCTGTCAGTCCGGCGCACTGGGCATCGCGATTCTGGCCCAGGCGTCGAAACGCTTACTGGGGCTGTCGACGTTCGTCTCCGCGGGTAACCGTGCCGACCTGTCGGGAAACGATCTGCTTCAGTACTGGGACCAGGACGAAGAGACCGAGGTGGTGCTGCTCTACCTCGAGAGCTTCGGCAACGCGCGCAAGTTCTGGCGACTCGCGCGCCGTGTCGCCCGTACCAAGCCGATCGTCGCGGTGAAGAGCGGACGCGGTGCGGTTCCGCCGGCCTTGGCGACGGGCTCGGACATCGACGACTCCATCGTTCGGGCACTCTTCGAGCAGGCCGGGGTCATCCAGGTCGACTCGATCGCCGAACTGTTCGACTGCGCGGTACTCCTCGGCTATCAGCCCCTGCCCGCCGGCCCACGCGTCGCGGTGGTGGGGAATTCGACCGCCTTGGGCGTGCTCGCCGTCGACGCCGCTCGTGATCGGGGTATGGAGGCGCCCGATCCGGTGGACGTCGGCGCGCAGGCGACGCCGACCCAGTTCGCCGATGCCGTGACCACCGCGTTGCAGTCCGACGACGTCGATGCGGTTCTCGCTGTGTTCGTGCCCCCCGTCGCCGTGCGAGTGGAGTCGTACGCCGAGGCGTTGGCCGCGGCGGTGCACGGTGCGATCAAGCCGGTGCTGACGACGTTCCTCGCGGCGGAGGGCATCCCGGACGTCTTGGCGGTTCGGGGCGCGGACGGCACGCCGATACGCGGATCGGTCCCGTCGTATCCCGACCCGGCGCGAGCGGTCAACGCATTGCAGAAGGCGTGGCGGTACGCGTCGTGGGTGAACCGGCCGGCAGACAAGGTCGCGCGGCCGGCCGGAGTGGATTCGGACGCTGCCCGTGCATTGGTTGCAGGGTGGATGGAAGACAGCCCGTCCGGGAGGTGGCTCTCGGATGTCGAGACCGGGCAGTTGTTGCGGTGCTACGGCGTCGAGATCGCTGAATTCCGAACTGTCACGGACGAATCCGAGGCGGTGGAGGCGGCCCGTGAATTGGGGGGACCGGTGGCGATCAAGGCCACCGGCGACCAGTGGCGGCATCGACCGGACCTGTCCGGAGTTCGCTTGGACGTCGTGGGCTCGGAGGCGGTGGGCCGCGCGTATCGCGATCTGTTCGAAGCCTCGGGGGTCCCGGTGCTGCACGTTCAGAAGATGGCGACGAAGGGAATCGGGTGCCTGGTCCGGGTGCAGGACGACCCGTCGTTCGGATCGCTGGTGTCGTTCGGGCTGTCGGGGATCATGTCGGACCTACTGGGGGACCGGGCCTATCGCGTGCTGCCACTCACCGAACGTGAAGCGGCGGAGCTGATCGACGCGCCGCGCGCGGCGCCGATGCTGTCCGGTTATCACACGGCCTCGCCGGTCAACAAGAATGCGCTGGTCGACGTCGTCGTCCGGGTGTCGACCCTGGCCGACGATCTGCGCGAAGTACGTGAACTGGTGTGCGACCCGGTTCTGGCATCGCCGATCGGGGCGGAGACGACGGACGCCCGCATCCGTATCGGGCCCGAGCCGAGCAAGATCGATCTGGGTCCGCGCCGACTGCGCTGAGTCCGGTTCACAGGCGACTCACGGTTTACAACAACTCACGGTTTACAACAACGAAGGCCCCGGCGGACCGGGGCCTTCGTTGTCGCGTTCGGGAGATCAGCTGGCGTAGGACCGCAACCGCTCGGCGCGGTCGCCCTGGCGAAGCTTGCCCATGACCTCGCGCTCGATCTGGCGTACACGCTCACGCGAGAGACCGAACAGCTTCCCGATCTGATCGAGGGTGCGCGGCTGACCGTCGTCGAGTCCGTAGCGCAGACGGATCACCTGCTGCTCACGCTCGTCGAGCGTCCCGAGCACGCTGCGGACATCGGTGTGTAGGAGGCCGGCAATGACGGCGTTCTCGGCGGAGGTCGCTTCGGAATCTTCGATGAAGTCCCCCAACGGCGCTTCCTCGTCGCTTCCGACCGGCATGTCCAGGCTGACCGGGTCACGGCTGTGGTCGAGCAGATCCGCGATCTTCTCGACCGGGATGCCGGACTCTTCTGCCAACTCGTCATCGGTGGCCTCGCGGCCGAGCTGCTGGTGGAGTTCGCGCTTGATCCGGGCGAGCTTGTTGACCTGCTCGACCAGGTGGACGGGGAGCCGAATGGTACGACTCTGATCTGCCATTCCGCGGGTGATGGCCTGACGGATCCACCAGGTGGCGTACGTGGAGAACTTGAAGCCCTTGGCGTAGTCGAACTTCTCCATGGCACGAATCAACCCCAGGTTGCCCTCCTGGATGAGATCGAGCAACGGCATGCCGCGACCGGTGTAACGCTTGGCCAACGACACCACGAGGCGGAGGTTCGCTTCGAGCAGGTGTGCGCGCGCGGACTGACCCTCGCGAACGATCAGCGCGAGGTCGCGCTTCTTGGCGGGAGTGAGGCGCTTCCCGGTGGCGAGCACGTGGGTGGCGAACAAGCCCACTTCGATCTTCCTCGCCAGATCGACCTCTTCCGCTGCCGTCAACAGGGCGGTACGGCCGATGCCGTTGAGGTACACGCGAACGAGGTCTGCGGCCGGGCTCTGGGCGTCCAGGTCGGCATCACTCGGTCGAGGGCGAACGGTGGTGGGGCTGGTCATGACGTGCCTCCTGATCGGTGGTGTCTCATAGATTCCAACGCTGAGACACGACAGAAAAGTTCCCGCGGAGCCCTCGCTCAAAACCATGTGACCTGGAGTTTTGCCTACTCAGCCCTGAGAAGTTGCTGAGAGAAACGTTTCCCCGGCGGATCAGGAAGCAAAACTGGCCGGAAGCACCAGGCCGTGCACCACCAGTCCCGCCACCAGCCGAGCCACGGACTCGCCGAGTTCCTCGGCGTCCCTGCCACGCGCGGCGGCCAGTAGCTCGGTGAGCTCGCCCAGGGATAGCCCGTCCGCCCGCATCCCGGCGAGCAGAGCTGCGCCGTCCTCGTCGATCTCGTGCTGCCACGCGGGACCGTCTCCGCGGTGCACGCGTCGGACCACTGTCGTCCAACCGCCGCTGTCTTCTGTCTCGCCGCCGTCGTATTCGGGCGCCGGTACGGCGACGTCTTCGAGTGCCGTGGTCGGCGCCACGACGAATCGCTCGTCCAGCACGTCGTGGGTTCGGAGCCAATCGAGGCGGTCGAACACATCCAGTGCTTCGTTTCCCAGCGGATCCTCGAACCCGTGTGTGAGATCTTCGGCGAGAACGCTCGTCGGCCGATCGGTCGCGCGGAGGTACACGAAACCGAAGCCGATCCCGGTCACCGACGATGCTTCGAGATGGTCGAGCCACGCAGTAGCAGTCTCGTCGGCGGTGCCGTCCCGCAGGTCGGCTCCGCCGTCGCGCAACCAGGTGCCCACGTAGAGCTCGGGATCGGCCACGTCGCGCTGAACGATCCACGCGTCGACACCGTGATCGGGCAACCAGGACGCCACCCGTGCGCGCCAGTCCTCACCGTCGACGTGCACCCATGATGCGAGCAGCGACGCGACACCGCCCGGGGCGAGATGCTCGGGAGCGGTGCCGATCACCAGGCGAGAGGCACCGTCGAGATCGAGACCCGAATCGCGGTAGGAGTGTGCGACTGCTCCGGAGCCGACGACGAACGGCGGATTCGCGACGATGCGATCGAATGTGCGCCCGGCGACCGGTTCGAACCAGGACCCGCAGGCGGTCTCGAACTCGAGGTGGTTGAGGGCCGCAGTCATCCGAGTCAAAGCTATCGCCCGATCACTGACGTCGGTTGCGGTGATCGAATGCGCGTACGGCTCTGCGTGCAGCGCCTGAATGCCGCAGCCGGTGCCCAGGTCCAAAACACTCGGAGGTGCGCCCACCACGCGCGTGGGAGTGCCGCGAACCAGAGACAGCGACGCGTGTCCGACGCCCAGTACGTGGTCCGACCCGATCTGGACGTCGCGTGTGCTTCCGTCGAGGTCGGAGACCACCCAACGGTTGCCGACGCCCAGATCGAGGGGCCTGATGTCGAGCAGGCTTCGCACAGTTCGATCGCGGACCTCGAGGATGCCGGTGGCAACGGCGTCGCCGACGTCGAGGGGGCGCAGTGCACGTCGGACGTCGTCCACGGGGACGTCGTCGGACACCAGGAACAAGCGGATGAGTACCCCGAGCTCACCCAAATTCCGGCACCGCCGACGCACGGGAGCGGGCTCGGCGCGTCCGAGCGCTGCGTGTACGTGCTCGCCCAGCGCCTCGAGAATGCCGGTGGCAGTGAACCCTGCGCGGTCGAATGCTGCGTGCATCGGGTCGGCCAGACGAACCAGCCCGTCCGGATCGATCGGGGAGGACAACTGCGGGTCACGAGGAACTGAGTCGGTCACGGACTCGAGTATGGATCCCGATGGATCGCGATGTCCCTCCAGGACGGTGTTCGACCAGAACGATGTCCGATCAGGACGATATTCGATCAGGACAGGGTGCGCTGCTCGATCACCGTCGACGACTCCGATTCGACATCCACGTCGACCACCGGATGACTCCGTGCTTCCAGCGCGCTGGAGTCCTTCGCGTGCCAGCCGTATCGGCTGGGCTCTTCGGCCGTGCGAGGCGGCCGATCGTTCGCGATCAGAACGGCCATCCACGGTAGGGGAATCGACACGCCGACGATGGCCATCGCGATCCACGGGTTTTGCCATGCGCTGTACGCCAACGCGGCCAGTACCAGCGCAGGAATGCGGAAAGACATGATGAACAGGTACTTCCGCACACGTTTGCGGTGCTGTTCCTCGACCGACGTCTTTGCCTCGGTGATCAGGACGGTCTCGCGAACAGCGTCGCGAGCGGACTGTCGTGAGGTGCCGTCGTGTGCCATGACTCCACTGTGTCACTACTGGACGATCTGTGCATTAACTCGTGTCGTGAGATGTGCGACGCCGATGTCGGGAACAACCGTCATAATCGAAGGATGAGCACGCAGACAAAGGAACGTCCCGACGTCTCCACCGACGAAACCACCGACGACGACACGCCGAAGTTCTTTCATTACGTCAAGAAGAACCGCATCGCCGAGAGTGCGGTGATGGGAACGCACGTGGTCGCACTGTGCGGCGAGGTCTTCCCGGTGACCAAATCCGCCAAGCCGGGCTCGCCGGTGTGTCCTGACTGCAAGAAGGTCTACGACGGGATGAAGAAAGGCGAGTAGTTCCGGCCACGGGCAGTTCCGGTCACGACGAATCGCGATCGCCTCGGTCCGCTCGGACGACGCGGATCGGGGCAGTCGCAAGGCGACCGAGGGTGCTCGCGGGCGACTCGCCGTCGGCGGCCTTGTCGGAGAACCAGCCCTTCATCTGTTCGATGCGTGTCGCGCGCGCCGGCCAGAACTCCTGAACGGTGGCGTTGAATTCCGCTCCCAGCACCACGGCGAAGCCGAGGAAGAACGTGAACAGCAGAAATGCGATCGGCGCGGCCAGTGCGCCGTAGGTGTAACCGGTGCCGGTGACCCAGGAGAGGTACGTGCGCAGAACGCCACTGGCGATCATGAAGAACACCCCGGCCAACAGTGCCCCGCCGAGCAACCGGTGCCATGGCAGCGATGCGTGTAGTGCCACCTTGTACAGCGTGGTCAACCCCACGATCAGCAGGAGACCCACGCCCGGGTAGTAGGCGAAGTCGACGACGTGCGTTCCCACCTCCGCCCATGACGGTGGCAGCACTCGCACGATGATGGTGGGCCCGAGTGCGACCAACGGAAGCACGAAGACCGCGACGATCAGGAACGCGACGTACAGCAGCAGGGCGAAGATCCGCTGCCACACCGGGTTTCTCGCATCTTGCTGACCGTGGGCCTCGACGATCGAATCGACGAACGTCGAGATCGCCGACGAACCCGCCCACAGTGACAGCAGGAAACCGACGGACACCACCGGGCCGTGACCGTTGTTGAGGATGTCGGTCAGGGTCGGGGCGAGGATCTCGTCGACCACGTTGTCGCTGAAAAGCGTTCTGCTGAACGTGACGATCTTCGACTCGATGATGTCGAGGGTGTCCGGCCCGAACCACCCGGCGATGTAGGTGAGTGAGCCCAGTAGGGCCAGCACCAGCGGCGGCAGCGACAGTGTCTGCCAGAACGCGGCCGTGGCCGATTTGGCGAATATCGAATCGGACCATGCTTTGTCCGCCGTGCGAGCCACGACTCGCCACCCCGTGCGTAGGGGCCGTCCCGCGACCGGCCCCGACGTGCGATCGGTGACCGCCGTGTCGGGGTTGTCGGCGGTGGCGTCCATGATGTTCTCCAGCATGGCCCACGCGCGGCAGGTGGACACCTCGAGATCCAGGGTGTGTCGCAAATGTTCGTGAAATTTCTCGGATCGGGGCATTCGGCTGACCCCGCGGTAGTTCTGCGAGGCGGGTCTCGAGGCGGTCATCTGCGGGTTGGGTAGCACGCGGCGGTCCGCGATAGGCTGGCCGACGGATGTGCACACGAGACGACAAGCCGAACGGGAGTTCCATGCCACGGGTGGGTCACATCCTCGACGAGGGATGTTCATGACCGCTGATATCGGCGAAAAGTCCGACAGCGCAGGGGGTCTCGAAGTGTCAGGTCAGTCCGGGGTTGCCACGACTCCGTTGCGAGCGTGGCAGCGACGGGCCCTCACCAAATATCTGTCCGCGGGCCCTACCGATTTCCTCGCCGTGGCCACACCGGGCGCCGGAAAGACGACATTCGCGCTGCGTGTCGCGCTGGAGCTTCTGAGTGACAGAACGGTGGACCAGATCACCGTGGTCGCACCCACGGAGCATCTCAAGCACCAATGGGCGGAAGCTGCCGCGCGCGTAGGCCTGGCTCTGGACTCCAGGTTCTCCAACAGCACCGGCCAGACGTCCAGCGACTTCCACGGCATCGTCGTCACCTACGCGCAAGTGGCTTCGCACCCTGCTCGACATCGAGTGCGCACCGAGAACCGTCGCACGTTGGTGGTGCTCGACGAGATCCACCACGGCGGAGACGCGAAGAGCTGGGGCGAGGGGATCCGCGAGGCATACAGCGACGCGACCCGCCGCCTCGCACTCACCGGAACCCCGTTCCGAAGCGACGACAGCCCCATCCCATTCGTCAACTACGAGCCGGACGAGCAGGGCTTGCCGCGTTCGAGGCCGGATCACAGCTATGGATACGCCGATGCCCTCGCCGATGGCGTGGTGCGTCCGGTGGTGTTTCTCGCCTATTCCGGCGAAGCTCGCTGGCGAAACAGTGCGGGCGAGGAATTCGCAGCACGTCTGGGTGAGCCTCTCAGCGCAGAGCAGACTGCGCGGGCGTGGCGTACCGCCCTGGACCCCTCGGGGGAATGGGTCCCGTCGGTACTGACGGCGGCGAACACACGGTTGCACCAGCTGCGCGCGGGCGGCATTCCGGACGCGGGAGGGTTGGTCATTGCCTCCGATCAGACCACCGCGCGTGCCTACGCTGCGATCCTCGAGGCGGCAACGGGAGAGACGCCGACACTGGTGCTCTCCGACGATCCAGCGTCCTCGTCCCGTATCGCCGAGTTCGGTGCCGGCACGTCCACCTGGATGGTGGCAGTGCGCATGGTGTCGGAAGGCGTGGACGTTCCGCGGCTTGCTGTCGGTGTCTACGCGACCAGCGCGTCGACGCCGCTCTATTTCGCGCAGGCGATCGGTCGATTCGTCCGATCGCGCCGCAAGGGGGAGACCGCGAGTGTGTTCCTGCCGTCCGTGCCGGTGCTGCTCGACCTCGCCAGCCAGCTCGAGGCGCAGCGCGATCACGTCATCGGCAAGCCGCACCGTGAGAAGGACGGGCTCGACGACGATCTGTTGATCGACGCGAACAAGCAGAAGGACGAACCCGGTGACGAGGAGAAGGCGTTCACTTCTCTCGGCGCCGACGCCGAGTTGGACCAGGTCATCTACGACGGATCTTCCTTTGGTACCGCGACGTTCTCCGGTAGCGACGACGAGGCCGATTACCTCGGACTTCCGGGTCTGCTGGACGGCGAGCAGATGCGCGCGCTGCTTCGCAAACGTCAGGAAACCCAGATTTCGACGCCGACAGCCGAGGTTGCTCCAACGCCGGTCACACTGCCACCTGCCGGCCGTAGTGCGGATGCGGCCCGGTTGGCCGATTTGCGCAAGGAACTGAACGGACTGGTCGCGATGCAGCATCACCGCACAGGTAAAGCGCACGGCATCATCCACGGAGAGCTCCGGCGAAGCTGTGGCGGGCCGCCCACCGCCATCGCCACCGCCGAACAGCTCACCGAACGAATCGCGGCCCTACGTTCGTGGTGACGATCCGCGCCTCGGGGTGAACCGTGCGTCCCCGACACGACGAAGGGCGACCACCGAGATGGTGGCCGCCCTTCGTTGTGTCGGAGAAGCTCGAAGTCAAGCAGTTCGACGTCGAATCACGCCATGGCGTCGGTGTCCGAATCGGCAACGATGGTGGCGTTCATCTCGATCAAACGAGCTTCGTGCTCGTTCGCGTGGTGACGGCAGAACAACAATTCTCCGCCGGTAGGGAGGACAGCGCGCACGCGTGCTCCTGCCCCGCAACGGTCACACCGGTCCGCGGCGGTGAGGGTGGTGTCGGTCAACAATCCGGGCATGACTCCTCCGTACTGACCATGAGATCACGGTCCTGGGGTCGGTCCGCCACGTCGGTTCGACGCGGTTCGTTCACTCTTACAGACGTATGGGCTTCGTGTGTTGTTCCCACGCTGGTTGCTATGTGTTGTCACTAACACGAAACACGCTGGTGAGCGCCGAGAGGCGGCCGACGTGTTCGCTGTGGGCAGAACTACGCCGGAGGTGGAGGGCACCCTCGTGCGTCGCGTTCCACCTGATCGATACGGTTCGGATATGACACCGACGACGCCGACTCAGGTGCACAGCGGTCGGTCGTTCTCGCCGCGAGTCGTTCCGTTCGTCTTCGTGGTCGGCGCGCTGTGCCAGTATCTCGGCGCGGCTATCGGTGTATTCCTCTTCGACACCACCTCACCCGCAGCGGTGGCATGGTTGCGGGCTGCCGGCGCAGCGGTCGTTCTACTGGCCTGGCGTCGGCCGTGGCGTACGCGATGGACGCTCCGTTCGGTAGTGGTAGCGGGAGGCTTCGGTGTCGTCACCGTCGGAATGAACCTCGCGTTCTACGAAGCCATCGCAAGAATTCCGCTGGGCACCGCCGTCGCGATCGAGTTCCTGGGGCCCGTCTCGGTGGCCGCTCTAGGGTCGCGTCGACTTCGCGACGTCGTCGCGCTGCTTCTGGTCGTCATCGGTGTGGCGTCGGTTGCGGGAGCACGACTGGACGTCGGACTGGCAGGCGTGGGATTCGCTCTTCTCGCGGGCGGACTGTGGGCCGGCTACGTCCTGCTGGGCAAGTCCGTGGCCGATACCGGTGGCGGGTTGGACTCGCTCGCGGTCGGAATGGTGGTCGCGTCCCTCGTGCTTGCTCCGCTCGCGCTGACGCCGCAACTGTTGACCGACGCCACCGTGTTTCTCTCGCCTCTCACGTGGCTGCTGGGCCTGGGTGTGGGCATCCTCGCCAGCGTGATCCCCTACGCCCTCGATCAAGTGGTCCTGCGCACGGTGGGGAGGGCACGATTCGCGTTGCTGTTGGCGCTGCTACCGACCACGGCAACGGTGGTGGGGTTCGTGGTGTTGGCGCAGGTTCCGTCCGTTGCCGAGGCCGTGGGCATCGTCTGTGTCGTCATCGCCGTCGCGTTGGGTGGTGTCGAGCGGCGACCGCGTCCCGCTGCCCCCGTCGATACGTCGACGGTGCCGGACGGCGTCGAAGCAATCGAAGCCGAACAGTCCAGTCCTGAGAAGAGGGTGTAGATGACCGAGATATTGGTGCACATGTGCCTAATAGAGGACTGGGAGGCAAGTGTGCGAGCCGGTCAGGTGGCGCCGCCGTCGCTGGACGAGGTGGGATTCGTTCACCTGTCGACACCCCAACAAGTTCACCTACCTGCGAATCGACTGTTCGCCGGCCGACGTGATGTGTTGTTGCTGGCGCTCGACCCGATGCGATTGGGTGCACCGTTGGAATGGGAGCCGGGTGTGCCGTCTGACCCCGACTCGATGCTGTTTCCGCACCTGTACGGGCCGGTGCCGCTCACGGCCGTGGTGGACGTGCAACCGTACCTCCCCGGCGACGACGGACAGTTCCGCGCCGCCGGGTGACACCATCGGCCCCACGTGGGGCCGACGGTGGATCAGTCCAGGTAGTCGCGCAAAACTTGCGAGCGACTGGGGTGGCGCAACTTCGACATGGTCTTCGACTCGATCTGACGAATACGCTCACGCGTCACGCCGTAGACCTGACCGATCTCGTCGAGGGTGCGCGGCTGGCCGTCGGTGAGTCCGAAGCGCAGGCGCACGACGCCGGCTTCGCGCTCGGACAGCGTCTCCAGCACCGACTGCAACTGGTCCTGGAGCAGTGTGAAGGACACGGCGTCGACAGCGACGACAGCCTCGGAGTCCTCGATGAAGTCGCCGAGCTGGCTGTCGCCCTCGTCGCCGATGGTCTGGTCGAGAGAAATAGGCTCACGGGCATACTGCTGGATTTCCAGCACCTTCTCCGGCGTGATGTCCATTTCCTTCGCCAACTCTTCCGGAGTGGGTTCCCGACCCAGATCCTGGAGCAGCTCGCGCTGGATGCGACCCAGTTTGTTGATGACCTCGACCATGTGCACCGGAATGCGGATGGTGCGCGCCTGGTCGGCCATCGCGCGGGTGATGGCCTGACGAATCCACCATGTGGCGTACGTGGAGAACTTGTAACCCTTGGTGTAGTCGAACTTCTCCACCGCGCGGATCAAACCCAGGTTTCCTTCCTGGATCAGATCCAGGAAGGCCATGCCGCGGCCGGTGTAGCGCTTGGCCAACGACACGACGAGACGCAGGTTGGCCTCGAGCAGGTGGTTCTTGGCGCGATTGCCGTCGCGGCAGATCCAGTTCAGGTCTCGGCGCTGCGCGACCGGAAGCTTCTCGCCCTTGTCGGCAGACTCGGCGACCAACTGCACGGCGTAAAGCCCGGCTTCGATTCGCTTGGCCAGCTCGACTTCCTCTTCTGCGTTGAGGAGAGCGACCTTGCCGATCTGCTTGAGGTACGCGCGAACCGAGTCGGCAGACGCGGTGAGCTCTGCATCCTTGCGCGCCTGGCGCAATGCCTCGGACTCTTCCTCGTCCCAGACGAAGTCGCCCGACGCCTTGTCCTCGGCGGTGGGCTCGGTCGCGGTGTCTTCCTCGGCCTCGTCGCCGACGGCGACGACCTCGACGACATCGGATTCGGAGGCGAGTTCGCCTTCGGGGACGTCGATATCGGCGATGTCCGCGGACTGCTCGTCGGCCTCGTCGTCCTTGGATGCGAGCTTCCCGGCCGGTGCCTTCTTGGCCGCAGCTTTGCGAGGCGCTGCCTTCTTGGCGGCGGCCTTGCGTGGCCCCGCCTTCTTGGCCGGCGCTTTGGCCGGAGCCGTTCCGGCGGCGATGCCGTCGGTCGACGCGCTCTCGCCGGTCTGCGCGGACTCTACGGCGACGCCGGATTCCGGCAGGGACTCAGCGGATCGAATATCGGTGGCTGCCACGTACGCCCTTTCGTGACGGTGTCGTGCGGCGTCACGCCAGAGTGTTCTTCCGGCGGAGAGGTCTGTCGGTTTTCCCGGTGTGAAGCCGGGGCGTGGACCATTGTAACGATCGTCGCGCCCGAGGAGCACCAACGCACATACCCACCCGGCGGTTCCCGGTACGAGCACGCTGTCATGCGGGTCACACGCGATGACGACGTTGGATCGGGCTGCAGGTCAGGGCGCCACGCCGGATGTCGACGCCAGTGCCGCTCCCACGATTCCCGCGGCGTTGCGCAGTGTCGCGGCCTGGACCGGTGTCCGATTCGTGAGCATCGGTATCCACTTGTCGGCTTTGCGGCTGATACCGCCGCCGGCGATGAACAGATCTGGCCAGAAGAGGTCCTCGATACGCTCGAGCACCCGTGAGACCTCCTTCGCCCATTCTTTGTAGGAGAGGTCGTGGTCGTCCTTCACCGACGACGCGGCGCGATGCTCGGCTTCCTTGCCGTCCACCTCCATGTGGCCGAGTTCGGTGTTCGGCACCAACACGCCGTTCTGCAGAATGGCGGATCCGATGCCCGTTCCGAAGGTCAGCAGAATGACCACACCCTTGGAGTCCTTGCCGCCGCCGAACTTGTCCTCGGCGATGCCTGCCGCATCCGCGTCGTTCAGCACCGTGACCGATCGGCCGCCCAGGTGATCGCGAAACAGCGCGGCCGCGTCGGTACCGATCCACGTCTTGTCGACGTTGGCCGCGGTGCGCGCCACGCCGTCGGTCACGACACAGGGCAGTGTGATGCCGACGTCGCCGGTCCAGTCGAAATGCTCGACGATCTGCGCCACCGTCTTCGCCACGGCCTCGGGTGTGGACGGCTGCGGAGTCTCGATCTTGTGACGCTCTCCGATCAATTCGCCGGTGGCGAGATCGACCACGCCGCCCTTGACGCCGCTGCCGCCGATGTCGACTCCGAATCCGCGGCCGGACGGGCGCGAGCCGGTCTTCCCGGAGATCGAGACAGGGCCCGGATCGGATTGATCGTTCGTCATGACTGAACCTCCTGGTGGCGTATGTAGCGAGCGCAACCTTAGTGGTTTCACCCCGCCCTGGTGGTGTCACGTCCGGGTGTCGCCGCGACCTGGTGGTGCGGGGACATAGGCGGGTAGAGAACACGGTCCGGGTACGGCGGCGTGTCGACCGTGCACTGGATGTGTTCGGATAACGGAGTGACTCGGAACGGTGACAGTGTGCGCGACCACTCTGCTAGTTCGATCGATCCGGAGGTGTTACGCCGCATCGCCGTCGATGTGGCCAGGCTTGCCGGTCGACATGTTTCACGCCGCCGACCGGAGGTGTTCGGCATGGGCGCCGACGGGGCCGCAGCGGATGCGGTGCAGTCGAAGTCGACTCCGACCGACCCGGTCACGGTCGTCGATACCGAGACCGAGGAGATCATCCGAGCGAGATTGGCGGTCCTGCGCCCGGACGATTCGGTGCTGGGGGAGGAGGGCGGCGGTGACACCGAGGCGCCATCGGGGGTGCGCTGGATCCTGGATCCGATCGACGGCACCGTGAACTTTCTGTACGGCATCCCCGCGTACTCGGTCTCGGTCGCCGCGCAGGTCGACGGGGTGTCCGTCGCCGGAGCAGTGCAGGACGTCGTGGGTGATCGCACCTACGCGGCGTACGTCGGCGGCGGCGCGTGGAGTTCCGATGCCACCGGTCCGTGGAAGCGGTTGCGAGTCACCGACGTCGACGATGTCGGGCTGGCTCTGGTGGCCACCGGATTCGGGTACGACCCCGCGAGACGGCGTCGCCAGGGTGCCGTCGTCTCGGCTCTGTTGCCCGAGGTACGTGACATCCGCCGGGTAGGTTCCGCAGCGCTCGATCTCTGCATGGTCGCGGCCGGCCGCGTCGACGCCCACTTCGAGCACGGGTTGAGCCCGTGGGACTGGGCAGCCGGTGGTTTGATCGCCGCCGAAGCCGGCGCGCACGTGATCACGCCGTCGCCGCACTCTCGAAGCGACGACGGCGAGGTGACCATCGCTGTTGCCCACGGGGTCGCGGGTGACTTCCTCGAGCTGTTGACACAGCTCGGTGGCCGCGATCCGATGCCCGCGTGAGCTAGCAGTCCACCGCGTGCGCGGCAGCGAGCAACTCGATGTCGAGGGTCGGTGCGGCCGAACCCGGCGGGACCTCGGCGAGAGATCGAACAACTTCTTCGCCGTCCGTGTTTGGTTGTAGTGCACGGAAATTGGTTCCTAGAGCCAGGTCGACGGTGTCGTCCTCGCGGGTGTCCTGAATGAATTCGGCGCACGGCGCGACCAGGGCGACGGTTCCCGCAGCCGCGATGCCGGATTGGCCGAATCGAATCTGGGCGTTGCACTGCATATTCTGGTCGACGTACACCGGGTCGTTGCCCACCTGAACGTCGGGTGCACTGGCGAATCCGTATTCGCTGAGGTCGGCTGCGACCTCGGCCGCCTGCCCTCCCTGGCCGTTCGCGTTGAACACGCGCACTCGCGTGGCGGACAGCGGTAGCGGTTGGGTGTCTGTGACCACGGTGCCGTCGACCTCGGTGCCGGGTTCGGCGGCAGCGGGGGAGGAAGAGTCGGTGGCGGCGGGTGGTGCGTTGCACGCGATGGTATCGGTGCTCGTTTCGGTCGCGGTCAGAATCCGGAACCAGACTGCGGCCCCGGCGAGTGCGAGAACGACGAGCACCACCAGGATCGGCACGGGTCGTCGACGCGAGAAGGTGCGCCCCTTGTGGTCGGTCGACGAGCCTTGGGTGATGAGGGAGACCACGGGTGCGTGCCCTTCTGCTGGTTCGTAACTCTCGTTGCCGGGCGATGCTGCCCAGATCACTCTAGTGCGGTCCGGTTCGGCTGTGATGCGCGACGCACGGCGCGTGGGAAGGTACGCGGCAGTGCGCGCGTTGGTGCCGTTGAGAACAAGGCAAGAAACTGGAATTGCAGTGTCGAACCGAGACGACTCACCGTCGTGAGCAGGCAATTTCCTAGTTGACCACATCGTCGGCTATTGTCTGGCGGCCCGGCAGATCGAACACACGGCTCGGTCGGGCTGTCGTAGCGAAGTCGGTTTGCGTCAGGAACGTGCCCGCTCGGCGATTCACGCACGACAACCCCGGTACTGGTCGACAGCGTCATCCGAGAAGGCGACGGCTGCGAATAGGAGTTCGAGCAGGTCGTGTCACACCCCGACATTCGCCGGGACGATTTACGACCGAATCGATGTTCTGCGTCGAACACGAGACGAGGACAACGAACGAGTCGCATCGAGATCCATCGCGATGTGCGCTCGACACGAGGACGAGTTCGTCGAACAAGAAGCGGTCGACGTCTTGCACATCCCCATTGAGGCGATCGAAGGAGACCGGGGTACCCGGTCTCGGTAGGAAGGTAAGGGGAAACACCATGGCTACTGATTACGACGCACCGCGCCGAACCGAGTCCGACGACGTGTCGGAGGACTCGCTCGAAGAGCTCAAAGCGCGACGCAACGAAGCTCAGTCCGCCGTCGTCGACATCGACGAGACGGACACCGCAGAGTCGTTCGAACTGCCCGGCGCTGATCTGTCCGGCGAGGAACTTTCCGTTCGCGTCGTCCCGAAGCAAGCCGACGAGTTCACGTGCTCGAGTTGCTTCCTGGTGCATCACCGCTCACGGCTGGCTCCAGGTAGCGGCGGCGCGCCGATGTGCCGCGACTGCGCAGCCTGACACGCAGCACCGCGAATTGTGCGCGGCCGGTCCGATTCGTCGACCGGCCGCGTTCGCTGTTTCAGGAGAGCTGTCGGGTTCAGTAGCTACCGGGCATTCGGGGACAGCGCAGCAACCACTGCGTCCGGGTTGCGCGTACTGACAAGCCAGTACGGAGTCGGGTCGTCGGGGTCGTCCAGCACGATCAGCACCATCGGTTTCACCCATGAGCGGTGCTGCACGAAGGCGGCGGGATCGAGCTGTCGTCCGAGCGCCGCGCTCTTCGCCGTACCGGGGACCACCGCCACTCGGTCGACGGCGGACATCGGCAACGTCGCTTTTCCGGCTCGAAGAACGCGCTGTGTCACAGCGCCGGTGGTTGCGTCGCTCGTTTCGACCACCTCGACGCGCATGCGCCCGAGGTAGGTAACGACCCACGCCGCGAACGGAACCAGAACGAGATACGGCAACCAGGCGAACACCCCGGGTGATCCCAAGTGGACCTCCGCCGACAAGATCACCGCTACTCCGATGGCCGCGAACCAGTACCACGCGGGCACACGAAGCCGTTCGCTGTACAGCACGGTCGTATCGGACTGCGTCGGGTGCGGGGTGGCAGCGTTGTCGGGCACAAACCCAGGATAGATCCGTCGCCCGGCAGGAGGCAGGCGGGACGGGCAGGCGGGTTGGTCCGGATGGATCGGCAGGTCGGCGGGTAACCTCGATCGACGTGAGTGATCCCATGTCCGAAACGTCCCCACCGGCAGAGTTACGGCCGAACCAGGCCGATGCGATCACGACCGTCTCGGTGAAACGGCTCGACCAGGGAATCGACCTCCCGTCCAGAGCGCACGCGGGTGATGCCGGTGTCGATCTCTGTTGCACGGACGACGTCGTGATCGAACCCGGTGAGCGCGCGATGGTCGGCACCGGCATCGCCGTCGCACTTCCGCTGGGTACCGTCGGTCTGATCCATCCGCGATCGGGCCTTGCCGCACGTGCTGGGCTGTCGGTGGTCAACACCCCGGGGACGGTGGACGCCGGATACCGCGGCGAGATCAAGGTGTGTCTGATCAATCACGACCCGCGCACGCCCATCCATTTGCGCCGCGGAGATCGCATCGCGCAGCTGCTGGTGCAGCGGGTCGAACTGCCCATGTTCGTGGAGGTAGAGGAGCTGGACATCACCGCACGTGGTGCCGGCGGGTACGGATCGAGCGGTGGCCACGCCGTCCTGGCCCAGAACCCGCTGACCGAGAAGGAGAACTAAGACATGTTCGGACGTAAGAAGAAGGCAACCGACTCCTCGGTCGGTGACGACTCGAGAGTCGACCCGACCGAGTACTACGCCGAGACCGAGGACTACGCCGAGGAGACCGACGCACAGGGCGACGAGGAGCTCGACGAGGTCGACGGCACTGCCGACGAGGATTCCGGTCCGTGGTCGTTGGACGACCGGGACGGCGACCGCGACACGGCGGCAGAGGGACGGCTCGACCTGGGCTCGGTGATGTTGCCGCTCCCCGCCGGAGGTCAGCTGCAGGTCGAGATGACGCAAGCGGGCGCCCCCCAAGCCGTTCACATCGTCACCCCACACGGACGCATCACCGTCGCGGCGTTCTCCGCACCGAAGTCTCCTGGACAGTGGCGCGACGTCGCGTCCGAGTTGGCCGACACGCTCCGTAGAGACAACGCGAGCGTCTCCGTGGAAACCGGTCCGTGGGGCCGTGAGGTGGTGGGATCGACCGGCGGCGCAGACCTCCGGTTCATCGGTGTCGACGGATACCGATGGATGATTCGTGGAGTGGCGACGGGACCGTCGGGAAGTGTCGACGCCCAGTCGCCCCTGGTGGAGCAGGCGCGTGCAGTGGTCGCCGGCACCATCGTCGATCGCGGAACCGATCCGCACCCGATTCGCACTCCGTTGCCCATCACCCTGCCCGAGGCGCTGGCGCAGCAACTTGCGCTTGCACAGCAGCAGCAAGCGGAGGCGGCGAGAGCGCAGCAGAAGGCCGCAGCTCAGGCCCAGGCAGAAGCGTTGATGGGTCAGCCGTCACCCACCGCTGGTCAGGCGCCCGTCCAGGGTGAGGGAGCGGAGCCATCAACGGAGCCCGAGAGCGAGAATCGCCGCCGTAGAGGATCTTCGGGTTCGGCTATGCAGCAGCTGGACTGACGAGGACAGGTCATCTCGCTCGGTGATCGGTCGCCCTGAGCAAGGCGCGCATGGCGAGTCGACCGAGTTCACCGGGACGCACGCCGAGGACGTCCAGGTCGAACGTTGCCAGTTCGGCGCCCGGCATGGCGTTTCGCCATTCCTCGGCCACGTGCAGTGGATGAACAGGATCGTCTTCCGCGGCGACCACGGCGACGGGGAGGTCCACCGCAGTCAGTTCGTCGACGGTCGGGGCCCGGTAGGCGGAGGCGTCGTCCATCGAGACCGGCAGCTGTGGCCATTGTGCTTTCCACGACCGCTCGAGTGTGTCCGACAACCACCCGGGAGCGGATGCGCGCATCGCGTCGACGGTGGCGACCAATCCGTTCTCCCGCAACGACTGGGCGGTCGCCGCCGCGCTGACGGCAGCCGGTGACCCTGCCCCCGAGCCGGTCCAGGCAGGCATGGCGACGATCAACCCGGCGGCGAGCCCGGGATTGTCCAGCACCCACTGCGTCGCTACTGCGGCTCCGAGTGAGATGCCGCCGACCACGAAGGGGCCTTCGACGTCCGCGTACGCTAGATCGAGCGCGGAGCGGTACCCCCCGACGACGTCACCTGGTTCCGGAACCACAGCGGTCAGATCGAAGCCCGACGCGGCGACTGCGTCGGCGAAGGCATCGCGGACGAAATGTGCGTCCGATCCCGTTCCGGGAAGCAGGACGACTGTCGTTTTTCTCATGGTCGTCGGATCTTCTCGTGACGTTCGGGAGACGATTCGACCGGGTGTGGTGAGTGGCGCCGGGAAAGGTCTACAGTTGCGCAGACATCAAGCGAACACCCCAGTCGCGGACGGCCCGCGCGAACCGCTCCAGGAGCACTCATGGCACCCGCTGCCGCAGGATACTTCCGCCGTATGGCCAGGAAGTTGACCGAGGACCTCGACCAGCTCGACGCCGAGGAGATGGAGTCGGCGTCGGTCGCGTCGGGGGCTCAACGCGCGTGCGATTGCACCCGCGGAGACGAAGTGACGATGGTGGGCCGTCTGCGCAGTGTCGAGACCTGCAGCAAGGCCGCCAACGCCATTGTCGAAGCCGAGTTCTTCGACGGCACCGACACCATGTCGCTCATCTGGATCGGTCGGCGCAAGATTGCGGGCATCGAGTCCGGAACCCAGCTGCTCGTGCGAGGCCGGGTAGGGGAGCGCGAGGGTCGCAAGGTGATCTACAACCCGTACTACGAGCTGCGCACCGAGGACTAGTTTCCAGTGTTCCGCTCTGTGCGGGTGCCTCGGCACTGTCGGACACGCTGTCTGGCACGCTGTTGCCATGAGTGAGAACGTGCGATGAGTGAGAACGCGCCATGAGCGGTCTGCAGGGCCAACCGGAACCGCAGGACGGCCAGACCGAAGCGGCCATCGAGAAAGAGACCGTGCTCACCCAGCTCGGCGGTGTCAGCGGACTCGTTTTCTCGACTCTGCCGGTGTTGGTGTTCGTTCCGGTCAACTCCTACGCCGGTCTCACCGCTGCCATCTGGTCGGCGCTGGGGCTCGCCGTCGCGATTCTTCTGTGGCGTATCGCCACGAAATCACCGGTGCAACCCGCCATATCCGGCTTCTTCGGGGTCGCCGTCTGCGCGTTCATCGCGTACCGCACGGGTGATGCGAAGGGATATTTCCTCTTCGGCATCTACACCTCACTGGCCTACGGCGCGGTGTTCCTGGTGTCGATACTCGCCCGTCGACCCCTGGTGGGCATCATCTGGGGTTTCTTGAACGGAACGGGTCGATCGTGGCGTGATCACGTCGCCGCTGTCCGTGCGTACGACGTGGCCACCCTCGCATGGGTGCTGGTGTTCGTCGCCAGGTATCTGGTGCAGTCCCAGCTCTACGATTCCGATCGAACCGGATGGCTGGCCGTCGCGCGCATCGCGATGGGGTGGCCATTGGCTGCTCTCGCGTTCGCGATCACGTTCTGGGCGGTGCGCAGAGCCGACGCGATCGTGCGCAACGCAGAAGCCGCAGGTTCCGACCAGGCTGTACCGGACCAGACGGACGCAGACCGGACCTAGCGCGGCGTCAGTCCCAGCGCGTCCCGCAGTTCGTCCTCGACGTCGACGGTGGTGACGAACAGCAGCTCGTCGCCGCCCTCGATGGGATCGTCCTTCTGCGGCACGATGACTCGTCCACCACGAAGAATGGTCACCAGCGCGGCATCACGCGGCACCGCGATCTTGCGCACCGGTTTGCCCGCGAGCGGGGTGTTGGCCGGCAGCGTGATCTCCACCAGGTTCGCCTTGCCTTGGCGCAGCGTCATCAGGCGGACCAGATCCCCGACGGATACCGCTTCTTCCACCAAGGACGCCAGCATGCGCGGTGTCGACACCGCGACGTCCACGCCCCAGGATGCGTCGAAGAGCCACTCGTTGCGCGGGTCGTTCACCCGCGCCACCACGCGGTCGACGCCGAACTCCGTCTTGGCCAGCAGGCTCAACACCAGGTTGGCCTTGTCGTCACCCGTTGCCGCGATCACCACGTCGTAGGACTCGATGCCCGCGGCTTCCAGGGTGTCCAGCTCGCACGCGTCGGCGTGTACCCACTCGGCCGCCTCCACGGACGTCGGATCAACGTGATCGAGCTTGCGTTCGATCAACAACACGTGGTGTCCGGATCTGAGTAGCTCGCGGGCGATCGATCGACCCACGGCGCCCGCTCCGGCGATGGCGACTCTCAATGCACGATCCTTCGGGTGGCGTGAACAGGTTGCGGCCGGTCTTGTACGACGAACACTCAGTCTGCGGGTGGGGGCTTCTCGGCCAACGCCATCGCTTCTGCAACGGTGCCGTCGACGGCCGCGATCCACACCTCGTCGTCGGCCTGCAGAACGGTCTTGCGATCGGGGAGGAGTCCGGCGCCGAACCGGATGATGAACGCCACCCGGGCCTTCGTAGTGGTCTCGAGCACCGACACACCCTTACCGACCCACCCCTCACCGATGTGCAACCGGGTGACAGCGACACTGCCCGAAGGATCGCGCCACTTGGTCGACTCGTCGTCGTTGATCAGCGTGTGCAGGAAGCGGTCGGTGGTCCACGGCACCGTGGCGACGGTCGGAATGCCGAGCCGCTCGTAGACCGCTGCCCGTTTGGCGTCGTAGATGCGGGCGACGACGCGCTCCACACCGAATGTCTCGCGCGCGACGCGTGCGGAGATGATGTTGGAGTTGTCCCCGGAAGACACCGCCGCCAACGCGTCGGCCTTTTCGATTCCGGCCTGGACGAGGACGTCTCTGTCGAATCCCATGCCGACCACCTGGCGACCGGTGAAATCTGGGCCCAGCCGGTGGAACGACGTGGCGTCACGATCGATCACGGCGACCTCGTGACCGATGCGGCCGAGCGCACCGGCCAACGCGGAGCCGACACGGCCACACCCCATGACGACTACGTACAACGGGCGCTCCATTTCGGTACGGGAACAATTCTCGACAACCGAGAACTTCTGGCAGGTCCAGCACGAGGATCGACCAACACGCCCAACGCTATCGGTCACCCTGCACCCCGGTCGAGCCCGGTACGGCATACGCTCTCGAATGTGTCCAAGCTTTCGACGGCCACCAAGAGGCTGCTGCTGGGTAGGCCGTTCCGTAGCGACACGCTCGGACACACGCTTCTCCCCAAGCGCATCGCTCTGCCGGTGTTCGCGTCCGATGCAATGTCGTCCGTCGCCTATGCGCCGGAGGAAATCTTTCTGGTGCTCGCGGTCGCCGGTGTTTCGGCGTACGCGTCGTCTCTGTGGGTGGGTCTTGCCGTCGCGGCGGTGATGGCGATCGTCGTTGCCAGCTATCGACAGAACGTGCACGCCTACCCCTCCGGCGGCGGCGACTACGAGGTGGCAACCACCAACCTCGGTCCCACTGCCGGCCTGACCGTCGGCAGCGCATTGTTGGTGGACTACGTGCTCACCGTTGCGGTGTCCATCTCCGCCGCGGCGTCGAACATCGGGTCCGCGGTGCCGTTCGTCGATCAACACAAGGTGTTGTTCGCCGTGTCCGCCATCATCCTGATCACGTCCGTGAATCTACGAGGTGTGCGCGAATCCGGGACGGCCTTCGCGATCCCGACCTATGCGTTCATGGTGGGCATCTTCGTCATGCTCATCTGGGGCGCGGTCCAGATCTGGTTCCTGGGGGACGACGTCACGGCCGAATCGTCGGGCTTCGACCTCCGCGCCGACGACAATCACCTGTACGGAATCGCGTTCGCGTTCTTATTGGCTCGCGCCTTCTCGTCCGGGTGTGCTGCATTGACCGGAGTCGAGGCAATCTCGAACGGTGTGCCGGCTTTCCGCAAGCCGAAGTCGAAGAACGCCGCCACCACGCTGCTGCTGCTCGGCATCATCGGGGTGTCGATGCTGATGGGCATCATCGTGCTGGCGGAAAAGATCGGCGTGAAATTCGCGGCCGACCCCGCCACCCAGTTGGTCGGTGCTCCGGACGACTATCAGCAGAAGACGTTGATCGCGCAGTTGGCGAAAGCTGTCTTCGCGCACTTCACACCCGGCTTCTACTTCATCACCATCGTGACCGCGCTGATCCTCGTGCTCGCTGCGAACACCGCCTTCAACGGTTTCCCGGTACTGGGATCGATTCTCGCGCAGGACCGCTTCCTCCCTCGCCAGTTTCACACCCGAGGGGATCGACTGGCGTTCAGCAACGGCATCCTCTTCCTCTCCGCCGCGGCCATCATGTTCGTGGTGATGTTCGGTGCCGAGGTGACCAAGCTGATCCAGCTCTACATCGTCGGTGTGTTCGTCTCGTTCACACTCAGCCAGACCGGCATGGTGCGACACTGGACCCGTTTGTTGCGTACCGAGACCGACCAGGGCATTCGGCGATCGATGAAGCGATCCAGAGTGGTGAACGGAATTGGACTCGCGATGACCGGCGCCGTGCTGGTCATCGTGTTGGTGACCAAGTTCCTGGCGGGTGCCTGGATTGCGATCGTGGCGATGGTCGCGATCTTCGGGATGATGAAATTGATTCGCAAGCACTACGACTCCGTGGCCACGGAGCTGGCCGACTTCGAGTGGGACGGCGTCCTGCCGAGCCGCACCCATTCCATAGTCCTGGTGTCCAAGCTGCACAGCCCGACGCTTCGCGCGCTCGCCTATGCCCGCGCCACTCGCCCCGACACGCTCGAAGCGATCACGGTCAATGTCGACGAGGCGGACACCCGCACCCTGGTTCGTGAATGGGAGTCGAGTGATCTCAGCGTCCCGCTCAAGGTGGTGGAGTCGCCGTATCGCGAAATCACCAAGCCGGTCCTGGACTACGTGCGCCGTGTCAAGCGCGATTCACCGCGCGACGTCGTCACTGTCTTCATCCCCGAATACGTGGTGGGCCACTGGTGGGAGCAGGTACTGCACAACCAGAGCGCGCTTCGACTCAAGAGTCGACTGCTCTTCCAGCCCGGCGTCATGGTGACCAGCGTTCCGTGGCAGCTCAATTCCTCCGAGCGAGCCAAGCGCGAGAGCGTGCAGAACGCGCCGGGATCGTCGCGTCGGGGATACGAGCCGAACGCGCATCGGCGCAACGACCGATGACCCGGTGGGTTCGATGACACGGTGGGTTCGATGACACGGTGGGTTCGATGACACAGTCCTGGGTCGGCCGGGTGCTCGAACTGCGTGTCGGCAAACCGGGCCACGGCGGCTTCTGTGTCGCGCGGCACGAAGGTCGGGTGGTCTTCGTGTCCCACACCCTTCCCGGCGAGTTGGTACGCGCACGAGTCACCGAGGATCAGGGGAAGTCGTTCTGCCGCGGCGACGCGGTGGAGATCGTCGAAGCATCGGCCGACCGCATCACGCCGCTGTGTCCTATCGCGGGCCCGGGAGGATCGGGCTGCTGCGACTTCTCCCATGTCGCACCCTCTGCCCTGCGAGCGATCAAAGCGGAGATCCTCTCGGAACAGCTGGAGCGAGTCGCCGACATCGCGCGCACCGTCCGGGTCGAGTCTCTCGGGGACCAGACCGGATGGCGTACCCGGATTCGCCTGGGTGTCGACGCGGCCGGCCGGCCGGGCTTTCGGCGCACTCGCAGCTCGGAGATCGTGACGGAACTGGGCTGCACGCAAGCCGTGCCGGGTATGTACGACGGGTTGGCCGAGGCGTCGTGGACGCCCGGCGCGGAGCTGGCCGTGGCAAAGGACGACGACGGCGTTCGGCACGTCGTCGAGATCGCGCCGGTACCGGCACGTCGCGTGCGGTCCGATGCCGGCCGCAGGGGAGCATCTTCCCGGCGCGCCGCTGCGTCGTCCGCGCGCGTCCACCGTGTCGTGGAGGGCTCCGGCCGAGCCGTCGAACGAATCGGTGGTCGCGAGTGGACGGTGGATTCGTCCGGATTCTGGCAGGCCCACCGCGCGGCGGCCACCCGTTACGCCGAGGTGGTCGGGGACTGGTCCGACGCCGACCCCGGGGATACCGCCTGGGACCTGTACGCCGGTGCCGGGATATTCGCGGCGACCCTCGCGGAGCAGGTCGGTGCCACCGGGTCCGTAGCAGCGGTGGAGTTCTCGCGCACCGCGGTGCACGACGGGCAGGTGGCTCTCGCGGACCTATCGCAGGTGACGATGCATGCTGCGGCCGTGGAACGGGCCATCTCGACGTTGCCGTCGGGCCCCCGCGTGGTGGTCCTGGATCCGCCGCGATCGGGTGCCGGTAAGCAGGTGGTCGCCGCAGTCGCCGCTGCCGAACCGCGGCGCATCGTCCATGTCGGGTGCGATCCAGCGTCGTTCGCTCGTGACGCCGGTCTGTATCGGTCACACGGATATCGGCTCGACGATCTTCGCGCCTTCGACGCTTTTCCGATGACCAGCCATGTCGAATGCATCGGACTGTTCGTCCGCTGACCTCAGTCCACGGTTGGACGCCATCCGCAACGCGGGCGGTGACGAATGTGGTGCAGAGGCAAACGTCCTCCGCCCGGTTGCCGCCGGCCCGTCAGGGCGCAGTTTTTCGGCGACATCGTGACCGAGATCGTCGGGGAAGTGAGGATGTGTGCGAGATGACCATTAGTCTTGTGGTCGATGAACTCGACCATGAACTTCTCGCGGCGGAATCACCTGTGAGTGCCGAGGGATCCAACGCTGCCGGGTCCGGCCCCGCCGAGTCCCTCGTGGGCCGCGACGGCAGCGCAGATCCGCACTGCCCGGTGCCCGCTCCAGACCTCAAGCAGCGCCGCATCGCCGAGGCCGACGAGCTTCGCGTTCTTCTCGGGCGCGTCGCGACGGGTGACCGCCGCGCGTTCGCGGACCTGTACGACGCGACCTCCGCCCGCGTGTTCGGCATGGTGTTACGAGTGCTGCGTGACCCGGGCTTCAGCGAGGAGACCGCGCAGGAAGTCTTTCTCCAGATCTGGAAGACAGCCGACAGATACGACCCAGCTCAAGGGTCCCCCCTGGCGTGGATGATGACTCTCGCGCATCGACGGGCGGTGGACCGAGTCCGGTCCGAGCAGTCCGGAACCGACCGTGAAGCCCTGTACGGATCGTCGACGCACAGTCCCGCCCACGACGAAGTTCTCGAGTCCGTGACACAGACCTTGGAATCGGAGTCGGTGGTCCGGTGTCTGTCCACGCTGACCGACACCCAACGTGAATCCGTTCGGCTGGCCTACTACAGCGGTCTGACCTACCGAGAGGTGGCGGAACGGCTGGACGTGGCGGTGCCGACGGTGAAGTCCCGCATCCGGGACGGATTGATCAAACTCAAGAACTGTCTGGGGGTGGAGTCCGGTGAGTGATCGACATGGACGTCATCGCCGTGACGAACCGATACAGGCGGACGACATGACGCACACCGACGACAGAAGCACCGTCGTCGACGACGCGTACGCCTATGCCCTGGACGGCGTCGGTGAAGCCGAACGCCTCGACATCGAGGACAGGCTCGCGCGATCGGACGAGCCGACTCGTGCCTGGTTCGACAGCATCGTGGCATCGGTGCACGAGACCATGGCGTTGACTGCGTCGACGATCGCCGCCGAGCCGCCGTCGACGCTCCGAGCAAGCATCCTCGCCGCAATCGATTCGACGGAACAAGCCGACTCGACCGAACAAGCCGTCTCGACCGAACAATCACACTCGACGGAACAGGCAGACTCGGCGGGCGAACCTTTGGCGCCCGTGGTGTCTCTGGACGCTCGACGCCGAAATCGGTTCCGCATTCTTGCGGCTGCTGCGGCCGTCCTCGTCGTCGTGGGTGTGGGTGGCGGCGTGGTGGCACAGCAGCTCGGCGGCGCACCGTCGTCGGCCACCTCTCAGGTACTCGCTGCCGGCGATGTCGCGTCGAGCACTGTCGACGTCGAAGGTGGCGGGACGGCAACCGTGAAATGGTCGCGCGCGGAGAACGCCGCGGTGATCACGCTCGACGGGCTCGCGGAGCCCGGACCGGGCAAGGTCTTCGAAATGTGGTTGATCGGTGAGGATCCGGCGCCGCGTCCGGTGGGTTTGGTGGCAGACGGTTCCGCTCAGGATCTGGTCGTGACCGGCCTGGACGACGCCACGACGTGGGCTGTGACCGTCGAGCCCGAGACGGGTTCGGACGCTCCGACGACGACGCCGATAGCGGCGGTCACGCTCGACGCCTGAGCCTGCACCCGGCGCGATCCTACAAATCCGTGGGTCCCTACAGGTTGCCGGCTCGGCGTAGCGCGGCCACGATCATCTCTGCCTGCTCGTATGCGCGGTCGAGCAGCACCTCCAGCAGCGCCGACTTCGCATGCGGAGCCTCGTCGGTCATGGCGTGGAAATGCTCTGGGCTCAAGGTCGCGACATGCGTGTCCCGCACAGCGGTGATACGCAACGCGAACGGCGCTCTTCTCACCAGCGGCATCTCGCCGAAACTCATGCCTGCGGACAGTGTCGAGACGGCGCGGTTGCTACCGTCCGCGGTGACGAAGTCCACGGCGACGCGGCCGGAGAGCACGAACACCAGCCCCAGGGCCGGGTCACCGACATCGGCAATGATCGCGCCTTCGTCGTAGTGCGCGGTTGTCGTCATGGACGTGACGACGGTTCGGTGAGCAGAGTCCAGCGCCGTGATTATCGGGTGGTGTTCGAGCGTCACCTCGATGGGTTGACGGGCGCCTCCGCACCACCTGTCGAGGATGGTGTCCTCGCCCCAGCGCAGGGCAGAATCCAGATCGTCGAAGACGCGGCCACCGCCGTGACTGTCGGACAACGACGACACCGTGTGGGCCATGGTTGCGCGCGGATCGACCAGTGCGCCCGCGCACCCGTCTCGTCGGAGACCGTCGGCGAGTGAATCGATCATCGACCGGGCAACGTCGCTCACTTCGTCCACACGTCGCATGTCCAGGATGACCCCGTCGAGTGTGCTTCCGTCCCGAACACCGTCGGCTACGGCGCCCGATACTGCCCGCACCACGCTCTCTGCGGCCGCGAAGAGCAGGTCTCCGTGGAGCTCAAACACTCGTACACGGTGGCCACGGGCGGCCAACGTCTCCTGCTCGGCCGCGGTTCGTCGGCGCCGTGACGGTGAATCGCCGACGGAGTATTCGGAGCGGACCGCGCTACGTGCGGCGCGTCCTACGTGCAGGAAGTGCAACTCCAACCGGCGGGACAGCTCCCGGCACGCCAGTACGCCGCGCACGCTGTTGCCGTGGGCGTCGAGCCTGGGGGAGAACACCGAAATGCCGAGTTGGCCGGGGAGTACCGCCATCACCGAACCGGCGACACCGCTTTTGGCAGGCAGGCCCACACGGTTGACCCAATCACCCGCGCCGTCGTACATCCCACACGTCGTCATGACGCTCAGGACGCGTTCGACGAGCACCGGGTCGAGCGCGCGCACGTCCGTCGTCGGGTTGAGCCCATTGTTGGCCAGGGTCGCGGCCATGATCGCAACATCACGACAGGTGACCTCGAGCGAGCATTGGCGGAAGTACAGGTCTACCGTCGCGTCGGGGTCGCCACCGATGATGTCGAAGGATCGCAGCATGTGCCCGATGGCTCGGTTGCGGTGCCCGGTGCGCGACTCGGAGGCATGGACGGCCACGTTCATCGCCAACTCGCGCCCTGCGTACCGGGAGAAGGACTGTCGTATCCGATCGAATTGGATCCGCGGAGTGTCACCCTTCACCAAAGATGCCGACGTGATCGCACCTGCGTTGATCATCGGATTGCGAGGCCGCTCGGTCACCGGATCGAGACTGATCTCGTTGAACGGCTCCCCTGACGGTTCGACGTCGATTCGACGCGCCACTGCCCCCTCGCCGCGATCGGCCAGCGCGAGTGCGTAGGTGAACGGTTTGGACACGGATTGGATGGTGAACGCGGTGTCCGTGTCGCCTACCTCGTAGACATACCCGTCCGCCGTCGTGAGGCAGATTCCGAACCGATCCGGCTCGGCAGCAGCAAGTTCCGGGATGTAGTCGGCGACTGCTCCTGAGGTGTCGGCCACACACAGGGCGTGAACCTCCTCCAAAATGTCCTGCACCACGTCGGGCATAGTCACCACGCTCTCCGGTCCTCGCCGTGAATCGGCGCTCGTACGGTAACCCGACAAACCGCCTCCACGTAGACTTGTGCGAACTCGCCTGCCCATGTGCCTGGATGGATGTGGGCGTCAGGCTTCAATCGGAGGGAGCGATCTCGTTGGGTGTCCTGAACCGCGTGCACGAGCCCAGCGATCTGCGTGCTCTCGAACCGGCAGAACTTGCTGAACTGGCTGCGGAAATTCGTCGATTCCTGGTGGAGAAGGTGTCTGCCACGGGTGGTCACCTGGGGCCGAATCTCGGTGTGGTCGAGCTGACCTTGGCAATCCACCGGGTCTTCGACTCGCCCACCGACCCGGTGATCTTCGACACCGGCCACCAGGCCTACGTCCACAAGATGGTGACTGGGCGCGCCGACCGGTTCGACTCCCTGCGCAAGGAAGGCGGCCTGTCCGGCTACCCCTCCCGTAGCGAGAGTGAACACGACTGGGTCGAGTCCTCACATGCGTCGGCCTCGCTGTCCTACGCAGACGGTCTGGCGAAGGCCTTTCAGATCACCGGACGCGATGATCGCCATGTCGTCGCGGTGGTCGGGGACGGCGCCCTGACCGGCGGCATGTGCTGGGAAGCGCTCAACAACATCGCCGCGGGCAAGGACCGGTCCGTCGTCATCGTCGTCAACGACAACGGCCGCTCGTACTCGCCCACCATCGGCGGGCTCGCCGATCACCTGGCAGCGCTGCGTCTTCAGCCGGGGTACGAGCGTGCGCTGGACACCGGCAGGCGCATGGTGAAGAACCTCCCCGTCGTCGGAGCCCCTGCCTACGCCATGTTGCACGGGATGAAAGCCGGCCTGAAGGACGCCGTCAGCCCTCAGGTCATGTTCACCGACCTCGGGATCAAGTACCTCGGGCCCGTGGATGGCCACGATCAGGCGGCTCTCGAATCCGCATTGCGGCGGGCCAAGGCATTCGGCGGTCCGGTCATCGTGCACGCCGTAACCCGCAAGGGCATGGGTTACTCGTTCGCCGAGAACGACGTCGCGGACCAGATGCATTCGACCGGCGTCATCGATCCGCTCACCGGGTTGTCGACCAGCATCGCGGCTCCGGACTGGACGTCCGAGTTCTCCCGCGAGCTCATCGCCGCCGGCGAGCGGTCCGACGATGTCGTCGCGATCACCGCCGCGATGGCCGGCCCCACCGGCCTCGCTGCGTTCGGCGAGCGGTTCCCCGCCCGGTTCTTCGACGTCGGCATTGCGGAGCAGCACGCGTTGACCTCGGCGGCCGGTCTCGCGCTGGGTGGCCTGCACCCCGTGATCGCGATCTACTCGACATTCCTCAACCGCGCGTTCGATCAGTTGTTGATGGATGTCGCGCTGCTGAAGCTTCCGGTCACCCTCGTGCTGGATCGGGCCGGGGTCACCGGGTCCGACGGGGCCAGCCACAATGGAATGTGGGACATGTCGTTGCTCGGCATCGTCCCGAACATGCGCGTCGCTGCGCCGCGTGACGGAGCGACGTTGCGTGAGGAGCTCGCCGAGGCGCTGTCGGTCTCCGACGGTCCGACAGCGCTCAGATTCCCCAAGGGTGCGATCCCGTCCGACATCGACGCGGTCCGTCGTCTCGACGACGGTGTGGACGTGCTCCACGAGCCCGCGGAACAGGCCGACGTCCTGATCGTGGCAGTGGGTCCCTTCGCGTCGCTGGCGATGGACACCGTCGCCGAGCTCCGCGCCAGTGGTGTTCACGCCACTGTCGTCGATCCTCGATGGGTACTTCCGGTACCGGACTCCCTGGTCAAGCTCGCCGCAGATTTCCGACTGGTGGTCACGCTCGAGGACAGCGGACTGCACGGCGGAATCGGAGCATCGGTGTCGTCCGCATTGCGGGCCGGCGGGGTGGACGTGCCGTGTCGCGATCTCGGGGTGCCGCAACAGTTCCTCGACCACAGCTCGCGAGATCGCATTCATGCGGACATCGGTCTGACCCCGGCGGGCATCGCCGGTCGGGTGTGCGGATGGATCGCACACCACCCCGGCGACAATTGAGCTGTCACGCTGCCGCGGCCGCCCCAGCCAACTGCGGTAGCAGTCGGTCCAGCACCCACGGGGTGCTGACCGGATTGACGTTGCTCAACCCGGCAACCACCCGTGTGTCGGACAACGCGATCGCCGACCCCGTGGTGACGGCCGGCAATGTTGCCAGGGCGGGTATGGACGAGAACTCGAAGCCCTCGGGAGTGAACGCAACGATCACGTCGGCGTCGATGCTGGCGGCGTTCTCCAGCGAGATGGTCCGGTAGAACGAGTCGCCGCCATCGCCCTCGTCGAGTGCGACCACCCCCGGTGCATCGGCGAACCCCATCTCGTGGAGAACCTGAACCCTGGGGTCCGAGGGCAGATAGACGCTGATCTGTCCGGCGTCGACGTCGAGGCTCACCACCGAGACGGTCTTTCCGGCGAACTCCGGATGTGCTCGGGCCTCGGAGGCGAGGCGTTCCCCCATCCCGTCGATCAACTGCTGCGCATCGGCCTGTCGTCCCACGGCCTCGCCGATGATGGTCGTCTGCTCCTGCCACGTGGTCTGCCATGCGCCGCCGGGGTAGGCCACCACGGGCGCTACCTCGGACAGCGAGTCGTAGTACGGCTTCGAGAACCCTTCGTACGGGGCCAGGACCAGGTCCGGAGTCAAGGTCGCCAGTGTTTCGACACCGGGTTCGCCCGCGCTGGGATCGTCGAAGAGTGTGGTGGTCGACGGGTCGAAATATTGTTGAGCCCAGGGCATCACACCGTTGTCGTCGGCGCCGTAGGTGTAGCGAGGTTGTCCCACCGGCGATACCCCGAGCGCGCCGAGAATGTCCTGGGCGTTCCAGCCCATGGTGACGATGCGCTGCGGGGGTGAGTCGACGGTGGTCGAGCCGAAGGTGTGCTCGATGGTGACGGGGAACCCCTCACCGGATGGCGTGGATATCTCCGATGCTGTCTGGTTCGGGCCCCCGCAGCCGGCAACGAGTACGACGAGCGCGGCAGTGGCGGCGGCAGTGGTAAGCAAACGTCCTGTCATGAAGCAGAGGTTAGCCTACCCTTTGTCGAAGTCGGGAAGGGGGGTAGAACGGCCGCGGCCCGCCGCCACACGATGGTGGCGACGGGC
>JBASAM010000109.1:0-48688 GCA_049650605.1 Rhodococcus sp. (in: high G+C Gram-positive bacteria) | reverse complement strand
TCATCGCGGAGTCCCTCGCACGCGATGCCGCGGATCCTGGTGACGATGTGCGGACGATGTTGCAGCGGGTGTACGCGCATCCGGGGTCGGGGCGGGTGACGGCGATGGAGTCGTCGGCGCGGGCGTTCCCGGCGGGGTTGGCGGCGTTGATCGATGTGCGGGATCGCACGTGCCGGACTCCGTGGTGTGATGCCCCGATTCGCCATCACGATCACATTCGCCCGCACGCGGCCGGTGGAGCCACCTCCGCGGACAACGGGATGGGCTTGTGCGCCGGGTGCAATTACGCGAAGGAGGCGGACGGGTTCACCGCCACCCGCACCACCGGGCCGGCCGAGGAGCACGTGGTGGTGCTGCGGACTCCGACGGGGCACGAGTACACCTCCACCCCGCCGGTACCACCCCAGCCGAAAGCGGCAGCCTAGGGCCGAAGCTTCAGAACGCGAATTGCGTTCTCCTTCATGACGAGTGGCACCACGTCGTCCTTGATGCCCAACTCGGCGAAGTCTTTCATCCACCGATCCGGGGTGAGTACGGGGAAGTCGGATCCGAACAGCGCTTTGTGCTTCAACAAGGAATTGACGTTGCGTACCAACTGCGGCGGGAAGTACTTGGGCGACCACCCGGACAGGTCGATGTAGACGTTGGCCTTGTGAGTGGCGATGGAGATGGACGAGTCCACCCACGGCACGGAAGGGTGGGCGAAGATCATGGTCATCGTCGGGAAGTCGGCGGCGACATCGTCCAACAACATCGGATCCGAGTACCGCAGCTTGATGCCACGCCCGCCGGGTAGGCCGGCGCCGATTCCGGTCTGTCCGGTGTGGAAGAGGGTCACCAAGTCGTGCTCGGCGCACGCTTCGTAGATGGGGTAGTACTTCCGGTCGTTCGGCTCGAAGTCCTGCAGGCTGGGGTGGAACTTCATCCCCCGCACGCCGTAGTCCCGTGCGAGTATCCCGATCCGCGACACGGCCTCGGAGACGTTGTGGGGATCGACCGAACCGAAGGGGATCAACACGTCGGCATGCTCTGCGGCCTTGGCCGCAATCTCCTCGCTCGACACCGGCGGGTGCCCCAGGGCGGTCCGCGCATCGACGGTGAAGACGACGGCAGCCATGTTCCGCTCGCGGTAGTACGCGGCCAGATCGTCCACGGTCGGGGTCCGGTTGACGCCGGGCTTGAAGTACTTCGACGACGCGTCGAGGAGCTCCTGGTCCAGCGAGCAATGGTGCGCGTCGTCGGCTTCGACATGCGTGTGCACGTCGATGGCGACGAGTGAATCGAGGTTCAGCGCGGGAACGTAGGTCACGAAAGGCCTTTCGGGTCAGGGGAGGTGCTGGGCGGAGCGTTTGAGCCTCATGATGTCGAGAAGCAGGCGGTCGCGGTCGGCGGCCAGCCCGGCTTGGTCGATACCTGCCATCTGCTCGTCCATCCCGGCGACCAGTGTGTCGGTGAGTTCGCTGGTGAGCTGCGGCTGCCCGAGGTCGTCCATCCACTTCTGGGTGGGCGGGCCGAGGTGCTCGAGCAGGTGCCGCATGCCGCCCGGACCGCCGGACATGTGCTGGGTGGTCAGCGGCCCCACCACCGCCCACCGCAGACCGGGCCCGTGCGAAATTGCGGTATCGATGTCGGCGACCGTCGCCACCCCACGCTCGACCAATGAGTACGCCTCACGCCACAGCGCCGCTTGCAGCCGGTTCGTCACGTGCCCGGGGATTTCGGCGCGGACCAGCACGGGCTTCTTGCCGATGCGTTGGTAGAAGTCGAGCGCCGACTGTGCTTGCTGGGGTGTGGTGGCGCGGCCGGGTACCACCTCGACGAGCGGAATGATGTGGGCAGGATTGAAGGGATGCCCCACCAGAACGCGACCGGGATCGACGGTGCACGAGGCCTGCAGATCGCTCGGGGCCAAACCCGAGGTCGACGACGCAATGACGACGCCGGGCCGAGCAGCCGCATCGATCTCGGCGAGCAGACGTGCTTTGTCCACCAACCGCTCCGGACCACTTTCTTGCACGAAATCGGCGCCGGTCACCGCCTCCACGGCACTGCTCACGAACCGCAGCGTGCCGCGCTCGGAAGTGTCACGGCCCGAGAGTTCGGTTGCGATGTCCAGCATGCCGGGCAGCGACGCACGCAGTCGTCCCTCGGCTGCCTCCGCGGGGTCTGTGGCCACGACGTCGAGACCGGCGGCCAGGAAGCATGCCGCCCACGCTGCGCCGATGACACCGGCCCCCACCACAGCCGCCGTACCGTTCGCGGTCACAGCGCACCCGCGAACGCGTCGAGTGAATCTTCGCGCGCCAGCGACCCCGGGGCGACGACGGTAGCGGGGTCGGCGCCGAGCAGGAGACGTTTGGCGGGTATCTCCAGCTTCTTCCCGGTGCGGTTGTAGGGGACCACCGCGATCTCACGAATGTCGTCGGGGATGTGCCGCGGCGAGAGGGACGAGCGCAGCGTCGTCGAGATGCTCGACCGAAGATCGTCGGTCAGCTCGACCGTCTCGTCGGTGACGACGAAGAGCATGAGCCGTCCCATGCCGCCCTGCTGGTCTTCGAGGTGCACCACCAGTGAATCGGTGATGCCGTCGATCTCCTCGACCACGCGGTAGAACTCGGCTGTGCCCAGCCGGACGCCGCCTCGATTGAGTGTCGCGTCCGACCGACCGGTGATGACGACGCCGCCCGACTCGGAGAACTTGATCCAGTCGCCGTGGCACCACACTCCGGGGAACTTGTCGAAGTAGGCACTGCGGTAACGGGAGCCGTCGTCGTCGCCCCAGAACTTCACGGGCATCGACGGGACCGGTTCGGTGATCACCAGTTCACCCAGTTCACCGATGACCTCGTTACCGTCCTCGTCGAATGCAGTGGCCGCGAAACCCAGGCTGGGCCCGGACATCTCGCCGGCGTAGACCGGGGTCATGGGTGAGGCTTGAACGATGCCGGTGCACACGTCCGTTCCGCCGCTGCCGACGTTCAGCAGGACATCGGGACCGAAACGATCGCAGATCCACCGGTAACCCTCGACCGGCAGTGGACTGCCGGCGGCGCCGAATTGCCGGACGGCCGACAGGTCGAACTCCACAGTCGGCTCCAGTCCTTCACGGCGACAGGTCATGACCACGCCCGGGCTCATGCCCATCACCGTGGCTCCCGTTTCTGCCGCCACCTGCCACTGATAGCGGGAGTCGGGGTACATCGGGTTGCCGTCCATCATGACGATCGAGGACCGCACGACCAGCCCGCCCACCAGGGCGTTCCACATCATCCACGCGGTGGTGCTGAACCACGAGAAGGTGTCGCCCGGTCCCAGGTCGAAGTGCAGGGCATGATTCTTCATCGTCTCGAGCAGGATGCCGCCGTGCCCGTGCACGATCGCCTTGGGTTTTCCGGTGGTACCGGAGGAGAAGAGCACCACCAGCGGGTGGTCGAACGGGACCGGGACGAATTCGGGAAGAGATCCGGGAGAACCGGATTCGCTGCGACCCAGGTCGTCCCAGCGCACCGCGTGCTCGACGGCGTGCTCGCCGTAGGGGACCGAGATCACCGTCGTAGCAGTGGGAACACCGGCGCGAATGCGGGCGACCTCGTCGCGGCGGTCGATGCTCTTGGTGCCGTAGGTGTATCCGCCGACGACGAACAACACCGTGGGTTCGATCTGCTCGAATCGATCGACGACGCTCGGAGCGCCGAATTCCGGTGCGCACGAAGCCCAGATCGCGCCCAGGCTCACGGTCGCGAGGAACGCCACGAGTGCTTCCGGAATGTTGGGCAGGTAGCCGGCCACCCGGTCGCCGGGCTGCACACCCAGATCGACGAGACCGGCGCGCACGCGGCGTACCTGGTCTCTGAGCTCGCCGAACGTCAGGTCCACGTCCTCTCGGGTCTGTGACCGTCCGCGTACCGCGACGGTGCCCAGATCGGCGTCGGTGCCCAACGAGTGTTCGGCGTAATTGATGCGTGCGCCGGAGAACCACTGGGCGCCCGGCATGATGCGCGCGGAGAGCACACTGTCGTACGGAGCGTGCGAGACGACTTCGAAGTAGTCCCAGATGGACTCCCAGAAGTCCTCGATGTCGGTGCTCGACCACTGCTGCAGCGCAGACCAGTCGTCGAACCGCCGGCCACGCTCGGTGCTCAGCCAGTCCAGGTATTCGCCGACGCGTGATGTCTTGCGGGCATCGTCGGGAACAGGCCGCAGAACGTCCACTGCAGTCTCGGTCGACACGGTCTCGGTGGCACGAACCTTGGGTCCACTGCCGTCCAAGAATTCGCCGATCTTCTGCTTGGCCTCGGTGCTCGACTGCGCGACGGCGGCCATGAGCGATTCCATCATCAGCCCCTCGTCCTGACCGACCTCGGCAATGCGAGGGAGTGCGTGCATCACTGCGTAATTGGTGACCGGGGAATTGGCGGCGATCCGCTGCGCCAACTCGAGGGCGCGGGAGTCGGCGGCGCCGTCGTCGACGAGGTAGTGGGCGAGGCCGGTCCGCTCGCCCTCGTCGGCGTCGAGTACGCGCCCGGTCAGCATCATGTCCTGCATGCGGGAGACGCCGATCAGCCGCGGAACGCGAACGGATGCGCCGCCGCCGACGAACAGACCCCGCTGACCCTCCGGAAGCGCGAAGAAGGTGCTTCGCTCCGCGACGCGAACATGCGCTGCCGCAGCAAGTTCGAGGCCTCCGCCGACGACGGCACCGCGCAGGGCCGCCACGACGGGAACGGTGCCGCCCGCCATCTCGCCGAGGGCCTTGTGCCACATCCGAGAATGGTGCAACCCGGCAACGGCGTCGCGCTCGGACAACTCGGACAGGTCGAGTCCGGCGCAGAAGTGGTCACCGGTCGAGGTGAGAACGACGGCGGCGATTCCCTCCGGCGGTGTGCGGAAGAACTCGCCCAGCGCGAGGATCGTGGCGTCGTTCAGCGCGTTGCGCTTGCGTGGCCGGTTCAGGGTGAGGATCCCGACGGGGCCGTCCCGGTGAAACGTCAAGGACTCGCTGATTGCTGTGGTCATGTCACTTTCCTGCATTGCTGGTGGAGTGGGCGCCGAGAGCGGAGCCGGTGCGAAGATCCTGTTTGCGGATTTTCCCGGATCCGGTCCGGGGAAGGTGGGTGACGAACGTGACCGTCTTGGGCACCTTGTATCGCGCGAGGCTCTCGGAGGCGAACTCGCACAACGCGTCCGCGTCGAGCGTCGACCCCGGTGCGGTGACCACGAATGCGTGGCCCACCTCCCCCCATCGGTCGTCTCCGGCGCCCACCACGGCGCACTCGATCACCTCGGGATGACGGAAGAGCGCGTTCTCCACCTCGGCCGGATAGACGTTCTCTCCACCCGAGATGAACATGTCCTTCATGCGGTCCACGATGAAGATGTAACCCTCGTCGTCGAGATACGCGACGTCGCCGGTGTGAAACCAGCCGCCGTCGGTGAACGCGTCAGCTGTGGCTCCGGCGTTCTGCCAGTACCCGGGTGTGACGTTGGGTCCGCGGACCACCACCTCGCCGGTAACACCGGGCGGCGCGTGCGATCCGGTGTCGTCGACGATGCGCACGTCGGCGAACATCACCTGCTGCCCTGCCGACCCGGCCTTGCGCACAGCGTCGCCGGGTCGGAGGAAGGTGGCGCCGGGGGCGGTTTCGGTGAGCCCGTACCCCTGGCAGAAGGTCACGCCCTTCTCGGCGTAGAGGTCTATGAGTCGGCGGGGAATGGGTGCGCCGCCGGACATCACGCTGCGGAAGGACCCCAGATCGGCGTCGGGCCACCGCGGCGACTGCGCGAGTCCGGCGTACATCGAGGTGACGCCGAACATCCAGGTGATCCGGTGGCGCGCGATGAGATCGAAGGCCGTCTCGACGTCCCATTTGGGTGCGACGACGCTGGTGCCACCTTTGAGGAACACGGTCAACACCACTTGATCGAGAGCGGCGACGTGAAACATCGGTGCGGCGACCAGCGCCACCTCGTCGGAGCTGACATCGACGTCGAGGAGCATGTTGTAGCTGTTCCACAGCAGGTTCGCGTGGGTGAGGATCGCGCCCTTGGGCCGTCCGGTGGTGCCCGAGGTGTAGAGAACGAAGGCAGGGTCGTCGCCGCCGACGTTCGCGGCGGCGGGTGCGTCGGCGGGCGGGCGGACCGGCGCGGCGGTCCAGTCCACGTACTGCACGTCCGTGACTGCGCGCAGCGAGTCTGCGGTGGTGGCCAGCGCCGGGTCGGCCACGAGAATCGCGGCCCCCGAATCGATCAGTTGGTACTCGAGTTCGGGTGCCGACAGTCGGCTGTTGAGGGGGAGGAAGATCGCGCCCAGACGCAGGGCAGCGAGCATCGTCTCGATCAGAGCCGGGTGGTTGGGCCCGAGGTAGGCGACGCGGTCGCCGCGACCGACGCCCGATGCGGCGAGGTGCTCGGCGCGGCCGAGCGCACGGTGGTGCACCTCGCGGTAGGTGAACTCGTGGCCCTCGAAGACGAGGGCGACGGCGTCCGCGCTCATGTTCGCCCGACGTTCGGACAGGGACGCGAGTCCCGGCATCGGGGTTCGCTGCGGCGTCACAGTGTGGCCGGGGAGTCGGCCGGCGTGGACACCTGCGACAGGAGGCGATCTTTGGTTTCGCCGAGCTTGACGATGCAGAAGATCGACAGCGCGGCGACGACGGCAATCACGACGGACAGCGACACGGTGCTGGTTCCACCGTTGGCACTCAGAATTGCCGCGAACAGGACCGGCGAGACGCCCGCACCGATACCGGCGATCTGGTAGCCGAGAGAGGCACCGGTGTACCGGTATTCGGTGTCGAACAGCTCGGTGTACAGACCGGCGAGCGGTCCGTAGACCATCGGGTGGATGACGGCCTGCCCGACGACGAGGGCCAGCACGATCATCGGGAAGCTCTGTGTTCCGATGAGGGGGAAGAGTGCGAATCCCCAGAGGCCGATGCCGATGGATCCCGTGATCACCATGGGTAGACGGCCGACCTTGTCCGACAACGCGGACCACCCGATGATGCCGAAGATGGAGAAGAAGGACGAGATGGTGAGGGCATTGAGGATGTCCTGCCGCGGTACCCCGATCTGGACGCCGTACGCGATGCAGTACGTGGTCAGAGCGCCCTGGAATACGAAGGCGCCCAGGCCGACTCCGATGGAGTAGAGCAGGGTGCGGGGCTGCTGCTTCAGGACTCGGACCAAGGGGATCTGCTTCTTCGGTCCTGTCGGTACGACTTCGCCCTGTTCCGCGGCGACGAATTCCGGTGATTCCTCGACCTTGGCGCGAACGACGAAGCCGACGACCAAGAGCAGCAGGCTGAACAGGAACGGAATGCGCCATCCCCAGTCGATGAAGTTGTCGTTGCCGACCAGCGCGATGGTGGACGTGATGACGATGGTGGACGTGAGCGTGCCGGTGGGCGCGCCCGCATTGGTGAAGCTGGCCCAGAAGCCTCGGCGCGACTCGGAATGCTCGGCCGTCATGAGTACGGCGCCGCCCCACTCGCCGCCCAACGCCACGCCTTGCACGACGCGAAGCAGCACCAGCAGCACCGGCGCGATGAAGCCGGCCGTGCTGTAGCTGGGCAGCACGCCGACCAGCGTGCTCGCGATCCCCATGATCGTCATGGTCAACACGAGCATCTTCTTACGCCCGAGGCGATCCCCGAAATGGCCGAACACCACGCCGCCGAAGGGGCGGGCGAGGTATCCCGCGGCGAAGGTCGACAGGCTGGCGAGCGTGCCGAGCAGCGGGGTCATGTTGGTGAAGAAAACGTCCTTGAAGACCACGGCGGCACACGTCGCGTAGACGAAGAAGTCGTAGTACTCGATCACGCTTCCGATGAAGCTGGATGCGGCGGCTCGCCGCACCATGGTCGGATTCTTGGCTACCGGTCGGCCGTCGGTCATGGAGTCCTCGCAGTCTGAGAACGTGATGTGTCTCACGTCGGGTGGATCGGCAAATACTATGCACTCTGATTGCGTTACGTCAATGAAGTGAGTCGCATTTATGCCTCGCGATAGACTTTTTCGATGAGCGTCACACCATCCGAGGAGCAGGTCACGCCCACACCGCAGTCCTTGCTCCTCGCGTTCCTCGGGATGCATTTGTTGTGGAAGCCTGTCGCCGTGAGTGGCGCGTTCGTCGTCGAAGCCTTCGGGTGGATGGACGTCGGGCCGTCGGCAACTCGATCGCTGCTCGCCCGCATGACCGACCGGGGAATGCTCGAGCGTCACAAGGCCGGACGAAAGACCTACTACGCCTTGACCTCGCACGGGTCGACCGTGCTCGACGACGGGTCACACAAGTTCTGGCGCGGGGCGGGCGCACCGCCGTGGGACGGTCAGTGGACGACGATCTCGATGTCCGTGCCCGAGGACGCACGGCATCTACGGCACCGAGCGCGCTCATTGCTCGGGTGGTCCGGATTCGGAACCACGGCGTCCGGCCTGTGGGTCGCTCCGCGTCGCCATGACGTGGCAGCCATTCTCGGGCCGGAGTTCGCCGACATCGACGTCACGGTCGTGGTGGGCCGCGTCGAGCAGCCGACCACCGACAGTTCACTGGTGTCCTCGGCGTTCGATCTCGGAGCGATCGCTGCGCGGTACACGCAGTTCATGGAGCAGTGGAACGTCCCCGGTGCGGCTGATCTACCGGCCGACACCGCGTTCGCCGCGCGAATACGACTTCAGGCGCACTGGCTGTCGCTCGGTCGCGTCGACCCTCTGCTCCCGGCGACGCTGCTGCCGGGTGACTGGCCCGCCACCGCGGCCGAGCACCTGTTTCGGACTCTCGACGCCACCCTCGACCGTGCGTCGATCGGCATCGAGGCGCATGGCCTGGACTCGATCGTGCTCCCATCCTGATAGACATGATGCGAGGATCGACGCAGATCCGCGGTCGACTACCGGCGCGAGAGATCAGGAGTTCGGTGTGGCACAGGCAGAGAATGCGAAGAGGGCGCTGAAGCTGGGATACAAGGCGTCGGCGGAGCAGTTCGGTCCACGCGAACTGGTCGAGATCGCGGTACTCGCGGAATCTTCCGGTATGGACTCGGCAACGGTCAGCGACCATTTCCAGCCGTGGCGGCACGAAGGTGGGCACGCCCCGTTCTCGCTCGCCTGGATGACCGCCGTCGGCGAACGCACCGAGCACCTGCAGTTGGGCACCTCGGTGATGACCCCGACCTTCCGCTACAACCCGGCCGTGATCGCGCAGGCCTTCGCGACGATGGCCTGCCTCTACCCCGATCGCATCATGCTCGGTGTCGGCACGGGCGAGGCCCTCAACGAGATCGCCACCGGATTCGACGGTGAGTGGCCGGAATTCAAGGAGCGGTTCGCCCGGCTTCGCGAGGCCGTGTCGTTGATGCGTGAGCTGTGGCTCGGCGATCGCGTGGACTTCGACGGCGAGTACTACCGCACCAAGGGCGCCTCGATCTACGACGTGCCCGACGGCGGCGTCCCGGTGTACATCGCCGCCGGCGGTCCCGTCGTCGCGCGGTACGCCGGACGTAGCGGCGACGGGTTCATCTGCACCTCGGGAAAGGGCATGGAGCTCTACAACGACAAGCTGCTTCCGGCGGTGGCCGAGGGCGCCGCGAAGATGGACCGTGCGGTGAGCGATATCGACCACATGATCGAGATCAAGATTTCGTACGACACCGATCCCGAGGCGGCGCTCGAGAACACTCGATTCTGGGCACCGCTGTCGCTGACTCCCGAGCAGAAGCACTCCATCGACGACCCTATCGAGATGGAGAAGGCTGCCGACGAGCTGCCCATCGAACAGGTGGCCAAGCGGTGGATCGTCGCGTCCGATCCCGACGAGGCGGTGGAGAAGGTGAAGCCGTACGTCGACGCCGGACTCAACCACCTGGTCTTCCACGCGCCGGGTCACGATCAGCGCCGCTTCCTCGAGTTGTTCAAGACCGATCTCGAGCCTCGGTTGCGTCGACTGGGTTGATGCACGCCCGAATCGGGCGGCCTTCGAACTAGTGTTGATCGCATGGCCGACTCGGAGACAGACATCCCGCCTGCGCCCGCTGAATCACCCGCCGTCCCCGGGGTGAAGGGCGTGTACGTCGCCTCGCCCGAGGGGGACACGGGCAAGTCGACGATCGCGCTGGGGCTCCTGCGCATGCTGGGCGCGTCGACCGCGCGTGTCGGGGTGTTCCGTCCGATCGCCCGGTCGTCGTCGGAGACCGACTACATCCTCGAGCTGATGATCGACCACACCACGGCCGATACGACGTACGAGCAGTCGCTGGGCGTGACCTACGACGAGGTTCACGCCGATCCCGACGCGGCGCTCGCGGAGATCGTCCGCCGCTATCACGAGGTTGCGTCGCAGTGCGATGCCGTGGTGATCGTGGGAAGCGACTACACCGACATCGCCAGCCCCAGCGAGCTGGGGTTCAACGCGCGTGTCGCCGTGAACCTCGGTGCCCCGGTCCTGCTCGCTCTGCGCGGGTCGGGCCGCACACCCGAGGAAATCGCGCACCTGTCGGACCTGTGCCGATCCGAGTTGTCGACCCATCGTGCCCATCTGGCCGGCATCGTGGCCAACCGCTGCGACCCCGAGGCGTTGGACGAGATCATCGAGGTACTCACGACCGAGGATGTTCCGGCGTGGGCCCTGCCCGAGATTCCGCTGCTGGTCGCGCCGACGATGGACGAACTTCTCACCGCGATGAAGGGCACGCTCTACAGCGGAGATTCCGAGCTGTTGGGCCGCGAGGCGCTGAGTGTGATGGTCGGCGGGATGACGGCCGAACACATTCTGGAACGTCTCACCGAGGGTGTGGTGGTGATCGCCCCCGCCGACCGGTCCGACGTGCTGTTGGCCCTGGTCAACGCGCACGAGGCCGAAGGCTTCCCCTCCCTGGCCGGCATCGTCATGAACGGCGGACACAAGCCTCATCCGATGATCGCCAAGCTCATCGAGGGCATGCAGCCGCGGCTGCCCATTCTGGCCACCGACAAGGGCACGTTCGACACCGCCAGCGTCGCCGCCACGACCCGCGGCCGGGTGGCGGTGGGCTCTCAGCGCAAGGTGGACACGGCCCTGGGCGTGGTGGAGCGGCACCTGGACGCTGCCGCCCTGTTGGCTCGGCTCGACGTGGCGATGCCCTCGGTGGTGACGCCGCAGATGTTCGAGTACCGGCTCATCGACCGCGCTCGCGCCGATCGGAAGCACATCGTGCTACCGGAGGGATCGGACGACAGGATCCTGCGTGCGGCAGGTCGACTGCTGCAGCGCCAGGTTGCCGATCTCACCATCCTCGGCGACGAGTCGTCCATCTCCCGCCGAGCGGGTGAGATGGGCGTGGACCTGTCTGCCGCAACGGTGCTGAACCCGGAGAACTCCGAGTACACGGACGATTTCGTCGCCGAGTACGTCGAGCTGCGTAAGCATCGGGGAATGACCGAGGACAAGGCGCGCGAGGCCATGGCCGACGTGTCCTACTTCGGAACAATGATGGTGCACAAGGGTATTGCCGACGGGATGGTGTCCGGCGCCGCGCACACCACGGCGCACACCATTACGCCGTCGTTCGAGATCATCAAGACCATCGAGGGTGTGTCGACGGTGTCGAGCATCTTCTTGATGTGCCTCGCGGACAAGGTGCTGGCCTACGGCGACTGCGCCGTGGTGCCCGATCCCACCGCCGAGCAGTTGGCCGACATCGCCATCTCGTCCGCCCAGACCGCATCGATGTTCGGGATCGAGCCGCGGGTGGCGATGCTCAGCTATTCCACGGGCGACTCCGGGTCCGGCGCGGATGTGGAGAAGGTGCGCGCCGCCACCGACCTCGTGCGTGACCGGGCGCCGGACCTGTTGGTGGACGGCCCCATTCAGTACGACGCCGCCATCGAACCGTCTGTTGCGAAGTCGAAGCTTCCCGATTCCGAGGTGGCGGGGCGGGCCACGGTGTTCGTCTTCCCCGACTTGAACACCGGCAACAACACCTACAAGGCGGTGCAGCGAAGCGCGGACGCCGTGGCAGTCGGCCCGGTGCTGCAAGGTCTGCGCAAGCCGGTCAACGACCTGTCACGTGGGGCGCTGGTGCAAGACATCGTGAACACCGTTGCCATCACGGCGATTCAGGCGCAGTCGGTCCAGGGTGAGGAGGCCCGGTCGTGAGCGTGCTGGTGCTCAACTCTGGGTCCTCATCGGTGAAGTTCCAGGTGGTCGATCCAGAGTCGGGTGAGACCTCCCTGCACGGGATCGTCGAGCGAATCGGCGATTCGGACGGCACTGTCACGATCACGCGGAACGGCGAGAAGACCGAGACCACGACGAGTATCCCCGATCACGAGACGGGGCTCCGGCTGGCGTTCGAGATGATGGCCGACGCGGGGTTGTCATTGTCCGACGCGGGTATCACCGCGGTCGGTCACCGGGTGGTGCACGGCGGCACCGTCTTCAGCGAGCCGGTCCTGATCGACGACTCGGTGGTGGCCGCCATCGATCGTCTGAGTTCACTCGCGCCACTCCACAATCCGGCCAACGTGCGCGGTATCGAGGTCGCACGTCGCGAGTTGCCGGACATCCCCCAGGTTGCCGTCTTCGACACCGCGTTCTTCCACGCGCTACCCGCGGCGGCGGCCACCTACGCGATCGACGCACAGGTCGCGGCGGAGTACGACATCAAGCGTTACGGCATGCACGGCACGTCGCACCAGTTCGTGAGCGCGGCGGTGGCGCAGTTCCTGGGCCGGGCACCGCGCGATATCAACCAGATCGTCCTGCACCTCGGCAACGGAGCCTCGGCGTCGGCAGTACGAGGCGGTGCGGCCGTCGACACGTCGATGGGATTGACGCCACTCGAGGGACTGGTCATGGGAACCCGTTCCGGGGACATCGATCCGGGCATCATCATGCATCTGCGGCGCAGCGCGGACATGGACGTCGACGCGATCGACGAACTCCTGAACCGCCGGTCGGGTATCAAAGGTCTCAGTGGTGTGACCGATTTCCGGGAGCTGCAGAAACTCGTCGACGACGGTGATGACGCCGCGTCGCTGGCCTTCGACGTCTACATCCATCGCCTACGGCGCTACATCGGTGCCTACATGATCGGCCTGGGCCACGTGGACACCATCACGTTCACCGCCGGGGTCGGCGAGAACTCGGCCGAGGTGCGAGCCGCGGCGCTGGCGGATCTGGAGATGTACGGAATTGAGATCGACGAGCATCGCAATACCCAACGAGAAGAGGGTATTCGAACTATTTCTTCCGATGACTCGCCGATCACCGTGCTGGTGGTGCCCACCAACGAGGAACTGGCCATTGCACGGGCCGCGGTAGCGCTGGTGGGGTGAGGTCAGGTGTTCTCCCCGACGGTGGCCAACGCCGCCAGTGCGGCCTCCGCGAACGGCGCAGCCTCGAAGAAGTATGCGCTGTGATGCCCTGGCACCCGGATGACCTCGAGGTGAAGTTGGTCTGCCAATGACATCGCGGCACGGGCGAACACATGCTGCTTCACCTCCCCCACGTGACCCACCGCGACGGCGATTCGTTGTCGGTGTCGACGAAGGTCTTCTATGCGAGGCTGATACAGGATCGCTTCGACCGTCTCCTGCAACGCGCCACCGCGAGAAGCTTCACGTTCCGCGGATTTCGCGAAGTCGTCGGGTGCCGGAAGTCCGAAGTCCGCGAGGAAAGCGCGCATCCCGGCCTCGCCCCCGCCCTCGGTGGTCACGTCGTGGTAGCGCATCAGTGCTTGGACCTCCTGCTGCGGGTTCGGAAGAACACTGACCGTGAGTGGTTCGTGGACCACCACCGCGGTGATTCGATCGGGATTTCGGCAGAGCGTCTCGAGGGCAATGCCCGAGCCCGCACAGCTCGCCAACAACGCTGCGCGCTCGATGGCCAGGCCGTCGAGGATCGCGATCAGATCGTCCGCCTGACGCTCGGCGGCCTCTGTCGCATCCGCGGCAGGTGCCGCCGAGTCGGTGCTGCGGTAGGTGCCGCGGCGGTCGTAGGTGATCAGGCGGTAGCCCGCGGCCACGACGGCATCGGCGAACTCGATGGTCGAGGTGGCGGAGCTGGCGATCCCGCCCAAGGCCACTACCGGCGCTCCCGATCCCCGCGTCTCCACGTGCAACTCCACGTCGGACGATCGCACCCGGTGGAACTGAACCTCGTCCCCGTTCATCCCGCCACCTCCATTCTCTCGCGGCGACGCACACCCAGCGTGCGGTCGACGACCTCGACAGCAGCGTCCACGGAAGGAACGACGACGAGCCGCTCCACGTCGACGGCGGAGACGAATCCTTGCTCGTGCATGTGGTGGATCAGGGCGGACAACGACGTCCAGTACCCGCGGACATCGACCAGGACACAGATTGTGTGCGACAGTCCGAGTTGTGTCATCGTGGCGAACTCGAACAACTCGTCCAGCGTCCCCAGGCCACCGGGCAGTGCGACGCAGATGTCCGAGTACGCCGTCATCACCGTCTTGCGTTCGGCCATGGTCGGAACCACGTGCTGCCGAGTGAGCCCGGGGTGGCCGATCTCAAACGCCATGAGATGGCGGGGTATCACACCCACCACGGTCCCGTCGGCATCGAGAGCTCCGTCTGCGACAGCGCCCATCAGGCCCAGTGATGCCCCGCCGTAGCAGATTTCGTATCCGGACGAGGCGAGCGCGCGACCGAGTTCCACGGCAGCACGCATGTACTCGGGTGCGACGCCGGGGCGGGCGCCGCAGATGACGGCAACCGTCGGCGCCGTCGGTTCGTGCCGATCGACAGCCGCCGGGTCGGTCACCTGGTCGCAGTGCTCCACCGTGGCGTCGGGAAACATGGCTGCAAATGCACGCTCCTGATCGAGAGCGTGGAACAGGTGTGCCTCCGCGACGGCGACCACGAGGCTGTCCATCTCGTCGGCGGTGAGGTCGACCTCGTCCAGATCGGCGGGTGATCTGTCGTTTCGGGTACACCAGTCGAGCACCGCCTCGGGTCCGTTGACGGTGTGGACCAGCGGACGTCGATCCGGGTGACGCCATGCGCAGGCGACCTCCCCGAGCATGCCGTGGGCGGGGCCGGCCGGGGGCTCGACCATCGTCCGGGCGCGCGCGGTAAGCCGATCGAGATGGGCGAGTCGAGACCCGATCGAACGCCGCCACACGGTGAGATCGAAGGGGAGTTCGGAGAATTCGCACAGTGCGGCCGCCAGGGAGATCGAGCCACCTTCGACCACGATCGCGTCGTGCTCGACGGACAGTGATCCGACGACGGTGAACAGGGCCGCGCAGGCGTCGCGGCCCGACAGTGGTCCGTCGGCCAGCGTGCGCTCGGCGAGGAACACGCGCCGGAACGGCGATTCGGGATCGGCGGGCCGTGCCGTGCTGATCGGCATGTCGGTCAGACATTGGAACCGGTCGGCCACCACGATCGGAGCGCCGCATTCGGCGGCGAGGGCCTCGGCCCGTTCGCTCTTGCCGGATCCGGTCGGCCCCACCACCAGATCGACTCGCACCACCACTGTTGCTCCTTAACGATTGACGATCCGACGCGGACGACTGCGCCTCCCACCGCAGAAGGTATGGGCCACCGACTCGAGTTGCGTACGGTCACAACGAGATTTTGACATCATCCAAAACCAGCGACTGTGAATGGTGGTCGATCTCAGGCGACGGGAACCGGATTGTCGGCAAAGCTGTTGACAGTTAAAGGATTTGATTGATTGTCAGCTCGCCGATTTCGACGACTGCCCTGTCAGAAGCGAGATTTGGGTCGCACGGAATTGGCGAGATCGACGAGAGCAAAGCGGTGCGACCGGGTGCGGGCCGTGCGGGCCAGCGAGCGCAATGTCGCCTCGGCGCCGGTTCGCAGGCCGTCGGGGGTGAACGGATGGCCGAGCAATTTCACCGACGACTCCGGGCTGTTGCCCGCCTCCATCCATTCGAGCGCCGTTCCCAGAACCACCGTGCGCAGTTGCAGCGCACGGGGTTCCCGCGCAGGGAGCGCCTCGACGCGCCGAGCGGCTTCGTACAACGCGCCCTCGTCCACCTCGGGTGCCGGACCCGACAACAGCGTGAGCACGCACGTCATCCGCGCCATCGAGTAGTGCCGCGACGTGGGAGGTACCAGGTCCAACGTCATGATGGCGTCGAGCAGCGCCCCCCGCTCGGTCAGCCGCCGTGCCACGCCGAATGCAGCGCTGACGATGCTGCGATCGGTACGCCACACGGTGGTGTACATGGACTCCGCGAGAATGCACCACCGAGCATGATCGTCGTCGGATGTCTGCTGCGCCAACAGTTCTGCGGTGGCGGCCACCGCGAGCTTGGGGGCAATCTCGCCGGGCATGGCCGACAGTACCGAGTCGAACCGCTCGGCGGCCTCGACGAAATCGAGCCGCAGTAGCGCCGTGGTACCGCGATGCCAGTCGATGCGCCAACTACCGGCCGCGTCGTCCAGCCTGCTCAGCACCTCGGCGGCAGCGTCACCATCGCCCAGATCGAGATACGCCCTGGACTCGGTGAGAACGGCCTCGATCGACCCGAGCTGATCATCGCCCACCACACGGTCGAGACCGTTCTCCCGTGCGAGGCGCAGCGAATCGAGGGTCTGCAGCGGCTCGGAGTGAACAGCTGCTGCGATGAGTTGTGCACTGGGATCGGAGGTGTCGATCAGCGGCACGGGGAGCGCGGCAACCACGTCCCGAGGATCGATCCGCGCGACCCGATGCCGACCGTCGACGTAGACGTCCGTCACCGCCACCTGCTCGTCGGTGCCGAAGGTGGTGCGCTGCGGGCTGAAGACGGACGAGAGCGCCGGGTGCGGCCTGTCGGTCTGTTGCGAGAGCGCGTCCCGCAGCACCCCGCTGAGCTGACTGGCGGCTTCCTCGGCGCTGCGGAAGCGGTCGGCCGGATCCTTCGACGCGGCCCGGCGCAGCAGCCGCGAATAGAACGGGTACTCGTCGAGGACGGACGACTCGTCCGGAAGTCCGTCGACGTACCGGCCGTGCTCGGTGGCGATGTCGAGGGTGAGCACCGCCAAAGTGCGTCCAACGGTGAAGATGTCGGACGCAACGGTGGGCCCGGTACGAACGATCTCCGGCGCTTGATACCCGGCCGTCCCGTAGAGATAGCCGTAGTCCTCCAACGCACTGACGGCGCCCAGATCGATCAGCTTGATCTGATCTTGGGTGACCATGATGTTCTCGGGCTTGAGATCGTTGTAGGCCAACCCGATCGAGTGCAGGTAGGCCATGGCGGGCATCACCTCGAGCAGATACGCGATGGCTTCCTGCACCGGCATCTTGGTCCGACCCGAGTTGTCGGTCATGATCTGCCGCAGGGTGCGACCACCGACGTATTCCATGACGATGTACCCGGTCGACGATCCGGATCCGGACCCCGAATCCACCTCACCCGACGGCAGGCGGCGTGGTTGTTCGACGAAGTTGTAGATCTTGACGATTCCGGGATGAGTCACCTCGGCCAGGAACTGCCGCTCGGCCATCGCCACCGCGTGAGCTTCGACATTGCCGAAGTGCAGCAACCCTTTCAGTACCACCCATCGATCGCTGACGTTGCGGTCGATGGCCAGATAGATCCATCCCAGGCCGCCGTGCGCGATACATCCCTGCACCTCGTACTGCCCCGCCACCATCTCGCCCGGCTCGAGCAACGGGGAGAAATCGAAATGCGTACCGCACCGGGCGCAGTCTCCGGCAGGGTTCGCCGGCCTGCCGTCAGCACTTCGTCCAACGGGAGCGTTGCACTTCCAACAGAAACGTTTGCTCTCCGGTACCCGTGGATCCGACATCACTGCCGTCGCCGGATCCACCTCGGGTATGCGGGGCAACTCCACCAGACCGCCACCGAGACGACGCCTCGAGCCGGTGCGCAGGCGTCGGCTCGCACGGGAGGTGCGGGAATCGGTATCGACTCGCAGGGAGGCTCTGGTGGATTGCGAATCCTCGCGCATCGCCGCACGCGTCGCTTCGGGGTCCTCGCGTAGCGACGCCCTGGTTGCTTCGGGGTCCTCCAGGGCGGGGGTGTCGCGGTCGGTGCTCATGATCAGTCGCTGTAGACGGGGAAGGGGGCACCGAAAGACGGACCCAGGACGGAGAGCCAACGGTCGTAGATGTCGTTCCACGTACCGTCCGTGCGAATTCGTTCGAGCGTTCGGTTCACCAGCTGGACCAGATCGTCGTTGCCCAGACCGACTCCGATGCCGTAGGGCTCGGCCGCGATGGAGGCGCCGACTATCTCGAGGTACGGATCCTGCACCGCCAGACCCGCGAGGATGGCATCGTCCGTGCTCACCGCGTCGACCCCGCCCTGTTGCAGCACCACCAGGCAGTCGGCCCAACTGGTGACGCTGACTATCTGCGCTGTCGGCTGCAGCCGTTGGATTCGGCGCAGCGACGTCGTGCCGGCGGCCGCGCAGACCCGCCGTCCGGCCAGATCCGCCACCCCGGTGATGCCTGAGCCCTTGACGGCCAGCACGCGCTGATCGGCCTGGTAGTACACCGTGGAGAAGGTGACCTCGTCGCGTCGCGCACACGTGATGGTCATCGTCTTGACCACGATGTCCACGTCGCCGGCGGCGAGGGCGTCCAAGCGGTCGGCGGACGAGAGGATGCGGTACTCGAGGCGTTCGGGGTCACCGAACAGATCGCGCGCCACTTCCTTGGCGATGTCGACGTCGAAACCGGTGATCTCGCCGCTGACCGGGTCTCGGAAACTGAACAGATTGCTGCCCGTGTCGAGTCCGACGACCAGCCGGCCACGCGCGCGAATCGCGTCGACAGTGGGCGCCGGAACCGGCGCACCGTCCGGCGACGCGTAGTTGGGTCGCAGACTTGCCCGCGGATCACCGCAATCGTCTTCCACCGGATCGGGCGAGCCTTCGACGACGTCGACCGCGCCGTCGGGAAGTGGAGCCGCGACGGTGGCGCGATCGGGAGTTTCGGGGACCGGCGTGGCGTAGCTGCACCCGGTGAGCAGGGCGCACACGGTCAGGGCCGCGACGAACAGCCTGGTGGCCGCGACGCGGCGCATCACAGGTATTCCCGGATGCGCGACCACATGCCGCCCATCACCGCGGCGATGGCCAGGCCGCACACGACGCCGGTGCCGACGGCGAGACCCGAGAGCACACCCGCTCCGCGCTGAACGTCGTCACGCAGGGATGCCCTCGCGGCCTCGATCTCCTCGACGATGCTCGAGTCGACCCGGCCGAACTGTGCACTCGAGTCGCCCGGACCGAATCCGATGGCGATGTCCACGGCAGTGTCGAAGTCGCCGACATCGAGTGCGGCATTCATTCGGTCGTGCGAACCGGACCACATGGCCACCAACGATCGTGCGTCGTCGAGACGCAGGCTGTGGGTGTCGTCGTCCTCTGCGAGCGTGGCGAGGGTGTTCTCGAGTCCCGTCAGAGATTCGGAGAACGACTTCTCGTAGTCGGCGGTGCCGCCTCGACGCGTCATGCCGATGGTTTCGTCGGCACGGGCCTGCTGCGCCAGGATTCGGCTGGTGGTGAGCAGGTCCAGCGGCTCCGCGCCGCGCACCAATGCCCGATCGGTGGCGATGGAGGAGAGCAGGCCGGCTACCAGCATCCAGCCCAGCAGAACGACGATACCGACCGTGGCCCCGGCGAATCCGATGTTGATCGACCGGCGGGTGCGGCGACTGAGGAAGAGCTGGGCTCCCAGCAGGACGCCGACGGAGAGGAACAGCATCAGGAACGCCGACCACGGCGGCGACGAGAACTGTCGCTGAGCATCGGCGACATCGTTCGACTTCTGCTCGTGCAGCCGCTCGGCCCAGGGCAGAATCGTGCTCTGCATAAGGGTCGACGCTTCCGCAAGGTATGCCGACCCGACGGGATTGCCGACACGATTGTTGGTGCGTGCAGTCTCGATGAGTCCCGCGTAGAGCGGCAGATTGGTGGAGATCGACGCGAGCAGCGATCGCGAGGTGGCGTCGTCGCTGGCGAGTCCGGTCGATGCGCGAACCACCTCGCCCGCCGCCGAACCGAGGGATTCGGTGTACTGGTCTCGGATGTTGCCCTGCTCGAGCCCGCCGGCCAGAAATGCCGTTGCCGCTGTGGCATCTGCGACGGAGAGCTGGACGTACAGGTTCTGGGCGGCGTCCGACAACGGCTCCGTGCGGGCAAGGAGCTGCTCGAGTGTGCGCTGCCGATCCGACACCCGGACCGTCGTGACCAGCGCCGTCGCGATCAGTGTCGCCACCACGAGAATTCCCACCGTCAGCAGTCGGGCCGGAGTGGATCGAAAGAACTCGAAGCGTTCCGATCGGGTGTCCGGCGGCGCAGGGACAGATAGTGCGCTGCTCTGCACGGACACCTGATCCCCCTTTCACCGACTGGCCCTGATCCGGAATCGAGCATAGGCCCACCCGCTCGGGAGCACAGGGCACTCGGGCGGGCAATAGGGTGGAGTGATGTGGACGGTGAACCATGCGCGGTGACGGCGACGGCTGGGTTTTCAGCAGCGACGGAAGTAAGCATTGGGGTCGACACGGCGCTGCCGGCCTGCTTCTTCGAGCACCGTCGACTTCGAATTCGACATCGACATCGGCCCCGGGTGTTAACGGGTCGTCGGTTCTGTTGCAGCATCGCGCGGCCTGGTCTCACAAGGGCGGCACCTGGGCACTGCCCGGCGGCGCGCGGGACAGTCACGAGAGCGCAGTGCACGCGGCGGTCCGTGAAGCCGGCGAGGAAGCCGGAATCACCGACTCCCTGCTGACCGTGCGGGCGCAACGGGTCACGGCCGTCGAGGATTCGGGGTGGTCTTACACCACCGTCGTCGCCGACGCCGAGCGCGAATTGGGGACCGTGCGCAACGGCGAGAGCACGGAGCTGCGGTGGGTGCCCGAGGCCGAGGTGGACTCGCTGCCGCTGCACCCGGCGTTCGCCCTGAGCTGGCCGGCGCTTCGCAGTGTCCCGGTGCGTGCTGTGCTGGCGCCGGACGCACCGCGCGGACTCTCGGCGCGCACCGTCGGACTCGGCAGCAATGGCTTCGGCTGGATCGTCGACGTCGTCGTCGCGGACGACGTGGACCACGCCGTCGCAGCCGCGCACAGCGTGGCAGACCTGCACACCGTCGTGGTGACCGACGACGGCACCGTCACCGGCGCCCTCTCGGAGACGGTGACGGTCCTGTCGCCCGGCCAGATCTGACCGGTGCGGCCTCAGATCGGGGGCAGCAGGTCCAGTAGTTTGCGTGCCGCGGCCTCGGGGTCGCGGGCTCTGGTGATGGCCCGCACGACGGCGATGCGCGACGCACCTGCATCCACCGCCTGCTGGGCGTTGGACAGCTCGACGCCGCCGATCACGAACCACGGGCGCGCGGGGTGCGACTCGGCGACGTCGCGAACGACCTCGAGTCCTGCCGCGGTGCGTCCCGGCTTCGTCGGTGTCGCCCACACCGGGCCGGTGGCGAAGTAGTCGACACCGTCCTCGATGTCCGCGAGCGTCGCCTGAGAACGGTTCTGGGTGGAGCGGCCGATCACCACGTCCGGCCCCAAGATGCGTCGGGCGTAGTGAACCGGCAGGTCGTTCTGGCCCAGGTGCAGCACGTCGGCGCCCGACGCCAGCGCGAGGTCGGCGCGATCGTTGACGGCCATCAGCGCGCCGTGGCGTCGGCATGCCGCAGAGATCACGGCCAGGGCGGCGAGTTCTTCCTTGGCCTCGATGGGCCCGTAATGTGCTTCTCCGGCCGATCCCTTGTCCCGCAACTGAACGATGTCGACGCCGCCCGCCAGGGCTCCGTCCACGAACTTGGCCAGATCGCCGGTATCGCGTCTGGCGTCCGTGCAGAGATAGAGGCGTGCAGTCGCAAGCCGCTCTCGAGCGGCGATTCTCGTCGTCACGCTCACCAATCTAGTAGGCCGTGCCCCGTCGGCCGACCCCGTGCGGCCGATACAGTGGTCCCCGAACGAGCACGGGAGCCCCGACACGGGCTGAGAGTGGACGACGGGTCGAACAGAAGATCCCCGCCCAGACCGTCAACACCTGACCCGGGTAGTGCCGGCGGAGGAAGTGAGTTTCCATGAAGCGTTCCGTCACGGTGGTGGGCGGGGGCGTGATCGGACTGTTCGTCGCTCGCGCCGCCGCGAACGCCGGCTGGACCACCACGTTGGCCGACCCGGTGTTCGGCTGCCGCCGAATCGGTGACGGCGCCGCCAGTTGGGTCGCCGGTGGCATGCTCGCTCCGCTCTCCGAAGGGTGGCCGGGTGAGCACGAGTTGCTCGCGTTCGGCGCCGAGTCGTTGAGTCGCTGGCATCGACTCGATCTCGGGCGGGACGTCGTGACGTCGACCGGATCACTCACCGTCGCCTTCGATGCCGCCGATGCCGCCGACCTCAGGACGGTCGCGGAATGGGTCGGCGCGCAGGGACATGACGTCGCGATGCTCTCGCGCAGCGATATTCGAGAGTCCGAGCCGGCGGTCTCTCCGCGGGCGCGGCTGGGGTTGTCCGCGCCGAACGAACTGGCCGTCGACAATCGGGCCGTCGTCGCGGCGCTGGAGGCGGAGGTCCTGGCGGCGGGGGTCCACGTCACGACTGAATCGGTGCGCGAGCTGGACACCGTCTCCACCGAGCAGGTGGTGGTTGCTGCCGGGTGGGCGACGTCGTTGCTGCTCCCCGAGGTGCCGGTGCGGCCGGTCAAAGGTGAAATTCTACGGCTGCGTGCGCGCAGCGGATCCGCGAGCGCACCGACGCGGACGGTCCGAGCGAGCGTCAACGGGCGCGCGGTCTATCTGGTGCCCCGCCCCGACGGGCTCGTCGTCGGTGCCACTCAGTACGAGCACGGCGACGACACCGCCGTCACCGTCGCCGGCGTGCGCGATCTGCTGGCCGACGCCGAGGCAGTGTTCCCCGCCATCGGAGATTACGAACTTGTCGAGACGGCAGCCGGGTTGCGCCCCGGCAGCCCCGACAACATCCCGATCGTCGGCCGGCTCGACGAGCGGGTGGTGGTCGCCACCGGTCACGGCCGAAACGGGGTGCTGCTGGCGCCGCTGACGGCCGACGCGGTGGTCGCCGAGCTGCAGGGAACACCACTACCGGTCGCCGCCTGCGCCCGGCCGACAAGATTCACCCCATCTCTCACAGGAGCCAGAACATGATCCCGGTCGGAGTCACCGTCAACGGCACGCCGCACGAACTCGACGAAGGAACGACGGTGCAGGCGATGCTGGCCGGTCTCGGCCTGCCGGACAAGGGCGTCGCCGTCGCCGTCGACGGTGCGGTGTTCTCGCGGTCGAGATGGGACGAGCAGGTAGAACGCGGCTGGACCATCGAGGTGCTGACGGCGGTGCAGGGTGGCTGACGCGCTGGTCGTCGCCGATCGCACGTTCTCCTCCCGGTTGATCATGGGCACGGGTGGGGCCACCAACCTTGCGGTCCTCGAGGAGGCGTTGGTTGCTTCCGGAACCGAGCTGACCACGGTGGCGATGCGCCGTGTCGACGCCCACGGCCGCACCGGGGTGTTGGATCTGCTCACCCGTCTCGGAATTGCGCTGCTTCCCAATACGGCCGGGTGCCGCGGTGCGTCCGAGGCGGTGCTGACGGCCCAGCTGGCCCGAGAAGCACTGGACACCAACTGGATCAAGCTCGAGGTCATCGCCGACGAGCGGACGCTGCTTCCCGACGCCATCGAATTGGTCCATGCTGCCGAACAACTGGTCGACGACGGCTTCGTGGTGTTGCCGTACACCACGGACGATCCGGTGCTCGCACGTCGGCTCGAGGACATCGGGTGCGCGGCGGTGATGCCGCTCGGCTCGCCCATCGGCACCGGATTGGGCATCGCCAACCCGCACAACATCGAGATGATCACCGCGGCCGCGGGTGTGCCGGTAGTACTCGACGCCGGTATCGGCACGGCGAGCGATGCCGCGCTCGCGATGGAACTGGGGTGCGACGCGGTACTGCTCGCCACCGCCGTGACCCGTGCCAGGGATCCGCGAACGATGGCCTCGGCCATGGCTTCTGCCGTGTACGCAGGCCGACAGGCTCGACTGGCCGGGCGGATTCCCAAGCGGTTCTGGGCCCGGGCGTCGTCTCCGGACCCCGACTGAAATCAGGCTCTCTCTCATCCCTTCGGATGAGAGAGAGTTCAGCCGGGGGGCCGATGCGCTCGGGGTGCACGCGGGGGCATCGTGGTGCGCATGATCGAAGTGACAGGTTTGACCAAGCAGTTCGGCGCCAAGAAAGCCGTGGACGATCTGACGTTCACGGTTCGTCCCGGTGTCGTGACCGGATTTCTCGGACCCAACGGTGCCGGAAAGTCGACCACGATGCGGATGATTCTGGGGCTGGATCAACCCACCTCGGGGTCGGCCCTGATCGACGGTAGGCCGTATCGGGAGCACAAGAACCCGCTTCGGACCGTCGGAGCGTTGTTGGACGCGAAGTGGGTGCACCCCAACCGATCCGCCAAGGCACATCTGCAGTGGATGGCCGCCTCCAACGGTATCGAGTCCTCCCGCGTCGACGAGGTGCTGCGGCTGGTGGGTCTCACCGACGTGGCCAAGCAGAAGGCCGGCGGGTTCTCCCTCGGTATGTCGCAGCGGCTCGGTCTGGCCGGCGCGCTGCTGGGTGACCCGAAGGTGCTGATGTTCGACGAACCCGTCAACGGCCTCGACCCCGAAGGCATCGTCTGGATTCGCAAGTTCATGCAGCGGCTCGCGGCCGAGGGACGAACCGTCCTGGTGTCCTCGCACCTGCTGTCCGAGATGTCCCTCACGGCAGATCAATTGATCGTCATCGGCCGGGGCAAGCTGATCTCCGACTCGTCCGTCCAGGATTTCGTCGATCACGCGTCGGAGTCGGCGGTGCGGGTGCGAAGTCCGCAACTCGACGCTCTGCGCACAGCGCTCACGTCCGCGGGGTTGACGGTCAAGGAGCCCAGCAGCCTCGACCAGGTTCACCCGACACTCGTGGTGGCCGAATCGACCACCGAAGCGGTGGGTGAGATCGCCGCGAAGAACAACATCGTGCTGCACGAATTGGCGTCGCAGCACGGTTCATTGGAAGAAGCGTTCATGAAACTGACCGGTGACGATGTCCAGTACCACGGCGCCGGCGCGTCGGATGCCGGCGGGCAGGCCGGAGGCCGGTCGGATGTAATGGGGGGTGCACTGTGAGTGTTCTTGCGGCAGAACGAATCAAGCTGACCACCACGAAGTCACCCTGGTGGTGCACGGCGATCATCGTGGTGCTCGGACTGGGCCTCGGTGCGATCATCGGTGCCACGTCGAAGGCGTCGTTCTCCGCATTCGAGGACGATGTCGCGTCCGGGAACAACCCGGGTTTCGAGCCGTTCCTACCCACCGTGAGCGACGCCCTCACCGGCGTGAGCGGCTTCGGTGTGCTGGTGCTGATGATCCTCGCCGCCCTGGCGATCACCAGCGAATACCGGTTCGGCATCATCCGGACTACGTTCCAGGCGATCCCCAGCCGGGCATCGGTATTGCTCACCAAGTCCCTGCTCATCGGCGTCTTCGGTGCCGTGTTGAGCTTCGTGCTGGCCCTGGGTGCGGTTTTCCTGGCCAAGGCGCTGGCTGGTCCCGATGCCGGGATGAATCTGGTGCTCGAAGGTGGTGAGGCGTGGCGCGCGGTCTACGGCACCGCCATCTACGCGTTTCTCGGTGCCTTCCTGGCTGTCGGCGTCGGGGCGTTGATTCGTCAGTCGGCCGCCGCCATTGCGCTGTTGTTGCTCTGGCCGCTGCTGATCGAATCGTTGTTCAACCTGTTCGGGAGCTTCGGCCGGACCGTCTTGCCGTTCCTGCCCTTCACCAACTTGAACAACTTCCTCGGGTCGCCTGCAGGCGTCGATTTCCACTGGGGGCCGTGGGCGTCGCTGGCCTACTTCGCGGCGTTCGTGATCGTCATCTTCGGTGCCGCAGTCGTGGTGGTGAACAAGCGCGACGCCTGACGGTGGGTCCGATTAGGGTGGGCACACATGAGGAGACACCTGTCCATCGTGACGTTCGCCGCCCTGAGCGTGGTCGGCCTGGCGGTCTCCTGCTCGTCCGGTGACTCCGCCGAAGAACCCGTGGCCGCTCCGGTCACGGGTTCTTCGCTGTCCGAGTCCGTGACCGTCGATGCCGTCGTCGGTCACCTGCAGAGCCTGTCCGACATCGCCGCCGCCAACGATGGAAACCGGGCCGCGGGCACGTCGGGATACGACGCCAGCGTCGACTACGTCGCGCAGACGCTGCGCGACGCCGGCTTCGAGGTGCAGACCCCGGAGTTCCAGTTCGACAGCTACACCCTGGACTCGGTGGCGATGCGGGCGCTCGATCGCGAAATCGCGGTCGACGCCTTCGTCTATTCCCCGGCAACGCCCGACGGTGGTGTCAGCGGGCAGATCGTCGCGGCGCCGAACGACGAGACACCAGGCTGCGAGGCCACCGACTACGAGGGCCTGGATGTGCAGGACGCGGTGGTGCTGGTTCCGCGAGGTGTCTGTCCGTTCGCGCAGAAGGCGCAGATCGCGGCAGAGAGTGGCGCCGCGGCCGTCGTCGTCACCAACAACGAGGACGGACCGTTGGACGCGGGCACTCTGGGTTCGCGAGACGCCGCGCGCATTCCGACGGTGGGGGTGAGCCGAGAGGACGGTGCGGCTTTGGCCGCGGCGCCCGGCATCGCGACGATCACCATCGCAGCCGAATCCGAGACCACCGTCAGCCGCAATGTGCTCGCTCAGACCACGACGGGGTCGACGGACGACATCGTCATGGCTGGAGCGCACCTGGATTCGGTCCCGGAAGGCCCTGGCATCAACGACAACGGCAGCGGCGTGGCGTCGGTGCTCGAATCCGCGGTGCAGATGGGCGGATCGCCCGACGTCACCAATGCAGTGCGGTTCGCGTTCTGGGGCGCGGAGGAGCTGGGACTGGTGGGCTCGACCGAGTACGTGGAAGGTCTGTCCGACGCAGACCGCAGCGCCATCGCGCTGTATCTGAACTTCGACATGGTGGGCTCGAACAACGCGGGTTATCTGGTCTACGACGGGGACGACTCCGACCAGACCGGGGAGCCCGCCGGCCCGCGCGGGTCCGATGCCATCGAGCGGGTGTTCGCGCAGCAATTGGCCGCAGAGGACGCCGAGGGTACGGACTTCGACGGCCGTTCCGACTACGGCCCGTTCATCGAGGTGGGTATCCCGTCGGGCGGGGTGTTCAGCGGCGCGGACGAGTCGAAGTCGCAGGAGCAGGCCGACAAGTGGGGCGGGGTGGCAGACCTGCCGTTCGATCCGAATTATCACACCGAGCAGGACACGCTCGAGAACGTCGATCGCGACGCTCTGGCGACCAACGCCAGGGCCGTCGCTTACGGAATCGGCACCTACGCGGAGTCCGTGACGGGCCCGGACGGCGTGCCGGTCGGCGCCGATCGTGAGGCGGAACGACAGAGTGAGTGAAAGATATGTGTCACCGGCAGTAACGACAAGATAGGGTTCTGCTTGTGAGTTCGGGTGCCGCAGATGCGCTGAGCAAGGTTGCCGAGGCAGTTCGCACGGCCAACCGGGCCCCGCGAGTGGTCGACCTGGTGCGACGACTGCGCGGCGCTCTTCCGGGCGATCCGTCGTTCGGGGACCCGCTCTCCACTGCGGGGCCGGGTGCTGCGCGCATGGTCGCGAGGGTCACGGACCGGATACAGGGCGAGGCCCCGGGCGCGTCGAAGGAAATTTCGTTCGGCGCGCTGCAGGTGTGGCAGGCCGCCCTCGAACGAGTCGGCCGCGGTCGTGGTGAGCGCGAGGTGACCATCGTCTTCACGGATCTGGTGGGATTCTCCACCTGGTCGCTGTCCGCCGGCGACGCGACGACGCTGGTGCTGCTCAAACAGGTCGCACGGGCTGTCGAGCGTCCGATGCTCGATCGCGGCGGACACGTGGTCAAACGACTGGGCGACGGACTGATGGCGGTGTTCCCCAGCACCGACAACGCGGTGGGCGCGGTGTTCGAGGCCAAGGCCGCACTGGCTCGTGTGAACGTCGACGGGTACACGCCGCGAATGCGCGTCGGCATCCACACCGGGTGCCCGAGGGCCGTCGGATCGGACTGGTTGGGGGTGGACGTCACGGTCGCCGCGCGGGTGATGCAGACCGGCGCCGACGGCAACGTGATGATCTCCAACACTGCCTTCGATCTGGTGTCTCAGGGGGTCCTGGACGCGCTGGACCTGTCGACGAAGCCCTATCGCCGCGGGTTGTTCTCGCCGAAACTGACCGGAGTTCCGGACGATCTACGCATCAGCAGATTGGTGCAGGCGCCAGAGCGGTGACACCGGACCGTGACCGCGGCCGAGGTCGTACGACGCTTCGAGGGATTTGGTGACCCATTCCTTGGCGAAGGCGAATGCGTCCGGGACGGTGAAGTCGTGGGCAAGAGCGCATGCCAACGCCGCCGCGAGGGTGTCTCCGCCGCCGTGATCGTTGCCGGTGTCGATGCGCGGGCTGGTGAACTCGAGCATCCGATCCCCGTCGAAGAGTAGATCGGTGCTGTCGGTGGAGGTGCGCAGGTGGCCGCCCTTCACCACCGCCCATTGAGCTCCGAGGCCGTGCAGCGCTTCGGCGGAGGCCCTCGCCGAGGCGTCGTCGACGACGTCGATGCCGGTGAGCAACCGTACTTCGTCGAGGTTGGGCGTGACGATGGTGGCGATAGGAATCAGCTTGGTACGCAGGGCATCCAGGGCGTCGGCGTGAAGAAGTGAGTCGCCGTGCATCGATGCGGAGACCGGGTCGACGACCAAGGGCACGGAGCCGCCGCGGCCGATGCCGGTCTCGATGCAGACGTCGGTGACCGCGGAGATGATGGCGGTGGAGGCCAGCATGCCGGTCTTGGCCGCGCCGACCCCGATGTCGGATACCACTGTTCGTACTTGGTCGGCAACGACAGCGGGCGGAATCTCGTGAAAACCGCTGACGCCCAGCGTGTTCTGCACCGTGACTGCTGCGACGGCGACACAGGCGTGCACTCCGCACAGCGCGATGGTGCGAGAGTCGGCCTGGATTCCGGCGCCTCCGCCCGAGTCGGTGCCGGCGATGGTGAGAACGCGTCGCGGGGTCGTTCCGGAGGGCGCCAAGGGGAGTGTTGTCACACGCGAGACTGTACTCGAGTGGTTTTCTGTGAGTTCGCCAAATAATCGCGCGCTCCCCGGCGCACCGCGCCTGCCTGTGCGATAGTGGTGTACGTCACAAAGAAAACTGTGACGAACACGACCGCGGCGACGAGGCTGCACGTGTCACGCCTCGTACCCGGGTTCGTTAGCCAGAACCATGGCCTTGTAGGAGAAACATGATGCTGTCGGATGCGCCCGTCACAGATGTGACCGACAACCCGCACCAGAACCGGTTCGAGCTGCGCCTCAACGGCGACCTCGTCGGAATCGTCGGGTACTTCCCCGTCGAGTCCACCGGCCGCGGAAACCGGCGAGGCACCGTCGTCAGCTTCATGCATGCCGTGATCACCGAGGATTTCGGCCACCGCGGTCTCGCCGCCATCATGGTGCGCAATTCCCTCGACGCCGCGCGCGGCTACGGCTGGAAGGTCAAGCCGGTCTGCACCTACGTCCAGCGGTTCGTCGCCGAGAATCCCGAGTACCGGGACCTTCTCGTCTGATCTCGACACGGTATCGGCAACGCCACGATTTCGTATCAAGTACCACTTGAATCACACTGGTCACAAATTGACTGGTGAACTGTTGTTATGGGCAACAGTCTGGTGATGGACGACCCGAACCACGCGAGGTTCGATCTGATGGTCGACGACACGCTGGTCGGCATCCTCGCGTACGAGGTCGTACCGAGCACCGACTGCGTGATTCTGCAGCACACCGTCGTCAAAGAAGCGTTCGGTGACCGCGGCTGGGCTGCGGTTCTGATTCGCGGGGCACTGGACATCGTCCGCACCGGCAACCTCACGGTGTGGCCCGCGTGCATCTACGTACGCGCATTCATCGCGTCGAACATCGACTACCTGGACCTGGTGGCCGATCAGGATCCCGCGATGTCTGCGAGCTGTACCACCACCGGCGCGTGATCGCTGGCTCCCTTGCCCTTGCGTTCCTGCCGGTCGATCGACGCGTCGGTCACCCGCGAGGCGAGCGCAGGAGATCCCAGCAGGAAGTCGATCCGCAGACCTTCCCGCCGCGGGAACCGTAGTTGCGTGTAGTCCCAGTAGGTGTACACGCCGGGGCCCGGCGTGAACGGGCGCACCACGTCGGCGAAACCTGCGTCCACGACGTCGCCGAACGCGTCGCGTTCTGCGGCGGACGTATGGGTCCGACCTTCGAACAATGCGGGATCCCATACGTCGTCGTCCGTGGGTGCGACGTTCCAATCGCCGACCAGCGCGATCTGCGCCTGCGGGTCGGCCGCGAGCCAGGACCGGGCGTCGGCGGCCAGTGCGGCCAGCCACTCGAGCTTGTACCGATAGTGCGGATCGTCGAGAGCGCGACCGTTGGGAACGTACAAGCTCCACATCCGCACCCCACCGCAGGTGGCGCCGATCGCACGGGCCTCGGCTGCCGGCGCGACCTCCGGGTCCTTGCTGAATCCAGGCTGGCCCTCGAAGCCGATCTGCACATCGGTGAGTCCGACGCGTGAGGCTATGGCGACGCCGTTCCACTGGCTGGTCCCGACGTGCGCGACCTCGTACCCGATGTCGGTGAACCGCTGATAGGGAAACTGCTCGTCCTTGCACTTGGTTTCCTGGATCGCGAGTACATCGACATCGGAGCGGCCGAGCCAGTCGACGATGCGATCTGCTCGGGATCGGACGGAGTTCACGTTCCACGTAGCGATGCGCACGGTCAGCGACACTAACTCGAGGTACTCCCGTAAGGCCGTGTCGCGTACCGGTAGCGGTGGTGCTCGGCGAATCCCAGACCGTCGTACAGCTGCCGCGCCCCGAGGTTGTCGTCCTCGACCTGCACGTAGGCGTGCGTCGCGCCGTGCTCGGATCCCCATCGCATCGCCTCGGTGAACAGCGTCGTGGCGTGGCCTCGCCGTCGATGCTCGGGGTCGGTCGACAGGGCGGTGATGGAAACCCAACGCCGGCCGGTGGGTGCCTCGGTGACGGCGACCCGTGCGGCAGCGACGTCACCGACCCGCAAGTACGCGGTAGTCCCGTCGCGGACGGCGATCAACTCGGCTGCGGCGCCGGGTGATCCGTAACGCGGGTGCAGCGCCAGCCAGGTCTCGTCCGGACCGGCGCTCTCGGTCACCGAGTGGGCCGCACCCCTGCTGTCCGGCCGCACCCGACCACGCCGCGCAACACGCGTGCGACTCGCGAGGACGGGTGCGGACAGAGAGGACGTGAGAACCAGCGCCTCGGCCGATTCGGTCCAGCCGGGCGGCACCCTCAGCAGTCTGTCCGGCACCACCAGCTGCGGTGTCAGCCCGCGGCCGCGGTACCAGGATTCGATCTCGGGCAGGGACCCGGTCGACGCTTCGGGGCGAAGCGGAACGGCCGAATTCGCTCGGCGGGTGACACCGCCTCCGGCGCGGAGAAGCCACCCGTCCAGCCAGTGCTGATCGGTCCCCGGCCAGGCATCCGCTGCCGCACTCTCGAGGCCACGGATCTCCGAGTTGCGAATCGGCCGCGGAGACAACGCCTTCATCGCCACGACACGCTCGCGCGGGACATTTACCTTCTCCCCCGATTCGTGACGCACCGTCACCGTGTCGCCGAGCGCTTCGAGGTGGCCGATGACGTCCGTCAACGGGGCCGCCGAACCGTCGGGCAGGCGGTAGCGAACAACCACGCGCGCGCCGACGGCGGGATCGCCCCCGTCAGGCCTCGTCACTCGTCGTCGTCGTGACCGAAGGGGTCGGCGATGGTTCCGGGAACCCAGCTGAGCCCGGGCACCCCCCACCCCTGCTTCTTGATGGCTTTCTTGGCGGCGCGTGCGTTGCGTCCCACCAGCACGTCGACGTAGAGGAAACCGTCGAGGTGGCCGACCTCGTGCTGCAGCATCCGCGCAAAAAATCCGTGAGCCTCGATGTCGACGGCTTCGCCCTTGGCGTCGGTACCGGTCACGCGGGCCCAGTCGGCCCGACCTGTCGGGTACTGCTCGCCGGGTACGGACAGGCAGCCCTCGTCGTCGTCGTCCGGATCGGGCATCGTCTCCGGAACGGCCGACGTCTCGAGGACCGGGTTGATCACTTCGCCGCGGCGCCGCGTGACCGTGCCGTCCTCGCTGTGGTCGGGGCAGTCGTAGACGAACAGGCGCAGCGGTTCCCCCACCTGATTGGCGGCGAGTCCGACGCCGCGAGCGGCGTCCAACGTCTCGTACATGTCGGCGATCAAGGTCTCGAGTTCCGCGGGCGAGGCGGTGACGGGCTGGGTCGGAGTGTGCAGCACCGGGTCTCCGACGATGCGGATGGGGAGGATTGCCATGGTGGGTAAGGATACTTCCCGCCGCGTCGGCCGATCCCGAGCGCTCGTCCGTGGTTAGATTGTCCCCGAACGACACGGATGTGATTTACCGCCGTGCGGACCTTTCTCAGGTCCCGGGGGACGTGCAAGAAGGAGTGAGATGGACAGCGCTGCAGCGCGACGTCACGGACGAGCGGACGGCGCAGGGGCCACGGGCGCCGGATCGCAATCCGGCGATTCCGAAGGCGGCTCCGCGTTCGAGGACCCCAGTGACGGACTCTCCCGCAGGGAACACGACATCCTCTCGTTCGAGCGTCAGTGGTGGAAGTACGCCGGCGCCAAAGAAGAGGCCATCAAGGAACTCTTCGACATGTCGGCCACTCGCTACTACCAGGTGCTCAATGCGTTGGTGGACAAGCCCGAGGCCCTTGCAGCAGATCCGATGCTGGTGAAGCGGTTGCGACGGCTGAGGGCAAGCCGACAGAAGGCCCGCGCCGCCCGGCGACTCGGCTTCGAGGTCTGACGGTTCGGAAAAGTGAGAAGGATAGGCTCGGGCGAGTGAGCAACCGGAGGAAATCGAGCAACCCGACCGGGTCGGATACCGACAACGCCGCCACCCCACCGTCGGGTACGGAAACGGCGCCGTCGTCCGGTCCACCACTACGAGCGCTGGCCATGGTTCTGCTGTCGCTCGCGATCGTGTTCGCCGGGCTCGGGATCTTCTCGTTGACCGGTTCCGGTGACGATGCTGCGACCGAGACAGCCGCTGCGACCACCAGCGAATCCGCCGGCACTGTCGCCGCTCCTGCGCCGAACACCGAGGCCGCGCCCGCGCCGGCCCCGTCCGATGTCACCGACACCGATTCGACCAGCGCTGCACCGACCACCACCGAAGCAGGCGGCGCCGACAGCATTCGAGTGTTGAACAACAGCAACGTCAGTGGGCTCGCGGCCGACACGGCGCAGAACCTCGAGTCGGCAGGTTTCACCGTCGCCGAGACCGGCAATTACAGCAGCGGCACCATCTCGACGTCCACGGTGTACTACGACGAGGCGGTGCCCGGCCAGCAGGCGGAAGCGGAGCGCATCGCGACCACCCTGGGGTACGCCGCAGAACCGCGCTTCGAAGGAATCGCATCGTCCCCGCCGGGCATCATCGTCATGGTTACCCAGTAACCCAGTAACCCAGTAACTCAGTAACCCAGTAACCCAGTAACTCAGTAACCCTGTGATTCGGTGACTTGTCGGCGCGCGAACTAGAGTCGTCCTCACTTACCCAACGTCAAGGAGATCCTCACCATGGCCAGCTCGAAGCGCAGCCGAGTCGCCCACCGCAACCTCGTGATCGCACCGCTCGCAGCAGTAGCCGTGTTCGGCATGGTGGCCTGCAGCAACGGTGAGGAGCCGAGTGACGTCGTGGGCACCACTCCGCCGGTGTTCACCAGCTCCCCGGCACCGGCGGGCGCAGAGGGTGAAGAGGGTGAAGAGTCGCACAGCTCCGGCGGCGAGAGCGAGACGGCAGCGCCGGCGATGACCGGCGACTTGATGAGCCCCGAGGGCGACTCGGTGGGCACGGTCTCCTTCGCCGAGGAGGACGGCCACTTGGTCGTGACCGTCGAAGCCGAGGGGCTCACGCCCGGCTTCCACGGTCTGCACATGCATCAGAACCCGGTGTGCGAGCCCAACTCCGTTGCTCCGTCGGGCGGCGAGCCCGGCGATTTCCTGTCCGCCGGGGGACATCTGCAGGTAGGCGGCAACACCGGCAATCCGGCCAGCGGTGACTTGACGTCGCTGCAGGCACGCGACGACGGCACCGCCGAGCTGATGACCACCACCGATGCCGTGAGCCTGGACGACGTGACCGACGGTGTCGCCGTGATCGTGCACTCGGGTGCAGACAACTTCGCCAACATCCCGCCTCGGTACACCTTGCCCGACAACGCCCCGGTTCCGGACGAGACCACACTGAGCACCGGTGACGCCGGCACCCGCGTGGCCTGCGCTGTCGTCGAGTCCGAGTAGAGCTGGGTACGTGCCGCGAGCGACCCCGGTCCCGTTCGCGGGGTCGGAGCGTCCGACCTTGGGCGTCGAGTGGGAGATCGCCTTGGTCGATCGGACCACGCGCGACCTGTCCAACACTGCCGCCGAGGTGATGGACAGGGTGGTCGAACTCGGGGGGACCGAGACCCCTCGCGTGACCAAGGAGTTGCTGCGCAACACCGTCGAGTTGGTCACCGACATCTGCGATAACGTCGGCGAGGCGATGGATGACCTCGGTGAGTCCCTCGACTTGGTCAGGCGGGCGGCGGATCCGCTGGGAGTCGATCTGTTCTGTGCCGGTACCCACCCGTTCGCCGAGTGGTCGTCGCAGCAGTTGACGCGGGCCCCGCACTACGACGAGCTGATCGAGCGCACGCAGTGGTGGGGTCGGCAGATGTTGATCTGGGGTGTGCACGTGCATGTCGGGTTGCGTTCTGCCGACCGGGTTTTCCCCATCCTGAACTCGATCCTGCTGCAGTATCCGCACCTGCTGGCGCTGTCTGCGTCGTCGCCGATGTGGGCGGGTTCGGACACCGGGTACGCCAGCAACAGGGCGCTGATGTTTCAGCAGCTGCCCACGGCCGGACTGCCCTTCCAATTCGAGAAGTGGTCGCAGTTCGAGGGTTTCGTTCACGACCAGATGAAGACGGGCGTGATTTCTCAGCTCGGCGGCATGCACTGGGATATCCGTCCGGTGCCGCGCCTGGGCACCATCGAGATTCGGGTGTGCGACGGAGTCTCTACCAAACGCGAACTCGGTGCCATCGTCGCTCTCGTCCACTGTCTGGTGGTGCACCTCGACGAGCGGCTCGATGCGGGCGAAACGCTGCCCTCTATTCCGCCGTGGCACGTGCAGGAGAACAAGTGGCGTGCAGCACGATACGGCCTCGACGCCGAGATCGTGCTCGACGCCGACAGCAACGAGCGGCTGATGACCGACGACCTGCACGACCTCCTCGAGAAACTGACCCCGGTGGCGGTGCGACTGGGCTGCTCGGACGAGCTGGCGCGGGTCGCCGACATTCCTCGCTCCGGTGGCTCTTATCAGCGTCAACGCGCGGTCTCGAAGGCGACGGGCGGAGATCTTGTGGCCGTCGTCGATTCGCTGATCGCCGAACTGGGCTGAGCGTCAGTCGTTCTCGTCGCCCTTGAGCTCGTCCACCATGAACAAGTCGTCTCGCCCCTTGGCCTCCCGGTAGGCGACGTGGCCCACCGTGTGGGCGATGATCGGCGCGGTCAAGACCGTGAACACACCCACCAAGAAGATCATCCAGATGTCCACGTTGCCGCGCAGGCTCACGAACGCGCCGATGAGGATCAGGAGAAGACCCACCACTTGAGGTTTCGTGGCGGCGTGCATCCTCGACAGGGTGTCGGGGAAGCGGACCACCCCGATGGCTGCGGTGAGGGCCAGTACCGAGCCCAGCAGAATCAGTGTCCCGCTGATGATGTCTGCGATCACTCTCACTTTTGCTCCCTCCGCTTGGCTTCCTCGCGGTCGTTCCCGGTGTCGGGAACCCGGAATCGAGCAACGCTGACCGAGCCGACGAAGCCCACGACCGACAGCGCGACAATGGCCGGCACCAGGGTGGTGTCGCGGGTGTAGACCGCCCACACCATGATGCCGCAGACGGTCAACGCAATGAGCGTGTCCACGGCGGCAAGGCGGTCCAGCGAATTGGGCCCCGCGAGAAGCCGGTACGTGGTGATCACCGCCGCGGTGAGGAGCAGGGTCCCCGAGATGGCCAATACGAAGGTCACGACTGGTCCCTTCTGCTCACATTGTCCGAATTGTTGTTGTCGTCTCCAGAGTTGTTGTCCTCGCCGGAATCGGAGTAGTCCGCCCGGATGTCTTCGACGGTCTCGGCCACGGATTCCAGGTCTGGTTCGTGGTCGACGACGATGGCCGGGTGCCACTCGACATCGCGTTCGAACGCCGAGATGAACGAGTTCTCGTACTTGCGCACGACGTCTCGGAACTGCTCGATACTGCCCGGTTGGCCCACGTCGAGAACATGAATGTAAAGCACTCTGTCGTCTCGATCGAGATCGAGGACGAGGGTGCCCGGGACCATGTTCAGCGCGTCGACCATGAAGGTCAGCACCAGGTCGGACTTGATGGAGACCTCGTATCTCAGGATGGCGTTTTTGGGCGCGGGACCGGGACGGATGGCAGCCCATGCCACCTGAACGCTCGATTGCAGTGCGTAGTAGACGAGTACGCCGACCAAACGCACCACCGACAACGGGTGCACCCGGCCCTCGACGGGCACGGTCGGCAGTGCCAGCACCGTCATGACGAACAATCCCACGACGATGCCGCCCAGGATGTTGGCTGCGGACACGTTGCCCCACAGCAGTACCCACACGCCGGTGAGCCAGAACAGCAGCGCTGCCTTGAGTGCGAGGTCACGACCCGGGAAAGTCATCGTCCGCCCTCCACCGGTGCGTTGGTCTCCGACGAGTACGTCACGGGATCCTCCGTGGTGCCCAACACCGACGAGATGTAGATGTTGCGATCGCGTAGATCTGCAGCGGCACGGTCACTGATCCCGATGAACTGCCCCGCGAACACTGTCAACGACAGGGCGATCACGATCAACCCTGCTGTGGGAACCAACATTCCGACCGGCATGCGACCCGGGTCGACGCGGGTGTCGAAGTAGACGTCGCTGGCGTTGTCCACCAGGGCGTTCGGGGTGTCGTCGGACAACTCACCGTCCGGGGCGTCGGCCCGGGCGCGCCAGAACGCTTTGGTCCACACCCGAGCCATGACGTACAGCGTGAGCAGGCTGGTGATCACCGACCCGGCAACGAGAATCCAGGCCAGCGAACTGGCCTTCTCGGCACCGGCTTGCAGCAGCGCAACCTTGCCGATGAATCCGGAGAAGGGCGGAATGCCACCGAGATTGAGTGCGGGGACCAGGAAGAGTATTGCCAGGAGTGGACTGGCCGCTGCGAGTCCGCCCAGTCGGCGCAGCGACGACGAGCCGGCCTGGCGTTCGATCAGACCGACGACGAGGAACAGGCTGGTCTGCACGATGATGTGGTGCGCGACGTAGAAGATCGAGCCGGACAGGCCGGCCTTGGTCGACAACGCCACGCCGAAGATCATGTAGCCGATGTGTGAGACCAGAGTGAACGAGAGCAGTCGTTTGATTTCGTTCTGAGCGATGGCGCCCAGGATTCCGACGATCATCGTCGTCAGACCGGCGATCATCAGGACGTTGTCCATCGATCCGTCCGGGAACAGCAGCGTGTGAGTGCGGATGATCGCGTACACACCGACTTTGGTCAACAGCCCGGCGAAGACCGCGGTGACAGGGGCCGGAGCCGTGGGATATGAGTCGGGGAGCCATGCGGACAGCGGAAACACGGCCGCCTTGATGCCGAACGCGACCAGCAGAATCGCGAAGATCGCCAGACGGGTCCCCTCCGGAATGTCGTCGAAACGGAGGGCGAGCTGCGCCAGGTTGAGTGTCCCCGTCGCTGCATAGGCGGCGGCGATCCCCGCGAGAAAGATGAGGGACGAGACCACCGACACCATGACGTAGGCGACGCCGGCGCGGACGCGACCCTCGCTCGCGCCGAGCGTCAGCAGCACGAACGACGCAACCAGCAGCACCTCGAACCCGACGTACAGGTTGAACAGGTCACCGGCGAGGAACGCGTTGCACACGCCGGCGGTCAGTGCGAGGTAGGTCGGCGCGAAGATCGACACCGGCTGGTCGCTGTCGCCGTCACGAATGCCCTGACCCACGGCGTAGACGATGACGGCGAGCAGCACGATGGACGACACCAGCAGCATCAGTGCCGAGAGTCGGTCGACCACCAACGTGATGCCGATGGGGGAGTCCCACCCGCCCACCTGGAGCGCGGTGGCTCCGTCACGGTCGGCGAGGTAGAGCAGTACGCCCGCCACCGCGGTGACGATCACCAAGGCCGCGATGGTGACCACGCGCTGCGCCCGCGGCTTACGTCCGAGCACCAAAGTCAGTGCGGCTGCGAGGAGCGGAACGAGAACCGGCATCGGGGTCAGCGTCTGGAACAGATCGGACGAGAGAGTCATCGGTCGCCACCCGCAGTGGAGACGTCGTCGCGGTCACGGAACTTGCCGACTCGCAGGTCTTCGTAGCACTCGAGGTCTTCCCGGTTGGCCAGTCGATCGAGAGGAATCGGATTTCCGTCCTTGTCGAAGGCGTCGCCGGCCTCGCCGGGTTCGCCCGTGATCGGGTCGTCGGACTTGTCGTGGTCCGGAGCATCGGCGGGGCCCTTGCGGGTGAGAACCTTCCGGTCCTCCGGGTCGTTCTCCACCACGTCGGCGACGTTGATGGTGTACGAGCGGTACGCCAGTGCCAGCACGAATGCGGCGATACCCATCGTGATGACGATGGCTGTCAGGATCAGGGCCTGTGCCAGCGGATCGGTGTCGGTCTCCGCCACCTCCGACACACGACCGACCACGGGCGGATTCCCACCCGGCCCGCCGGCGGTGAGAATCAACAGATTGAGACCGTTGCTGATCAGCAGCACTCCCAGCAGCATGCGGATGATGCTGCGCTCGATCAGCAAGTAGACGCCCGTAGCGATCAGCGAGGCGACGACAACGAGAATCACCACATTGGCGGTCACTGGCGGCTCAATTCGATCTGCGCGTCGAGGCGCGCTCCGAGACTGCGAAGGACGTCGAGGACGAGACCCACGACGATGAGGTAGACACCGAAGTCGAAGAACAGAGCTGTCACCAGCTTGATGTCCCCCAGGATCGGCAGCGTCACCTCGAAGGTGGCGGACGAGAGCACCGGTGCGCCGAGGAACACCGACGCCAAGGCGGTACCGCCGGCGAACAGCAGTCCGATGCCCAACACCTTGCCCGCATCGAAGGGAAGAGTCTCGCCCAGTTCGTACCGTCCACCGGCGAGGTAGCGCAGAACCAGCGCGAGCCCGGCCGTGAGACCACCCGCGAAGCCGCCGCCGGGGGCATTGTGCCCGGCGAAGAAGAAGTAGATCGACAACATCATCACGGTCGGGAACACCAACCTCGTGGTGATCTCGAGAACGAGGATGCGATGGCGCGGATCGATCAGATCGCTGCCGCTGAGCCACGTGATTTCCGACGCCACCTGATCGCTGTCCATGCTGGACGGGGCGTCGGACACCTTCGGGGCGCTGCCGAACCGACGGTTGCGGAACACCAGGCTCGCGACGCCAGTGGCTGCTACCAGCAGCACCGAGATTTCGCCGAACGTGTCCCATGCGCGGATGTCGACCAGGATCACGTTGACCACGTTGTTTCCGTCTCCGAGGTAGTACGCGGCGTCGGGAAGGAGGTCGGCGATGGGTCGCGCGGTGCGCGCGTTCATGGCGTAGGCACCGACGACGGTGATGGTGGCGCCGACGGCGACGGCCAGCACAGCCCGCAGTGCGCGGAAGCCGAGCACCCTGCTCTCGTCCACTTCGGCGGGCAGCTTGCGCAACACCAGTACGAAGACCACCAGGGTGAGTGTCTCCACCAGGAACTGGGTCAACGCGAGATCCGGCGCGCCGTACAGGGCGAACATCACGCCGCAGCCGTAGCCGGTGACTCCGACGAGCAGGACCGCGGCCAACCGGTTTCGCATGATCACCGCCGCGATCGCCACCGAGATCATGATGACGCCGACGACGATCTGATACGGCGAATCGGCCAGCCGGATGTCGACACCCGACCGTGTGTAGGCGACCAGTGAGATCAGCGGGAACAGAGCCAGGGTGACCAGCACGGTGGCCTGGGTACCGGGGAGCGATCCGCGCTGAGTCGACCCGGTGAGCCGGAGCGAGAGCGAATCCATGAACGCCAGGGTTCGGTCGTAGACGCGGTCGGCATTGAGCGGACTCGCCGGGATCGACCGTGCGATGGGCTTGTGCACCAGGTACAGCCCGATGCCGCCGACGATGACCACGACCGTCATGTACAGCGGCAGACCGAAGCCGTGCCACAGCGCGAGGTGGTATTCCTTTTCGGCGCCGTAGGTGGGGAGCTGCTTGGAGAACGGCGACACCAGGGTGTCCACCACCGGGGCCGCCAAACCGGCAACCAGTCCGAGCACGGCGAGAAACACGGGAGGGAAGAGGAACAGTGGTCCAGGCGGGTGCATCGACGCGACGGCGACGCTGGGCGCCGACATCTTCTTGCGCCCGAAGGCTCCCCACACGAAGCGCAGGCTGTAGGCGAACGTGAGGACGGATCCGATGACCATGGCCGCCAGCACCACGGCCGAGGAAACCGGACCCATCGCATCGGAGTCCAGCGTCGATTCGAACGCGCCTTCCTTGCCGACGTATCCGAGGAACAGTGGTACGCCCGCCATGCTCGCCGACGCCAGCACGGCAGTTGCGGCCAGAACCGGTGTCCTGTCACCGAGGTGCGCGAGTTTGCGGACGTCACGAGTGCCGGTGCTGTGGTCGATGATGCCCACCACCATGAACAGTGTTGCCTTGAAGAAGCCGTGCGCCAGCACCATCGCGAGCCCGGCGAGCATCGCCGTGCGTGATCCGATGGCGACGATGGAGACGATGAAGCCGAGCTGGCTCACGGTGCCGAAGGCCAGGACCAACTTCAGGTCGTACGCCCGCAGGGCCCGGTAGCCGCCCACCAGCATCGACCACAGACCGAACGTGAGGATGACCATCCGCCACGGTCCGGCGTCGGCGAATCCCGGTGCGAGCCGGGCGACGAGGTAGATGCCCGCCTTCACCATTGCGGCGGCGTGCAGGTAGGCGCTGACCGGCGTGGGTGCCGCCATGGCGCCGGGGAGCCAGAAGTGCAGCGGCACGATCGCCGACTTGCTCAGCGCTCCCGCCAACACCAGAACCAAGGCGGTACCGGCCAGCCAGCCGCGCGGTGCGGCCTCGATGACGTCGGACAGGTTGTAGCTGCCCACGATCTGTCCCAGCACGACGATGCCCACCAGCATCGCGAGGCCACCGGCCGTGGTGACCAAGAGCGCTTGCGTGGCCGCACGGCGACTGGTGGCGCGCTCGGCATAGTGCCCGACCAGCAGGAACGACAACACCGTCGTCAATTCCCAGAAGATGTAGAGCATGAGCATGTTGTCGCTGGTGACCAGTCCGAACATGACTCCGGCAAACGCCACCATCTCGGCGGCGAAGATGCCCAACCGAGGTTCGTCGTCCTCGAAGTAGCGGGCGCAGTACACCAGAATCAGCGCGCCGATACCCAGCACCAGAGTCGAGATGACGGCGGCGAGGGAATCGAAGCGCAGATCGACGTTCATCGACAGGCCCGGAACCCATTCGATGGACAGTCGCTGCTCGGTATTCCAATTGGCCGCAACCCAGCCGAGCGACACCGCAGGCACGGCAGCGAGCGGGAAGAACGCACGCCGGCCCAGGATCCGGACGAGGAGCGGCGCGCCCAACGCAGCTATCGCGTGGGCGAGGAGAATCGAGAGCAAGAGGCACTCCGTCGTGGACGATGGGGCGGCGGGGTGTCGGACGTACGAGACGTCGTCACGCCCATACTACCGGGAGGCCGAGGCCGTCTCGTTTTTCGCGATACGGGTGCTTTTCTGCGATGACCGAACCGATTCGAACCGCCGCGCCGGCGCTGGTGCGTGCCTGATCGCCCGCAACTCGATCGATTACGCGGTTTCCCGTCGAATCGACCCGGTTGCGGTCACTGGGGCACGGGGTCGGGCTGTGTGGGTCGGCGAGAGAGCCACGCCAACCGCAACACACACGCGACCCCGACGCCCAGCATGAGGAAGGCGGAGGTGAGATCTCCGCTCGCACGTTCGACGAGTGTGCCGTCACGGAAGTATTCGCCGGCGTTCCCGAGGATCGAGATGCTCCCGGTGGCCTGTCCGTCCATTCCCTCCAGTCCCCCGAGATCGGCGGACAACAGCGCCGCGAGCGACCCGGTAGGCACCGGGGCAGCCGCCGCGAACAGGAGGGCCAGGCCTGGTAGCGACAGTGCCAGCGGCCGCACCGACGCGTGCGGGCCGTCCGGAGAAGCAGCGGTCAGCGCAATCGGGATCAGTGCTGCCACGACTCCCAGCGCGACCGCTGCCACGACGTCCTGGTCGACCAGCGCGACAACCAGCGGAACGCCGGCTAGGAGCACGGCCGCAACCAGCAGCAGGATTCGGCCCATCGGAGCGCGCCATGCGACCGCTGCGCCCAGCGCCACTCCCGCGATCCCGATGACGGTGAGAAGCCGAGAGTCGATCAGCGTTCGCGAACCCGCGTTCCACACGGCGATCGCCGACGACGTCGCCAGCACGGCGACGATCACGGTGCGTGCATCGGCGGCTTCCCAGCGCGCGGCGACGCGATCCACGACGATCACGGCCACGACCAGCACGGTGATCGCCTTCCACAGTGCGTACTCACCGGTGCCGACGAATTCGACGCCCAGACGGCACACGAGCGCGACGATCACGGCGTACACGGTGATGCGTGCCAGCTCGCCGCCCGATATTTCCGGGTCGTCGCCGATCGGCCGGTGTAGAACGGCAGCAGCGATGACCAGGACGAACGCGGCACCGATGAGCCACCAAGCCGGCTCACCGAAGACGCTGGTGCTGTCGAGCCGCGTGGCGACGAACGCGCTGGTCGCCGGCGTGGTTCCCACGGAGGCCAGCAGCGTGCCGCCCAGCAGCCCGGAAGCAAGCGCCACCCAGCCCGCTCTGCTGTGACGAGTCGCGTACAGCACGAATCCGACCGCGAGACCGGCGGCGCACGATTTGAGGACGTGCAGCGCAGTGAATACGGCCAGGCTGGCGGCCTCGGGGATCGCGACTTTGGTGAACGCGAGGACCGCGACGAACACGGCCGCGAGAATCCACGGCGCGATGCGGGTGGGCAGCCGGAATGCTGCGGCAAGCGCCACGGTCACCACCACCAGCGCTTGGCCGGCCGTGGTCGCGGTCGACTGTGTCGACGACCATCCGATGAGGTCGTCGACCGTGGCTGTGAAAGGCCAGGTGTCGCTGCGCGGCCCGGCGAAGGCGAGAGCACCCAGCGCACCGACGGCAGCCGCGGCGAGCAGAGAAACGGCGGCCCTCACGAGCGGCGCCGGCGGACGACTTCGGCGCCGACGGCGCACAGAGCGAGACACATCATCGACACCAGTGTGCCCGTCACCGGCCGCGTGAAGGTGACCGAATCCGAGATCGAGGTGAGCGGTGTGTACGCGGTCCAGCCGAAGTCGGCCGAGACCGGGGACGTGGGCATCGTCGCCAGGGCCAGCGGGACCAACATTCCCGCGGCCACCAGCGTCGGACTGGGCGGAACATCGGTCGCGGCCACGCAGCTGCCGACGACGATCCCTGCTGCCACGCCCACCGCCGCTATGGCGATCCAGGTGCCGGTGGCTCCGAGATACAGAGCTGCGACGGCCGCGGCGGCGCACCCGAAGGCGAGGGGAACCCCGTACGTCGGCCGGGCGAGATGTCCGGCGGCAGCGCCGAGGAGGACGGACCCGAGGATGATGATCAGGTGCACCGCGGCCGGTCCGGTGCTCCCCGAATCGGACAACACCACCACCGATGCGGGGCGCGAGAGCAGCCACAGCGCGATACCGCCCAGGATGAGGGCACCGGCCGACGGCGCGACGATAGCTGCCGCGATCAGCACGATCGTGACGGTCACGGTCGCGAAGGCCCACGACGAGGTGGTGTCGATCGTCCCGGACAGGCCGGTGGCGCCGAGCGCTGCCGTCACGTTGGTCGTCAGCACCGGCACGAGACCGACAAGTGCCACCACCAGTGCAACGCCGGTGGTGCGGCCCGACGACGCGATGCGATCACGTCTCCCGGTGAGCGCAAGCGCTCCGACGGTGACGGCCAGGGCGGCACCGTACGTCGTGATGAGCTCATCCTCGGCGACGGTGAACTGAGCGTAGGACCGCGGCACCGTCACCACACCCACGCTGAGCAGCAGTGCAGCGCCTACCGCGACACCGAATACCACCGTCCACAGTCGCCCGGTCGCGGCTACGGCAGCGAGCGCCCCCAGCACGGCGCCGCCGCCGAGAGTTCCGAACAGCGAGATTTCCGTCGACGACGACGCGGTGCCCACGATCAGCGCTGCCGCACCTGTTCCGGCGCACCCGGCAGCCACCAGCGCAGATGCGAACCGGGAGACGATCAGCGACGCCACGACCGCGGCGATCACAGCGGCGGCGCTGTTGCCGCTGGTGGGGACGGAACCACGCGAACTCACGAGGACGACGACCGTGCCACTCCCGAGGATCAGGGCAACCAGAGTGGCTGCGGCCTGCAGGGTGAACCGGTGTCGTAGGCGCCCGGTCATGGTGTCCACGCGAGCAAACCTAGCGGTCTCGCCGCGCCGGCGGGAATCGGAAGCGCTCCGGGTGCGTTGGTGTGGACCATGACCACCGACAGCTCCACACTCGCATCGAAGGCCTCGACCCTCCTCGGACTCCACGTACCCGGTAACCCGGTAATTCTCCCCACCGTGTGGGACGCGTGGTCTGCAAACCTTGCCGTCTCCGCCGGATTCACCGCGTTGACCGTGGGATCGCATCCCGTCTCGGACTCGATCGGCAAGCCGGACAACGAGGGCATCACCTTCGACGAGTTGCTCACCCGCATTCGTCAGATCACCTCTGCCGTCGACGTGCCCATCTCCGTCGACATCGAGTCGGGCTACGGCGAGGATCCCAAGCGCCTGATCGAGGGTCTGATCGAGGCCGGCGCCGTGGGCCTGAACATCGAGGACACCGTGCACAGCGAGGGCGGACGACTTCGCGAGGCTCAGGAACACGCCGACTTCGTCGGTGCGCTTCGTGCCGCGTCGGATGCCACCGACGTCCATGTGGTCATCAACGCGCGTACCGACCTCTTCGTCAAGGAGATCGGCGACGAGAACGACCGCGTCGACCGCGCCATCGCCCGGCTGAAGCTGGCGGCTGCGGCGGGTGCCGACGTGCTGTACCCGGTCGGGTTCCACAGCGACGACGATCACAAGCGGCTCACCGCCGAGCTTCCGTTGCCGGTCAACGCCATCGGGCATCCGGTGAACATGACGAAGTCCGGCTTGGCCGATCTCGGTGTCGCCCGCGTCAGCTTCGGACCGATCTTCCAGATGGTGCTCGCCGAGCGCGCGGGAGAGGTTCTCGCGGCCTGGAAGTAGGCAGTTCAGTCCCGCGTGCTGTAAGCCTCGAGTGCAGCAACCTGCGCAGGGTCGAGGGACGGGCGGACGGCGAGTCGCGCTGCGGCGACGTCGTCCGCTGTCACGACGGCGGTGTCGACGTCTCGCCGCATCGCCGTCAGCGCCGATTCTCGAAGTAGCGCGGCACAATCCGCCGCCGAGTAGCCGTCGAGGTCGTGCGCCAGCGCTGCCAGATCGACGTCGTCGGCGAGGGGCACCGATGCGCCGGCGGTACGCAGAATCGCCGTCCGGGCCGCGGCGTCCGGCGGTGGTACGAAAACCAATCTCTCCAGCCGCCCCGGCCGCAGCAATGCTGGATCGATGAGCTCGGGCCGGTTGGTCGCTCCCAGCACGACGACGTCCTGCAGCGGCTCGACGCCGTCCAGTTCCGTCAGCAGTGCCGCTACCACTCGATCGCCGACTCCCGAGTCGCTGCTCTGTCCGCGCCGTGGTGCCAGTGCGTCCACCTCGTCGAGGAAAATCAGCGAGGGCGCGGAATCGCGTGCGCGACGGAACAATTCGCGCACTGCCTTCTCGGACGAGCCCACCCACTTGTCCATCAGCTCCGCGCCCTTGACAGCGTGCACGCTCAGCTGACCGGAGCTCGCGAGTGCTCGGACGACGAACGTCTTGCCGCAACCGGGCGGACCGTAGAGCAGGACCCCGCGCGGCGGCTCGACACCGAGTCGCGCGAACGAATCCGGGTGCCGCAGCGGCCACAGCACTGCTTCGGTGAGCGCCTGCTTGGTCTCCACCATGTCGCCGACGTCGTCCAGACTCACGCTACCCACCGTGAGTTCCTCCGTCCCCGAGCGAGACAGGGGCCGAATCACCGATAGTGCGCCGAGCAGATCGTCCTGGGTGAGTACCGGCTCGGCCTCGTCGCGGTGAGCTCGAAGGGCTGCGCTCACCGCCGCCTCGCGGCACAGAGACGCAAGGTCTGCGGCCACGAAACCCGGTGTACGTAGCGCGATTTCGACGGCGGCGATCTTTCGTGTGGGGACGTCGCGGAGCATCGCCTCGATAACGGCGGCGCGCTCGGACGACCCGGGGAGCGGTAGCGCTATTTCGCGGTCACAGAGATCGGGCGCACGCAGGCGAGCGTCGAGCGCATCCGGACGAGACGTGGTGCACACCAGTGCCGTTCGTGCCCCATGAATGACGCGCCGCAGAAGCGTGATCACCGGTGTCGACGCCGGATCATCTCCGCGTTCCGGAGTCCGCGCGCCCAGCAAAGCGTCGATGTTGGTGATCAACAGAACCGATCCGGAATCGGCAGCATCGAGTCGGTCCACGGCCGCGGTCACGGCGGACAGTGTGTCCTCGGATGCGAGGGAACCGACTGTCGGGCCGTCGATCTCGACGACGTGCCTCGCGGCGGCCACGGATCGAACGAACGTCGACTTTCCTACCCCGCCGGGCCCGGTGATCAGAACCCCCAACTGGGCGGACGCGCCGAGAGCACGCAGCAGTTCGGGTCGATCGAGGGCCAGTTCGAGCCACTCGGCGAGCTTGGCGGCCTGGTCCTGCACGCCAACCAGGTCGGCCACCGCGACGGCGGCCCCGCTGGTGTCGGTGACGTTGATCTCGGAGGCATTGCTGTCAGGGATAGCGGTTGGGGAGGGCGCCGAACCGCGTGTGACCGAGGTATTCGGCTGAATGCTGACCGCCCCGGCGGGGTCCGTCGACGTGACCGTCAACAGCTCCGTCGTCCACGCGACGCCGACCGTGCGCGAGAGGGTCTGCGACACCGACGACGTGGACGTTCCCGGCCCCAGATCTCGCGGGAGCAGCGATATCGCATCACCGGCCACGACCACCTTTCCCAGCAATGCTCGTCGCAGGGTGGCGTCGTCGAGGCCCGCCGTCGTGGCCGACCCGTGTACCAGTACGGTGCGTGCTGCCTGGACCGTGATGGGCGCGAGTACCACCGACGCGTTCTCCGTGAGACCGGCGTTGGACAGCGTCACGTCGTCGACCAGGGCGGTGCCCGTGGGTGTTCCGGGGGGCGCGGACGCGACGACGGTGGCCGTGCGGCGCGCCCCGATCAGCTCCACGGCATCCCACTCACGCAGTCCGAGCGCCGTGAGCGCCTCGGCGTGTACCCGGACCACCCCGCGCCTGGCATCGGCGGCGGACGTGGTCAGACGGGCGGTCAGCCGGAGATCGGGGGAGCTCACCACACGAGCGTAACGAGACTGTCGCAGGGTCATGGTCGCGGCGCTCGATAGGCTTCGATCATGCTGCGCGCTGCCGTCGTGTTCCACGAACGCGACCACGATCTCGGAATTCGCAACATCGGAACCATCGGTCCCGCGCTGCGCAGCCGCGGGTTCGAGACCACCGTGTTCTCGTTCGAGGGCGACAACCGGGACGCGAGGAGTCCCGCTGCGGAGTCGTTCGACGTTCTCGTCCTGATGGGGTCGCCCGATGCGGCCTACGACGACACACTTCCCTGGCTCGCCGACGAGATCGACTACGTTCGGGCCGCCGCCCGGAACGGCGTTCCGACGCTCGGGGTGTGCTTCGGCGGCCAACTGCTCTCGCGCGTTCTGGGCGGGACCGTCCGGCGGGCCGAGCAGTCCGAGCACGGGTTCGTGGAAGTCGAGAGCGACGACACTGCGCTTGTTCCGTCGGGACCGTGGATGCAGTTCCACGACGACACGTTCACCGTGCCGCCGGGGGCCGTGTCGGTGGCACGTACGTCGGCGGCTCAGCAGGCCTTCGTACTAGGCCCGCATCTGGGAGTGCAGTTCCATCCCGAGATCACGGCCGACGTCTTCGAGTCGTGGGTGCAGGGCTGGGATGCACGCGGCGTGCGGCGCGAGGTGGAAGCGGAGGTCGACGTGGACGCGATCCGACGGGAAGTTGCTGCACGAGAGAACGCTTCACGCGGGGCGTGTGGCCGGTTGCTGGACGCCTTCCTCGCGCGCGCCGGGGTAGCCCGTTAATCCTGTCGTGAGGTCGGAGTCCCGGGGCGCTGGGAGTCGGGTGAACGCAGTCGCAAGCGTTTCGACGACACGCCTGCACGAGGTTGCCTGCGTCGCACCACCCCGGTGCGCGCGGGCCGCCCCCTGCGGGCCGCGCGGCGTACGG
>JBASAM010000108.1:0-17502 GCA_049650605.1 Rhodococcus sp. (in: high G+C Gram-positive bacteria) | reverse complement strand
GCCGCATCGCGTTCGGATTCCGCAATCCCGACAATCAACGCCGCCGGGTACGGTGGGCCTGCACTCGACGGTCACGTCGGGGCGCACCCAGCCGGCACCAATGCCACTGCTAACCGCGAAGAGCCACTTTGGCCGTTTGACTGGCCGATGCCTGAGTGGTCATCTCTGTTGTCGCCACCTACGTTCAGGCCACCGGCCGACGGTCGGTGGCAAAAAAGTTTCGTCAGCTACGGACCATACGCTCGACGGTTGTGGCCGGGACACGAACCGGGCCGTCGGATTCACGTCTCGACCACCGGTTCTTCCGGAGCGCGCGCATCGTTTGGGCGCGGGGCTGACGGTGAATCCAGAAGTATGAAGAAGACGCTGAGGCGACGCGGTGACGCGAGCTCGGATCTGGCATGGGAGCGCTACATGGACACCTCCCTGTGGCAGACATGGTCGCCGCAAATCCAGGGCGTCGATGCTTCCACGGACCGACTCGAGACGGGAACCACCGGGACGGTCCACGGTCCGCTGGGAGTGCGGGCCTCGTTCGAGGTTCTGTCCGTGGACGAGGACGCGCGGGTGTGGGCGTGGCGGGCGTGGATCGGCGCGCCGAGCGCAGGTATGACCCTCGAGCACGGCGTCGAGGATTCCCCGCGCGGATCGAAGACGTGGCTGACCGTGGAGGGTCTTGCTCCGTTGGTGCTGGGGTACTCGCCGGTGGCACTGTTCGCGTTGGGCCGGTTGGTCAAGGCGTGACCAGCTACTCGGTCGACGTCGAGTAGCGTCGGGCGCTGTGCCTGCTTCGGAGTCCGGTCTTGTTGTCAGCACCCCAGACGGCGACGTTCGCGGCTATGGCCGGGGCGACACCGTCAGTTGGAAGGGCATCCCGTTCGCTGCCCCGCCGGTAGGGCCGCTCCGATTTCGCGCACCGCGCCCACCGGAGCCGTGGGAGGGCATCCGCGACGGTAGGGATTTCGGTGCGATGGCGCCGCAGGGTCGTGAGGGCCCGGTGCCGATGGATCCGAACATCCCCATCGACGAGGATTGCCTGACGCTCAACGTGTGGGCGCCGACGCCCGACGGAGTGCAGCGGCCGGTGATGGTGTGGATCCACGGCGGCGCCTACGTCCTGGGATCGTCTGCGCAGCGTATCTACAACGGCCGCAACCTCTCTCACCTCGGCGAGGTGGTGGTGGTCACCGTCAACTACCGTGTGGGCGCCCTGGGATGGCTGGATCTGTCGTCGTTCGGGAGCGCCGAGGATCCCTTCGAGACCAACCTGGGCCTGCGTGATCAGATCGCGGCCCTCACCTGGGTACGGGACTGCATTGCCGCGTTCGGCGGCGACCCGTCGAACGTCACGGTCTTCGGCGAGTCGTCGGGCGGCGCGTCGGTGACCACGCTGATGACCTCGCCGCACGCGGAGGGGTTGTTCCACAAAGCGATCGCGCAGAGCTCGCCCGCGACGTCGGTGTACGGATCCGAACGAGCACGCACCGTCGCGGAGAGATTCCTCGAACTGGTGGACCTCACGCCCGACACCGCGCACGAGCTACGGACGATGCCCGTGGACAAGCTTGTCGACGCCGCCGAGAAGTTGGTGTACGAGATTCCCGAAAAAGTTCCGGGCACACTGGGTTTCGCACCCGTGGTCGACGGTGATGTCGTGCCCCGCTACCCGGTGGCGGCGTTCCAGAAGGGTTTCTCGCACGACATCCCGCTCATCATCGGGTCGAACCACGACGAGGCATCGGTGTTCCGGCTGATGAAGTCGCCGCTGATGCCGGTCACCTCCGACACCGTGAGCACCATGTTCGACGCCATCGCGGCCGACCATCCGGAGTTGTCGCCGGAGCGCATCGCGGAAATAATGTCGGCGTACCCGGATTTGCCGAAGAGTGCGGGTGCACTGGCGCTCTCGCGCGATGCGGGGTTCCGGATGCCCAGTCTGTGGATCGCCGAAGCGCACTGCACGCGGTCGCCGACGTTCGTCTACCGCTTCGACCATGCGACGCCGGTGCTGCGTGCCGCGCGCATCGGAGCCGGCCATGCCACGGAGTTGCCCTACGTGTTCGGCAACTTCGGTACCTTCCCTCGTGATCCCACCTTTTGGCTCGGCGGGCGCAAAGCCGCGCAGCAAGTATCACGGCGGATACAGCGGCGTTGGGTGGCCTTCGCGTGGCACGGCGTACCGGCGGCGCTGGACGGATCGAAGCACTGGGCACCCTACGACTCCGACCGCAAGACCTTGGTCATCGACGCGAACGACATGCTGGTGTCCGATCCCGACCGTGATCTGCGTGCGGTGTGGGGGGAGAGGGTGCTCGGCTTCAGCTGACGGCGCGGGCGCACCCTGCAGTCGTGGGCGCACGCTGCAGCGTTCTCCCAGCGCTGGACGGTGCGCCGGATCGGGTGCAGGATCACTCGAATACGCCGACGCGGAGGTGCCACTCATGACTGTCGTTCGAGCAGCCTTGGTCCAGACAACCTGGACCGGCGACAAGGAATCGATGATCGTCGCGCACGAGGGATATGCGCGCGAGGCGGCGGAGCAGGGCGCCAAGGTGGTGTGTTTCCAGGAACTCTTCTACGGTCCATATTTCTGTCAGGTGCAGGACGCGAAGTTCTACGACTACGCAGAATCGGTTCCGGGCCCCACGGTGGAACGGTTCCAGGAGCTGGCACGAGAGCTCGGCATCGTGATGATTCTCCCGGTGTACGAGCAAGAGCAGCCGGGTGTTCTGTACAACACCGCGGCCGTCGTGGACGCGGACGGGTCGTACCTGGGGAAATACCGCAAGCATCACATTCCGCACCTCAACGGCTTCTGGGAGAAGTTCTACTTTCGGCCCGGAAATCTCGGCTGGCCGGTATTCGATACCGCGGTCGGCAGAGTCGGTGTGTACATATGTTACGACCGCCATTTCCCGGAGGGATGGCGCGCATTGGGTCTCGCGGGTGCGGAGATCGTCTTCAATCCTTCCGCCACCTCGCGCGGTCTGTCGAACTACCTGTGGAAGCTCGAGCAGCCGGCGTCCGCGGTGGCCAACGAGTACTACATCGGGGCCATCAACCGGGTCGGCGTCGAGGAGCTGGGTGACAACGACTTCTACGGGACCAGCTACTTCGTCGATCCGGAAGGCCGGTTCGTCGGCGACGTCGCGTCCGACAGCGCACCGGAAGTGATCGTCCGCGATCTCGACCTGTCGCTCATCAAGACCGTGCGAGACCGCTGGGCCTTCTATCGTGATCGCAGACCGGATGCCTACGGCCCCTTGGTGCAGCCGTGACCACCACGTACGTCCACGGCGGCACCGTCGTATCGCCGACGGGCTCGCAACGCCTCGACGTGCTGATCGACGGGGAGACCATCGTCGCTGTGCTGCAACCGGGTTCGGTGCTGCTCGGTGCAGATCTGGCGTCGAGTTCGGACGTGGTGATCGACGCGACGGGCAAGTACGTGATCCCGGGCGGCGTCGACGGGCACACCCACATGGAGATGCCCTTCGGCGGCACCTTCGCCTCGGACACCTTCGAGACCGGCACCCGCGCCGCCGCGTGGGGAGGCACCACGACCATCGTGGACTTCGCCATCCAGAATCCGGGTATGAGAGTTCAGGACACCCTGGCGGCGTGGCACGACAAGGCGGCCGGAGCCTGCGCGGTGGACTACGGGTTTCATCAGATCATCGGAGACGTCGACAGCGATTCACTGAAGGCCATGAGCGAGTTGGTGTCCGAAGGAGTCACCAGCTTCAAGCTGTTCATGGCCTACCCGGGCGTCTTCTACTCCGACGACGGCAAGATTCTGCGCGCGATGCAGACCGCGGCCGAGACCGGCGCGCTGCTGATGATGCACGCCGAGAACGGCATTGCCATCGACGTGTTGGTCGAGCAGTCCATCGCGCGGGGCGACACTGCCCCGTACTTCCACGGCACGTCGCGCCCGTGGCAGCTCGAGGAGGAGGCAACGCACCGCGCGATCATGCTCGCCAACGTCACCGGCGCCCCGCTGTACGTCGTGCATGTCTCGGCGAAGCAGGCGCTCGAGCAGATCGCGACGGCACGAGGCAACGGGCAGAACGTCTTTGCCGAAACCTGTCCGCAGTACCTCTACCTGTCCCTGGAGGAACAGTTGGGAGCGGGCGGATTCGAGGGCGCCAAATGGGTGTGTTCGACGCCGCTGCGCGCGCGTGCCGAGGGCCATCAGGACGAGCTCTGGCGCTACCTGCGGACCGGCGACATCACGACCGTCAGCACCGACCACTGCCCCTTCTGTATGAAGGATCAGAAGGAGATGGGCATCGGCGATTTCTCGAAGATTCCCAATGGAATCGGTTCGGTCGAGCACCGCATCGACCTGATGTACCAAGGCGTGGTCAACGGGAACATCACGCTCGAGAAATGGGTGGAGGTGTGCTGTACCACCCCCGCTCGCATGTTCGGGATGTACCCGCGCAAAGGAATCGTCTCGCCGGGCGCCGACGCGGACATCGTGATCTACGACCCCGAGGGCCACACCACGATCGGCGTCGAGAACACCCACCACATGAACATGGACTACTCCGCATACGAAGGCATGGAGATCGATGGACACGTGGACACCGTGATCTCGCGCGGAACCGTCGTCGTGGACAAGGGCGAGTACCTCGGCCGCGCCGGCCACGGCCGCTTCGTGCGCCGCGAGCTGTCTCAGAACCTGGTGTAGCGGATGGACTTCGGCGTGGTGCTGCAATGCACCCCACCCAGTTCTCGCGTCGTCGAGCTCGCTCGGATCGCCGAGACGCACGGCTTCTCCCACGTGTGGACCTTCGACTCGCACTTGCTGTGGCAGGAGCCGTACGTCATCCACAGCCAGATCCTCGCGAGCACGCGCAAGGTGACGGTGGGCCCGATGGTCACCAACCCCTCGACACGCGATGTGACGGTCACGGCGTCGACGTTCGCGACGCTCAACGAGATGTTCGGCAATCGCACCGTCTGCGGCATCGGGCGAGGCGACTCTGCGGTGCGCACTCTCGGCGGCAAACCGGTCACCATCGCGCGACTCGAGGAGTCGGTCGAGATCATTCGCGAGCTGGGTAACGGGCGCAGCGCGCGCATCGGAGACAGAGAGGTGCGGTTTCCGTGGGTAAGGGTTTCCGAGCTCGAAGTGTGGGTGGCCGGATACGGCCCGCGCGCATTGGAATTGACCGGCCGAGTTGCCGACGGTTTCATCCTGCAGTTGGCCGATCCGGCAATCACGGAGTGGACGGTGGCCAGCGTGCGATCGGCCGCGGAGAAAGCCGGTCGTGACCCCGACGACGTGACCATCTGTGTGGCAGCTCCCGCGTACGTCACCGACGGTTCCGGAGACGCGCTGGCGCACGCCCGCGAGCAGTGCCGGTGGTTCGGCGGCATGGTGGGCAACCACGTGGCCGACATCGTCGCCCGCTACGGCGACGCGTCGGGGGTGCCGGCGGCGCTGACCGACTACATCGCCGGCCGCCAGGGGTACGACTACAACCAGCACGGCCGCGCCGGAAACACGCACGCGGACTTCGTTCCCGACGAGATCGTCGACCGTTTCTGCGTGCTGGGCACCCCGGCCGAGCACGTCGAGCGCTTCCAGCATCTGGAGTCGCTCGGGGTCGATCAGTTCGCGGTGTACCTCCAGCACGACGCCAAGACGTCCACGCTGGATGCGTACGGAGAATCAGTGGTCCCGCACATGACCACGCGCGCCGCCGCACTCGAGTAGGTTCACCGGTACAGCGTCGGAAAAGGGTGGCCACATGACCGATCACGTCTTCTACTCCTGGTCCGCTCAGGCGGAGCTGAATCCCGTCACCATCGCCGGTGCGTCGGGGTCGTACTTCTGGGACGACAAGGGCACCACGTATCTGGACTTCTCGTCGCAGTTGGTGAACGTCAACATCGGGCACCAGCACCCGGACATCGTGGCGGCGATCACCCGGCAGGCGCAGATCTTGACCACCATCTCGCCGACCGTGGCCAACGACAAGCGCAGTGAACTGGCCAGGCTCATCGCGGAACGGGCACCGGGGGACCTGAACAAGGTCTTCTTCACCACCGGCGGAGCCGAAGCCGTCGAGCACGCCGTCCGCTTCGCTCGCCAACATACGAAGCGAACGAAGATGCTGGCGGCCTACCGCTCGTACCACGGCGGTACCGGTGTGGCGATCGGGTTGACGGGCGAGCCCAGGCGGTGGGGGACCGAACCGACCAACGTCGACGTCGTCCGATTCTTCGGTCCGTATCCCTACCGCTCGCCGTGGAATTCGGCCACGCCCGAGGAGGAGACCGCGGCAGCGCTGGCGCACCTCGAGATGGTGATTCAACTCGAGGGTCCGCAGAACATCGCCGGGTTGATCCTCGAATCGGTGGTGGGCACCAACGGGGTTCTGGTTCCGCCGCCGGGCTATCTCGCCGGGGTGCGGGAGCTGTGCACCCGATACGGAATCGTCTACATCGCCGACGAGGTCATGGTCGGCTTCGGCCGCACCGGGCACTGGTTCGCGTGCCAGGCATGGGGCGTCGAGCCCGATCTGATCACGTTCGCCAAGGGGGTGAACTCGGGCTACGTCCCGCTGGGCGGTGTGATCATCTCCGAGGAGATCGCGAAGCGCTACGACCATCAGCCGTATCCGGGCGGGTTGACCTACTCGGGCCACGTGCTGGGGTGCGCCGCGGGCGTCGCATCGATCGAGGTGTTCGAGCGCGACAACATCCTCGGTCACGTGCGTGCGGTCGGAGAGGACGTGTTGGGTCCGGGGCTGACGAAGCTCGGCGAATCGCATCCGAGCGTCGGAGAGGTTCGCGGTATGGGATTCTTCTGGGCTGTCGAGTTGGTGAAGAATCCCGGAACCCGCGAGCCGCTGACCCCGTTCAACGCGTCCGGGGCGGACGCGGCGCCGATGGCGGAGGTCACCGAGGCAGCGAAGTCTCGCGGACTGTGGCCGTTCGTGGCGGGCAATCGACTTCAGATCGCCCCGCCGCTGATCACCACCGAGGACGACATCCGCCGAGGTCTGGAGATTCTCGACGAGGTCCTCGGCGTCGCGGACCAATACGTGGTGACTTAGAGAACCGCACCGGGATTGAGGATGCCAGCCGGGTCCAGCGCGTGCTTGATTCGGCGGGTGAGTTCCATGACGTTCTCGCCCACCTGATCGGGCAGCCACGCCTTCTTCAGTCGGCCCACTCCGTGTTCCCCGGTGATGGTGCCGCCCAACGAAATTGCCAGCGTCATGATCTCCCCGAACGCCTGGTGCGCTCGCGCTTCCATCTCGGCGTCGTCGGGGTCGAACACGATCAGCGGGTGCGTGTTTCCGTCGCCCGCGTGCGCGATCACCGCAACCACCACCTGACGAGCATCGGAAATCTTGGCGATTCCCTCGACCAGATCCGCGAGCGCGGGGAGTGGAACGCCAACGTCTTCGAGCAGGAGCGAGCCGGTGCGTTCGACGGCGGGAATCGCGAATCGCCGTGCGGCGGCGAAGGCTTCACCTTCCTCGGGGTCGTCGGTCACGAACACTTCGTCGGCGCCGGAATCGGTGCAGGCGGCCGCCATGATGGACGTTTCCTCGTCGCGATGGGCACCGGGGGAGTCGGATCGTGCGATCAGCATTGCTGCCGCGGAGCGGTCGAGGCCCATGTTCATGGCGTCCTCGACTGCGTTGATGGACGTCCGGTCCATGAACTCGAGCATCGCCGGCCGCAGTGAGCGGGTGATGGCGAGAATGGCGTCGGTGGCGTCGGACAGCTGCGTGAACGTGGCCACGACGGTGCTGGCCGGTGGCTGCGCCGGTATGAGGCGCAGGGTTACCTCGGTGATGATGCCCAGCACCCCCTCGCTGCCGACGAACAGTTTGGTCAGGGACAGCCCCGCAGAGTCCTTGAGGCGCGGGCCTCCCAGGTCCACCACCATGCCGTCGGCCATCACTACTTCCAGGCCCAGGATGTAGTCGGTGGTGACGCCGTATTTCACGCAGCACAGGCCGCCCGCGTTGGTGGCTGCGTTACCGCCGATGGAGCACATCTCGAACGAGGACGGATCCGGCGGATACCACAGGCCGTGCTCGGCAGCGGCTGCTTTGACCTCGACGTTCAGCAGTCCTGGCTGCACGACGGCAGTTCGCGTGACTGGGTCGACGCGAATCTCGCGCATGGCCTCGGTGGACAACACGATGCCGCCGTCGACGGCTGTCGCGCCGCCCGAGAGGCCGGAACCTGCACCTCGCGGGACCACGGGAACGGAATGCTCGGTGGCCCACGTCATGACCGCCGACACGTCGGCGGTGGACGTCGCGCGGACGACGGCCAGCGGGGTCCCGGCATTCGGGTCGCGCGCCCAATCTTGGCGGTAGCCGGCCATGATGTCCGGATCGGAGACGACGATGGTCTCGCCCACCGCCTCCACCAGGGATCGAAGCAGATCGTCGATGTCCCTCACCTCTTTCACGGCCCTGCGGGTATGTGATTCCGACGCTACTCCGCGGCTGCCTCAACGTTCGGTAAATCACTCCTGCCACATCAGCAACTCTGTTACCAGATTGTGCTGTGATCGGGGTCACTGAACAGCCACGTGAGGATTAGCGTCCGCAGAACGGAGATCGGCACGTCGGCCGGCACCGAGGGGGCGAGAAGGAGGCACTCATGGTTATGTCGGACACCACGACTCGAGCACAGGCGCGGACGACGTCATGGAAGGGCAGTCCGTTCGACTGTGCGGCGGCGCTGTTCTCCTACGACTTCGTCGCCGGAGGCGGCAACTACGACGCACTCGAAGCGCTGCATCGCGGTGAGGTGTCCGAGTGGACAAGTGCCCTGGGTAGGTCGGGACTGTTCACCGACGCCGAGGTGGAGGAACTTTCCCGGGTGTGGGCCCAGAACCCCGTGCTCCTGTTGGACGCTCTGCTCCGAGACGCCGACGAGATGACAGTCAGGCGATGCCGGCTCGCGTGGGCGTCGATGGACAGGCTGTCCCCGTTCCAGATGCCGGTGGCCTACAGCGGCTGAGCCGGCATCGTCAGAGCACCTCGGTGATCGCACCGTCGACGATATAGACCTGCTCGTCGGTGAGCGTGCGGTACCGCTGCCCGGCCGACCGGCACGCCGCCGCCATGGCGAAAGAGGCATCGCCCGGATCGAGCAGTTCGGAATTCCAGTGCGGAACGATGACGTCGTCGATGAGGCCGAGTCCGTCCCACAGCACGTCCTCGCCGGTGGTGGGGAGCACCTCTTCCGGCGGGTCGGCGAACTCGACGCCCCGCAGTGTCGGCCCCATGACGCACGCACCCGCGCTATAGCCCGCGTACACCAGTGCGTCCTGCTGCAGCAGCGACGTCAGGACGGTGTCGGCGCCCGACGACGCCATACGGCGACGCAGAACGAACGTGTTTCCCCCTCGCACCCACACGGCGGGAAAGCCGCCCAGAACATCCGCTGCAGTACTGGGCATCAGCTCGCGCAGATCGATTTCGGAGGGCAGGAAACCGGCGGTGCGAAGCAGAGTGAACTCGCTGGTCACGGCGGAGGCGCGTGCGGCGTCGGGCCACGAATCGGCGGCGTTGGCGATGACGGCGATCCGGCCGGGTGATCCCGTCATCGACAGCAGGCGTTCGAGTGCGTTGCCAAATCGATAGGACGAGAGAAACAGTCGCATTCGCGAACCCTATGCCGGTCCGGCCCGGTCTCGCGCATCTGCGCTTGGGCAAGATCACACGGGGATAGTGTCGAGTCATGTCAGTGCACAAGATCATGGACGACCCGTCCCACGTCATCGTCGATGCCTGCCGAGCGGCGGCACGAGCCGCGTCGGACCTGCGGTACGTCGAGAATCCGGGCTACTTCACCAGGCGGTCACCCGCCGACGACGGCCGCGTGGCGCTCATGTCCGGTGGCGGATCGGGCCACGAACCATTGCACTCCGGCTTCGTGGGAGCCGGGATGCTCGACGCGGCGGTCCCCGGCCTGGTGTTCACCTCGCCCAATGCGTTGCAGATCGAAGCCGCCACTCGCGCCGTGCATGCCGGCGCGGGTGTCCTGCACGTGGTGAAGAACTACACGGGCGACGTCATCAACTTCTCGATTGCGGCCGGCTTGTGCTCCGAGGACGGAATAGCCGTCGAGACGGTGCTGGTCGCCGACGACGTCGCCTCCGACGCCGAGGACGGCCCCGGTCGACGCGGAACAGCCGCGACGGTGGCGGTGGAGAAAGTCTGCGGCGCGGCCGCGGCGCGCGGTGACGATCTGGCAGAGGTCGCCCGCATCGGACGAGCCGTTGCAGACGGCGCACGCAGCATGGCGGTGGCCTTCCGGCCGTGCACCGTTCCGGGATCGCTGTCACCGTCGTTCGAACTCGGTGAGGACGAGGTGGAACTGGGCGTCGGCATTCACGGCGAGCGCGGTACGGCCCGCGTGGCGACGATGACCGCCACCGAGATCGCGGACGCGCTGCTGGGACGCATCGCGGAGTCTCTCGGCCTGGGTCGCGACGACGAAATCATCTTGATCGTCAACGGTCTCGGCGGCACCCACGCTCTCGAACTCGACATTGTGTTCGGAGCTGCACTCGAGTACCTCGCCGCGCACGGCATCGTGGTTCGGCGCACCTTGGTGGGAAGCTTCGTCACTGCCTTCGACATGGCCGGAGTGTCGCTGACAGCCGTGCGGTGCGACGACGCCGTCATCGAGCTCTGGGATGCCCCGACGGAGGCGCCCGCATGGCCGAACGCCCCCACCCGCGGCATCGCCGACGACGCGGTCGACGACACCGCCGGTGATGCCGACGCGGCGCTACCCGACGCGGATGCGAGCGCGGATCCCTTGGTGACCGCGTGGGTGCGCACCTTCGTCGAACGCGTTCTTTCGTCGGTGGACGAGCTGACCGACCTCGATCGTCGAGCGGGCGACGGCGATTTCGGCGTGAACATGCAGGCCGGACTGTCCGGACTCGAAGTCGACGACAACGACGCACCGGCAGCGGTGTTCGAGAAGCTCGCCCGCGGATTCCTGGGCAACGCCGGTGGTACGTCCGGGGCACTGTTCGGTGTCCTCTTCCACCGCATCGCGATGGCCTTCGAGGGCGCCGACGCAACCGTGGAAACGGTGGCTTCCGGCGTCGGTGAGGGCTTGTCGGCCATCACCGAGCTGGGCGGCGCCTCGGTGGGCGACAAGACCATGGTCGACGCATTGTCTCCGGCGTCGGCGGCGCTGTCCGAGTCCGACTCCGGCGATCTGGCCGCCGCGTTGGCCGAGGCCGCCGACGCCGCCTCGAGCGGAGCGGAGTCGACCAAAGATGTTGCTGCGCAGCGAGGTCGGGCGAGCTATATCGGCGATGCTGCGCGTGGTGTCGTCGATCCCGGTGCGCTGGTGATCGGGTGGTTCTTCGCCGCCGCGAATCGCGAGGGCTGAGTCCCGGTCCGGTTCACTCGCGGCCGTGCACAGGTCTGGCGGTCGTGGGCGGTTCTCCGACCTCGTCGATGGTGTGGCCACTGCAGGCCGCCGCGGTCACGACGGCTCTTTCGGTGCGCGAGAGGGCAAACCACCGCATCGCGTCGCGCAGTCGACACCACCCGACCAGGTACCACTGGCCGTTCGTGGACGCGAACAACACGGGCTCGACATCGCGGGTGGTCGTAATTGCGTCTCTCGACGTGTAGCGCAGACGGATCACTCGTTGGTCGGCCATCGCTTCCTCCAGAGCCGATCTGATCGCCCGCGAGGACGGGGAACGCGCGTCGACCCAGACGCGGCCGGCGAGGTCGTCGGCTCGTGCCCGGGTTGCGGGGTCGAGAACGTCCATGATTTTCCTGATACCGGCCGCTGCCGCATCGGCGTACGGGGCGTCGGACGCTGCGGTCACGGCCGCCATGAGCGCTACTGCCTGTGTCGAGGAGAGGCTGACAGGCGGGAGCGATGCGCCGACGGCGACTCCGTAGCCACCCCCCGGGCCCGGGCGTGACCAGATGGGAGCGCCGCTGTTCTCGAGCGCGGCGAGGTCTCTCTTGACCGTGCGCACGGACACGCCGAACTCTGTCGCCAGCCGCTCGGCCGAGCACCCTCGCGATCCGTGTCGGCGCAGCATCTCGGACAGGGCGTGCAGACGTTCTGTTCGCTTCATCGTCCGCGTCCGAGCCATGTCATGAAGCCGGCACATTCATGACATAAATGGTGACATACAGGTGCCGTGATTCCGAAGAAGATGGTGGCATGACAACCATCTCGAGCAGTTCGCCAATCGTCCTCGTCGCCGGCCACTGGCTGGGCGCGTGGGCCTGGGACGAGGTCCTGGAAGACCTGGCGGAGAACCACATTCGTGCCGTTGCTGTGACCCTTCCCGGTCTGGACGAGGACGACCCCGATCGTGCGAGCAAGACTCTCGACGATCAAGCGGTGGCGGTCGTCGACGTCATCACTCGTCTGGGGGCCACCGAGGAGCAGGGCGTGGTCGTCGTCGCGCACAGCGGGGCCAACGGCCCGGTCAGCCTCGTCCTGGACCGGCACCCCGACCTGGTCCGCCGGGTGGTCTGGGTGGATTCCGGCCCGGTGGCGTCGGGAAGCGTCTTCGCTCCGGACTTCCCCGAAGGACTACCCGAACTTCCCCTTCCGCCCTTCGACGTTCTCGCACAGCAGGCAAGCCTCGAGGGCCTCGGTACAAGGGTTCTGGACCGTTTTCGGGCCAAAGCAGTTCCGCAGCCGGGTCTCGTGCTTCGTGAGCCCATCGAGCTTTTCGACGAAGCCCGCCGCTCGGTCCACACCACTGTTGTGTGCTGCTCGATCCCGAGCGCGCAGATGTTGGAATTTGCCCGAGGCGGCCATCCCATGTTCGCCGAAGTCGCGATGCTCGAACACGTCGACGTCATCGACCTGCCCACTGGGCATTGGCCCATGTGGAGCCGCCCCCGCGACCTCGCCGAAGTAATCCGTTCGGCAGCCTCCCACACCTAGCTCAGGGCGTCCCGGATCGCGCGGGCCGTGGCTTCGGGTTCGCTCTGCCGACGTGTCAACATCCCCGCCACGAAACGGATGCGATCGCCGTGGTGACGCGGAACCAGGTGCAAGTGCGTGTGGAAGACCGTCTGGAAGGCGGCTCTGCCGTCGTTCATCGCGAGATTGACCCCGTCGGCGGCCAGGGTGCTTCTGCGCATCGCGGCGGCCAGTACCTGCCCGGCTGCGAATACCTGCCCGCCGACACCCGGGTCGAGTGACGCCAGACCCGACGAGTGCACTTTCGGCACCACCAAGGTGTGGCCGCGGGTGATCGGCTTGATATCGAGAAATGCCAGCACCGCATCCGTCTCGTACACGATGGTCGCCGGCGCGCGACGGGCCACAATGTCGCAGAACACGCACTCCGTCATGGCGTGTTCGCCCCGGCCAACAAGTCGACCAAAGCAGGTAACGATTGCGCTGCGGTGGCGCGCCACACGTGATGCGCCATGTCCGACACCGCCGTCTCCTCCGGATTGATCTCGATCACCACCGCTCCCGAGCTTCGGGCCTGAGCCGGCAATCCGGCGAACGGAAACACCACACCCGAGGTCCCTACCACCAGCACCACATCCGACGCGTCGACCGAATTCGAGGCGGCGTCCCACTGGTCCTCGGGCAACGATTCGCCGAACCACACCACGCCGGGGCGAACCAGGCTTCCGCACACCGAGCACGAGGGAGGCGATATTCGCTCGGCTCCGTCGGCAACATCGTCGATCGGATCGAGATACGGCGCTTCGCAAATGGCGCAGCGCACCGCAGAGAGCATGCCGTGCACGTGCGCGAGGACAGTGGACCCGGCTCGTTCATGGAGATCGTCGACGTTCTGAGTGGCGATCTGTACCGAGGCCGAGCCGGCGCCGCGCTGCCACCGGGCAAGCGCATGGTGGCCCGCGTTCGGCTCGGCTGCCGCTACCAGCTGCGCCCGGCGCCGGTACCAGGCCCACACCAGATCGGGGTCGCGGGAGAACGCGTCCGGGCTGGCCAGTTCCGCCGGGTCGTAGCGCGCCCAGAGGCCGGTCTGTGCATCGCGAAACGTCGGGACCCCGGACTGCGCCGACATTCCGGCGCCGGTCAGCACCGTCACCGCCGCGGCGCCTCGTATCGAGTCGAGGATGGCGGGCGGGACGGCGGTACTCGAATTCGGTGTGTCGGAACTCATGGGGCAGAGTGTGCCAACAAGCACCGACACGGGCTCAGCGTTATGACCAATGCCTCAGATCGGGCACCGAGACCGCTGATGTCTGTGCCGTGCGTTACCTTGCGGTGAGCCTCACCCGGCTATCGTCAGAATTCTCAGGAGGGGCCATCAGCCCCTGTATGGCGCAGTTCGGTTCGACACAGATCGTTGTCGGCACCGCGTCTTCGTCGTCGCTCCAGGAACCGTCACCGTTCGTCATGATGGACCACATTCACAGGAAGTTTTTCGCTGGTGGAAAATTCTCGAGAAGCAGGACCGCTCGTCGGCGTCGTGCGTGAGTCGAACGAGGGGGAGCGCCGCGTGGCGCTGGTGCCCAAGGTCGTCTCCGCGCTCACTGCCAAAGGCGTACGCGTCGTGGTGGAAGCTGGTGCCGGTCTCGGCGCGCTCATCCCCGATCAGCTGTATGTCGATGCCGGCGCGAGCATCGGTGATCCGTGGGGAGCCGACATCGTGGTCAAGGTGGCGCCGCCGTCGTCGGCCGAGGTACGCAGGCTCGGCCGCGGGTCGACGCTCATCGGGTTCCTGGCACCGCGCAACGCGGACACCGTCATTCCGGAATTGAAGGCCGCGGGCGTGCAGGCGTTCGCCGTCGAGGCGATTCCGCGCATCTCTCGTGCGCAGGGGATGGACGCGCTGTCGTCGCAGGCCAACGTCGCCGGATACAAGGCCGTGCTGCTCGCAGCATCGGAATCGCCGCGCTTCTTCCCCATGCTCACCACCGCCGCCGGGACGGTCAAGCCGGCCACGGTACTGGTGCTCGGAGTGGGCGTCGCCGGTCTTCAAGCGCTGGCCACCGCGAAGCGCCTGGGCAGCCGCACCACCGGGTACGACGTACGCCCCGAGGTTGCCGATCAGGTGCGCTCGGTCGGCGCTCAGTGGCTCGATCTGGGTATCGACGCAGCGGGTGAGGGCGGGTACGCCCGCGAACTCACGGACGACGAGCGTGCGCAGCAGCAAGAGGCACTCGAAAAGGCGATCGCGACGTTCGACGTCGTGATCACCACGGCACTCGTTCCCGGTCGCCCCGCACCCAAGCTCGTGACGGCGGCGGCTGCGTCGGCGATGAAGCCGGGCAGCGTCGTGGTCGACCTGGCGGGGGAGACCGGTGGCAACTGTGAGTTGACCGAACCCGGCCGAACCGTGGTGAAGAACGACGTCATCATCGCCTCGCCCCTGAATCTGCCCGCGACGATGCCCGAGCACGCCAGCGAGCTGTACTCCAAGAACATCTCCGCACTGGTCGAGTTGATGCTCGACGAGAACGGCGCCTTCGCGCCGGACTTCTCCGACGATGTCCTGGCGAAGTCGTGCGTGACGCGCGACGCCACCACCGAGAGGGCTGATGCCTGATGTACATCCCGCTGCTCGCGAACATCGCGATCCTGGTCCTCGCCGGGTTCGTGGGTTTCGCCGTCATCTCGAAGGTGCCGAACACCCTGCACACGCCGCTGATGTCGGGCACCAACGCCATTCACGGCATCGTCGTGCTCGGCGCCCTCATCGTGCTGGGCCGGTTGCCCGAGGACGCGTCGTGGGGCGTGCGCATCATCGCGTTCGTCGCGTTGATCTTCGGCACCCTCAACGTGGTCGGCGGGTTCCTCGTCACCGACCGCATGCTCGGCATGTTCAAGTCCAAGAAAGCCGTCCCGGCTGCCGCTGAGAAGACGGGAGTCGACAAGTGAACAACCTCGTCGCCGTTCTCTACATCGTTGCGTTCGCGATGTTCATCTACGGCCTGATGGGCCTGACCGGTCCGAAGACCGCGGTTCGCGGCAACTGGATCGCCGCCGTCGGTATGGGTATCGCCGTCGTCGCGACGCTGATCGAGGTGCGCAACACGGCTGCGATCAACTGGATTCTCATCGTCGCCGGTCTCGCGATCGGTGTGATCCTGGGTGTCCCGCCCGCCAAGCGCACCAAGATGACCGCGATGCCTCAGCTCGTCGCTTTGTTCAACGGCGTCGGCGGCGGCACGGTCGCGCTGATCGCGTGGGCGGAGTTCATCGAAACCGAGGGATTCTCGGCGTTCAAGTACGGCGAAGAGCCGACGGTGCACATCGTCATCGGGTCGCTGTTCGCCGCGATCATCGGTTCGGTGTCGTTCTGGGGTTCGCTCGTGGCGTTCCTCAAGCTGCAGGAGCTGCTGAACAAAAAGGTCGAGAAGGCGTTCGTCTCCAACGCCCGCACCTTCCAGCTCACCAACATGGTGCTGCTGCTCGTCGCCGTCGGCGTGAGCATCTACATCGGCATCAAGTCCACCCCGGGCGAAGGAACGTCCGAGTTGTGGATCGTTGCCGTCCTCGTCGCCGCGGCTCTCATGGGCCTGTTCGTGGTGTTCCCGATCGGCGGGGCCGACATGCCCGTCGTCATTTCGTTGCTCAACGCACTGACGGGTCTGTCCGCCGCGGCGGCGGGCCTGGCGCTGAACAACACGGCGATGATCGTGGCCGGCATGATCGTCGGCGCGTCCGGCACCATCCTCACCAACCTCATGGCGACGGCGATGAACCGCTCGATCCCGGCAATCGTGTTCGGCTCGTTCGGCGGCGGTAGTGCTGCCGCGGGCGCCATGGCGGACGACGGCGGCGGCACCGTGAAGTCGACGTCTGCTGCCGACGCCGCGATCCAGATGGCGTACGCGTCGCAGGTGATCGTCGTGCCCGGCTACGGACTGGCGGTCGCGCAGGCGCAGCACGCAGTCAAGGACATGGCGTCGATCCTCGAGAGCAAGGGCGTCGAGGTCAAGTACGCGATCCACCCGGTGGCGGGCCGTATGCCCGGTCACATGAACGTGTTGCTCGCCGAGGCCGACGTGGAGTACGACTCCATGAAGGAGATGGACGATATCAACGGTGAGTTCTCGCGCACGGACGTCACCATCGTCATCGGCGCGAACGATGTCACCAATCCGGCGGCGCGTAACGACCCGTCCAGCCCGATCCACGGGATGCCGATTCTCAACGTCGACGAGTCGCGGTCGGTGATCGTGCTCAAGCGCTCGATGAGTTCGGGCTACGCCGGCATCGACAATCCGCTGTTCACGGCAGATCGCACGTCGATGCTGTTCGGCGATGCGAAGAAATCGGTCAACTCCGTCATCGAGGAGCTCAAAGCCCTCTAGGGCACGCCCGCGTCACCGGCCCTGATGCTCGCCGCGCTTACCGGCGTCGGAGCATCAGGGCTGCGGTGTCCATCGGGTTCTTGCGCTCGCGCGCCGCTGCCACCGGCGACTGCGTCATCAGCGCGCCGGCCACACCCCACCAGAGACCGGCCACCGCAACCGCGCCGACGACGCCGACTGCGGTGGCCGCAGC
>JBASAM010000107.1:0-98832 GCA_049650605.1 Rhodococcus sp. (in: high G+C Gram-positive bacteria) | reverse complement strand
CTGCCGAACGGTCGGCCACGGTGCGCAAGCTGCCCCGCGGTCAAGCAGAGCTTCGGCTGCGGGGACCGCAGGAGGACATCGCCGCGATGTGGCATTCCATCCTGGGCACCGCGAGGCAGGTGTGTGCGGGAGATCCACGCCGACTCGGTGCCCGCTTCTTCGACGCCGCCCGCTCACTTCTGACGGGCACCCCTGTGTCCTGCGAATGCTCTGATGGTGCGTGCCCGCACCGCGGCACCCAACCCACCGGACCGGTGACGCGGGCGTACATCGTCATCGATGCCGCCACCGCCGCAGGCTTGGCCGGGGAACCCGGCCACCTCGAAGGCTGGGGTGAGATCCCGCCGGATGTGGCCCGGCGGATCGCCGCCGATGCCACCTGGCAGGCAATCATCACCGACGCCCTCGCACCCACACGATGCCACTGCACCGAGCAGCCCGAGACAGACGACCCGCCGGTCCCGACGGAGAACCGGGAGGTGCGCCGCACCCGGGCCAGACCACCGGGCTGGACCCCGACACGGGGCCGCCTCGACAGCAGAAAGGCCCGCGACCTCGCCTGGAAATTGGAATGCCTACGCCGATCACCACGCTCCCTCGACGCGGCACCCTCGGACTACACGGGAAAGGGCGGCCACACCACACCACCGACCGGAGCGTTGACCTATCGACCGTCGGACTCTCTCGCTGCCCTGGTGACAGCGCGGTACCCGGTGTGCGTGCACCCCGGTTGCGCCGTACCCAGCTCGGCTTGCGACCTCGACCACGTCGTCCCGTTCAACCACACCGACCCCGAACACGGCGGCTGGACCGTGCTCGGGAACCTGCAACCGCTGTGCCGCAGGCACCACGGACTGAAAACCCGCAAGCAGTGGCACTACCGAATGCTCACCGACGGCATCGTCCACATCCGCGACCCCCATGGCCGTGACTACCTCACCGGACCCGGCGGGTGAGATCAGCTGGCGGCCGACTCCTTCTCCGCAGCCATCAACTCGGCCCGCTCTTTACGCCGCGTGGCCTGCTCTCCCGGGTTCGGCACCGGGACTGCCGCGAGCAGCCGCTTGGTGTACGGATCGGTGGGCGAGCGCAGGATCTGATCGGTGTCGCCGAACTCCACCAACTTGCCCTTGTTCATCACCGCGATACGACGCGCGAGTACCTCCACCACGGCGAGGTCGTGGCTGATGAACAGGCACGCGAAGCCGTGCTCGCGTTGGAGTTCTTGGAACAGCTCGAGCACCCTCGCCTGAACGGAGACGTCCAGGGCCGAGGTGGGCTCGTCTGCCACCAACAGAGCAGGCTCGAGCGCCAGTGCCCGGGCGATGCCGACACGCTGCCGCTGACCGCCGGAGAGCTGGTGCGGATACCGGTTGCGCATGTTGCGGCCCAGGTGCACCTGGTCGAGCAGCTCTTCGATCTTGGTGTTGCGGGCCTTGCGGTCGAGATCGGTGTGCAGAAGCATCGGCTCGCCGATCGACTGCCCGATGGGCCACCGGGGGTTCAGCGACGATCCGGGGTCCTGGAACACGATGCCCACCCGCTTGCGAACCGCACGCAGCTCGCGGTTGGACATGGACGTGATGTCGACGCCGTCCACCTTCAACGTGCCCGACGCCAGCTTCAGCAGTCCCACCACCGCTTTACCGACTGTCGACTTACCCGATCCGGATTCGCCCACCAACCCGACCATCTCGCCGGCCTCGATGTCGAGGCTGATGCCGTCGACCGCGCGGAAGACATCGCCACGACGCTTGCCCGGATACTCGATCACTCCGTCGGTGAGCTCGAGCGCCAACTCCTTCGTGCGCTGGACTTTCTCGATCTCCTTACCCAGCGTCGACCCGAGGTGTGGAACCGACTCGAGCAATTCGCGGGTGTAGGCGTGCTCGGCGTGGTGGAACACCTTGTCGGAGGTCCCGTTCTCCACCACCGCACCGTTCTTCATGACCACGATTCGGTCGGCCATGTCGGCGACCACACCCATGTCGTGGGTGATGAGCAGGATGGCAGCGTCGACGCGGCCGCGGAGATCGCGCATCAGCTCGAGGATCTCGGCCTGCACGGTGACGTCGAGGGCTGTGGTCGGCTCGTCGGCGATGAGCAACCGTGGATCGGAAGCCAGTGCCTGCGCGATCATCGCGCGCTGGCGCTGACCACCGGAGAGTTGGTGCGGGTAGAACTTGACGCGGGTCTCCGGGTCGGGCATTTCGACCAGGCGTAGCAATTCGATCGCGCGGGCCTTGGCGTCTTTCTTGTTCAGATCCCCGTGGGCCTGAATAGCTTCGACGATCTGCCATCCGATGGAGTACACCGGGTTCAGGGCCGTCATCGGCTCCTGGAAAATCACCGCGACGTTCTTGCCACGGATCTGGGCCAGATCCTTCTCTTTCAACCCCACCAGCTGGCGACCGTCGAGCTCGATACTGCCCGAGACACGACTGTTGTCGGCCAGCAGACCCGGAATTGCCATGGCAGTGGTCGATTTGCCGGATCCGGACTCACCGACGACGGCCAGGATTTCGCCCTTGCCGACGCTGAAGGACACCGAGTCGACGGCGGTGGACCACTTCTTGTCCACCTCGAACTCGACGGTCAGATCCTTGACTTCGAGGAGGCCCGACTTCTGCGTTGTCTGCTCGGCCATGTCAGCTCCGTTTCGGATCGAGCGCGTCACGCAAGGCGTCGCCCATCATGATGAACGCCAGCACGGTCACCGACAGGAACGCTGCCGGGAACAGCACCAGGTGCGGCGAAGTGCTGATGAGGTTCTGCGCCAGGTTGATCTGCAGACCCCAAGAGATTTCCGGCGCCTGCAACCCGATGCCGAGGAAGGTCAGCGTGGCTTCGGCGGCGATGAAGATACCCACCGAAATGGTGGCGTAGACGATCACCGGAGCCAGCGCGTTGGGCAGGATGTGGCGCACCAAAATGCGCCACGTCGAGGCACCCAGCGCTTTCGCTGCCTGCACGTATTCACTTTCCTTGGTAGAGATCACGGACGACCGCACCAGCCTCATGGCGGTCATCCATCCGAACGCGACCAGCGCCAGAGACACCGTGTAGACGGTCCGCTGCGTGGTCACGGTCAGCAGGATCAGGGCACCGAGGATCAGCGGGATGCCGAAGAAGATGTCGGTGAAACGCGCCAGAAGACTGTCGATGATTCCGCCGAAATACCCTGCGACAGCGCCGATGACAATGCCGATGAACAGCACACCGATCACGGACAGCAAGCCGATGGCCAACGAGATTCTGGCGCCGTAGATGACGTTGGCGTAGTAGTCACAGCCCTGGATGTCGGTACCGAACCAGTACTCCGAGCTCGGTGGCAGCCGCGAAAGCGACAAGTCGCACGCGCGCGGATCGATGCCGCGCGCGAAGAGCTGCGGGAAGAACGCCATGACCACCAGGACCACGGTCAGAATGCTGCCGATGATGAAGAACGGACTGGTGCGCAGGTACTTCCACGCGTTACCCCACAGACTGTCCTGGACGTTGGTGGGTGTCTCGGACTCTGCTGCGGCTTCGGGGTCTGTTTCTTGGCTCATGTCTAGTACCTGATTCGGGGGTCGAGTACGGCGTAGAGGACGTCCACCACGAGGTTGAAGAAGATATAGAAGAACACCATCAGGGTGACGATGCCGACGACGACGGCGCCTTCCTGATTCTTGACGGCGTCGAAGATCGCGCGGCCGAGGCCCGGGATGTTGAACACCGACTCGGTCACGATGGCGCCGCCCAGCAGCGCGCCGATATCGGCTCCGATGAACGTGACCACCGGAATCAGGCTGTTGCGCAGCGCGTGCCGGATCACGATGCGCCGATATCCGATGCCCTTGGATCGCGCGGTTCGGATGTAGTCCGCATCCATCGACTCGGCCACCGATGTTCGGGTGAGCCTGGCGACGTAGGCCATCGAGAGCGCCGCCAGCACGATGCCAGGGAGCAGGTAGCTGTACAGGCCCTGGTTCACACCGGCGATGGGGAACAGGTCCAGCTTGAAGCCGAACACGTACTGCGCGACGAAGCCGAGTACGAACACCGGCACCGAGACCAGCAACGTGGTGGAGACGAGCACCAGATTGTCGAAGAACGAGTTCTTCTTCAGCCCGGACAGCACACCCGCGGCGATACCGATGACGGTCTCGATCAGCACCGCAACCACGGTGAGCTTGACCGTCACCGGAAGTCGCTGCTCGATCGTGTCCAGAACGGGACGGCCGGCGAAGTCGGTACCGAAGTCGCCTTGCAGCAGGCCGACGATGTACTTGCCGTACTGCACGAACAGCGGATCGTCCAGGTTGTACTGATCGCGAAGTTGCGCGACGACGGCCGGTGCGAGCGGACGATCACCCGCGAGAGCCCTGATGGGATCACCCGGGAGGGCATACACCATGGCAAAGATGAGAAACGAGGCACCGATGAGGACCGGAATGGTCAACAGCAGTCGGCGCGTGATGTAGCGGCCCACAGTGTTCTCCTAGAACAAGCGACGGACGTCGACCCCGTGGATGCCTGCGTCGGCACCCACGGGGAATCGCGTGTCAGTTGACGGTGACGTCCGCAACCTCGATGTCGCCGGTGTTGTCGATCTTCACGTTGCTCACTCGGTCGCTCCACACGGCCTGGTTGAGACCGTAGAAGAGCGGCGTCGACGGCAGATCCGTGAACAGCAGATCTTCGGCCTCCTGGTACTTCACGGTGGCTGAGTCTGTCGAATCGGCCGAGTTGCCGTCGTTCAGCAGCTGGTCGAAGGCGGGGTTGTCGTAGAACACGTAGTTCGACCCTGCCGGCGGGGTGGCAGCCTTGCTGTAGAGCGGGGCCAGGAAGTTGTAGATCGACGGGTAGTCCATGATCCACGCGGACCGGAACGGGCCGGTCATGCCCTGTGCATCCTGCAGGGGAAGGTACTGCGCGAACTGCAGATCGCCACGCAGCGCGTAGTCGACGCCGATGTTGGTGCGCAGCTGGTTGCCGATGGCAGTCATCCACTGATCGTGCGCAGCACCGGCGTTGAACCAGAGGTCGACGGGCTGCGACCGATCGAACCCGGCATCGTCGAGGAGTCGGTTGGCCTCCTCGACGTTCAGATCACAGGTTGCGCCACACGCACCCTCGCGGTAGCCGTCGACGGCCGGAGAGGCATACGAATCAGCAGGGACACGGGTGTTGGTGAAGATCGCCGACGTGATCGCGCCGCGGTCGATGGCCATCGAGAATGCCTTGCGCACATTGGGATCGGCGAAGCGAGCGTCGTACGTCGGGAACGCGAGCGAGGTGATGTCCGGACGCGCACGCTCGGCGTAGCGGTCCCCGAAGGTGTCCTTGGCCGTGGCGAAGGCGTCCTGCGGTAGGTCGAGCATGATGTCCAGTCCGCCGGCCTGCACGTCGGTGTAGCCGGTGGTCAGCTCGGTGTAGACGCGGAAATTCACGCCCTGCGACTGCGCAGCGTTGTCACCGGCGTAGTCCTCGTACTTGGACAGGGTGATACCGCGGCCCTGAACGAAGTCCTCATCGGCCTTGAACGGGCCGTTGCCCACGGGCCGACGACCGAACGCGTCCGGGTCGTCGTAGAAGGAATTCGGCAGCGGGAGGAACGCGGTGTAGCCGAGGGTGATCGGGAAGATGGCGAACGGACCATCGAGCTCCACGGTGAAGGTGGTGTCGTCGACGACGTTCAGACCGGAAAGCTCGGTCGCGGCAGGCTGCGCGCCGTCTGCGCCCTGGAGATCGTCGTACCCGACGATGTTCTCGAAGAAATAGGATGCACCGAATGCGTTGGTGCTCAGCGCGTTGTAGCTCCATGCCTTGGTGTACGACTCCGCGGTGACCGGCGTGCCGTCATGGAATGTCCAGTCCGGCTTGATCTTCACGGTCCAGGTGACGTTGTCATCCGACTCGATGGACTCGGCGACGGCGTCGTACTGAACAGAGTTGTCCTCGTCGCTGTAGGTGATCAGCGGGGTGAAGAGCGCCTTGAGGACCTGATTGCCCTCGCTCTCGGTGGTGTTGCCGGGAACCAGCGGGTTCTCGGGCTCACCGATGTACAGGCTGTAGACGCCGTCGGCTCCTCCGGAATTTCCGCCACCACAGGCTGCCAGGAAGCCGCCGGCGGCGATGGCCACTGCGGCCACCGCGATCACGCGCTTGACTCTCAAATTCATCCTCCATCGATACCGCCGCACACAGGGTCGACTGCGCGCGACGTCCACGGGTGTCCGCGGATGTCGGGTGGGCCACGGGCGATCACCTCGTGACCCGAATATTTGCTTGACTTTAGACACACTCACGTTGCCTGTCGTCCACTCCCCCGAAATAGATCGGCAACCGAACACACGCGAAATACGGCCGTAACCTGACAGGACTGGACCTCACCGGTCCGACAGCCTGATGAGAGCCGTTTTTAGTACGTTCTCACCAACGAAGTCCGCTGCGCACCGCCTGTCGCATAGAAACCGCCTCTCACCGCACCCGAGGGGGTGCAGCGGTCTGCAACGGTGCGGCGCCGATCACAGGTGACTACCCTCACAGACGCATGACGAGACCACATCGAAAGGGGCCAGGAACCACGATGACCGACGCGGTGACCGACAGAACACAGACAGGCACGGAGCCGGAGCATCCCGTGTCCTACCCACCCAGTGACGCGTTCGTCGCGCAGGCCAACGCCGGCGCCGAACTGTACGACGAGGCAGGCAAGGACCGACTCGCGTTCTGGGGCAAGCAGGCTGAGCGCTTGCACTGGCACACCCCGTTCGAGCAGGTACTCGACTGGTCGGACGCCCCCGTCGCCAAGTGGTTCGTCGGCGGCGAGCTGAACGTCGCGTACAACTGCGTCGACCGGCACGTGCTCGAAGGCCGCGGCGACCAGGTGGCCATCCACTGGGAGGGCGAACCCGGCGACAGCCGCGAGATCACGTACTCAGACCTCCTCGCCGAGGTCAGCCGCGCCGCGAACGCCTTCACCGATCTCGGACTCGTCTCGGGTGACCGCGTCGCCATCTACATGCCGATGGTCCCCGAAGCCATCGTGTCCATGCTGGCCTGCGCCCGCCTGGGCCTGACCCACAGCGTCGTCTTCGCCGGCTTCTCGTCCTCGGCGCTGCGCTCACGCATCGACGACGCCGAAGCCAAGCTGGTGGTCACCACCGACGGTCAGTGGCGACGCGGCAAGGCCGCCCCACTCAAGGCATCGGTCGACGAAGCAGTGGACGGAGCAGAGTCCATCGAGCACGTGCTGGTGGTCAAGCGCACCGACATCGACGTCGACTGGACCGACGGCCGCGACCTGTGGTGGCACGACACCGTCGGATCCGCCTCGGCCGAACACGAGGCGCAGCCCTTCGATTCCGAGCACCCACTGTTCATCCTGTACACCTCCGGAACCACCGGTAAGCCGAAGGGCATCATCCACACCTCCGGCGGATACCTGACCCAGACGGCGTACACGCACCACTACGTCTTCGACCACAAGCGCGGCAAGGACGTCTACTGGTGCACTGCCGACATCGGCTGGGTCACCGGGCACTCCTACATCGTCTACGGCCCGCTGGCCAACGGCGCCACCCAGGTGGTCTACGAAGGCACGCCCAACTCGCCCGACGAGCACCGGCACTGGAACATCGTCGAGAAGTACGGCGTCACGATCTATTACACGGCCCCGACGCTGGTCCGCACGTTCATGAAGTGGGGCCAACAGATTCCCGACGCTCACGACCTGTCCTCGATCCGCCTGCTCGGCAGCGTCGGCGAGCCCATCAACCCCGAAGCGTGGCGATGGTTCCGCGACGTCATCGGTGCCGGCTCGGCACCGATCGTCGACACGTGGTGGCAGACCGAGACCGGCGCCATCATGGTCTCGCCGCTGCCCGGCGTCACCGCTACCAAGCCCGGTTCCGCGCAGACTCCCCTGCCGGGTATCTCCGCGAAGATCGTCGACGACGACGCCAACGTGCTCGGTGCCGGCGGCAACGGCTACCTCGTTCTCGACGAGCCGTGGCCGGCGATGCTGCGCGGCATCTGGGGCGACATGGAGCGGTACAAGGACACGTACTGGTCCCGCTACGCCACCGAGGGCTGGTACTTCGCCGGTGACGGTGCGCGTTTCGACGACGACGGTGACCTGTGGGTCCTCGGGCGCGTCGACGACGTCATGAACATCTCGGGCCACCGCATCTCCACCTCCGAAGTGGAGTCCGCGCTGGTCAGCCACAAGGGTGTCGCCGAGGCCGCCGTCGTCGGTGCGGCGGACGAGACCACCGGCCAGGGCATCGTCGCGTTCGTCATCCTGCGCGAGGGCATCGAGAACACCGGCGACGCGTTGATCGCCGAACTCAAAGCTCAGGTGTCGAAGGAAATCTCACCCATCGCGAAGCCGCGAGAGATCACCATCGTCCCGGAGCTTCCCAAGACCCGGTCCGGCAAGATCATGCGCCGCCTTCTTCGCGACGTGGCCGAGGGGAGGGACCTGGGCGACACCTCCACCCTCGTCGATCCCGCCGTCTTCGACGCCATCACCAAGGGGCGGTAGGTAACCGGCCTTCCCACGCGTCCCACAACTCGGCATACCGACCGCCCGCTGCGACGAGTTCGCTGTGCGGACCTTCTTCGACGACACGACCGTGCTCCAACACCACCACCCGATCCGCGGTTGCGGCCTGGGTGAGTCGGTGTGCCACGACCAGCGTGGTTCGGCCCTTCGTCGCAGCGGCGGCGGCCGTTTCGAGTTCACGCGCCCCCAGACTGCCCGCTTCCGCGGTGGCCTCGTCCAGCACGACGACGTCGGGATCGAGCAACACGATGCGCGCCAGTGCCACCTGCTGCGCGTAGGACGCGGTCAACCGGTGCCCGCCTTCCCCCACCACGGTGTCCACCCCGTCCGGCAATGCGTCGACCCACGTCCGGGCACCCACGACGTCGAGAGCGGCCAGTACATCGTCTCTACCGGCGTCCGGCCGGGCCAGACGAATATCCTCGACCAGTGGGCCCGAGAACACGTGCACGTCCTGGCTGACGATTGCCACCGAACCGCGACCGAGCGAGGTCGCAGCGACACCGCCGACAGTGGCGGTACCGGCGTCCGGCGCAAGTAGTCCCGCGGCGATCGCCGCCAGCGTCGATTTGCCGGCCCCGGTCGACCCGACCAGGGCCACCCGCCGGCCGGCTTCGACTCGAATGTCGACTCCGCGGACAACGGGAAAGCCTGCCTCGTAAGCGAATTCGACACCCCGCAGATCGAGATCCGACCCCGTGGGGCGTGGCGCGCGTCCATCGTCCGACACCTCACTCGACACCACTCCGACCAATCTCGCGAGACTCGCTCCCGCCGACTGCACGTCGTCGAACATGTACAGCACCATGCCGACGGGATTGAACAACCTCGCGAACAACAATGCGGCGGCGGCAGTTTCGCCGACCGTCACCTCGCCCGTACGCACGAGCAGAAATCCGGTCACCAGGATCACCGAGAGGCCGATGAACTCGGCTCGGTTCACTCGACCGACAAACCGCGTGAACAACGCGAACACATCGATCGAGATGTCGCGCACCACGGCGGACGACACGTCGATACGCCTGCGGTGGGCTTGTTCGAGACGGTAGGCGTGGACGGTGCGCACACCCTGCATGCTCTCCATGAGCACACTCGATCGGTGCCCGATCGCCCTCCGCTCGCGCGCATATCGAGGTGCTGACCTCGGTAGGTACCACCGTCCCGCCAGCACGTATGCCGGCACTGCCACCGCACCCGCGAGACCAAGTCGCCAATCCAGCCCGACCATCGCCACCACACTCGCCGCGAACAACAGCACACCGGAGATCACGATCGGCAAAACCGACGACACTGCCTTCGCGACGGTCGCCACGTCGGTACCGACACGAGAAAGGATGTCGCCCTTGCCGATACGCTCTAGCCGCCGAGTCGGGATGTACAACGCGGTGGCAACGACCCGTTCCCGGAGATCGGCCAGAACCGTCTCTCCGAGTCGGCTGATCAGGTAGGTGGTCCACCCGCTCGCGACACCGCCGATCGCGGCTGCGACGGCGATGACGATCGCGATGGGAACGATCGATCGATCCGTTCCGGCGGTCGCCCTGTCGATGAGTATGGACATCGCGTAGAACGGCACGATCGACGCGGCGGCGCCGACCACTCCGACCAGTACCGTCAGCGCCGCCCGGCCGCGGTGTGGACGCAGGTGCCCCAGCAGCCACCGCCAGGTCTCGGAGCCCGACGCGACCGGAAGAATCTCCGCCTCGCCCGTCATCGCAACACCAGGGCCCGGTAGGCGGCGTCGTCACGACCGAGGTCGGCATGGCGGCCCCGGGCGCTGACCACCCCGTCCGTTATCACCACCACCCGATCGGTGGCAGCCAGCAGCGTCGGACTACTGGTGATCACCACTGTGCTGCACCGTGATTCGGAATCGTGCCGTAATTCGGTGATACCGCGTCCAATGGCGTGCTCGGTCACCGAATCGACGGCGGTGGTGGGATCGTGCAGAACCAGGATGTCCGGCCGAGCGAACAGCGCTCGCGCCAGCGCCACCCGCTGGCGCTGTCCGCCGGACAGACTGGCTCCGCGCTCCGATACCTCGAGGTCCAACCCGTGATCGTGTGACGAGACGACATCCGCGGCAGCCGAGGCCCGCAACACCGCGGACAGACCCGCAGCACCCGAGTCGGTGATATTGGAACCGAGTGTCCCCGAGAACAAGTCGGTGTCGTGCGGCTCGACCACGAGCGCAGAGCGGACCTCACCCACGTCGGCCGACTCCACGTCGCGACCACCCAGCGTCACCGCACCGGTGTACTCGTCCCGTCCGAGTGCACCCGACAGAAGTTGCACCAACACGTCGGCGTCGCTGGGACGCACCGCGACGACGCCCAGGAATTCGCCGGGCTCGACGGTCAGCGACAGCCCTGCCAGAGTTCCGGCGACGACGTTGTCGATGCGGAGTTCTCGGCCGGTGGCAAGCGGCTCGTGTCCCCCTTGGTTCACCACGTCCGCACCCAACACCAGTGCCACGCGCGCGGAGGACGCGCGCGCCTGCGCCACCCAGCCGGGGGCCAGCGCCAACATGCCGAGCGGCTCGATCAAGAACTGCGCGAGGCCGATCACCGTGATCAGTTCACCGACGCTGATACGGCCGTCGAGCGCGAACCAGCTCGCGGTGAGCGCAATGGCAACAGCGAGCAGCGCTCCGACCGATGCCGCCACCCCCGCGTACACCCCCTGCGTTCGCGCGGCCGCCAGAGTTGCCCGGAGCGACTCCCTGCTGACCACGCGATAGCGCGCCGCCGCGGCCTCCTCGGCGCCGATCCCCCGCAGAGGTCGCAGCCCGGTGATCAGATCCGTGGCTGTGGACGTCGACACTCCCGCCAACTTCTGTTGCCGTGCAACGCGTTCGGTGATCAGGCGCGAACTGGCGCCCAGCACCGCCAGCACAATCGGGGTGCCGATCAGCACGATCGATCCCAGCGGCACATCGATGGTCAGGAGCACGATCGCGGCCACTGCAGCAGCGATCAGCGCCCCGAACACGCGCGGTACGTAGTCGAGCAGATACGACGTGTTGTCCGCGTCGGTGGTGGAGATCGACAACTTTTCGCCCCACCGCAGGTCGGTTCGAATACCCCGACGGTCCAGAATCTTCGCGGCCAGCTCGACGCGCAGCGTGTGCCCCTCGGTCGCGATTGCGATCATCAGCTGGCGTGCGCCGATGCGATACGCCGTCGTGAGGACCACGAACAGCGCCGCGAGCGCGCCGATCCAGATCACGATGGCACCTACGCTTCCGGTACCGACGGCGCGGTCGACGATGATGCCGATCAACACCAGAACCGACGCTTCGCACACCTGATGCACACCGATCAGCGCGGTGCCGCCCGCCAGACGACGGCGATTGCGGACGACGGTCCGTCGCAGGACGGCTCCAGAATCCAGGGTCATGATGGGCCCAGCTTAGGTGACCCTTATACGGGCGTGTCCATCGACTGGTCACGGGTCTCACGCATGATCACCAACGCGACAAGAGTCAGCGTCGCGGCCACCGCAAGGTAGACGCCCACCCAGCCGACCCCGTACCGATTCACCAGGTACGTCGCGATGAACGGTGCCACGGCCGCGCCGAGAATACTTGCGGTGTTGTACGAAATCCCCGATCCGGTGTACCGCACGTTGGTGGGGAAGAGCTCGGGCAGAACGGCGCTCATCGGTCCGAACGTCAGGCCCATCAACGCCAGGCCCACGCACATGAAGACCAGCATCCGGCCGGCCGTGGCACTCTCGGGCGCCGCGAACCAGTGGAAGCTCAGCCCGAAGACGATGATGGCCGACGTGACGACGATCAACGTGATGCGGCGGCCGTACCGGTCGGCCAACCACCCGGCCACGGGAACGAACGCCGCGAACAACAGCACCGCGATGATCTGCAGCCCGAGGAAGTCGGTGAACGCGATGGAAATCTTCACGCCGCTGCGGTCGACCACCTTGCCGGTGCCGTAACTGACCACCCACGTGGTCATGATGTAGAAGAGCGTGTACGTGGCGAGCATGACGAACGTGCCGAGAATCAAAGGGCGCCAGCTGGTCCGGAACACTTCGGCAACCGGGGTCTTGACTTTCTGTCCGCGCTCGAGCGCACGCTTGAACACCGGCGTCTCCTCGAGCTTGAGGCGAACATACAGGCCGATGATCACCATGATGGCGCTCAGCAGGAACGGGATGCGCCAACCCCACGTGAGGAACGGGTGGTCGTCGCCGGACGAGGCGGAGTCGTAGCCCAGCGCAAGGGTGAGAATCAGGAACAGGCCGTTGGCCATGAAGAAGCCGATAGGAGCGCCCAGCTGCGGCCACATGGCCGCCCAAGCGCGCTTACCCTCCTTTGCCGTCTCGGTAGCCAGCAGCGCAGCGCCGCTCCACTCGCCGCCGAGCCCCACACCCTGAGTGAAGCGCATCAACGCCAACAGCAGCGGTGCGATGATGCCGACACTGTCGTACGTGGGCAGCAGGCCGATGAGGAAGGTCGCGATGCCCATCGTGAGCAGCGAGCCCACCAGAGTCGCCTTGCGTCCGATCCGATCACCGAAGTGCCCGAACAGCACCGATCCGATGGGGCGTGCGACGAACGCGAGCCCGAACGTCGCGAACGAGGCGAGCAGCGCCGTGGTGTCGTTTCCGGCGGGAAAGAACAGTCGCGGAAACACCAGCACCGCGGCGGTGGCATAGATGTAGAAGTCGAAGAACTCGATGGACGTGCCGATCATCGAGGCGATCACGATGCGGCTGCGGGGTACGCCGCCTGCATTGTCGTGCGAGGAAACAGGGTCGTGCGAGGGAACACGGTCCGCTGACGTGCTGGTCACAGCAAACTCCTGGCTATTGGACAGGCCCCCGGTACGGAGGCGAAGCTCGACGGAAGAAAGTTACCCGACGCAATGGCCCTTGTCGGCCGATACCGCCCACTCCGGTCGGCGACGATAGGGTGAGCGCTGACCGGGTAAGGACATAAGGTGAGTGCGTCCGCACGGTACGCAGCCGGACCCGCAGCAACGATCAGACGTCAGCACTTCGAAGGGATTCGCACGTGAGCAGCAGCCGAGGCACCGACACGGGTGGTCAGACAACTGCACCGGCCAGCATCTCCTCGATTCCGCTGACGGACGTCGACAGCCGCAGCAACCCTGCCACCGCCAGCATCGGTGCACTGGTCAAAGACGCGACGACGCAGGTCTCCACGCTGGTGCGCGCCGAGGTCGAGCTTGCGAAGGCCGAGGTCACCGCCGAGGTGAAGAAGGGTCTGCAGGGCAGCGTGTTGTTCATCGGCGCGCTGGCCGTGCTGATCTTCAGCTCGTTCTTCTTCTTCTTCTTCCTCGCCGAATTGCTCAACGTGTGGGTCTCGCGCTGGCTCGCCTTCCTGATCGTCTTCCTGATCATGATCGTCATCACGGCTCTGCTGGCCTTCCTCGGTTATCTCCGGGTGAAGAAGCTACGCAAACCCGAGAAGACCATCGACTCCCTGAAGGCCGCGTCGTCGGTCCTGCCCGGACAGGGCGACTCGTCGGCAAAGCAGCTGGACGCGCTCGATATGCGCGCTCCGCAGTCCCGCTGACGCCGCCGGATCCGTCCACCGTCCGATACCCCGGACCGTGGACGCACCGGGATGTCCGGGCCAATGGCATCAAGTTCCACATCGCCGAGGTCGACGCGACATCCGAGACGTTCGGTGCCGCGGCTCCGTTGGTGATTCTCGTCCACGGTTTCGCTGATCTGTGGTGGTCGTGGCGGCATCAACTGACCGCGTTGGGCGCGGCGGGATTTCACACCGTCGCGGTTGATCTTCGCGGTTACGGCGACAGCGACAAACCACCTCGTGGGTACGACGGCTGGACCCTCGCCGGCGACATCGCGGGCCTCGTTCGAGCCCTCGGGCACGACAACGCCACGCTGGTCGGCCACGCCGACGGTGGCCTGGTCTGCTGGGCGACGGCCGCGCTGCATCCTCGCTCGGTGCGCTCGATGGCCCTGTTGGCGTCGCCGCATCCGATCGCGCTGCGCCGGGCGGGCCTCGTGGACCGCGCTCAGCGTGCAGCCCTGCTGCCCACCTTCCTCCGGTACCAGCTCCCGCGGCTTCCCGAGCGCGCACTCACCGCCGACCACGGCGCCGAGGTGGAGCGCTTGGTCCGCAGCAGATCGTCCGAGCGTTGGCAGCGATCCGACGAGTTCGGCGAGGTCATGACTCGGATGCGGTCGGCGATAGCCGTTCCCGGCGTGGCACACAGCACGCTCGAATATCAGCGTTGGGCGTTTCGCAGCCAGTTCCGCTCGGACGGTCGGCGTTTCCGGAAGGCCGTCGACAAGACACTCGATCTACCCGCAGTGCAGCTCCTCGGCGCCGACGACCCGTACGTGCTGCCCGCCACGGCTCGCCGGGACTCACACTGGGCCCCGCAGCTTGTCGAACACAGGCTGACAGGAACCGGGCACTACCTGCACCAAGAGCGTCCGGACGACGTCACCGATTTTCTGCTGACGCACCTTCGCTGACTCGGTAGGGGTCCACCAGCTGGTTCTCGATCATCGATTCGAGGGCCACACGCACGCGCCCCGACGGCGGCGGCGTGCCCCGGCCGAACAGTCGGATCACCGCGGCCACAGACGCCCCACCGAGGGCGACGTCGCTTCCCAGCTGCGGCCACGTCGACAAGGTCGATCCGATCTCCGGCAACGACGCAGCCATCCGCGCGGTGATGCGGTCCAGGCCCAGAATGCGCCCTGCGAGCAAACCCTTCTCTCGCGGAGGCATGTTCGCGACCGTGGCCGCATCGATGTCTCCGAGCACACCGTGGAAGAACGGCCGGTCCGGCTCGAGATCGAATCGCTCGATGTCGAGCACACCGCCGTCGCTGGTTTCCATGACCACGGGGATGCCGCGTCGTCGGCAGTGCTCGCGCACCAGAAGCTTGGCGTCGATGGAATCGCACTCCTCGACGACCACGTCGAGTCCGTCCAAGAAGTCGTCGAGGGTCGAATCGACTATTCCACTAGGGAACGTGACGACCGTCAGATACGGGTCGAGTTCGGCGATCCGACGAGCGGCCAGCACGGATTTGTTGACCCCGAGATCGAACACTGTCGCCGGCACTCGATTGAGGTTCGACAAATCCAACTCGTCGAAGTCGGCGAGGCGGAGTTCACCACAGAGCCCCTCCAACGCCAGGGTGTGTGCCACGGCGTGCCCGACGCTCAGTCCCACCACGCCGATCCTCAGCTGCCCGGCAGCGGTCTGCTCGTCCACGGTGATCTTGTTGCGATTGCGGTCGAGGCGCAGCCGCCGAAAGCCGTTCGGTCCGAGGACTCTAACCACAGCGTCCCGCCACGGGTAGTGCACCCACCTGGTCGCTTCGGCAAGCACGTCGTCCGGCGGCGTGGGAACGAGTTCGCTCAGCGAGGCACGCTGCTCGGACGTCGTGTCCAGCACGGTCCGTGCGTCGACGTCGGGCCGGTCTCCCTGTGTGGTCGTGTCGAGAATGCGGTGCTCGGTCAACGAATTGCCCCCGGGTCGTTGGTTCGTGGTGTCGAGCCTGCCGACGACGACCACGTCACGGTGTCCGGCACGGCGAAGGCGACGCGGTCTCTGCCGGCGGTCTTCGCGGCGTAGAGCGCGCCGTCGGCGGAGAACGTCAGTCGGTCCAGCGTCGACTCGGCGTTGCTGCCCGAACGATCGTCGGCGACGACGTGGGATTGCGCGATTCCGATGCTGACGGTCACGTCACACGACGCTCGGACACTGTTCAGAACCCGCTCCTCGAGACCGGCGACGGACACGCTCGACCCCAACACGAGAAACTCCTCGCCGCCGAGCCGCGCCACCACCGCCTCCTGCGGAACACACCGGGAGATGGCGTCCGCCACCGTCGTCAATACGACGTCGCCCTCTGCGTGGCCGCGAGTGTCGTTGACAGCCTTGAAGTGATCGACGTCGATCAACGACACGACGACGGCATTACCCGATCGCGACGCCTCGTCGAGCAGCGATTCCACGCGTGGGAGCATGCCGCGGCGATTGAGCAGTCCGGTAAGCGGATCGGTATTGGCCAGTGTCTCGAGCCGCACCGTCACAGACTCGAGCGAGGTCCGCATCGAGGCGATCAGGACGGCCGGAACGATCACCGTCGTGATGGCCGCCCCGGTTGCGACGTATCGCACCACGCCCTCGGATCCGTTGACGGTGAGTGCCGCCGCCAGGACGACAGCGGCGAGCGTGAACCAGAAGGTGAGGCGGCGCTGCGATCCCGACGCGGCGATGGCCGGCACCACGGCCAGCATCGCGGTGACCGCCCGCGCAGCGGAAGGGTCCGCGATGAGGTACGCGCACACTGCCACGCCGACCATTCCGCCGGATCCCAGGACAGCGAACTGGGCGTCGGAGAGTCGACCGACCCGTAATGTGCCGCCGACCGTGACGACGGTGAACACCATGACGACGGCGAGGATCGGAAGCGTTCCGGGACGCAGAAACGTCGGCTCGATCAGTGCGATCACAAGTAGTGGCAGCGCTCCCGACGCACTCGCCATGACGGCTTTCGACCGGGTGTCGTAGTGATCGCCGACGCTGCGAAACCAACGACCGCCGCGGGAGCTCATCCTCGCCACTCCTCCTGTCGTCGACACGCGACGACCCAGCATCGCTTGTGGTCACGGTACGCGGTGATCGAGCTCCTCGATGCCCGAGCGGGGACCGACCTCAGGACACGCAGGATCCCGTACCGGCACGTTCCCCGTTCTGCAGGCCCCTGTCCACCTCAGCGGCGACTTCCGCTGCCGTGAGCACGAATCCGGTATCCGAGTCGTCCACCGCGGCACCGAACACGACGCCCAGGACGCGGCCGTCGGTGCCCACCAGAGGCCCACCCGAATTGCCCTGGCGGATGGACCCACGAACCGTGTACACCTCGCGGTCGACGGTGCCGGTGCGGTAGATGTTCGGTCCCGACAGGTTCAGGGTTTCGCGCACTCTGGCCGGCGACGCGGTGTACGGGCCGCCGCCCGGGTAACCGAGCACCACCGCGTCGGTACCGCTGGCGGCACGGTCGGTGGCGAAGGGCAGTACCGCCGCGTCGAGTGACGGCACGTTCAGAACCGCGATGTCCACCGACGGGTCGAACAACACCACTTCGGCGTCCAGCGGCCCCGCATTCGTGTCGACGGCCACGGACGAGGTGCCGGCCACCACGTGCGCGTTGGTGATGACGCGGCCCGGCCCGATCACGAATCCCGATCCTTCGAGCGCCTTCTGGCAACTCTCGGCGATGCCTCGGATGCGTAGCACGCTGCCCTGCAGGTCCATCGCGACAGGCGAGGCCAGGACGCTGGGATCGGGAGGGCCGACGTCGGCGACAGGGGTACGGCCGAACGGACCGATCACGTCGGGAAGGCCCGAGGTGTCCAGTAACGCCGAGAAATCTGCCGGAATCTCTCGCACCCAGTCCGGTGCAAGACCGTCCACCGCCGAGAGAATCGACGAACTGCGGACGGCAGCGGCAATCTGGGGTTGCGACGAGGAGGCGAGCGGAACGGCCAGCAGCCAGGCCGCCACCAGCACCGCAACCGCTTGCACACCGGCGCCGATCACGCTGTCGACCGAGCGGGCGGCCGGACTGTGGATGCCGCTACGCAGAGCGCGGCCCAGCACCATCCCCGCGATCTCGCCGATGATGACCATGACGACGATCAGACCGATGCCGACCAGCACGCGCATGCGTCCATCGTCGACGTGCACCAGCACCCGAGGCGCGAGAAGGATTCCGGCAACCGCTCCCAGGACGACGCCGAAGAACGCGAACGCCGACGCCACGGCCCCTTGCCGCCAACCCGACGACGCGGCGAAGAGCGCCACCAGGACGACGCCGATATCCAACCACGTCGAGCCGGTCACGGGTGCAGCTCCGCGCCGACCGCAGCGAGCGAGGTCTCCAGGTCACGAACGTCGTCGGTGTCCCAGGGGGCACTCCACCCCGCGGTCTCGAGAATTCCGGACAGCACTCCGGAGGTGAAACCCCACACCAGCATTCCTCTCACGGCAAATGCCGGACCTCGATAACCCAGGGGATGGCGGACGACGAATCTGTTCACCGGATCGAGTAGTTCGGCCAGCGGCACTTCGACCACGCGCTCGACTTCGCCGGTATCGACGACGGACACCGCAGTCGGCGCGTGCCAGTACGCCACCACCGGTGTCACCTCGAACCCCGACGGCGGAACGAAGATGGGCTCGAGCACGGTCAGCGTCGTCACGCCCGCTGGGTCGAGTCCGGTCTCTTCCTGCGCTTCGCGCAGCGCGGTACCCACCGGACCACCGTCACCGGGATCGGCGGCTCCGCCGGGGAACGCCACCTGACCACGGTGTTGCCGCAGGGATGAAGCACGTTGGGTCAGAAGAACGGTGGCGTCGGCAGGAAGATCCGCAGAGTCAGGGTGTCCACCGAACAGCACCAGCACCGACGCGGGGCGCGCACCCGAGTCGGCGGGCGCTTGCCGCGACAGCACCGGATTACTCGCGTCCCCGTCGAACTCGCGCGCCGACGCCAACGAACGCAGCCAGCCGGGTGTCTCGAAATCGGGCGTCGTCACGTCGTCACTCCCAGGTACCGATCGACCGCGGCGGCGATCTCGTCCACCGAGCGGAAGGGCTGAGGCAAGACCTGCGACACGGAGCCGTCGGCGCCGATCATGACGGTGACGGGGAGTACCGGCGGCGCACCGATGGCGGCGGCGACCGACGAAGACGCATCCTGCACCCCCGGCAGGCGTACGCCATAGTCCGACAGTCGAGCCAAGGCGTTGCCCTGCTGGGGATCGGAGTGCACCGTCAATACGGTAACGGCACCCGCCGCCCGATCGGCGTACTGCTGGAGATACGGCAACTCCTCAGCGCACGGTTGGCACCAGTAGGCCCACAGGTTGAGCACTGTCGGGCGCCCCGCAAGTGCGGCGCCGAGATCGACGGACGACCCATCGGCCATGCACGTGGTGCGCACGCCGGCCAGCGGTCCGGACGGCGCTGTGTCGTTCGGCGCTGTGTCGTTCGGCGCCGTGTCGTCCTGCGGTTCGGGGCACGGTTGCAGATCTGCCTGCGTGCGCATCGGCGCCAACTCCGATTCGGGGACATCGTCCGACGGTGCGGTGCCGAACGTGTCGCGATAGTCGGCGAAATTTCCCGGCCCCTGATCTCCGGCACTGCTGCGTGGCCAGATCGCGACGATCAGTGCCACGACGACGACCAGAGCGGCCAGACTCCACCGAGCTGCGGACGATCCCTTCACGTCTCGATGCCCGCCAGTTTCAGGATGTGATCGGTCTCGGGACCTCTCACCAGGGCTGCGGCCGCGGCCGGATCCGTGGGACCGAGGCCGTAGGACGGGCAGTCCTTGGCCAGAATGCATACCCCGCACGCCGGCTTGCGGGAATGGCACACCCGGCGACCGTGGAAGATCACGCGGTGCGAGAGCACCGTCCATTCCTTGCGCGGGATCAACTCACCGACGGCGTGCTCGACCTTGACCGGGTCTTCCTCGCCGGTCCACCCCCAGCGGCGCACCAACCGCCCGAAGTGCGTGTCGACGGTGATGCCCGGTATGTCGAAGGCGTTGCCCAGCACGACGTTGGCGGTCTTGCGACCGATCCCTGGCAGCGTCACCAGGTCCTTCAACGTCGGCGGGACATCGCCGTCGTACCGCTCGAGGAGTTCGCGGCCGAGGCCGATGATCGAGTTGGTCTTGTTTCGGTAGAAACCGGTGGACCGCACGTACTCCTCGAGTTCCGTCCGGTCGGCTTCGGCGTAGTCCCGCGCCGAGCGATATTTTGCGAACAGCGGTGGCGTCACCTCGTTCACGCGCTTGTCGGTGCACTGCGCCGACAGAATCGTGGCAACCGCGAGTTCGAGCGGTGTGGTGAAGTCGAGTTCGCAGTACACGTGCGGGAAGACCACGCCGAGACTGCGATTGATCCGACGGGCTCGGCGAGTCAGGGCAAGACTCGACTCTTCTCGTTTGCCCACGTGGGAGGCACCGTCGGCTGGCTTCTGCACCCCACGACTCTACGGAACGACTCCGACACCGCGTGCCATTCCTGCCCGCACCGGTGACCCCACCGTGTTCGTTCCGAGACTTCGGCAGTGTTTACTCCTCTTTATGCAAGCACTCGCTGTGGTTCTGTTCCCGGTCTTGCTGATGCTGTTCGCCCTCGCCATCGAGCGCTTCGAGTCGAGGCTGAACCGAGCCGGCGTCCGCGAGCAAGAAGTACAGGAATTCCTGGATTCCGCCAGCTCCGCCGAGGTGGCCACTCTTGCTGCCGAGGGATTCCCGCATGCGCTGGCACGTTTTCGCAGTCGCCGCCGCCGTGGCGGCGAGGTCATCGACGAGGACGTAGCACTGCTCGACGACCGCGAGCGCCGCGCGAGCTGACTCGACCAGATCGGGTCCGCAAGGAGTCACGACGCGCGAGTAGTGGTTGTGATCACTCCCAGCCCCCGGCCGCGACGTAGACTTCCTCCCGGTTCGGGTTTTCACCCGACCAACCGGCTCGAACCATCCGGCTTTCGAGTCACCATGACGTTTAATTGACCACAAGCTCGACAGGCAAGGGAGTAGACGTGGACGAGGTACTGGCACGAGCCGGCATCTTCCAGGGGGTCGAGCCGTCCGCGGTGTCGGCACTGACCAAGCAGCTGCAGCCGGTCGATTTTCCGCGTGGCCACGTCGTCTTCAACGAAGGTGAGCCCGGAGACCGGCTGTACATCATCGTCAGCGGCAAGGTGAAGCTCGGACGTCGCTCGCCCGACGGCCGCGAAAATCTGTTGACCATCATGGGCCCGTCGGACATGTTCGGCGAGCTCTCCATCTTCGATCCCGGTCCCCGCACCTCCACGGCCACGACCGTGACGGAGGTCCGCGCGGTCAGCATGGACCGCGAGGCGCTCAAGGCCTGGATCGACCAGCGCCCTGAGATCGCCGAGCAGCTGCTGCGCGTGCTCGCCCGTCGCTTGCGTCGCACTAACAACAGCCTCGCGGACCTGATCTTCACCGACGTTCCGGGACGTGTCGCCAAGGCGCTGCTGCAGTTGGCCCAGCGCTTCGGTACGCAGGAGGCCGGATCGCTACGCGTGGTCCACGACCTGACACAGGAAGAGATCGCGCAGCTGGTAGGCGCATCACGCGAGACCGTCAACAAGGCGCTGGCGGACTTTGCCCACCGCGGATGGCTCCGCCTGGAGGGCAAGAGCGTGCTGATCTCCGATTCCGAGCGACTCGCTCGACGCGCGCGCTAACGCCGGAGGTACGCCAGCTGGGCCTTGACGGACATCCGCGCCGCCGGCCACAGCTTCTTGTCCACATCCGCGTAGACGTGGCGCACCACCTTCAGGGGTGTCGCGTCGTCACCCAGCTCGGTCAGCGCCGCCCGGACCTGGTCGAGACGCTGTTCGCGATGTGCCCGGTACGTCCGGGCCAGCACTGCGGTGTCCGGCTGATCCGGGCCGTGGCCGGGTAACGCGGTGCGGCCCTCGCCCAGCTGCTCCAGGCGATCGAGCGAGGAGAGGTAGTCACCGAGGTCTCCATCCTTGCCGTCCAGGACACTCGATCCGGCGCCCAGAATGGTGTCGCCGGTGAGCACGGCGTCGTCCATCACCAGAGACACCGAATCTGCCGTGTGGCCGGGCGTAGCGGCAACCGTCAGCTCGATACCTGCGGCAGCGACAACCTCACCGTCTGTCAGCGGCGCTACATCCCCGCGCAGATACGTCGACGTCATCGCGCGTACCGGCGCCGAGGTGAGGCGATGCAGGCGTGCGATGCCGCCGGTGTGGTCGTGATGCCGATGCGTGATCAACACCAGAGCGACGGGGCCCAGTGCCGCGATCGCGTCCACGTGGGATCGCTTGCGTGGCCCCGGATCGACAACGATGCATTCGTCGTGACCGGGTGCTCGCAGGATCCAGGTATTGGTCCCGTCCAACGTCATCTTGCCCGGGTTGTCGGCCAGCAGGACCGACGCGGACGCCGTGACCTGACGGACCACTCCGTACGCGGGATGAGTCACCGATGCCATGCGCCCACCTTGCCACGTAGGTTGCCTTGCCAGGCCGCTACCCGCCGGGACGAACACCTAGGCTCGCCGCATGAGGACAGCGACATGAGGATCGGTCTGATCGGGGCCGGACCCTGGGCCGGGCAGGCCGCGGCACCCGCACTCGCCGCGCACCCGGACATCGACTTCGCCGGCATCTGGGCGCGTCGATCCGACGCGGCCGCGACGACGGCGCCGTACACGCGAGTCTTCGAGGAGGTCGAGGACCTGATCGACGCGGTCGACGCGGTCGCTTTCGCCGTACCACCGGCGGTGCAGTTCGATCTGGCGATGCGGGCCGTCGCGGCCGGGCGCCACGTTCTCTTGGACAAGCCCATCGCCGCCACCGCCCGAGACGCCGGGACCTTGGTCTCGGCCATCGACGCGGCCGGCGTGTCCTCCATGGTCACGCTGACGCGGCGGTTCGCGCCCGAGACCCGAGCATTTCTCGACGCTGCCGCCGCCACCGACGTCTCGACCGTGGCGGCCACGTGGTTGTCCGGCGCACTACTGGGAGGTGACTACGCCGGATCCGCGTGGCGGCAGGAAGGCGGCGCCTTGATGGACGTCGGTCCGCACGTACTGGATCTGATCATCGCCGTACTGGGCCCCGTCGATTCCGTTGCGGCGGCGAACCACCACGTCGCATCGGATACCTGGACGTTGACGCTCGGCCATCGGGGCGGCACGTCTTCCGTCGCGACACTGTCGATGCGGACACCCGTGCGCCCGTCGGTCCTGCGAGTAAGCGCAAGCGGTGGTGGAGGTCTGGTCGAACTCAGCGACCGGACCACCACCCCCCAGCAGTGTTACGCAGTTCTGCTCGACGAGTTTCTGGACTCCGTGCGTACCGGTGAGCCCCACGAGTGCTCGGCGCACCGCGGTCTCGAACTGCACCGCGCTATCGACCGATGCCGACGGCTGGTCCAGCTCGAGAGCACGTGAGGTGGGAGGTCAGGAGACCTCGACGATCATTTCGACCTCGACGGGTGCACCGAGCGGGAGCTCGGCCACGCCCACGGCGGATCGAGCGTGAATGCCCGCGTCGCCGAACACCTCACCCAAGAAGTTGGACGCACCGTTGATGACGCCCGGTTGCCCGGTGAATCCCGGCGCGGACGCCACGAACCCGACGACCTTGACGATGCGCACGACGTTGTCGAGGCCCACCAGGGCGTCGACGGCCGCGAGGGCATTGAGTGCGCACGTCCGGGCGGCGTCGGTGGCGTCCTCCGCCGAGACTTCCGCACCCACCTTGCCGACGGCAACCAGCGTGCCGTCGACCATCGGAAGTTGCCCCGAGGTGTAGACGTGGTTGCCCGAGCGGACGGCCGGCACGTAGGACGCGACCGGTGGGACCACCGCCGGCAGCTCGTATCCAAGGTTCGCGAGGGTGTCCTTGACGCCCATCTCAGCCCTTGGGTCGCTTGAAGTACGCGACGAGGTTCTCACCGGTGGGCCCGGGCATGACGGTGACCAGCTCCCAACCGTCGGCGCCGAAATTGTCGAGGATCGTCTTGGTGTTGTGGATCAGAAGAGGTGCAGTGAAGTATTCCCACGTTGTCGATGCGCTCATGACGGCGAGCCTATAGAACGAAGGCCCAGAGAACGTAAGGTCGAGGTGTGTCGGACACAGCAGGTGCGCGCTCGCACCCCAACGGATGGCCACCGGAAGCAGATCGCGCTCGCCTGCACTTCGTCTCGGGCAAGGGCGGCACCGGTAAATCGACGGTGGCGGCCGCACTTGCGCTTGCGCTCGCCGCGGGCGGCCGCAAGGTGCTGCTCGTCGAAGTCGAGGGTCGCCAGGGGATCGCCCAGCTGTTCGACGTGCCGCCCCTCGAGCCGGTGGACACCAAGGTCGCGTCCGCGGAAGGTGGCGGGGAGGTCTACGCGCTTGCCGTCGACATCGAGACGGCCTTCCTCGAGTATCTCGAAATGTTCTACAACCTCGGGTTCGCGGCCCGCGCGATTCGCCGCGTAGGCGCCATCGAATTCGCCACGACCATCGCGCCGGGACTACGGGACGTGTTGCTCACCGGCAAGGTGAAGGAGCGCGCAGTCCGAACCGAGAAGGACGGCCGACCCCTCTACGACGAGATCGTCGTCGACTCGCCGCCCACGGGCCGAATCGGCAGCTTCCTGGACGTGACGACGGCGATGCGCGATCTGGCCAAAACCGGTCCCGTTCGTTCCCAGAGCGAGGGTGTGGTGCGGTTGCTGCATTCCGACCAGACAGTCGTGCACTTGGTGACTCTGCTCGAAGCGCTCCCCGTGCAGGAAACTGCCGACGCCGCAGCGGAACTCGCGACAGCGGACCTGCGGCTGGGCACCATCGTGGTCAATCGCAGCGACACGTCCTTCCTTCCGGAGAAGTCCATTGCCGAGGCTGCAGCGGGCCGGTTGGACGCCTCGGTGATTCGAGCCAAGCTCGGCGATGCGGGAATCACCCTCTCCGACGACGACTTCGCAGGTCTGTTGACCGAATCGATCGAGCACGCGTCGACGCTGAGCGGTCAGCGCGAGAGCGAGCGTCGTCTGGGCGATCTCGACGTTCCACGTTTGACTCTCCCGGCACTCGCCGACGGGATGGATCTGGGCGGCCTGTACGAGCTGGCCGAGTACCTCACGAAGCAGGGAGTGCGATGAGCACCGTTCCCACACTGGACATTTCGCGCATCTTGGATGACCCGTCGTCACGAATCGTGGTGTGCTGCGGGTCCGGCGGCGTGGGCAAGACCACCACCGCTGCGTCGATGGCATTGCGTGCGGCGGAGAACGGCCGCCGCGTGGTGGTGCTGACCATCGACCCTGCTCGCCGTTTGGCGCAGGCACTGGGCGTCGGTCAGTTGGACAACACTCCGCAGCCAGTGGCTCTGGGGCCCGGCGCCACGGGCGAATTGCACGCGATGATGCTGAACATGCGTCGCACGTTCGACGAGATGGTGATGGAGCATTCGACGCCGGAGAAGGCCGAGCAGATTCTGAAGAATTCGTTCTATCAGACTGTGGCGTCGTCGTTTTCCGGGACGCAGGAATACATGGCCATGGAGAAGCTCGGCCAGTTGGCCCAGAGCGGCGAGTGGGATCTGGTGGTGGTGGACACACCCCCGTCGCGCAACGCGCTGGATTTCCTGGATGCACCGCAGCGCCTCGGATCGTTCCTCGACGGACGGATGATCAAACTTCTGATGGCTCCGGGACGCGGCATCGGTCGTGTCGTCACGGGTGCGTTCGGGTTGGCGATGCGAGGGGTCTCGTCGATCGTGGGAAGCCAGATGCTTTCCGACGCTTCGGCATTCGTTCAGTCGCTGGACTCGATGTTCGGTGGTTTTCGAGAACGTGCCCGCCACACCTACGATTTGCTGCGCCAGGACGGCACGCACTTCGTCGTCGTCGCCGCCGCCGAGCCGGACGCCTTGCGTGAAGCGTCGTTCTTCGTCGATCGACTGTCGGAGGACGGGATGCCGTTGGCAGGCCTGGTCTTGAATCGCACGCACCCCACGCTCAGTTCTCTGTCGGCAGACCATGCCACCACCGCCGCGGACCAACTCGACGCCGAGGGCACCGAAGACGGCGCTCTGGCGGCGGGAGTCCTTCGCGTGCACGCGCATCGGGCGATCACGGCGAAACGAGAGATAGGGCTGTTGCGACGTTTCACTGCGGCGCATCCGCGGGTGCCGGTGGTCGGCGTGCCTTCGCTGCCGTTCGAGGTCTCCGACCTGGACGCGCTGCGCGCAGTGGCGGATCAGCTCACCGGCACTGCCTGACAGACGAGCGCTCCCACCGGATCCGATCCGGTGGGAGCGCCGTGAGTCTCGCTAGGTCAGACCGCGGACTGGTGATGCCGCTGGGTCTCGAAGAACTCGGCCCAGGAGTCCACCTCGGGGTGCTGCTTGATGAGCGCGCGGCGCTGACGCTCGGTCATTCCGCCCCACACACCGAACTCGACGCGATTGTCCAGCGCATCCGCTCCGCACTGCATGAGCACCGGGCAGTGCCGGCAGATGGTCGCGGCCTTGCGTTGTGCCGCGCCGCGGACGAACAGTTGATCAGGATCCACTCCCCGGCACCGCGCTTGCGATACCCATGCGATGCGCGCTTCGGCTTCCCCGATGTCGAGCGCGACGTTCGACGTTCCTGTGTGCATTCGTAGACCCCTTAACGTCGGAGAACGCCGATGTACTTGGCGTTCTGGGCGTCGCGCTCGTCTTCACAGCCCCCGCTGCACAACGAACTAAGCAACGCCCCACTATCCGATGTGATTGTTAGCTGAATCACATCAACAACAACAATGTAAGGGAAAGGCGGCCGAGGAAGCAAGGTGAGAGATCACTTTTCTGGTACGCCCGTGCGATCGATCACAAGTTCCCAGGTCAGGAGACCGTCACCACCAGCTTCGTGTAACGAGGACAGATCGACCGCCGGACGCCACGTACGCTGTTGGACGTGCCGATCGCCAAAACTGTCGCCAAACTCGCCGGGTGCTCCGCCCTGGCGGGTGCTTTGCTCGCCGGAGTCATGTTTCCGCTCGCCGGAGGCTTCGGATTCGCGTCCAACCGTGCCGCCGATACCGTCGACAATGTGTCGGCGGAACTCGTCGAAGGGACGGTCCCGGCCGTGTCCACGATGGTGGACGCTGCGGGCAACCCCATCGCCTGGCTGTACGAGCAACGTCGCTTCGAAGTCCCCAGTGACCGCATCTCGAACGAGATGAAGCTCGCCATCGTCTCCATCGAGGATCGCCGGTTCGCCGAGCACCAGGGCGTCGACTGGCAGGGCACGGTGCGTGCCTTCCTCACCAACACCACCAGCGGGCAGGTGGAACAGGGCGCATCCACCCTCGATCAGCAGTACGTGAAGAACTACCAGTTGCTCGTCGTGGCCAAGACGGACGCCGAGCGACGCGCGGCGATCGAGACCACCCCGGCGCGAAAGATCCGCGAGATCCGGATGGCGCTGACGCTGGACAAGAACCTGACCAAGGACGAGATCCTCACCCGCTATCTCAATCTGGTGCCGTTCGGAAACTCGTCCTACGGAATCCAGGACGCCGCCCAGACGTACTTCGGTATCGATGCCAGCGAGCTGAACCTCACTCAGGCCGCAATGCTCGCCGGCATGGTGCAGTCCAGCTCCGCGCTGAATCCGTACACCAATGTCGAGGGCGTCACGGCCCGTCGCAACACCGTGCTGGACACGATGATCCAGAACATCCCGGAGCGCGCCGCGGAGATCGAGGCCGCCAAGAACGAGCCGCTCGGCGTTCTCCCGGAGCCGAATCAGCTGCCTCGCGGCTGCATCGCGGCCGGTGACCGCGGATTCTTCTGCGACTACGCCCTGCAATACCTTGCCGACGCGGGCATCGCGAAGGACCAGGTGGACAAGGGCGGATATCTCATCCGGACCACGCTCGATCCCGCGGTCCAGAACTCCACGTCGGCGGCGTTGACCGCCAACAGCAATCCCTCCCTGGACGGCGTTGCCACCGTCATGAACGTGATCGAGCCCGGCCAGGACTCTCATAGGATCCTCGCGATGGGATCCTCCCGCCAGTACGGCCTCAACGGTGAGGCCAACGAAACAGTGCAGCCGCAGCCCTACTCGCTGGTCGGAAGCGGCGCAGGGTCGATCTTCAAGGTCTTCACCATGGCTGCAGCCATGGAAAAGGGACTCGGTACGTCTGCCGTCCTGCAGGTACCCAACCGTGTCGAGGTCAAAGGACTGGGCGACGGTGGTGCCAGAGGCTGCCCACCCGCCACGTACTGCGTGACCAACGCCGGTAACTACCCGTCGTCACTGTCGGTGACCGACGCCCTCGCGCAGTCTCCGAACACCACATTCATCAAGCTCATCGAATCGGTGGGTGTCACGCCCGCCGTGGATATGGCCGTTCGCCTGGGCCTGCGTTCCTACACCCTTCCCGGCACTGCCGGTCAGGGTGACGACCAGAGCCTGGCGGACTACCAGAAGGCCGCCAACCTCGGCTCCTTCACCCTGGGCCCGACGTATGTCAATCCGCTCGAGCTCTCCAACGTGGCCGCCACGCTGGCGTCGGGAGGCAAGTGGTGCCCACCCAACCCGATCGACAGTGTCTTCGACCGCACCGGCAAGCAGATCCCCATCACCCAGCAGGGTTGCGAACAGGTCGTCGAGCCAGGCCTGGCCAACACCCTCGCCAACGCGATGAGCAAGGACGATCAGGCCGGCGGCACGTCGGCGTCGGCTGCGTCGTCGGTCGGATGGTCGCTGCCGATGGCCGGTAAGACCGGCACCACGGAATCGCACCGCTCGTCGGGCTTCCTCGGCTTCACCAACCGGTACGCAGCTGCCGTGTACACCTACGGCGACTCCCCCACCCCGAGTGAGATCTGCTCGTTCCCCCTGCGCCCCTGCGGGTCGGGCAACCTGTTCGGCGGCAACGAGCCCGCACGAACCTGGTTCGATGCGATCAATCCGATCGCCACCAATTTCGGTGACATCGGGTTGCCGCCCGTGGACCAGAAATATGTCCGAGGTTCGGCCAACGGCCAGGTGCCCGACGTCGTCGGACTGACACAGAACTCCGCAACCTCGCGGGTGCAGGCATCGGGCTTCCGCGTCCAGATCGCCACCACGGCGTCGTCCCAGGGTCGCGGCACCGTGGTGAGCACCTCGCCATCGGGATCGGCCATTCCGGGGTCGACCATCACCCTCTACATCAGTGACGGATCCGTGCGGGAAGCGCCGCCGGAGCGGGATCGAATCCAGCTGCCGACGCTGCCCCCCGACATCACCATCCCGGCGATCCCGGGGCTGACAGCGCCGCCCAGATAGTAGGAAATCTACAGTCGCGCTTTGACCGCGGCCGAGATCCGAGAGCCGTCGGCCTTGCCGGCGGCGATCTCGGTGGCAGCCTTCATGACCTGACCCATCTGTCGCATCGCGGGACGCTCGCCGATCTCCTCGGCCACCTGCGCGATAGCGGTGTCCGCGACGTCCGCAAGTTCCGCATCGGTCAGCGGCGTGGGTAGGTACTCGTCGATGATGCGCGCCTCGGCATGCTCTTGCGCGGCCAACTCACCACGCCCGTTCTGGGTGTAGATCTGGGCGGACTCGCCGCGCTTCTTGGACTCCTTCGCCAGCACCTTCAGCACGTCGTCGTCGGTCAGATCGTGTGCCTGCTTCCCCGACACCTTCTCGGTCTGCACGGCAGAGAGCAACATCCTCAGCGTTGCGGTGCGTAGCTTGTCCTTTGCCTTCATCGACGTCGTGAGGTCGGTTCGAATGCGGTTTTCCATCTCGGAGTTCTCGGCCATGCCGAGAACGGTACTGTCGATAGGGTGTCCGGTACATCAGCGTTCCCCCGCATCCAGGTGAATCCTCGCTCGGCGTCATCTCGATCGGGCCTGTCGAACACCGCTCGTTCCCTGGCCACGCCCGGCGGTATCGCGGCGTTGGCAGCAGGTTCCGCGGCGCTCGGTCTCACCTATGCGACTGCCGTCGAGCGCAATGCCTTCGCGCTGCGGGAGACCACCTTGCCGGTGCTCGCGCCCGGTTCGTCCACGCTCCGGGTCCTGCATGTGAGCGACCTGCACATGATGCCGAACCAGAAGCTCAAGCAGAACTGGGTGCGCGAGCTCGACCGCCTCGAGCCCGACCTGGTGGTCAACACCGGCGACAACCTCTCGCACCGGCGTTCGGTGCCCGCGGTGGTGCAGTCGCTCGGCGAGTTGCTGGCCCGCCCCGGACTGTTCGTCTTCGGATCCAACGACTACTTCGCGCCGGTTCCGAAGAATCCGCTGAACTACTTCAAGAAGGACCACAAGAAGGTCTTCGGGGACCCGTTGCCCTGGCAGGACCTGCGAGCCGCGTTCACCGAACGCGGTTGGATGGACGTCACCCATGTTCGACGCGAGCTGGAGGTGTCGGGTGTGCGCATCGCCACCGCCGGTGTGGACGATCCGCATCTGAAGCGTGACCGGTACGACACCATCGCCGGTAGCCCCAACCCGATTGCCGACGTCAGTATCGGCATCACGCACTCGCCGGAGCCGCGCGTGCTCGACCAGTTCGCGGCCGACGGTTACGACCTGGTTCTTGCCGGACACACGCACGGCGGTCAGCTGTGCGTTCCGTTCTACGGCGCCCTGGTCACCAACTGCGAGCTGGACCGGTCCCGCGTCAAGGGTGCCTCCCGCTGGGGAGAGCACACCCGCCTGCACGTGTCGGCCGGATTGGGCACGTCGCCGTACGCGCCCTACCGCTTCTGCTGCCGGCCCGAAGCAACGCTGATCACGTTGATTCCCACCAAGGATGCGCGGCAATCGGCACCTGAGCAGGGCGTTTCGCGTTCCGAAGCGATGATGCGATAGAGTCGAACAGCTGCCCGAAAGGGCGGTGTGAATGACACGGGGTGTGGCGCAGCTTGGTAGCGCGCTTCGTTCGGGACGAAGAGGTCGTGGGTTCGAATCCCGCCACCCCGACTCGTGGTTGAGACACGAAAATGACCCTGACCGGGGATGCCCGGTCAGGGTTTTCTCGTCGCGCATCTAGTCTGTACCGATGACCGCACCCACCCGCGTCCACGTCACCCACACCTTCACCTCACCGCCCGAGGTGGTGTTCGAGGCTTTGTCGGAGCACGAGAACCTGGGACGGGTGTTCGCCGCCAAGATTTCTCGCGTGCGGGACGGCGAGACATCGCGCAACGGAGTCGGGTCGACGCGTTCACTCGCGATCGGGCCGCTGCCCGCGTTCGAAGAAACCACGACGACCTCGGAACCGAATTCCTTGATCGAGTACCGAATCACCAAGGGCAGTCCCCTTCGCGGTCATTGGGGAGCGCAGCGTCTGACCCAGACCGCCGATGGCGGAACCGCTCTCGACTACACCATCGGATTCGACGCCCCCGTGCCCGGAATGGCGCCGCTGGTGGGCAAGGTCCTGTCGACGGTCATCTCGAGGAACGTGGGGAAATTGGTGCCGTGACCGCAACCATGCGGTAACGCGACCGAATCAGCCCCGACATCGTCGTGCTCAATGCTGAGGGCTCGGCGACGGACGGGGAAATCTCATGGTGTCACTGGGCACGTTCACCAAGGGGCGCGCAGGTCAGCATCCCGTCGACGACATTCCGCCGCTGGCCAAACTGGCTCCACTCGGGCTGCAGCATGTCCTCGCCATGTACGCGGGCGCCGTGGCGGTGCCGCTGATCGTCGGCGGGGCTCTGGTTGCGCAGGGAAAACTGGACCCATCGGATCTGCCGTACCTCATCACGGCGGATCTCTTCGTCGCCGGTATCGCGACGCTGATTCAGTCGATCGGGTTCTGGCGCTTCGGGGTTCGGCTCCCGCTGATGCAGGGGTGTACGTTCGCCGCGGTGGCGCCGATGATCACCATCGGCTCGCAATACGGAATCACCGCCATCTACGGATCGGTGATCGCATCCGGGGTGTTCATGATGTTGCTTGCCCCGGTGTTCGGCAAGCTCCTCCACCTGTTTCCGCCGTTGGTCACGGGCACCGTCATTCTCATCATCGGTCTGTCGTTGATGCCGGTGGCGGCGGGTTGGCTCGGCGGCGGAGTTGCCTCCGACGAGTTCGGATCCCCCAAGAACATCGCACTCGGCGCATTCACGCTGGTGGTGATCATCCTGTTCGAGCGGTTCGGCCCCGAGGCCGTCAAGCGCCTGTCGATACTGTTGGGTTTGATCGTTGGCACCGTGGTCGCCGTTCCGTTCGGCATGACGGACTTCGGCGGTGTCAGTGAGCAAAACTGGGTAGGCATCACCACCCCGTTCCACTTCGGACTACCCACCTTCCAGATCACCGCGATCATCTCGATGCTCATCGTGGCGCTGGTCATCATGACCGAAACGACCGGAGACATCCTGGCGGTCGGGCAGATCGTCGACAAGAAGATCGAACCTCGTCGGCTCGCCGACGGGCTGCGCGCCGACGGACTCTCGACCGTGCTCGGCGGCGTGTTCAACACGTTCCCCTACACAGCGTTCGCGCAGAACGTCGGCCTCGTCGCCATCACCGGCGTCAAGACACGACACGTGGCATCGTTCGCCGGGGTGATTCTGATTCTGCTGGGCATCCTGCCGAAACTGGGTGCTGTCGTGGAGGGAGTTCCTCTACCCGTTCTCGGCGGCGCCGGAGTCGCACTGTTCGGCATGGTCGCTGCCAGCGGCGTGCGGACCCTGAGCCAGGTCACGTTCAACAACACGAACGTGCTGGTCGTGGCCATCGCAGTGGGGGTGGGCCTGCTTCCCACTGTCACCCCCACGCTGTACGAAGAGTTCCCGACGTGGTTCCAGACCATCTTCGACTCCGGCATCAGCGCCGGCGCCCTGACCGCGATCCTGTTGAACATGTTGCTCAACTCCGAGAAACTGCAGCGTCGATTCGCCGACGACACCGACACGCCCCCGCACGACGCGGTGAGGGGTCCGGCGCTCTAGCGGAGCTCGTCGATCGACGACAGGCCGCCCGCCATGTAGACCGCCGCGATGTCCGCTGCGTGCTGAGCACTGAGACCGTCGACCAAAATTCCCTGTCGGGCGGCCTCGAGACCGGACGCGACCATCATGGCGGCAACGGTTCGAATCGACGCCGGCTGCGTCGACAGCCCTCGTCGGGCCACATCGGCGTCGACTATCAGCGCGACCCGATCGACGAAAGTCTCGATCAGCCGACGAAATGACGCAGACGCCGGGTTGCCGGGTTCTCCCGTCGCCATCAACACTCGAAAACCGTCGGGGTGGGTTGCGACATACGCCATTCCGGCATTCAAGGCGGTTCTCGTCATGATGCCGACATCGTCGATGGGCATGGTGTCGTAGACCGCGAAAAGATGGTTGCGAAGCGCGTCCGCCTCGCGATCGAAGAGCTGAAGGTACAGCGACTCCTTGGAGCCGAAGTGCGCGTACAAAGTGGGTTTGGTAGTGGATGCGCGGCGGGCCACCTCTGCCATACCCGCCGCCCGGTAGCCCCGCTCGGCGAACACCGCGCGCGCACCGTCGAGTAGTTCCTCGTCGGTGGGGCGACGACCAGTGGGTGGCACATACCCAGAATCCCATGTGGACGAGGCTTGACGTGAGAAGTCCCCTGACCTTTACTTGGCGGTAAAGCGTGATTCACGTCACTCAGGAGGAGCCACATGGACAACGTTGTTCGCGGACACTGCGACAGCCGATTCGACGCCGTCGGGTCTGCATTGGCCGACAACATCGCGTCGGGAGAAGAACTGGGCGCCGCCATCGTGGTGGATGTCGACGGTGAGACAGTGCTCGACATCTGGGGTGGCCACCGCGACGCGGCTCGCACCATGGAGTGGGAACGAGACACCATCGTCAACGTGTGGTCCTGCACCAAGATGGTGACCAATCTGGCGGCGATGATGCTGGTCGATCGTGGACTGCTCGAACTCTCGGCGCCGGTGGCGAAGTACTGGCCGGAGTTCGCCGCCAACGGGAAGCAGGACATCGAGGTGCGGCACGTGCTCGCCCACACCTCTGGGGTCTCGGGTTGGAACACTCCTTTCCAGACGACCGACATGTACGACCGGGAGAGGTCGACGTCGGCCCTCGCCGAGCAGGCACCCTGGTGGGCTCCCGGGACCGCGTCGGGATATCACGCGCACAATCAGGGGCACCTGGTCGGGGAAATAGTTCGGCGGGTCACCGGGCGCACACTCACGGAGTTCGTGCGCGACGAGATCGCCCGCCCCCTGGGTGCGGACGTACAGATCGGTGCCGCCGCACAGGACGCAGGGCGAATCGCCGAAATCGTGCCGCCTCCGCCCCTCGACATGCCCCTGCACCTCCTGCCCGAGGACAGCCCGGTTCGCCTGACCTTCACCGGTCCCACTCCCAATGCCGAGGCTGCCAACACGCCGGCCTGGCGAAGCGCGGAGCTGGGTGCCCTCAACGGCCATGCGAACGCGCGGTCTCTTGCGAGGGTGCTGTCGGCCATCTCGCGGGGCGGCAGCGTGGGAGGGGTCCGACTGCTGAGCCCCGACACCGTCGATCTCATCTTCGAGGAGCAGGCGCACGGAACCGATCTGGTGTTGATGACCGATGTGAAGTGGGGCATCGGATTCGGGCTGGCGACCAGGGAGGTCCTCCCGTACACCCCGGACGAGAAGATCTGTTTCTGGGGTGGGTGGGGCGGCTCCCTGGTGACCATGAACCTCGATCGCCGCACCACCGTCTCCTACGTGATGAACAAAATGGGCCCTGGCCTGCTGGGGTCGGACCGCACGACACAGTACGGCGAGCTGATCTACTCAGCGCTGGGCCGATCGCCGAGTCAGCAGACGTAACGAGGTGCACCGTCCGCGGCCTCGATCCGCTCGATCTCCCGGCGGGTGACCGCGTCGACTTGCGCTCTGACGTCGGGCCGGTAACCGGCCATGAACGCCAGCTCCACCACGTGGTAGTAGAAGACGAGCAGCAGCGGAACGACATTGCGATCGGACCTGGCACAGAACAGATTCATGGACGTGTCGTCGAGGCCGCGCTCACCGATGCGATGCCCGACGACGAGTTGGGTGGCGAACGTCACCGCGAACAGCGCGACCGGTACGACGGCGACCCAGACCGGCCGGCCATCGAGCACGGAGCGCGAAAGGAACCACAAACCGAACAACGCCGACGTCCACACGGTCCCGAGGACAACATCGGTGGCCACGTACAGCGCCCCGAGGACCAGAACCGCGACGATGCCGCCGTCCACCGGACCCATGCGAATCATGGACAGCAATCCAAGGACCGCCGCCATTTCGATGGGGATGCACACCCAGTGCACCACCCGATTCAGCATGGTTCGGTGGTACGCGTAATGCACACCCATACGCTGTTTCCACCGAAACCGACCCATCGAAACCGAAGCGTCGATACCCTCCACGACCGCACCCCCGTCACCAGCACCCGCCGCGGCGGCACCGCCCGGCCACGTCGTGCGCAAGACCATACGCCACGACTGGGGCCGGGTGGGGCTTCAGCTGGGAGAGGCGGACCGCAACTTCTCGAGCAGCGGCCCAGCTGCCTCGGCCAGGAACCGCTCCTGCGACTCGTCGCCGACCTGGACCAAGGCGATGTCGGTGAACCCGGCTTCCCAGTAGGGCCTGACCTTCTCGACGATGGCGTCGAGGTCCGGTCCGCACGCGATGGTGCCCGCGACGTCCTCCGGGCGGACGAATTGGGTGGCTCCGGCGAAGCCGGCCGTCGTCGGCAGATCGGCATTGACCGTCCAGCCGCCGGCGAACCAGCGGAACTGCTCGTGCGCCGTTTCCATCGCCGACTTCTCGTCCGGTCCCCAGCAGATCGGGATTTGACCGATCTTCTTGGACGCGGTGCCCTTCGAGCTGGCCTCATCCCACCCGGACACGAGGTCCGGCTTTGGGTCGGTCGAGATCATATGGTCTCCCAGCGGCGCGAACCGCTCGACGGACTTCGAACCCGACACCGCGATGCCGATCTCGAGTGGCTCGTCCGGCAGATCCCACAGACGCGCGGAGTCGACGCGGTAGTGCTGCCCCTCCCACGTGACCAGCTCACCCGACTGGAGCTCCCGGATGATCGTCACCGCTTTCTCGAACATGTCCAGGCGCTTGTCCGTCGACGGCCAACCCTCGCCGACGATGTGCTCGTTGAGGTTCTCTCCGCTGCCGAGTCCGAGCGTGAAACGTCCGTCGGCCAAGATCTTCAACGTCGCGGCCTTCTGGGCAACCACAGCCGGGTGATACCGAATGATGGGGCAGGTGACATAGGTGTAGAGCTCCACGGACGACGTGGCGTGTGCGACGGCACCCAGCATCGACCACGCGTATCCGGAGTGACCCTGGGCGGACAACCACGGCGAGTAGTGGTCACTGGAAACCTCGAAGTCGAAGCCCGCGTTCTCTGCTTTGACCGCGTAGTCGACGAGCTGCTTGGGGCCACTCTGTTCGGTCATGAGGGTGTATCCGAACCGTGTCATGAGAAAACCCTTCTAAATCGTTGCGACGGAACCGGAGTCGACGCGGTAGTTCGATCCGTTGACGAAGCTGGCTCGTTCGGAGCACAGGAAAGTGACCACGGACGCGACCTCTTCGGGAGTGCCACGGCGGCCCAGTTCCATGAAGGGTCGGTCTTCCTTCAGGAAGCTCTCGATCGCTTCGTCACGATCCGTTCCGCGCTCGTCGGCGCGCTTGTCCATCATCGCGTCGGTCATCGGGGTGTGAATGAATGCGGGTGAGACCGCATTCACCAGGACGCCCTCCGAGGCGTAGGTCTTCGACAGGCCCTTCACGAGCGAAAGAATTCCGGCTTTCGCTGCGCAGTAGGGCAATTCGTCGATGTACGGCTGCTCGGCGTCCTCGGACGCCATCAGGACCATGCGGCCCCATCCACCCTGACGCAGCTCCGGCAGGAACGCGCGGACCAGACGCACGGGGCCGAGAAGGTCGACCTCGATGGTCTTCGACCATCCTTCGTCGTCGATCTCGTGGAACATCCCCTGCGCACCGGTGATGCCGGCGCTCTGGACGAGGATGTCTACGGTCCCCAGAGCTTCTACTGCTTTGGCGTGCAGTTCGTCCACATCCGCCTGCTTGGTGATGTCGGCGGCGATCGCGGTGATCGAGCCTTCCGGGCCCGTCAACTTGTCCGCATTCTCCTTCAGGGCGTCGGCGTCCTGGTCCGAGACGACGATCTGCACACCCTCGTCGAGCAGCATCTGCGCTGTGCACCAACCGATTCCCGAATCTGCTCCGGTGATGACGGCCTTCTTGCCCTTGATTCCCAAATCCATGTCGATCCTTTTCTCAGTTGGTGTTCGTGTGGTCGTGACCGCTGGACAGCGTGAGCGCTGCGTTGATCAGTGCGAGGTGCGACAGTCCCTGCGGGAAATTGCCCATATGTGTCGCGGCGCCGTCGGCCGACGGACGCCGGGGATCGATCATCTCGGCCCACAGACCGACGTCGTTCCCGCAGGCGACCAGCCCATCCATCAACTCGGTGGCCTCGTCCTCACGCCCGAGCCGCGCCAGAGCGGTGACGGCCCAGAACGAGCAGGCGTTGAAGGTGCCCTCCACCATCTGCATTCCGGAGTAGCGGTACAGGTGATCCCCGGCGCCCAGTTCGGACCGAAGTGCATCCACGGTGGCGGACATACGGGTGTTGTCGGTGCAGTCGCTGCCCGCGTGCAACAACACGGACGCGTCGAGTTGCTCGGTCCCCGGGTACCAGATGTACGCCTGGCGCGTCTCCGACCAGCAGTTGTCGTCGATCCACCGGGCGATGCGGTCGCGCTCGGTGACCCACCGGTCGGAGATGCCCGGAATCATGCCCTGCTTCGACAGCCGGATCGCGCAGTTGAGCGCGTGCCAACACCCCATCTTCGACGAGGTGTAGTGCTGCTCGTCCGGCAACTCCCAGATTCCGGCATCTTTCTTCCGCCAGATGTCGCACGTGGTGTCCGCGACCTCCGCGAGAAGTCGACCGGTCGGCGCGTCCAGAATGTTGCCCGCGTCCACGTAGAGGGAGACGATGTCGAAGAGATCGCCGAAGATTCCCTGCTGCAACTGGCTGGCGGCATCGTTGCCGTTGATCACCGGTCCAATGCCACGCCATCCCGGAACATCGGGAGTATTGCTGCCGGAGGGCATTTCGCCGTTCAGGGTGTAGAAGACCTGGGTGATCTCGTCGTGGTTCCGGATGATGCGCAGCAACCACGACACCGCGGCGTGCACCTCTTCGCGCATGCCGAAGCGAATCATGGCGCTGAGGGTGTAGGCCATGTCGCGCACCCAGGCGTAGCGGTAGTCCCAGTTCTTTCCGCCCGCCCACCTTTCCGGTAACGACGTGGTGGCGGCAGCGGCGATAGCGCCGGATGGGCTGAACAACAGCAGCTTCAGCGCCAACGCGCTGCGATGTACGGCGTCGCTCCACGGACCCTCGTAGCTGAACTCGCGAGACCAGTTCTGCCAATTCTCGATGGTGCGGTCGATGCCCCTGTCAACTTCCTCCGGTACCGGCAGGAAGAGAGGTTCGACCTCGGTTCCGACCACCGCGACCAGAGACCGGGACCCGGGCGTCGTCGTCAATCGGCCACCGATAGAGCGGTCATCGATGTCGATGTCGTCCGCATTCAGCGTCCGAACTCCGAGTGAGATGCCGTCGACACGCAGTACCGTTCCGTGCACCGTGGAGTACGCCCAGGGCGACGCCGTGTCCAGACATGTCCCCGGTGCGACCTTCCACTCCATGTCCACCGAGCCCTCGACGCCTTCGATTCGTCGCGCAAGCTCGGTCCACGGAAGTCGGCCCGCAACACCGGTGTTCATCGAGTCGGTGACAGCGACGACGCCGGAGTCGGTGGTGAACGTAGTGACCAGAACGTTGGTTCCGTCGGCGTAGCGACGACTGGTGGTGAAGTCGCCCACCGGACGCAAGGCGATGTATCCGCCCTCACCCGCATCGAGGATCGCGGCGAAGGCGGGGGGAGAGTCCAGATTGGGTACCGGCATCCAGTCGATACGACCGTCGGTGGCGATCAGCGCCACCGTCCGTCCGTCGCCGATGGCCGCGTAGTCCTCGATGGGTACGTAGCCGTGTTCCCTCACGAAAGACGCCCGATCACAGAAGACTCGAGACGCGCCAACAGATCCGCTGGGTTGTCGTACACCTCGGCGGCTCCCGCCTCGGTCAGCTCGTCCGTCGACACGCCGCCGCAGCGAACTCCGATGCATCGCAGATCGACCTTCGTCGACGCCGTCATATCCCAGACCGAATCCCCCACGAAGACTGCGCCGCCCACCGACACTCCGGCACGGTCCAGCGCGATCTCGACGATGCTCGGGTCCGGCTTGGCGGTCTCGACGTCCTGCGACGACGTCATTTCGGAGACGATGTCGTCCACTCCGAGGACTCTGCGAAGCACGTCGAGTTCGTCCTCGGGTGCAGATGTGGCCAGCACCACCTGGAGGCCGCGCTGGGCGACGGCGTCCAGCAGGTCGAGAGCACCCGGTAGCGGGGAGAGCAGCGACGACAGTTCCTGGTAATACGTCGAATGCAGCTCTTTCGCCTTGCCGGTAGCGTCCTCATCCGCATCACCGGCCAGCGACGACAGCAGCTTGCCGCCGTCCATTCCGATGGATCGATGGATGCGCCACGACTCGACGGCAATACCGGCGTCGGCGAAGGCACGAGCCCAGGCGTGGACATGGACATAGTTGGAGTCCACGAGCGTGCCGTCGACGTCGAACAGAACGGCGGGAGAAGTCACATGGTCCGGCTACCCCCGCTGGGCCGTCGACAAACGACGGACCCGAGCGCGCCCGCCTACGACATCAGAGCTCGGGGTACAGCAGCGGCAATCCCCGCTCACCGACGCCGAGTTGCTGGATCGACCATTCCTTCGGATCCACCGCGAACTGGGAATGATTGGTCGCCAAGATCGATGTTCCCCTGAAGGCCAACGAGGCGGGTGTGATCAACGGTGAGCTCATGGCTGCCCGACCCTCCGGTGAGGGGAGCGCCCCGACGACCCCGCGTCCCGGCTCGACCACTTCGACGTCGTTGATCAGCGGATTGGCTACCGCAACGTAGATGCGCCCCGATTCACCGATAGCGATCCCGTCCGCCTGTGACGTCGTGGCGATCTCGTCGCGCTCCCCGGGCGAGCCGTCCGCGTCGACTGGAAGTCGGAACAATTTACCGCGGAAGATCGACGGATCGGGAGTAAGGGAGATGGTCACGGCGAACACCAGCGAACCGGTGGCGTCGAACTGCATCCCGTTGACGCTGAACAGGGACGCGAAGTCCAGGCTCTGATACCAGATCTGCGGCTCCCCACCGCCGGGCGGCACTTTCCAGATGGTGGCCTGGTTGAGATCGCTGACGTACATGTTTCCGGTTGCGTCGAAGACCGGGTAGTTGGGCCAGGCGGGTCGATCGATCGGACTCGGCTCGCACGGGACGGCGCCTCGATCGCACGACGGCAGATCCGGGAACGTGGCGTAGACGCTCTGCTCACCGGTGGCCGGGTCGATACGGACCGCACGGACGCCGGAGTAGTCCAGGGCGTACACCCACCCGGCTCCGTCCAGAGCGATGCCGTTGACGCCGTGGATGTCGGGCTCGTGTCCCTCCAGCTCGTACGTGGCGAGCAGCGCGCCGAAACGATCGTGGTGCCAGACGACACCCGGCGACAGCGGCCGGTTGGATCCGGACCACACGCTGCCGTCCTCGGGATCGACGGCGATTCCCTCCGGCTGGCCGGGAAGCGGAACCTGCGTCAGCGTCCGTCCGTCACCGGCCGCGAGCGGAGTCGGATCGACGGACGCGGGATCCGCTGTGGCAAAACCGATTCCGAGAACCGCCGTCGCTCCGACGAGAGCTGCCGCCAGCGAAGTAGAGACCACCCTGCGACACACCCCGATCATGAACACCATCGACCCTCCGGTCTGTTAGGTCGAGCGCACGGGCCGCGAACGGCGTCAAGACACCACGTCGAATCGGAAGACTACTGCGTCATTCGCCGACTCCCCGTATTGAGCAGCCCAACTATTTTGGACGCCTCTGGTGGCGAGTCACATAGATCGGCGGTCTCGGCCGGTCGTATGGCACCCTTCGTTTCGAGCGAGAACTTTCGTCACACAATCATGTCTCCGGGGGGAACCTTCATGCGTCGGTCAGACACCGATATGCGTTCGACACGAACAGCCCGAATGTCCAAGCGAGCGGGCGTCATTGCTGCCGCGGTGGTGGCCGCAGCAGCTTCGTTCACCGGCCCCGCGGCCGCCCAATCCGCGAACGTTGCGCCGTCCACCGTCTTCGGATCGATCGACGACGGCCCGGGTCAGTCCTACGTGTTCCGCACGGTCGACAGCGGCAACAAGCCCACTGCGGAGCAGAACGACCGCTGCAATACGCAGTACGGAGTACCTGCCCAGTACCTGCTGCTCGAGCGCCTCGACGCACGGATGTACACCTTCGATTCCGACCCGGCCAGCGGCGTCCTCACCGACGAGACGGCTCGCAACGTCGGTCCGATCTACGTGTGCGACGGGTTGAGCCTGGACGGTACACAGATTCTGGACCAGTGGGGCACGCTCGACGGCCCCGGCCTCGGTCGCCTCGACATGCGCGGTCCCTGCGGCTTCGAGCTCTACCCCGGCTCACCGGGCCGCGCGGCCGTCGACTGCGTCCTCGACATCGCACCCAACGCGTCGGGCATCACCGGCGGCGTTGCGACGAGCAACTCGATCGCCAACCCACTCCGACTGCCCGGCGGTCGCACCGGATCGGTGTGGACCTTGTACGCACTCGGCGACGGCACGGCGCCGGTGGATCCGAATCCGCCCGCCGGCTCGCCCCAGCCGACCGGCTCGATCGGCTACAACGTCACCCGCGAGGTGAACTCGAGTTCACTCGGATCGACCCCGAACTGTGCCGGCGGCGAGCGGACCACCCAATTGCACTCGACCAGCGTCGATCCCGCGACCGGGGCAGCGTCTACATCCCCCAGTGAAGCTGTCGCCGCCACCGCTCGGATGTGCTACTCGTCCGTCGCGAATCCGGAGTTCGGTGCCGCGCTGACCGTCACCTACAACAATCTCCCGGGCGGTCCGTTGACGGTGGAAGGACGCGGACAGTGCCGCCAGACCTCGCTGCCGGGCATCGCCGATCCACACCAGAGCTGCGGCCTCACTCTGCCTCCCAATCCGGCACGCGGGCTCGCGGGTGGCCAGGTGACCGTCAACGGACTCGTTCCCGCCGGTGATCCAGCCGGGTCTGCGAACTCGGCCATCTGGACCACGTCGCTACTGGGACCCATCTCGGGCAAGTAGCGCTCAGCGTTCCTGACCGACAACCGTCAGCGGCAGCCGAAGTGCCCCCGGCGCCTCGGGCGGAACCACCGGCGCGACCGGTCTAACCGGCGCAACCGGTGCGTACTGCGCACCCATCGCAGGCCGCTGATCCGGCTCGCCCTTGTTGGGCCACAACGCCATCGCGCGTTCCGCCTGTGCGGTGATGGTGAGCGACGGGTTGACTCCGAGGTTGGCACTCACGGCGGACCCGTCGACGACGTGCAACCCCTCGTGGCCGAAAACTCGGTGGTACGGGTCGACCACACCACGCTCCTTCGTCGCGCCGATGACGCAGCCACCCAGAAAGTGTGCCGTCATCGGGATGTCGAACACGTCGGCGAAGGAACCACCGGGATCGCCACCCACCTTGTCCGCCGCCTTGCGGATGGCAACGTGGCCTTCCGGAATCCATTTCGGCGGCGGACTACCACCACCTGCGCGGGATGTGAGGCGCCGGCCGAAACGCCCCTTCGCCGAGCCCAGTTCGAGCGAATTATCGTCGGTCTGCATGACCAGCGCGATCACCGTTCGCTCCGACCAGTTGCGAACGGACAGGCTTCGCAATGCCGCCCCCGGATGGCGCAGTGCGACACCCAAGGTCTTGAGCGGCCGCGGCACGCGTCCGCCGCCGTCACTCAATACGGTCTGCAGAAGTCCGATCGCGTTGCTGCCCTTGCCGTATCGCACAGGTTCGATATGCGTGTGGTCATTGGGATGGAACGACGACGTGATCGCGACCCCTTGTGTGTAGTCCACCTGGCGGTCTCGTGACGTCGCTGCCAACACTGCCTCGGAGTTGGTGCGAACCACGGACCCCAGCTTCTCCGAGAGGTTCGGCAGCCGTCCCGTCTCTTTCATCGCGAGCATCAACTTCTGCGTTCCGTACGTACCCGCCGCGAACACCACGTGGTCTGCGGTCATCACCGTTTCTCGGCGTCGCAGCTTTCCACCGGTGCGACGGGTGACCACCTCGTAGCCGCCACCTGCACGCGGCCGAACCTCGGTGACGGTGGTGAGCGGATGCACCGTCGCCCCGGCTCTCTCGGCCAGGTAGAGGTAGTTCTTGACCAGGGTGTTCTTCGCACCGACGCGGCATCCGGTCATGCAGGCACCGCACTCGGTACATCCGGTGCGCGTGGGACCCACCCCGCCGAAGTACGGGTCGGCCACCTCGGCACCCTTCTGACCGGGCTGGCCGAAGAACACGCCGACAGGGGTGGTGCCGAAGGTGTCGCCAACCCCCATCTCTTCGGCGATGTCCCGCATCACCTTGTCGGCGGGGGTGATGGTGGGGTTGTCCTCCACGCCCAGCATCCGCCGAGCCTGCTTGTAGTACGGAGTCATCTCCGTTTCCCAGTCGGTGATGTCCGCCCACTGCGGGTCCTCGAAGAATCGGCTGGGCGGCTGATACAGCGTGTTGGCGTAGTTCAGCGATCCGCCGCCGACGCCCGCACCCGCCATCACCAGAACGTTCGGCAACAGGTGAATGCGTTGGAGTCCGTAGCACCCGATCATGGGCGCCCACAGGTATTTCCGCAGCCGCCAGCTGGTTTTCGGCAGTTCGTCGTCCTCGAACCGTCTGCCTGACTCGAGCACGCCGACGCGATACCCTTTCTCTGTCAGCCGCAGTGCCGTGACACTTCCGCCGAAGCCCGATCCGACCACGATGACGTCGTACGTCGTTTCGGTGCCGCTCATGCGTTCACCCTCTCCGGTTCGTGTCCGGAGTCGATCGCGGATCGCCGCATCGTCCGGTAGTTGTCGATGTCGAATGTCTTGGTGGCTTGTCGAAACTTCCAGGTGAACGTTGGCCACATCGTCGAATTGCGGCCGCTTGCATCGAGGTACCAACTGGAACACCCGCCGACGTTCCACACGGTCCCCTCGAGATCGACGTCGAGCCGATCGTTCCACTGCGCCAATGCCGTCGGCCGCACGTCCACCGCATCGACGTGCCGACCGGCCATCGCTTGCAGCGCCGAGTCGACGTACGCCGCCTGGGATTCGATCATGTAGACGATGGAGCTGTGACCGAGATTGGTGTTGGGTCCGTACATCAGGAACAGATTGGGGAACCCCGACACGGTCGTCCCGCGGTAGGCACGGGGACTACCTGCCCACCTCTGCGCCAACGTCACTCCGCCACTGTCGCGAAGCAGGTGTGCGATCGGCGGCTCGGTCGGGGTGAATCCCGTCCCGAAGACGATTGCGTCGACCTCACGCTCACGCCCGCTGCTGTCCACCACGCCCGTCGGGGTAACCGAGGCGAGACCGGAATCGACCAGCTCGACGTCGGGACGCTGCAGGGTGTCGTACCAGTCGTTCGAGAGCAGCATTCGCTTACATCCGATGCGGTACTTCGGCGTCAAACGTTGCCGAAGACCCTTGTCGCGGATCTTCAGTCGCAGAAATGCCGTGGCCACCGCGTGCGCGACACCGAGGAGCTTCGGCCGCTTCGCCATCATCTCGACGTACATCTCGCGGTACGCGTAGATGCTGCCGCGCTGCGCCTCGAGCGTCCACGGTGCACGCCGGTAGAACCAGCGCTCGATCGGGCCGCGGGTGCGGTCGGCGCGTGGGATGACCCACGCCGGGGTGCGCTGGAAGACGTGCAGCTGCGCGGTCTTCGGCGCGATCTCGGGCACGAACTGGATGGCGGATGCGCCGGTCCCGACCACGGCGACGTTCTTACCCGACAGGTCGTAATCGTGGTCCCAGGTGGCCGAGTGAAAGGTGTGCCCGGTGAAGGACTCCAAGCCCGGCACATCGGGAAGCTTGGGGGTGGAGAGGGTTCCGGTGGCCGCGACGAGAATTCGCGCGGTCAGCGTGCCGCGCTCGGTCTCGACGGTCCACAGACACCGGCCTTCGTCCCACTGTGCGCCCAGCAGCCCGCACCCGGTGAGAAGACGGTCGCGGATGCCGAACTCGTCGGCGACGGTGCGCAGATAGCTGTAGATCTCGGGGCCGCGCGCGAACGTATGACTCCAATCGGAGTGCGGCGCGAACGAGAACGAATACAGCGACGTCGGGACATCGCACGCCACACCGGGATAGGTGTTGTCGCGCCAGGTACCGCCGACGTCGTGCCCGCGCTCGATGACCAGGACGTCGGCGTCGGGATCGGACCGGAGAATGCGTGCCGTCACGCCCATTCCGGAGAATCCGGAGCCCACGACGAGGGTGTCGACGTGCGCGGGGAGCACGGAGATCGGGGGCGTCGGGGTTGTCACGATGTCATCACCGCCCGTTCCCATTCCGGCAACAACCGTGTACGCATGTCACGTTCCTCCTCTGATGTTCGGAAGATGGCCGAAACGGCCATCCCTCGGGCCAGTTCGATACTCAATTCCAGGCCGGCCGGAGACATGCTGTCTCCGTACAGATCCCGGCCGCCGCGCTGCAGAACCTCGGTGACCCGCCGCTCCAGAGGTTCGACCGCGGCATGCAGTGCGGCGTCGGTGCGCGCGGCAACCCACAGCTCGAGCGCCGCATAGAACAACGGACCGGAGAACGCGTCGAGCAGCAGGGCCGGACCTGCGGGTTCATCCCGGTCGACTCCCAGGATTTCGTCCAGGCGCCGCTCCACCAGCCGCTCCACCGCGGCGACCACCAGCGTCTCCTTGGTAGGGAAGTGATGCAGCTGCGCGCCGCGCGACACCCCGGCACGTCGGGCGATCTCTTGCGTGCTGGCTCGGGAATATCCGACGTCGACAAGGGTGTCGATAGCGGCGTCGAGCAGCTTGGCGCGCGTACCTGCCGTGCGCTCGGCCTGGGTTCGTCGAACAGTGCTCTCGGTCACACCAGGAACGATAGCGTCATTCTTACAAACAGTCCAGACTGAATGTAAATATTTTTCGACGGGTCATCCGGCCAACACCCCGAGCATCGAGTCGACGGCGGTCGGCCACGCGTACCGCTCCGCCCGCGCTCGCGCAGTGGATCGTCCGCCACCGGGCAGCGCGAGCGCGAAGACGATCCCGTCGGCGAATTCTCGGGGTGTGTTGGCTACCGCCGCGCCGCAGTCCGGCGTGACGATCTCCGCCGACGCCGACGTTCCGGAGACGACGGCCGGGGTGCCCGATGCCAGCGCTTCGAGTGCCGCCAGCCCGAAGGTCTCGTGCGGACCCGGCGACAACGCGACGTCGGCACCGGCCAGCATGCCGGCCACCCGAGTACGGTCGCCGACGAAACCCGCGAAATATACCGGGAGTCCGTACGCACGACGCTCGAGCGCGCCCCGACGTGGACCGTCGCCCACGATGACCAGATGCGCGTCGAGCCCCAGGCGCCGAACATGGGCCAGCGCATCGATACTGCGTTCCGCGTGCTTCTCCACCGACAAGCGTCCGCAGTGCACCAGCCGAATCGTGCGGTCCTGGTGTGGTTGGCGGCGCGAGGGATGGAAGAGATCGAGATCCACCCCTAGCGAGATTCGACACGCGTCCGCCCCGATACGCGCGAACTCCTCTTGCGCGAAGGCAGTCGTGCACACCACCGCATCGTGGCCGCGGACGGTTCGGCGATTCGCGACATCGGCGGCAGCCCGCGCCACCGGGCCGGGCAGCACCTGGCCGAGCAGACGGTCGAGTCGCTCGTGCGAGATCATCACACTGCGAATTCCTCTGCGCCGCCCCCATAGTCCCAACCCACGCAGTGTGAGCCGATCGGAGATCTCGAGCACGTCCGGCCGCAGGGACGCGACCACGTCCGCCGTGACCGACTGCCGTGCCGCTCGATATCCGCCGGTACCCGGCAGGTGCGCGGACGGCACCGTGATGCGCTGAACACCGCTGGGGCCGACAGACTCGGTGAAACCGGCGCCGGGAACCACCAGGGTCACCTCGTGTCCGCGCGCAGCGTATCCGGCACCGAACTGGTCGACGGCAGTACGAAGGCCACCCGAACGAGGGCCGTAGAAATTTGCCACCTGCACGATCCGCATGGCGCCAGTGTCGACACCTCTACGGTGGCGGGCGTGTACGCGAGCGAGCCGTCGGACGAACGACTGACGAACTCTGCCGGGAACCCGCGCCGCACGCCGCACGTTCACTTCTCGACACTCGACGAAGGGATTCCACGATGACGAGCCCCACCCGCAAGCTCACCCGCTCCCGCAACCACAAGATGATCGCCGGTGTGTGCGGCGGGATCGCCGAGCGCTTCGGTCTGAGTGCGGGACTGGTGCGTCTGCTCTTCCTACTGTCGTGCATTCTTCCGGGACCGCAATTCGTGATCTATCTCGTGCTCTGGATCGCACTCCCCAAAGCCACATTCTGACCTCGCAAAGGGGCGCAAATCGGGGACCGAGCCCGTTCTGACCAGCACATTCAGCGCGGATATTGTTAACCGACCCACTTTTGCCCAGCCTCCAACAACGGGGCCTAACCCCTGTGCTCGGTTCACTTGCGGACCGCCCGAAATGCCCCCTACTGTCGACATCGCACGTCCCAGGCAACTTCTCTAGCAGGCTCTACGCCCTATCGCTGGGCGCGGCCGGCAAGGACACCGATGTCTCTCCATGGCGGGTTCTCGGACCACGGAACTCACGACGAATCGCCGTCGCTCGAGCGCGGGGGTTCGATGCAGTTCTCGTGGCGATACCTCGATGCGGACGCCTCGGCCCGGTTGTGGGACGAGGTCACCGACTGGGTCTGGTGGCTACGAGACCGCTACGAACTCGGCGAGACGATTCCGCGGTGCTGGTACCGGCACGGTGCGGTCATGGAAGAGTTCACCGCCCTGATGGCGGACTGGAAGCGGGCATATTCCACCGGCGAGGGCATGTCGGACTGGCACTCTCGTGGTCTGTGGCCGCTGATGGACCGGCTCGAGCAAATCGCCGGTTTCGAGCAATGCGTCGCCGACGGATGTTCGCACGAATCGGGCTTTCTCCATGCCCCCGACGGCACCGAGACCGTGATGGAACCGGTTCTCGAGACCGCGGAGGACGACAACGCGAACATCGGCGCCGTGGTAGTCGGAATCCTCACCGAGGACGTCATGCTTTCAGCCGTGGTCAGCGGAGAAGCGATTGCCCTCGACGCGCGAACCGACAGGGGTCGTTACCACCTCGGCGGCCGCCTGTGGACGTGGAGTTCCATTCTCGGAGGGTACGTCCCGTCCGCCGATTCACACCGCTCGGTGCAGTCGCTCGAGAGCTGAGCTGCACTCCAGTCGACCTGCCTACCGGGTGAACAACTCGGCGATCTGAATCGTGTTGAGAGCCGCACCTTTTCGCAGGTTGTCACCGGCGACGAACAGCGCGAGACCGCGGCCGTCCGGCACACCGGGATCCTGACGAATCCGGCCGACCAGAGACTCGTCCGCACCGGCGGCGTCCAGCGGCGTCGGCACCTCCACCACCCGCACACCCGGCGCTGCCGACAACAGTTCCTTGGCACGCTCGACCGAGAGCGGATCTGCGAACTCCGCGTTGATCGACAGCGAGTGGCCGGTGAACACCGGCACACGCACGCACGTGCCGCTCACCAGCAGGTCCGGTAGTCCCAGAATCTTGCGAGACTCGTTGCGCAACTTCTGATCTTCGTCGGTCTCGCCACTACCGTCGTCCACCAGAGATCCCGCCATCGGGAGCACGTTGAACGCAATGGGTGCGGTGTAGACCTTGGGATCCGGGTACGCGACCGCGCTACCGTCGTGCACCAACTTCTCGGCATCGGCGACGACGGCACGCGCCTGGGTTGCCAACTCCTCGACACCGGCCAGCCCGCTTCCGGACACCGCCTGGTAACTCGAGACGATCAGGCGTCGCAATCCGGCTTCGTCGTGCAGCACCTTCAGCACCGGCATCGCAGCCATCGTGGTGCAGTTCGGATTGGCGATGATGCCCTTGCTCAAGTTCCGGGTGGCTTCGGGATTGACTTCGCTCACCACCAGCGGAACGTCCGGATCCTTACGCCACGCGGAGGAGTTGTCGATGACGGTGACGCCGGCGGCCGCGAACCGCGGCGCCTGCTCACGCGACATGGTCGCGCCCGCGGAGAACAGAGCGATGTCGAGTCCGGACGGGTCCGCCGCCGCGGTGTCTTCGACGACGATCTCACCGTCGCCCCAGGGCAATGTCTTGCCTGCCGAGCGAGCCGACGCGAAGAACCGAATACTCGCGATCGGAAACTTGCGCTCCGCCAACAGTGTTCGCATGACCGCGCCCACCTGGCCGGTAGCGCCGACAACGCCGATGTGCAGTGCCTTACCGTTCGTCATGTCGACCCCTACCGTCCGGTTCCGCCGTGTACGACGGCGATGTCGTCGCCGCCCAGATCGAATGCGGAATGCAGCGCGCGAACCGCGTCGTCGAGCTCGGAATCTTTGGTGAGCACCGAAATACGGATCTCCGACGTACTGATCAGATCGATGTTGATACCGGCCTCGGCCAGCGCCTCGCAGAACGTCGCCGTCACACCGGGGTGCGACTTCATCCCGGCGCCGATCAGCGACACCTTGCCGATGTGGTCGTCGTAGAGAACCTTCGAAAAGCCCACGTCCGACTGCATCGCAGACAATTTCGTCACTGCGCGCGGGCCGTCGGTCTTGGGAAGCGTGAAGGTGATGTCGGTCTTGCCCGTCTCGACCTTGGAGATGTTCTGCAGCACCATGTCGATGTTGATCTCGGCGTCGGCGACGGCGCGAAAGATCTTGGCCGCGTATCCGGGTTCGTCGGGCAGACCGACGACGGTGACCTTGGCCTCGCTGCGATCGTGCGCGACACCGGTGAGAATGGCTTCTTCCATTGGAATGTCCTCCATGGATCCGGACACGATGGTCCCTGGCTTGGTGGTGTACGACGAGCGGACGTGCACGGGCACGTTGTAACGGCGGGCGTATTCGACGCAGCGCAGCATCAGCACTTTCGCGCCACACGCCGCCATCTCGAGCATCTCCTCGAACGAGACCTTGTCGAGGTGTCGGGCGTCGGGCACGATGCGCGGGTCGGCGGTGAAGATGCCGTCGACGTCGGTGTAGATCTCGCAGACGTCGGCGTTCAGCGCAGCCGCGAGGGCGACTGCCGTCGTGTCGGAGCCACCTCGTCCCAGCGTCGTGACGTCCTTGCTGTCCTGGCTCACACCCTGGAAGCCGGCCACCAGCACGATCGATCCTTCGTCCAGCGCATCTCGCACCCGGCCGGGCGTGACGTCGATGATCTTGGCGTTGCCGTGCACGCTGGTGGTGACGACGCCGGCCTGCGAGCCGGTGAAGGACCGCGCCTCGGCGCCGAGGGAATGGATGGCCATGGCGACCAGCGCGTTCGAGATCCGCTCGCCGGAGGTCAGCAACATGTCCATCTCGCGGGCGGGAGGGGCGGGGCACACCTGCTCGGCGAGGTCGAGCAGTTCGTCGGTGGTGTCGCCCATCGCGGACACCACCACCACGACGTCGTTGCCCTTGCGCTTGGTCTCGACTATCCGTTCAGCGACGCGCCGGATCCGCTCGGCGGTCGCCACCGAGGATCCTCCGTACTTCTGAACGACGAGTGCCACGCTGGCGCTACCTCCTGAGTAGGTGAAGCAAGCAGTTCTAACCACGAACGGTTGGACAGCCTACCGACCTGCGGTGGTAGACGGTGAATCGCGTGCTTACGATCGTGCGGTGACACGCCCCGGGGAACGAGCACTTCCGCCTCGGCCGAGGCGCAGGACCATGTTCGTCGCCGTTCCGGTGGTCGGCCCCCGCTGGCCCGGTGGAGTTCGCGCCGCGCTTGCCTTCGGCGTTCCCGCCTTGACGCTGCTCGCACTGGGTTTTCCCACCGAGGCGCTGCTCACCGCGGCCGGCGGATTTGCCGTCGTCTACGGCGAGGGACGCCCGTTCCGGTCACGCTGGTCCGTCGTCCTTCTCGCCGGTGTCGCTTTGGTCCTGTCCGCCGCTGTCGGCGGGGTGGTGGGACAGTACGCCGATCCCCGCGGTTCGCTCGTCGGAGCGATGCTGGTCGTCGCGGTGCTCTCTGCCCTGGGGACGATCGCCGTGTTCGTCGTCGATGCGTTGAGACTCGGCCCACCCGGTGCCTTTTTCTTCGTTCTGACCTGTGCGATCGCCACCATCGTCCCGCAGGCCGGGGTCTCTGCTGCGGTCAACGCAGGATGCGTCGCGCTGGGCGCGGTGTGGGCACTGGGCGTATCCATGGCACCGGCGCTGCGCGACGCGTCCAAACCCGAGCGTGACGCCGTGATCGCGGCCGAGCGGAGTGTGTCCGTCTACACCGACGATCGTGCCGACGTCGCGGCCCGCCACCGCGGCGCCGTCGCCCTCGATCGCGCGTGGTCGGCGCTGCACGACGCCCGCATTCCATCTCGCCGCGTGGACGATCCTCCGGTGAGCCGACTGCTTGCCGCGCATATGCTCTTCGCTCGAACGATTCACGATGTTCCGCCGGCGCCGGAGCACGTCTCGGACACCGTGCACGTCCTCTCCGGCGAACGTCCGGTGACACCGCTGGCACGGCCCACGGTCGCGTTCCGCCTACGCCGTGCGGCGTCCAGGCAGTCGCATGCGACCAGCACCGCGGTGCGCGTGCTGTGTGCATCGGCGGCGTCCGGAACGATCGCCGTCGCCCTCGGACTCGGCCGACCGGACTGGGCCGTGATCGGCGCGGTACTGGTTCTCCAGCAGGGACTCGACCGCCCGCGCGCCATGGTCAGAGCGCTGCACCGGCTGGCCGGGACTGCCGTGGGTGTTCTGCTGTTCGCGCTCGTGTTCACGTTCTCACCCAGCGGTGTGGTCCTGGTGCTGCTGCTGATGGCCCTGCAGTTCCTGATCGAGCTGTACATCGCTCGCAACTACGGCATCGCCGTCATGTTCATCACGCCCCTGGCGCTGCTGATCGGTGGTGCATCCCACGCCGGGGCGCGGGCGTGGCCGCTGGCAGCCGAGCGCCTGCTCGAGACAACCATCGGCGTTGCCTGCGCCGTCGCGGCCTTGTGGGCCGTCGGTCGCCATGCGCATCGACGCACTCTGACGTGGTGTGACAATCGAGTCGTCGCCGAGTGCTCGACACTGCTGACCCAGCTCGCCGTCGACCCACCCACCGAACCGTCGGTCCTGACCACCCGTCGCCACGTCCAGTTCGAACTCGTCGGCGCAGCGTTGTCGGCCGAGCACGCGGCAAGCGACGACCGCGCGTGGGCGTCGTCGGAGTGGGACGCGCACCTTGCCGTCGACGCGTACGGATACGACGTGTTGGCGGCCTGTTGGCGAACTCCGCCTGGCCAGTTGCTCGATCGCCCCGAGAAGTGGGAGGCACGCGCGCCGAAGCCTCGGTGACAGCGGTGCCGGTGTCGTCGCTGCCGTCGACGGAGTAGGGTGACGGCCATGTTCGGCGCCGGGTTCGCCCTCCTTCTTCGTCGCCGCGACGGGGTCTGATATTCGGACCGGCTTCCCGTCGCGGGTCTTTTCGGCGCCGGTCGACCCTTCCTCACAACGGAGATAATTCGATGTCACCCGCCGACGCATTCACTTCCGGTTCTCGCACGGTCACCACCCCGACCAAGCCTGCACCGTCCGACCAGCCCGCGTGGAACACCCAGAAGAACTCGTCGATGTCGACGTTCCGGTACCGCTCGTTCGCCGAGGAAGTCGAGCCCGTCTCGCTCCCCGACCGCACGTGGCCGGACAAGGTCGCCGATCGCGCACCGCAATGGTGCGCAGTGGATCTGCGCGACGGTAATCAGGCACTCATCGACCCCATGAGCCCGGCGCGCAAGCGTCGTATGTTCGATCTGCTGGTTCGTATGGGCTACAAGGAGATCGAGGTCGGTTTCCCGTCGGCGAGCCAGACCGATTTCGACTTCGTTCGCGAAATCATCGAGGACGGTGCCATTCCCGACGACGTCACCATCCAGGTGTTGACGCAGTGCCGCCCGGAGCTGATCGAGCGCACGATCCTCTCGTGCGAAGGCGCCCGCCGCGTCATCGTCCACTTCTACAACTCGACGTCGATTCTGCAGCGTCGCGTGGTTTTCCGCGCCGACCCCGACGCCATCGAGAAGATCGCCACGGACGGCGCTCGCAAGGTGCTGGAAGAGACGGCCAAGTACCCGGACACGCACTGGCGTTACGAATACTCGCCCGAGTCCTACACCGGAACCGAGCTCGAGTACGCCAAGAAGGTGTGCGACGCGGTCACCGACATCATCGCGCCCACCCCCGAGAGCCCGATGATTCTCAACCTCCCCGCCACCGTCGAGATGGCGACGCCCAACGTCTACGCCGACTCGATCGAGTGGATGCATCGCAATCTGGCCAGGCGTGACTCGATCGTGCTCAGCCTGCATCCGCACAACGACCGCGGAACGGGCGTCGCAGCAGCAGAACTGGGTTACCTGGCCGGCGCCGATCGCATCGAGGGTTGCCTGTTCGGAAACGGTGAGCGCACCGGCAATGTCTGTCTGGTCACGCTGGGGCTCAACCTGTTCACGCGCGGGGTCGATCCGCAGATCGACTTCTCCACTATCGACGAGATCCGGCGCACGGTCGAGTACTGCAACCAGCTGCCCGTGCACGAGCGTCATCCGTACGGTGGCGATCTGGTCTACACCGCGTTCTCCGGCAGTCACCAGGACGCGGTCAACAAGGGTCTCGACGCGATGAAGGTCTCTGCCGACGAGCAGGATCTCGACGTCGACGACGTGCGGTGGCAGGTTCCGTACCTGCCCATCGACCCCAGGGACGTCGGCCGTACGTACGAGGCCGTCATTCGGGTCAACTCGCAGTCCGGCAAGGGCGGCGTCGCGTACATCATGAAGTCGGATCACGGCCTGGCGTTGCCGCGTCGTCTGCAGATCGAGTTCTCCTCCGCCGTCCAGCGCGTCACCGACGGTGAGGGAGGCGAGGTCTCGCCCAAGGCAATGTGGGACGTCTTCGCCGAGGAGTACCTGGCGCCGCAGCGCCCGCTCGAGCGCATGCGCCAGAAGGTCACCGCTGCCGAGGAGGACGGCGGCATCGACTCCATCGTGGCATCGGTCAAGGTCGACGGCACCGAGCAGGACATCACCGGCCACGGAAACGGTCCGCTCGCGGCGTTCGTCGACGCTCTGGCATCCATCGGTTACGGAGTGAGCGTGCTCGACTACTCCGAGCACGCCATGTCCGCCGGTGACGACGCGCAGGCAGCGGCATACGTCGAAGCTGCGGTGCACCTGCCCGGCGGCGGCGAGGTTGTCGTCTGGGGTGTCGGCATCGCCACCTCGATCACCACTGCTTCGCTGCGTGCCGTCGTCTCGGCCGTCAACCGCGCAGCAAGGGCATAGCCCCAGTAGCCCCCGTAGCCCCGGTGGACCTCAGGCACCGATTTCCGCGACGCGGGCGGTGAACGCATCGAGGACAGCGCGTACCGCGGGTCGCTCGGCGGCCCGCGGGCGCGTCGCCACGTCGTAGATTCTCGCCGCCCGGACACCAGCCAGTCGACACTTGGCGACCAGCGGGTGGGTCGAGGCGTAACGAGGCATCAATGCAATACCGTGCCCATGCGCGACGAGTTCCTCGATCAACCGGAAGTCGTTGACACGCATCGCCACTCGCGGTTCCACGCCGGTCACCACAGCGATCGACAGCAGCACGTCGTCCACCGGGAAGCCGCCGCGCACGCTGATCCACCGTTCGTCGGCCAGCTCACCGATGTCGACGGCGTCACGCCCGGCCAATCGATGTGAGGGCGGAAGCACCAGGTCTATCGGCTCGCGCATGAGCGTGCGCACCTCCACTCGTTCCGACGCGATGGCGGCAGACCGCTCGTCGCGATGGGTCAGCACGACGTCGTAGTCCGCGAGCAGCGTGGGGACCGACGACGCGGGTACGTCCTCGTCGCGAGCATCCACGTCGACCCCGGCGGCCCCGAGTCGGTCGAGCACGCCGGGGAGCAACAGTGCCGCACCCGACGGGAACAGTGCCACGCGAACGGTGCCACGAGCGGTGCCGCGATACGACGCCATCTCGTCCTTGGCCCGATCGAGCGCGGCGAGCACGTCGTCGGCGTGCGGAACCAGGGCGCGCCCCGCAGCAGTGAGGCGGACCCGTCGCCCGTCGGGTTCGAGCAACGCAACCCCGGCTTCACGGGAGAGCACCTTGAGCTGCTGAGAGACTGCCGACGGCGTCATGGACAAGGCCTCGGACACCGCCGCGACGGTGCCGCGGTCTGCCAATTCTCGTAGCACCACCAGCCGGTCGACATTCATGAAGACAAACTACAGCAATAAGCCATAACTATTCGATTGTTCTTAGCTTTCCGGATCGCGACACTGGTCCCATGACAACTCGCGACCGCATTCTGGGGCTCTCCGTCGTCGTGGTGTGGGGACTCAACTTTCTGGCCATCCGGGCCGGACTCGACCATTTCCCGCCGTTCTTCTTCGCCGCACTGCGATTCGCCGTCATCGCCGTTCCCGTTGTCCTGTTCGTTCGTCGCCCAGCCGTCCCGATGAAGTGGCTGCTGCTCTACGGGGTCGGTTTCGGGCTGGGACAGTTCGCGTTTCTCTTCGCCGCCATGAACGCCGGCATGCCCACCGGCCTGGCCTCGCTGGTCCTGCAGTCCTCGGCGCCGTTCACGGTGGTTCTCGGCGCTCTCCTTCTCCGCGAGAACGTCAGCTCGCGGCAATGGATCGGTATCGGCATCGCGGTCGGCGGGATGGTTCTCATCGGGTGGGACCGCGCGCACAGCGCGACGCTGCTACCGGTATTGCTGACCTTGCTGGCCGGCCTGAGCTGGGCCTTCGGCAACCTGGGCAATCGGCTTGCATCCGGTATACGCGCAGAACCCATGCGCCTGATGCTGTGGATGTGCGTCATCCCACCGCTGCCCATGTTCGCGCTGTCCGCGGCCGTCGAGGGGCCGACGACGGGGTGGGCTGCGGTAGGCAACTCGTTCGCCGCCGGGCAGTACGGCGGGTTGGTCGGCCTTCTCTACATTGTCGTGGTCGGCACCATCGTGGGTTCCGGGCTGTGGACCACGCTGATCAGTCGCTATCCGGCCGGCGTGGTGGCCCCGTTCTCGCTCCTGGTGCCGGTGGTCGGCATCGGCGCGTCGTGGATCGTGCTCGACGAACGCCCGAGCGTCCTGTCGATCGTGGGCGCTGCCATCGTGATCGGCGGATGCCTGTGGGGGCTCAGCCGCAAACCGGGACCTCAGCCGGCGAGCGAACCACCGAAGATCTGCCATGCCAACGCGGACTTGGCCACCAAGCTCAGCACCAGGTAGACCTTCTCGCCGTAGCCGTAGTCGGCCCACTTCCCGACACCCTTGTACTGCAGGTACTGATTGACGGCGAAGCTCATGAAGAACACGAACAGCGAGATCACGATGCCCCAGACGAAGCCGGGCACCTCGCCGACGTTGCCGCTGATCGCTCCATACAGGTTGACCACGATCGCCACCCAGGGTGCTGCTCCCGCGATGCATCCGAACCAGAACGGCAACATCGTCGTATGGGTTCGGCCCGGCGGGTTCATCTTTTCCTGGAGCCAGCCGAAGAGGATCATCGCGACGTTGGCGCCGATGATCAGAATCACCGTGTCGATGTTGGTGATGCCGTTGTAGAAGCCGATCAGAATGATCATGATCGTGGCGCTCACGGAGTATTCGATCCACCGGAACCGATTGATGCCGGCCTTCAGATCGCTCTCGTACGTCGAACGAAGCACCGTGGCGGTGAGCAGATGGTCGAGCGCCGCCAGAAAGAGGAACACGGCGATGGCCGGCCCGATGGCTACGTCGAACAGCGCCTCCGGGGCGGACGGCGGGGTTCCCGGCGGTCCGGACGGGAACTGCGAGGTCACCGTGATCGCGAACCCACCGGCCAGTACGAGGACTGCGACGGCCTGCGCCGCGTGCAGCACCGTGAGGCCGATGTTCCACTTTCGCAACCCGGGTAGGACCGCGTCGTCTACCGCTGTGTCGTTCATGGATCTCCCCTTCGGTAATGCCGGTGCGCCCGTCTGGTCGGTGATTGCACACAAACAGCCCACACCAAACGCATCCGGCCCTCTCGCCGCGAATTGTGTGCAGTCCGTGACCTGCCGCTCTCCGCTCCCGCTGGGGGCTCCGGTCGATGGTGTGTGTGGGAGGATCGGACACCATGATCGACAGCAGTAAGCGGCACCTCGGAGCCCGCGGGCGCCTGGCACTGACCGCCGCATCGGCCGCTGCCTGGGCGTCGCAGAAAGCCGGTCGAGGTAAAGGATCGATGATCGGCGGCCTGGTCGCGCTGAAGATCGATCCGGCGCTGATGTCCCGCCTCGGCAAGAACCGTCGCACCGCTGTGATCACCGGAACCAACGGTAAATCGACCACCACTCGTATGACCGCGGCGGCCCTGGCGACGCTGGGCGACGTGGCGACGCAGGCCGACGGCGCAAACATGGACGCCGGCATCGTGGCCGCACTGAACTCGCGACGTACGGCTCCGCTCGCTGCCCTCGAGGTGGACGAATTGCACGTCCCGCACGTGTGCGACGCGGTGAATCCCGAAGTGCTGGTGCTGCTCAACCTGAGCCGCGACCAGCTGGACCGCGTCGGTGAGATCAACATGATCGAACGCAAACTTCGCGCCGGGCTCGCGGACCATCCGGACACCGTCGTCGTCGCGAACTGCGACGACGTCCTGATGGCGTCCGCGGCCTACGACTCGAAGAACGTCGTGTGGGTTGCGGCCGGCGGCGGTTGGGTGGGCGATTCGGTGAGCTGCCCGCGCACGGGCGAGCCCATCGAATGGAACGGGAACCACTGGCGCAGCACCGGAACACTCGACGACGGCCGAGAATTCGCGCGTCCCGAGCCGCAGTGGTGGCTCGACGAGAACAGTCTGCACGGCCCCGACGGCCTGGTGCTGCCGATGTCTCTCACGCTGCCCGGCCGCGCAAACCGTGGCAACGCGGCTCAGGCAGTGGCAGCCGCGGTGACGATGGGCGCCGATCCCGTCGATGCCGTCGCCGCGGTCAGCGCCGTCGACGAGGTCGCGGGACGCTACAGCTCCGTCCAGTACGGATCCCACACCGTCCGAATGTTGTTGGCCAAGAACCCCGCCGGCTGGCAGGAGGCTCTGTCGATGATCGACCCCGACGCGGACGGACTGGTCATCGCCGTCAACGGGCAGGTTCCCGACGGTGAGGACCTGTCGTGGCTGTGGGACGTGCGGTTCGAGCACTTCGAGAACACGACGGTGGTGGCCGCAGGTGAACGGGCGACGGACCTCGGAGTGCGTCTGACGTACGCCGGCGCAGACCACAGTGTCGTACCGGACCCGTTGCGCGCCATTGCATCCTGTCCGCCCGGCCGGGTCGAAGTACTGGCAAATTACACCGCATTCAGGGACCTTGGCCGTGCGCTGGCACGCGAGACCGCGAAGGAGGCACCCGGTGCCTGATTTCCGAATCGGCTTGGTCCTTCCCGATGTCATGGGTACCTACGGCGACAGCGGTAATGCCTTGGTGCTGCGCCAGCGGATGCTGATGCGCGGACTGGACGCCGAGATCGTGTCCATCACCCTCGCCGACCCGGTCCCCGAATCGCTGGACGTCTACGTCCTGGGCGGGGCAGAGGATTCGGCGCAGCGGTTGGCGACGAAACACCTTGCCCGTTACCCCGGTCTGCAGCGTGCCGCCGAGCGCGGGGCCCCCGTCCTGGCCATCTGTGCCGCGATTCAGGTCCTCGGCGAGTGGTACGAGACAAGCTCGGGCGAACGAGTCGACGGCGTGTCGATGCTGAACGTCACCACGGCGCCGCAGTCGACCCGCTCCATCGGCGAAGTCATCTCTCGCCCCGTGTCGGATCGACTGACGCAGACACTGACCGGTTTCGAGAACCACCGCGGCGGAACCACTCTCGGACTCGATGCAGCGCCCTTCGCACGCGTCGAACACGGTGTGGGCAACGGAGTCGGCGACGGCAACGAGGGCGTGGTGCAGGGCTCGGTGATCGGCACGTACATGCACGGGCCGGCTCTCGCTCGCAATCCGGAGCTCGCGGACCATCTGCTCGAGACAGCGCTGGGACATTCGTTGGAGCCGTTACACCTCGCCGACGTCGACCAGCTCCGAACCGAGCGACTTAGGCGCTGACACCGGATCAGCGCGAGACCAGCGTCGAGCGGACGACATCGGCTTGCTCGCGCAGAAACTGTGCGAAATCGTCCCCGGTCAGCAGTGCGTTCTCCCAGCCGTTGCGCGCCAGCATGTCCTGCCACACCGATGATCCGACGAGCCGGACGATGGTGTCGGTGAGCGCGTCGATCTGGTCCGGACTCAGCCCCGGCGGGGCGAGAATGCCACGCCAGTTGTCGAAGACGAGGTCGACTCCCTGCTCGCGGACGGTGGGTGCGTCGATACCGCGCACCCGCTGAGCGCCGGACACCGCAAGCACGCGCACGGTTCCGGACGCAATCTGGTCGAGATACTCGCTGATGCCCGTCGTCGCGACGTCGACCTGGCCGGTGAGCAGGGCGGGCAGCAAATCTCCGCCGCCGTCGTAGCTGCGGTATTCGGACGCGCCCGGATCGACTCCGACGGCCCGCGCCAGCTGGATTCGGAACAGTCCGTCCGGACCACCCTCGGCGGAGCCGCCCGCGAACTGCAGCGCCGCCGGATCTTCTCGCCAGAGGTCCACCAGATCCGGCAGCGTGCGAAGCGGCGACGACGCCGGAACCAGCACCGCCTCCGGTTCGGTCACCAGACGCGCGAGCGGGGTCGCGTCCTCGACCCGATGTCGGGACGGCGTGGTGGCCAAGGCCCCCACCAATCCCAGCCCCATCACAAGGAGAAGCCGATCGTTTCCCCGCTCCAGCACGAGACGGTTCAATCCAACCACTCCCCCCGACCCGGGCAGCACCAGCACGTCGTCCACGGCCACGCCCGCTGCGGCCCACGCGCGAGCCAAGCTACGAGCGGTCATGTCGTAACCGCCACCGGCGGCGGCGGGTGCGATGACGCGAAGTCCCGGCTCCTGCGCCCCGGTCACCGCGCTCGGGACTTCGACACCGCATGCGGAGACTAGACACACAATCGCCAGAGCTGCGCGAAAGCGGAGGGCCAGGACAGCGCGGAAGCGGAAGCCTCGAAGGGTCGGCACGGACTCACTGTGTCGCATTTGGTCGCCGTAGGCACCGGGATGCGGCCGATGCACCGAGTTTTGCATCGACCCGGCGGTACGGTTCACAGGTGAGCGTGCGGCGACCGACACTGTTCGGCGCACGCCGCACTCTGGCCTCGCAGTTGCTGGCATTACAACTTCTGGTCATCGTCGCCGTGCTCGTCGTCGTCACGGCGCTGTCGTTGGCGCAGGCCTCGGCCGGTTTCCAGCGCGAGCAAGGTCTCCGCGTCCAGTCGGCAGCAGAGAACCTGGCCGCGAATCCGACGGTCCGACAATTGCTGGCGTCCGCCCAGCCGCGCATTCGGTCCGGCCTGCAGGAGGCGGTGGAGTCGGTTCGGGCGGTGTCCGGACTGGACTACGCCCAGCTGACCGACCCAACGGGCGTCATCGTCGTCGCCACGGACCCGACCGTCGTCGGCCAGGAGTCCGCCGCGGAGGGTGCGAGCGCGCGCGTCGGCAGATCGTGGACCGGCTTGGCTGCGACCAGCGTGAACACGGCGATCTCTCCCAATGCCTCGGTGCAATCGCAAGTTCCGGTTCTGGGCCCGGCCGGCGATATCGTGGGCGTGGCCGTCATCGGCCGGGAGTACCCGTCGATCTGGGCGCGCCTGGTTCAGGCGACGCCGGACCTGGTGGTCTATCTGGCCGTCGCGTCCGTCCTCGGCGCCGCCGGATCGGTACTGCTTGCCCGACGCGTCAAGCGCCAGACCATGGGAATGGAAGCCGGGGAGATCGTCGACCTGGTTCGGCAGCGCCAGGCGATGCTCGAAGGACTCAAAGAAGCCGTCGTGGCGTTGGACCCGTCCGGAAAGGTGTTGCTACTCAGCAGAAGTGCCCATGACATGTTGGGGCTGCCCGAGGACAGCGTCGGGCAGCGGGCAGATCGGCTGGGTCTGGACGACCGGGTGCTGGACGTGTTGCGCCATCCCAACGACGACGGCGATCAGTTGGTCCTGACCGGTGATCGGATCCTGGTTTTCAATACCGTGCCCATCGAGGCGTCGGGACGAAAAGTGGCGACGGTGACCACCTTTCGTGATCGCACCGAGCTCAGCGAGGTGCAGAGCAAACTCGACATCAGCCGCACCAGTTCGACGGCGTTGCGCGAGCACATTCACGAATTCGACAATCAACTGCACACCATCTCCGGTCTTATTCAGCTGGGCGAGTACGCGGAGGTCGAGCACTACGTCGACGGCATCAGCGAACACCGCGAGCGGCTGACATCCGCCGTGGCGGATCGCATCGACGATCTGGGGGTGGCCGCCCTGATGATTGCCAAGATCGGTGCCGCGGCGGCACGTTCGGTCACAGTCGCATTGGACGACACCTCGCACCTGGACCGTCTCGACGACGACGGCTCCCGCGACGTCTGCACGGTCGTCGGAAATCTGGTCGACAACGCGATCGAGGCCGTTCTGGACGGCGATACCGACCGTCCCCTCGTACGCGTCCTGATCAGCACTTCCGGCGGGCGAATCGAGGTGGAGGTGGAGGACAATGGACCCGGCATCGACGCGCAGGATCCGAACGAAGTCTTCGACCAGGGGTGGAGCACCAAAGGCACCTCGCTCGACGGACACGGATTCGGCCTGGCGCTGGTTCGAATGGTCTGCCGGCGGCGGGGTGGTGAGGTCTCGGTGAGCGAGAGATGCGAGAACGGCACCCGCCGGACCATGTTTCGTGCTGTGCTGAGGACTCTATGACGCTGCGGGTGCTGGTGGTGGACGACGATGTCATGGTTGCGCGCGTACACGTCGGCTTCGTCGGCAAGGTCGATGGTTTCGAGGTCTGCGGGGTGGCCCACACCTCGGACGAGGCGTTGGCGAAGGTGGGATCGACCAGACCGGATCTCGTTCTGCTCGACGTCCACCTTCCGGGGGCGACGGGTCTGGATCTGATCGCGCCCTTTCGCGACATCATCCCCGATCTCGACATCCTGGTGATCACCAGCGAGCGGGAGGCCGACTCCGTCCAGAAGGCACTGCGCGCGGGCGCGGTGCACTACCTCATCAAACCGTTCAAGTTCGGTGCACTGCGGGAACGGCTGGAGCACTATCGGCGTACCCGCGAGTCGCTGTCGGCCGCCGCCGAAGCAGAACGGGCCGCTGTCGATCAGGCCGCTGTGGATCAAGCGTTCGGGGTACGCGGGACGGCGATACGACTGCCGAAGGGGCTCAGCGGCGAGACCCTGTCGATGGTGGAGGCAAAGCTGCGTGAGACCGATGCTCCGATATCGGCGAGTGCGATGGCCGAGAGGACGGGGATGTCGAGGTCGAGCGCCAGGCGCTATCTCGAATACCTCAGCGAGGCCGGGCGTGTGACGGTCGGCCTCGACTACGGCAATGTCGGGCGTCCGGAGCGGCTGTACACCTCGACCCGCTGACGATCAGCGCATCACATTGCGACCCGACAATGCTCGGCCCAGCGTCAGCTCGTCGGCGAATTCCAGATCGCCACCCATCGGTAGTCCCGACGCGAGACGAGTGACACTCAGCCCGGGGAAGTCCCTGAGCATCCGCAGCAGGTAGGTGGCCGTCGCTTCGCCCTCGGTGTTGGGATCGGTGGCGATGATGACCTCCGAGACGTCGATTCCGTCGTCCTGGTTGCCGATGCGGGTGAGCAGTTCACGTATACGCAGCTGATCGGGACCCACTCCACTCAACGGATCCAACGACCCGCCGAGCACGTGGTAGCGCCCTTTGAATTCGCGCGTGCGCTCCACTGCCTGCACGTCCTTGGGTTCCTCGACGACGCAGATCATGGTGCGATCCCGACGCGGATCTGCGCAGATTCGACACAGCTCCTTGTCGGAGACGGTGCCGCAGACGATGCAGAACTGCACGCCGTCACGGACCCGCTGCAACGCCTTCTGCAGCCGGTCGATATCGGGCGCCTCGACTCCGAGCAGGTAGAACGCAATGCGCTGAGCGCTCTTCGGACCGACCCCCGGCAACTTGCCCAACTCGTCGATCAGATCCTGAACGGGACCTTCGTACACGCGAGAATGCCCGGGCTAGAAGCCGGGAAGCCCGGGCATGCCGCCGCCACCGAGACCGGCGAGCGGGCCGAGCTTCTGCGAGGCCACCTCACCTGCCGCGCGGGTTGCGTCGGCGATGGCGCCGATGACGAGGTCTTGCAGGGTCTCCACGTCGTCCGGGTCGACCACCTTGGGGTCGATGGTCAGGCTCACCAGCTCACCGCTTCCCTTGACCGTCGCCACGACAAGTCCTCCGCCGGCCTTGCCGGTCACTTCGGTGGCGGCGATCTCGGCCTGGGCAGCCATCAACTGCTGCTGCATCTGCTGCGCTTGCTGCAGAAGCTGGGACATGTCGGGCTGTTCACCGGGTTGCACGGCGGGTGTCCTTCCGATAGACGATCGTTCGGTATCGAGACTAGTCACTCGACCTGTCGGGAGAGATTCTCCAGCAGCTGAGCCTGGATCTTCTTCAGGCCCAACGGGGCGAACGTCTTCTCGAAGAATCCACCGATGCCGCCTGCGCCGGTCCACTCGGTGGTCGTCGTGACCGACGATCCGGTGCCGGCGGGCGTGACGACGTAGGTGGTCACCATCGAGGAGTTCGCATCCGTCTCGGTGATGGTGGACCCTTCCACCGACACGGTCGCGAGGACGTTGCGAGAGCGCTTCTTCGTCGCCTGCAGCACCCACTGCGCGACGGTGCCGCCGCCTTGCCCGCCCTCGACGACCGCGAAGTCGTGATAATTCTCCGGCAGGATTCGCGGGCGAACGGTCTCGTAATCGGACAGCGCGCCCAGCACTTTCTCCGCCGGGACGCTGAAGGTGTGGGAACTGCTCGCGCTGACCTTGGCCATGAGGGGGCTCCTTGTAGGGGTCTCGACGGGTGAAAATTCGGTGTTCGTAGTGTTTCACGGCGGCGTCGGAGCGAATCGACCGCAACGATCATGTGACGTTTTCACGGCCGGGGGACACCTTCTGTAGCGATGCGAACAACCGCGATATAGCGTTCTCGCGTGGCTCAGTCAGTCGAAGCAAAATACATGGGTCCACCAGGGCCTGATACGGAGATCGGACAAACGCGACATACCAATGGCGTGGAACGGCTTCTCGCCAGCTACCGCGCCATTCCGCGTGCTGCAACGGTGCGCCTGGCAAAGAAAACATCAAATCTTTTTCGAGCGCGGCCGAAGAATTCGGCGCCGGGTCTCGACGTGTCCGGGTTGGGCGCGGTGATCTCCGTCGACACCGAGGCGGGGACGGCCGACGTGCAGGGCATGTGTACGTACGAGAACCTCGTCGACGCGACGCTGCCTCACGGGTTTGCACCACTGGTGGTTCCGCAACTCAAGACCATCACACTCGGCGGCGCCGTCACCGGCCTGGGCATCGAGTCGACATCCTTTCGCAACGGCCTGCCCCACGAGTCGGTGCTCGAAGTCGACGTTCTGACGGGCCCCGGGAACGTCGTCACCGCCACCCCCGACAACGAGTACGCCGATCTCTTCCGCGGCTTCCCGAACTCCTACGGCACCCTCGGCTACTCCACGCGCCTGCGCATCGAGCTCGAGCCGGTCCAGCCCTACGTCGAGCTTCGACACGTCCGCTTCCACGACCTCGAGGCGGTGCAGGACGTGATGGCCACCGTCGTGGCCGAGCGGGAGTACGACGGTGAGCGAGTGGACTACCTCGACGGTGTGGTCTTCTCCGATTCCGAGGCGTATCTGACTCTGGGTCGACAGACCGACGAGCCGGGGCCGGTGAGCGACTACACCGGCAACCAGGTGTTCTACCGGTCGATCCAGCACGGTGGACCCACTCCCAAGCGCGACCGTCTGACCATCCGCGACTACCTGTGGCGGTGGGACACCGACTGGTTCTGGTGCTCTCGCGCGTTCGGTGCGCAGAATCCGACGGTGCGGAGATTCTGGCCGAAGAAGTATCTGCGCAGCAGCTTCTACTGGAAGCTGATCGCTCTCGACCAGAAGTACGACATCGCGGATCGACTCGAGAAGCGCAAGGGCAATCCGGTTCGCGAGCGCGTGGTCCAGGACATCGAGGTGCCGGTGGACAACACCGCGGCATTCGTGAGGTGGTTCCTGCAGGAAATACCGATCGAGCCGCTGTGGTTGTGTCCCTTGCGTCTTCGTGAAACAGACGGATACGCCGACGCCACCGAGGCCGACGCGGGGGTACGAGGATGGCCGCTGTATCCGCTGCAGCCACATCGCACCTACGTCAACGTCGGCTTCTGGTCTTCGGTCCCGGTGATACCGGGCGAGGCCGACGGTGCCGCCAACCGGCGCATCGAGAAGAAGGTGACCGAGTTCGACGGACACAAGTCGCTCTATTCGGACTCGTTCTACGACGAGGACGAGTTCGACGCGCTCTACGGCGGTGAGTCATACCGCCGACTGAAGAAGAAATACGACCCCGATTCGCGATTGCTGGATCTGTATTCGAAGGCGGTGCATCGTCAATGACGACTTTCAAAGATCAGCGGAACCTGCCTGGCGCCGGTGCCCCGAAACTGACCATCGCGGAAATCCTCGAGCAGTTCACCGAAGGTGATCTGCCGGTTCGATTCTCGGCGTACGACGGCAGTACGGCCGGAGCCGAGGATTCCGACTACGGACTCAAACTGACGTCCCCCCGCGGCACGACGTACCTGGCCACCGCACCCGGCGACCTGGGCATGGCCCGGGCGTACGTGTCCGGCGATCTGGAGATCGAGGGTGCGCACCCGGGCGATCCCTACGACGTGTTGCGCATGCTGGGCGACGATCTGCACTTCAAGCGTCCCTCTGCCCGAACCCTCGCGGTGGTCACCCGCTCACTCGGCTGGGAGTTGCTGCGACCCATCGCTCCCCCGCCCCAGGAGTCGCTGCCGCGGTGGCGGCGCATCGCAGAAGGCCTGCGCCACTCGAAGACTCGCGACGCCGAGAGCATTCACCATCACTACGACGTGTCCAACACGTTCTACGAACACGTCCTGGGCTCGTCGATGACCTACACCTGCGCTGTCTACCCGTCGCTGGACTCCGCACTCGAGCAGGCTCAGGAAGACAAGTACCGCCTGGTCTTCGACAAGCTGAACCTCAAAGCCGGTGACCGACTACTCGACATCGGCTGCGGCTGGGGTTCGATGGTGCGATACGCGGCCGGCCGCGGTGTGCACGTGATCGGTGCGACGCTGTCGAAAGAGCAGGCGCAGTGGGCTCAGGACGCCATCGCCGCAGACGGTCTCAGCGATCTGGCCGAAGTCCGCCACAGCGACTACCGCGACATCCGCGAAACCGACTTCGACGCAGTGTCCTCGATAGGTCTCACCGAGCACATCGGTGTCGCGAATTACCCGGCCTACTTCGAATTCATCAAGAGCAAGCTCCGGCCGGGCGGACTTCTGTTGAACCACTGCATCACTCGCCCCGACAACCGGTCGTCGGCCCGCGCCGGCGGCTTCATCGACCGGTACGTCTTCCCCGACGGGGAGCTCACCGGATCCGGTCGGATCATCACCGAAATGCAGGATATCGGGCTCGAAGTGCGCCACGAGGAAAACCTGCGCGAGCACTACGCGATGACCCTGCGCGACTGGTGCCGCAACCTCGTCGAGAACTGGGACGCCTGCGTCGCGGAGGTCGGCGAGGGTACGGCGCGAGTCTGGGGCCTCTACATGGCCGGCTCGCGGCTGGGTTTCGAGCGGAATGTGGTTCAGCTGCACCAGGTCTTGGCCGTCAAGCTCGACGGAGACAACAACGCTGGTCTGCCGCTACGGCCCTGGTGGGACGGCTGATCCGCTGAAACCTCGCGCAATCCGAGGATCTCGTGCCGATGGAGCACCCCCGAAGCGCCGAGAATCGACCGGGTGGACGTGTCTCTCATCGCGCTACCGCCGACCCCACTACGTGCTAGATAGGCACGTGATGAAATGGCAGGCATGACTTCTCTTCCGCGACGACTCGGTCTCCCTGCCCTCGTTACCTGCGTCTCCCTGGCGGCGCCCCTTTGGCTGAGCGTTGCGCCGGCCTCCGCCGAACCTGCCGCGGGCACGGTGCTCTCCAGCACTGAGCTCGAGGCGGCGCTCGAACCTGCCGGAGCGGCAGAGAGCTACCTCGTCCGCTACACCACCCTGCGCACAGCGGACAAGGTGGGCGAGTCGACGGGCACCGTCTTCGTGCCCGCCGGCGAACCTCCCGCCGGAGGGTGGCCGGTGATCTCCTACGCACACGGAACCACCGGCGTCGACGACGCGTGCGCACCGTCGCTCACAGGCACCACCGAACTCGAACGCCCGTCCGTCGAAGCGTGGCTGGCGGCGGGATACGCCGTCGTCGCTACCGACTATGCGGGCATGCGAACTCCCGGCCTCAGTGCGTATCTCGACGGACCAGCAGCCGGCGCGAACACCGTCGACATCGTGCGCGCAGCTCATTCCGTCGTGGGTGAGAAGTTGTCACCGAAGTGGGTCGCCACCGGGCTGTCGCAAGGCGGGAATGCTGCGTACTTCGCTGCGGCAGCTGCGACGGCCCGCGCTCCGGAACTCGACTTCCGCGGAGCCGTCGTCATCGCCGGCCCGACGCAGCTCGACACGGTCTTCCCGTTCGCGGGTCCGACGCTCCCGCCGGTGGTCCCGAACGGACTCGTCGGCTACGTGTTCTCCACCTTGGCGGGTATGAGCGACCAGCGCCCCGAACTCGATGTGCCAAGCTACCTCACGCCGCGCGGCCTCGAGTACCTGAACGCGGCGGCCACGCTGTGCGGGCCCGAATTCCGGAGCTACCGGGAAACGCATCCCGCCCAGTTCGGGGATCTGCTGACCCGGCCGCTGACCCAGCTCGCTCCGGTGTTCCAGCAGATGCAGGCCGTTCCCGTCAGCGGCTACGACCGTCCCCTCCTGATCACCCAGAGCCTGGCCGACCTTTCCGTCCCCGCGCCACTGACGCTCGCGCAGACCGCACGAATGTCCGCCGCAGGCACCGACTATCAGCTCGACACGTTCGCTACTCCCGACCACCTCGGCACCCTGAATGCGTCGATGCCGGCCTCGCTCGACTTCGCAGCACGCGTGATGCGCTGAGACACTCGGCCCTACAGACGTCGAACGCCCCGCATCGAATTCGGTGCGGGGCGTTCGAACTGTCGACTGTCTAGCGCAGCGATGCAGGCGGGGTGAACCGCTCGCCGTACTGCTTGGCCAGTTCCTCGGCGCGGGCGACGAACGCCTCCTTGCCGACGGAACCGTCGGCAGCCTCGTAGCCGACAACGTACTGGTGCACGCCTCCGGTCCAGGCCGGGAATCCGATGCCGAAGATGGAGCCGATGTTGGCGTCCGCCGTCGTGTTCAGCACACCTTCGTCGAAGCACTTCTGCGTTTCGATGGCCTCGATGAAGAGCATGCGCTCCTTGAGGTCCTCGAACGACGCCTCCGATGTGCCGGACTTGAACGCATCGCGGAGTCCCGACCACAGTCCCGCGCGCTTACCGTCCACGTACTCGTAGAAGCCGGCACCCTTTGCCTTGGAGGGACGTTCGAACTCGTCGACCATCTTGTCGATGACCGCGCCCGCCGGATCCTCGGGAGGAGTTCCACCGGCCGCGACCACCGCGTCGTAGGTCTCCTTGCGGATCTTCTGCATCAGCGTGAGCGTGAGCTCGTCGGACAGCTGCAGCGGAGGCGCTGGGTAACCGGCCTGCAGACCCGCCTGCTCGATGGTCGACGGCTCGACACCTTCACCGAGCATCGCGATGGCTTCGTTGATGAATGTGCCGATCACGCGGGAGGTGAAGAATCCGCGGCTGTCGTTGACCACGATCGGTGTCTTCTTGATCAGCTGAACGAGGTCGAATGCTTTGGCCAGAGCGGCATCCGAGGTCTTGTCGCCGCGGATGATCTCGACCAGCGGCATCTTGTCGACGGGCGAGAAGAAGTGAATGCCGATGAAGTCTTCCTGACGCTTCACTCCGGTGGCCAGGCCGGTGATGGGCAGCGTCGAGGTGTTCGAACCCAGCAGCGAGTCCGGTGCAACCAGGTCTTCGATCTCCTGGAACACCTTGTGCTTGAGGTCCTGCGACTCGAAGACTGCCTCGATCACCAGATCGGCGCCCTCGACATCCTTCGGGTCAGCCGTCGGGTGAATACGAGCGAGGAGTGCGTCCGACTTCTCCTGCGTGGTCTTGCCGCGCGAGAGCGCCTTGGCCTCGATGGCTTCCGAGTACGCCTTACCCTTGTCCGCGGACGCCTGCTCGACGTCCTTGAGCACCACGTCGATTCCCGCTTTGGCGCACACGTAGGCGATACCCGCGCCCATCATGCCGGCGCCGAGGACGGCAACCTTGGTGAACTTGGTCTTCTCGTAACCGTCCGGACGCGACTTGCCGGCGTTGATGGCCTGCAGGTCGAAGAAGAACGCCTGAATCATGTTCTTGGACACCTGGCCGGTGACCAACGAGGTGAAGTAGCGCGACTCGATGGTGGAGGCGTTGTCGAAGTCGACCTGTGCACCCTCGACGGCCGCAGACAGGATCGCCAGCGGGGCCGGCATGTTCGCACCCTTGATCTGCTTACGCAGATTCGACGGGAATGCCGGAAGAACTTGTGCCAGCTTGGGATTACTCGGCGTGCCGCCCGGCATCCGATAACCCTTGACGTCCCACGGCGCCACGCCGCCCTCGGGGTTGGCCTTGATCCACGCCTTGGCCGCGGGCACCAGTTCCTCGACGCTGCCGACGACCTCGTTCACCAGACCGATTTCGAGGGCCTTCGCCGGCTTGAACCGCGTGCCCTGCGAGAGCACCGTCATGAAGCCGTTCTGGATACCCATCATGCGGGTGATGCGGGTGACGCCGCCGCCGCCGGGGAGTAGGCCGAGGGAGACCTCGGGGAGACCCAGTGCGACACCCGGCACGTCGGCGACGACGCGGTAATGGGTGGCGAGCGTGATCTCCAGACCGCCGCCCAGTGCCGCTCCGTTGATGGCGGAAGCGACGGGCTTGCCCAGCGTCTCCAGGCGACGCAGCTGGGCCTTGATCGTCTGCACCTCGTCGAAGATCTGCTGAGCGTCGGCCGGCCCGGCCTTGATCATGTTCTTCAGATCGCCGCCCGCGAAGAAGGTTTTCTTGGCCGACGTGACGACGACGCCGGTGATCGACTCCTTCTCTGCTTCGAGTCGGTCGACGGTGGCAGCCATCGAGTCCTTGTAGAGCTGGTTCATCGTGTTGGCGCCCTGGTTGGGGTCGTCCATGGTCAGGGTGACGATGCCGTCGGCGTCCTGATCCCAAGCAATCATATTGTCAGACATAGTATTTCAGTTCCTCAGACTCGCTCGATGATGGTGGCCACGCCCATGCCGCCGCCGATGCACAGAGTGATCAGCGCGTAGCGGCCGTTCCGGCGCTCGAGTTCGTCGAGGACGGTGCCGGTGATCATGGCGCCGGTGGCACCGAGTGGGTGGCCCATCGCGATGGCTCCGCCGTTGACGTTGAGCTTCTCGCCGGGAATCTTCAGATCACGCTGGAAGCGGAGCACGACGGACGCGAACGCCTCGTTGAGCTCGAACAGATCGATGTCGTCGACCGTCAGCCCGGCGGTGGCCAGAACCTTCTTCGACGCCGGAGTGGGACCGGTCAGCATGATCGTGGTGTCGGCGCCGCTGGTCGCGGTGGCGACGATGCGTGCACGCGGCGTCATTCCCATCGACTTGCCGGCGTCCTCGCTACCGACGACGACCAATGCTGCGCCATCGACGATGCCGGAGGAGTTACCACCGGTATGGACGTGGTCGATCTTCTCGATCCAGTGGTACTTCTGCAGCGCGACATCGTCGAACCCGCCCATGGCGGCGATGCCCTCGAATGCGGGCTTGAGCTTGCCCAGCGATTCGACGGTGGTGCCCGGACGCATGTGCTCGTCCTGATCGAGGATCAGGAGGCCGTTCTGGTCGGTGACCGGCACGACCGACTTGGCGAAGTTGCCGCCCGACCAGGCTGCGGCCGCGCGGTCTTGCGACTGAGCCGCGTACGCGTCGACGTCTTCACGGGTGAAGCCCTCGATCGTGGCGATCAGGTCGGCGCCGATTCCCTGGGGCGCGAAGTAGGTGTCGTAGTTGGTTTGCGGGTCCATCGCCCACGGTCCACCGTCCGAGCCCATCGGAACGCGCGACATCGACTCGACGCCACCCGCGATCACCAGCTCGTCCCACCCGGAACGCACTTTCTGAGCGGCCAGGTTGACAGCTTCCAGGCCGGAAGCGCAGAACCGGTTGAGCTGGAATCCACCGACAGTGTCGGGCATCTTGGCCGCGAGCACCGCGGTGCGGGCGATATCCGCGCCCTGATCACCGACGGGTGAGACGACACCCAGGATGAGATCGGAGATCCGATCCTCGTCCATGTCGGGGAAGCGACGACGGAGCTCGTCGATCAACCCGGTGACCAGCGAGATCGGCTTGACCGAGTGCAACGACCCGTTCTTGCCCTTTCCTCGTGGCGTTCTGATGGCTTCGTAGATATATGCCTCTGTGGTCACTGCGTACAGATCCTTCCGACGTGTCAGGCTCGGGCAGCACGGCGAAAGTAGGCACCGGCGCCCACGAGGGACAAACCTCGACGACACTCACCATAGGCGGGAGGCCCGGGCACCGACAGGTCCGAAACGATCACGGATCGTGACCGAAGGGGGTCAGCCGAACAGGGTGTTCGCCGCGGATGCCGCGAGCAGGAAGCCCACGACCCCGATCACCCATCCCAGAGCGGAGTCGGCGCGCCGGGCCACGAACTCGTCGAGCCGGAGCAGCGGGCCGTCCACCCGCCCGCCGAGGACGACGCGAACCACCAGCAGGATCAGGGCCGGGACCACCATGACCAGGCAGTACGCGACAAGCACCCCCACCGCGACGGGTGTGCTCACATCGGCGGCGACCAGCAGTCCGATCGCGCCGATGTAGGGCAGCATCGTCACCACCTCCGACAGACCCGCGACCAGGGCGAGGCCAGTGGTGGTGGCGACACCGCCGTCGCTACGCAGAACGCGAGCGCGGATCTTCTCGACCCGATCCGGTGTGCCGCGCGTCCTGTTCTTCGACGAGTCGAGGCGGAAGCTCCACGCGAACAGCGCGACTCCCACTGCCAGTTGGACGCCGAGGACCACGGGGTTCTCCAGTAAACCCGGCGCCACCGACACTCCCGCTCGGATCGCCGCGAACACGAGCAGACCCACGACGGCGTAGAAACCGCCGATCACGCCCAGGTAGGTCACATAGCGTCCGGTCGAGGGGCGGCCCGGCACGAGTAATAGCCAGAGTGGGATCACCAGTGTTCCGATACTGGTGCTGTCCACCAGCGCCAGGCCGAGAAGGCCGGCAGCGAGAGCGAGAGTCATCGGCGCGTCGTTCGGAGCGCGCCGACGAGATCGAACACGCCCACGACAACGAGTACCACCCCGAGAGGCCCGCCTTCGAACCAGAAGAACTGTCGGTCCCGTGCGAACAGGACGAGGAGGATTCCAGCCAGCATGAGCACGACGGCGAACAGCACACTCGGCGACTTCATGACTCGAGCCTGCAGCGTGACGGGCACCGACACATCGGCCGACAGCATCACCACGCGGTCATCATTGTGGATGACGACGAGGCATGGGCGACCGTGGTGGAATCGCCTGGTGCACTCGCTCCGCGACACGATCCAGCGACGATCGTCGTCCGACGCCGTCGTCGCGGCCGGGTTGTTCGTCGTCGGTCTGGTGCTCTATCTGAGCGGCCTGTATCCCCTCGGCACAGGACCGTCCGACGTGCCGCTCCCGATTCGGATCACCATCCTGGCGCTGATGTGCGGAGCCGGGCTGCTCCGTCGGCGACATCCCTCCGCTGCATTGACTCTCGGCCTCGCGCTCTTCGTCGTCGATCTCTCACTGGGGCCGAGCGTCCCCGCCTGGATCGTGCTCGCCGACCTGCTCTACGCGGCGGTGCTGTACGGATCCGCGCGATTCTCCCGCTGGACGATCTACGGGACGGGCGTATCCGTCGGGGCCCTCGCCGCCGTGTTCCTCGTCGCCACGGACGACGTGCGGTTCACAGCCGGAGCCGTCGTTGTCAGCTCGCTTTTCTTCGGCACGTCGGTGTGGTGGGGACTGTCGATCCGGCGGCAGAAGGAGATCACGGCGATGGAGCAGGAGCGATCTCGCGCTCACCGGGCACTCGCCGAGTTGGATCGCGACTTCGCCGTCGCCCACGAGCGGAACGCGATGGCGAGAGAACTTCACGACGTCATCGCCGGACACCTGTCCGCAATCGCCATCCACTCCGAGGTAGCCCTCTCCGCGGACCCCGACCAACCGGTGCGACCACTGCTCGAGGCCATCCGCGCAGGAAGCACGTCCGGTCTGGCGGAGATGCGATCGATGATCGACGTGCTGAGCGCGACGGACCTCGATGGGCGCACTTCTGCCCCTCGAATCGCCGACCTCGATATCGTGATCGACGCGGCCCGGGCAGCGGGTAGTGACGTGACCGCAGCCGTCGACACCTCGTGGGATCCACTCCCGTCGATCGTCGATCATGCTGCGTATCGCATCGCCCACGAAGCCTTGACCAACGCGATGAAGCACGCGCCCGGTGTGCCGATCCAGCTCGGCATCGGGACGGCCGGACGCTCCCTCCGGGTCATCGTGCGCAATCCCGTTGCGGAACAGTCGGTTGCACGACCACACGGTTCTCACGGGCTGGCGAATATGCGGCACCGGGCGCATCTTCTCGGCGGGGAACTCGACGCGGGTATCGACGGCTCCGAGTGGGTCGTGACGGCCACACTTCCCCTCGACCACGGGGAGCCGACATGACCACGGTGGTTCTTGCCGACGACCACGCCGCGATCCGAGCAGGCCTGACCTTGCTCCTCGGACGTCACGACGACATCGACATCGTCGCCGAGGCCGACGACGGCGAATCCGCGGTCATGATGTGCCGCACGCACCGCCCCGACGTGGTCCTGATGGACGTCCGCATGCCGGGTATGGACGGCATCGAGGCCACCCGCCGCGTGGTCGAGAGCACCGACTGCAAGGTTCTCGTCCTGACGACCTTCGACCTCGACGAGTACATCTTCGCCGCGCTCGATGCGGGAGCGTCCGGCTTCGTCCTCAAGACTGCGTCGGCAGGAGACCTCGTCGGCGCAGTCCGGAGCGTCGCGAGCGGCGACGGCGCCCTCGCACCGCGCGCCACACGTGCGTTGATCGACCGATTCGTGGCAGCGCCCCGTCGATCCGAGCCGCCACCCGGATACGGGGACCTGACGCAGCGGGAGAAGGACGTCCTGCACCTGCTGGGCGACGGCTTGTCGAACGCGGAACTGGCCGCGGCACTGGGAGTCGGCGACCCGACCGCCAAGACACATGTGTCGCGGGTGCTGGCGAAACTGCACCTCTCGTCCAGAGTCCAGGCGGCGATCCTGGCGCGCGAGTCAGGGTTGTAGCGGTCAGACGTCCTTCAGAGGCGTCGCTCCGAGCTCGGACTGCAGCAGTTCCAGGGCCATCTCGTCGGGATCCCGACGTGTCGATGGATCCACCGGCTCCTTCGCCTGCTTCATGAGCTCTTCCTGCTCCTCCGGGCTTTCGGGAGGAGCAGGACCGTCGTACGGAGCAGGACCAGGATCGTCCGGATAGTCGGGCTCCTCTGGCGGCGGCGGAATATCGTCGTCGGACGGCTGCGAGGACGGCCTGCTCTGATTCGGGCCCTGCCCCTGCGGAGGTGCCGCGGGCGCCGATCTGCTTGGCCGCGAGAATCGGGGACCGTTCGACGCCGGACGCTGTGTCGGCGGCGCTGTCGGCGGCGGAGTCGACGGCCGCGGAGAACCTTCACCGGATTCGCAGACCACGGTCCACTCGACACCGAAAACGTCGCGCAGCGCGTCCTTGATCACCTCGGCGTTGCGGGGCTCGACCAACCGCTTGGCCAGGGGACCGGAGTCGTGCGCCAGCACGATCACACCGTCGCCCACCGAGCGCACGGTGGCACCCGAAAGCATCACCTCGACGGTACGACTGCGCTCGCGCACCTTCGTACGCACCTCGGGCCAGACTGCGCGGACGTCTGCCGCGTCCGGACCCGCACTTGCGGCGACCTCCACCTCGTCCACCGGTTCGGCGGGTTCGGGTGCTTGCGGGGCTTCGGGCGCGGGCGGTTCGGGCGCGGGCGGTTCGGATACCGGCTGCTGGGGTTCCGGCTCGGGCGGTCTGGGCGTCGAGACGGGTTGCGGTTCGGGGATGGGCGCGGGCGCCGCAACCGGTTCGGGCTGCTGGGGTTCGGGCGCGCTCTCGGACGGTCGACGGTAGGTCTGCTGGGGCGCGGCCTGCTGATGCGCCTTCGCCTCCATCTGGTCCTGCTGATGGCCGGCTTCGACCGCGGCGGCTTCACCACTGGGCAGCGACACGTCCAGGCGACGTTCGAGTCGCTCGATGCGTTGCAGCACCGCGCTTTCCGCATCCGATGCCGCAGGAAGCAGCATCCGGGCGCACATGACTTCGAGCAGCAACCTCGGTGCCGTCGCGCCGCGCATCTCGCCGAGTCCTGCGTGCACCGTTTCCGCGAAGCGTGCGAGCGTGGCAGGACCGATGCGCTCTGCCTCGTCGCGCATCCGTTCGAGCAGGTCGGCGGGGGCATCGACCAGTCCGCGCTCCCCCGCGTCGGGTACCGCGCGCATGAGGATGAGATCGCGCAGGCGCTCGAGCAGATCCACGGCGAACCGTCTCGGATCGTGCCCCGCGTCCATCACCTTCTCCACGGTGCCGAACAGTCCTGCCCCGTCCTGAGCGGCCAGGGCATCCACTGCCTCGTCGATCAACGCGACGTCCGTGACGCCCAACAACATGAGGGCGCGCGCGTACTGCACGCCCTCGTCGCCGGCGCCGGCGAGCAGCTGGTCGAGCACACTCAACGTGTCGCGCGGGGAACCACCGCCGGCACGAATGACCAACGGGAACACCGCATCCTGAACGGTGACGTGCTCCTCGGCACAGATACGTTCCATCAACCCACGCATCGGCGCGGGCGCGAGCAGCCGGAACGGATAGTGGTGCGTACGGCTGCGAATGGTGGGCAGCACCTTCTCAGGCTCCGTCGTCGCGAACACGAAGATCAGGTGCTCCGGCGGTTCCTCGACGATCTTGAGCAGCGCATTGAAGCCCGCCGTGGTGACCATGTGCGCCTCGTCCACGATGAAGACGCGGTAGCGCGACTCGGCCGGAGCGTAGAACGCCCGATCACGAAGATCGCGCGTGTCGTCGACGCCGCCGTGACTGGCCGCGTCGAGCTCGATCACATCCAGATTTCCCGGCCCGCCCGGCGCCAGTGCGACACACGAACCGCACACACCGCAGGGAGTGGAGGTGGGCCCTTCGACGCAGTTGAGCGAGCGCGCGAGGATGCGCGCGGACGAGGTCTTACCGCAGCCGCGAGGACCCGAGAACAGGTAGGCGTGATTGATGCGCTTGGAGTCGAGAGCGACGGACAGCGGCTCGGTGACGTGCTCCTGCCCGACCACTTCCGCGAACGTCGCTGGACGGTACTTCCGGTACAGGGCCACGCGAGAGAGAGTACCGACGCACGCCGACAGAACGCTGGGCGGGAACCTAGGACCCCGCGCTCTCCTTGGCGGCCCGCTTGGCAGCCTTCTTGAACTCGCGTACTTCACCGAGCGACTGCGCGTCGACCACGTCGGCAATCGATCGGCGCGAGCCGTCCTCGCCATACGCGCCTGCTGCGTCGCGCCATCCCGCCAGCTCCACGCCCATCTGCTTTCCCAGCAGTGCGAGGAAGATGCGCGCTTTCTGATCGCCGTACCCGGGCAGCGCTTTGAGCCGCTTCAGCACCTCTTTGCCGTTCGGCTCACCCTCGGTCCAGATGGCATCGGCGCGCCCGTCCCAGGTATCGACGATGTACGAGCACATCGACTGGATTCGCTTGCCCATCGAGCCGGGAAAACGGTGCACCGCCGGCGTGGCGCTGCAAATGTCGAGGAAATCGCTTTCCGGCATCTCGGCAATGGCACGAACGTCGAGCGATCCGATGCGGTCCACCAATTTCTTCGGACCAGCGAACGCCGACTCCATGGGCACCTGCTGGTCCAGCAGCATGCCGATGAGCAGCGCCAACGGATCGGAGGCAAGGAGCGCGTCGGCGTCCGGATCGCCGACCAGGTGCAAAGTCGTGGCCATGAGGTCAGTTTGTCACGCTTACCGCAGCGCTTCGAGCACCCTGCAGCGGTTGGAACCGTTGCGAGATGCCGGGGACGTTGCGGGAACGCGTCAGCCCTTCAGAGCGCCGAGCAGTCGGTGCGCCAGTCGATTGTCGGACAGTTCTGCCCACGTCCAACGCTGCACCCGCCACCCCGCGGCTCGGAGCGCGTCCTCGCGGAGTTTTTCCTGCACCACGGTCTCTCCGCCACCCGAATACTTGGCCAGACCGTCGAACTCGCCAATCAGCCGATCGACGCGCCACAAAAAATCCGGCCGGAAGAGTCGTCCGCCCGCAACCAGCTCCACCTGCAGCTCCGGCATCGGCACGTCGTACCTCTGGAGGTACACCCTGCTCCGAGATTCGCCGACGCTCTCGCTCCGACCGTCGAGAAACGCGATTGCTCGTCGTGCGCGGGCTGCCCCGTGCCGACGGCCACACCGGCTCAGCGCATCGAGTACGTCCCCGGCGTCGATCCCGTATTCACGAAGAGCCGAGTCGCCGACACACACCGCCTCCTCGAATGTCAGCGAGCACGCCAGATCCGCGACCGTCCGCGCCGGAGACGTCACACGCATGCTGTCGACCACACGCACATCGGCCTCGTCGAGCCGGGCGCAGTGTCGGTAGCGCCCGGCGCTGCGTCTGGATCCGCTGGCTCGGTCGACACTGACGTGGACGAGATCGGGAGGTCCTTGCCACAGAGACAGCCCGAGGGCCAGAGCTGCGGATTCGTGACTCAAAGCCGAGCCGCCACCACTTCCACCGAGGGTCGCCCGAGCCAGCACCAGATGCCGTTCCTCGTCGGTGAGCTGAGCCATCGCACCCTGCGCGGCATACCAGCCTCGGCGGACCGGACAGATGGCGCCGGACCGTCGTGCACCACGGATCTCGGAATCACTGACACCGCGCCGCACGAGATCACGCCGGGCGAAAAGGTCGTCGGTCACAGGGTCATGGTGAACCGAATCCAGAATCCGTGCTCGCGGTTATCCACAGGCTGTGGTTCCCGCAGCGCAGTCCGCAACCCGCAACGGTTACAACCGCTGCGAGATGCTCTAACCGTTGCGGGAAGCGCCGAGCAGCTTCTCGACCGCCGCGAGCAACACACAGGTTGCGACGCCGTCCATTGCCGCAGCCACCTCGTCCGTCGACGGGAAGCTGGGCGCGAGGCGGATATTCCGGTCGTTCGGGTCCTTCTTGTACGGGAAGGCAGAACCGGCTCCGGTGAGCGCGATGCCTGCGTCCTTGGCCAGCGAGATCGTGCGGGCTGCGGTGCCGTCCATGACGTCGAGGCTGACGAAGTACCCGCCCTGCGGATCGGTCCACGACGCCACTTTGGAGGCACCCAGACGGTCGTCGAGTATGTCCTGCACCAGCGCGAACTTCGGTGCCATGATCTCGCGATGTTTCGCCATGTGCGCACGCACGCCCTCTGCGTCGCCGAAGAACCGCAGGTGACGGAGCTGGTTGAGCTTGTCCGGGCCGATGCTCTTCTTCCCGAAGTGACTTTGATACCAGTCGAGGTTCTCGGTGGACGATCCGAGGAAGCTGACACCCGCGCCGGCGAAAGTGATCTTGGATGTCGAGGCGAAAACGTAGGGCCGGTTCGGGTGGCCCGCCTCCGCCGACATGCCGATCACGTCGTACGCCGGCGGGAACTGCTCACCCAAGGGGTGCACTGCGTAGGCGTTGTCCCAGAACAAGCGGAAGTCGGCGGCGGCGGTGTTCATGGACACGAGAGCTCGAACGACCTCGTCGGAGTACACGGCGCCGGTGGGGTTGGCGTAGTTGGGCACACACCACATGCCCTTGATTTGTGGATCGGACGACACCAGCTGCTCGATTTCGGCGATATCCGGTCCGTCCGGGTTCATCGTCACCGGAATCATCTCGATGCCGAAGCTCTCGGTGACAGCGAAGTGACGGTCGTATCCGGGGCTGGGGCACAGGAAGCGCACCACCGGTTCCGCGGACCACGGCCGCACCGAATCCACAGTGCCGTGAAGCAGTCCCCACACCACCAGGTCGTGCATGATCTCGAGGCTCGCGTTGCCCCCGGCCAGCAGATTGGACGCGGGAATGTTCAGCAGTTCACCGAAAACGGCACGCAGCTCGGGCAGGCCCTGCAGTCCGCCGTAGTTGCGGCAGTCCGTGCCTTTGCCGTCTCGAAAATCGTCGCCGGGCAGCGTCAGTAATTCACGCGCGAGGTCGAGCTGCTCGGGCGACGGCTTTCCGCGGGTCAGATCGAGCGAGAGTTCGCGGGCCTTCAGGGCCCGGTACTGATCGGCGCGCTTGTCGTGCTCCGCGGCCAGCTCGTCAGGGGTCATCAGTCCGAGTTGCGTCTGGCCGGTCATGGCGGAGGGATGCCTTTCGGTTCCGTCGGGCGGTCTGCGCGCAAAAGTTAAGGGGACCCCGCGCACCCGGCAGAGCCCGTTGACCCTTGCTGCCTTCCGGCCCTGGGGGAGTTCACAGGATGCACGCCGCGCGGGATCCGGTGACCACTCTAGCCACACCGTGGCCCGCTCTGTCGAACCGCCCATTTCATCGACCCGATTCGTCTCCGCAGGGGTATCGCCGGTATGGTTGCCCACGGAGGATTCGCCTAGTGGCCTATGGCGCTCGCCTGGAACGCGGGTTGGGTTAACGCCCTCAGGGGTTCAAATCCCCTATCCTCCGCCACTCTCTGGACTCTCGTGCGCAGCGCGAGGGTCCAGAGTTGCATCGGGGCTCAGAACAGTGATTCCTGCATCGCAGGCAGCACCGTCTCGAACTCCCCCCACTCGACCCGCCTGCCTCGAAGGCGCGAGAGATCCGCGACGAACATCGACTCGGGGTGTGCGGCCACGGTCACGCCGATGGCCGATCCGACGCACCACTGCATGGCCAGTCCATGCTCCCCTACCGCCGTGTCCAGGGGATATTCCGAACGTCGACCGGCAAACACCTGTTCGCGGCCGTGAGGCGGCTGCCACTGCTCGTCGACGATCCGAAAGTCGTCGTCGGAGAAGTCCGCCGTCAGATCGGACAGCACGTCTCGGGCGAGGGCTGCAGCGTCCGCGTTGGAGCGATCCAGCCGCGCTGGGTCGCGCGGCGCACTCAGACCGGCCACTTTCGCCGACGCGCGCACCGCCTGTCGTAGACCGGCCGTGTCGGACATCGCATCCTCGAGGTGCCGCACCACGCGGCCGTCGACGGCGTGGGCGATGTAGCGCCCGACGATCGCGCCCTGCTCGGTCAATCGACCCCACTTGCGTGGATCGGCGGCCGTCCCCACTTTGTCGGTGCCGTCAGCGAACGTCGCGATGTACAGCCAATGGGGCTGCATCACAACGCTTTCCAGACCCTTCGACAAAAAGTCCTGTCGGTGCACGATGTGAACGAATCGGTAGGGGTCGGCAGCGACGCACGCGTCACAATGCGCACCCGACGTCGCGCGTGCACCGGTGGGACACGGGGCGGCGCCGCGCTCGCTCCGACGACCGATACACCACAGCACGCCGGGCGCGTCGACACACCGATAGCGCAGCGCGGACGAATGCAGAGGAATCGACGACATGTCCCCCGTCGCGAGATCGGTGACACCGAGCACCGGCTCGTCACGAGGCCAGCTCACTCCACGAACCAGGACGACCATCGCGACCACTTTGCCATCCGTTGCCGTTTCCGCGAATTTCTCCGACGTACGGCGGCGGAACGCCTGGTCACAGCCGGAACAACGGCTCGAATCGCCTTGTTTCCCGAACAAACATGTTGTGACACGTGCCTCCCGAGCTGGGCAAATGTCTGGCATCACATGGCGTCGTATCAACCCGTCACACAGAAACTCGGTGCACACTTGTACTGGACGCACAACGGAGGGACCTCCCATGGCGGCATCGAATACCGCACAGCCGGAGATGCAGACGTTCAGTCTGCACGGCAACGAACTGAAGTACCTGGACGTAGGGCAAGGCCCCGCAGTCGTGTTGATCCACGGGCTGCTGGGTTCGCATCACAACTGGGAACCACAGGTCGAGTCGCTGTCCCGGCGTTATCGCGTCATCGTTCCCGATCTGTTGGGCCACGGCGACTCGGACAAGCCTCTCGGCGACTACTCCATCAGCGCTCATGCGGCAACCGTGCGCGACCTGCTGACCAGCTTGTCGATCCCGTCGGCCACGTTCGTCGGCCACTCGCTCGGCGGCGGCATCGCGATGCAGACCTTGTACTTGTTCCCCGAGTTGGTCGAACGCATGGTGCTGATCGCCAGCGGCGGCCTCGGACCCGAGGTCAGCCCGCTGCTCCGCGCCGCGACGCTCCCGGGCAGCGAACTGGTGCTTCCGCTGATGGCGTCGCGCACCGTTCGGGGCGTCACCGACCTCGCCATCGACCAGCTGGACAAGCTGGGCCTGCCACTGATGAGCGCCAGTGCCACCGAGGCGTGGCGAAGCTTCGGATCCGTCAAGGACGCCGGATCGCGTCGCGCGTTCCTGGCCACCGCTCGGTCGGTGATCGGTTTCCGTGGTCAGACCATCAACGCCACACCGCATTTCGCGAACTTCCCCAACATTCAGGCGATGCTCATCTGGGGTGCGCGCGACAGCATCATCCCCAACGCGCACACCGAGAACGCGCGCGCAGAGCTTCCCAACGGAAGAGTCGAGATCTTCGAGCGTGCAGGACATTTTCCGCACCTCGATAATCCGGATCGGTTCGATCGCGTATTCGAGGAGTTCATGCAGGAGTGCAAGGCTCAGCCGGTCAAGCCCCACCTCGTGGCCGGCGCCTGAATCATCCGCGTCGACAAACGCCCTCTCCCACACCGGGAGAGGGCGTTTTCGCGTGCTGGACTACTGCGCGACCGACTACTGCCTGACCGACTACGGGGCGATGCCTGCTTTGGCCAGCTCGTCCTCGTCCGCCAGGTTCTTCGCGTCGGCGATGTCGATGCTCTGCAACGCGATTCCCTTGGTTTCCCGTGCAGCCACAACGGCGATCAGCGTGATCAGCGCCGACCCGGCGAGGTACCAGGCGATGGGCACCGACGACCCGTACACGTCGAGCAGCTTCACCGCGATGATCGGTGCGAGCGAGCCCGCGACGATCGACGTGACCTGATATCCCAGTGAGACACCGGAATACCGCATTCGCGTCGGGAACATCTCCGACATGATCGCGGGCTGAGTCGCGTACATGAACGCGTGGAAGACCAAACCGATGATGATCGCCAGCATGATGACCACGTTGTGTCCGCTGTTCATCATCGGGAAGGCGAAGAATCCCCAGGTGCCCGCGGTGACCGCACCGGCCAGGTACACCGGGCGACGCCCGACGCGGTCGGCGAGCTTGCCCACCAACGGAATCACCGCGAAGTGCACGGCATGCGCCGCCAACATCCACCACAGGATCGTGCTGGTGTCGGTCCCCACCTCGACGGTCAGGTAGGTGATCGAGAACGTGACCACCAGGTAGTACATGACGTTCTCGCCGAAGCGCAGTCCCATCGCGGTGAACACGCCACGCGGGTAGCGCTTGACCACCTCGAACACGCCGTACGACGCGGCCTTGATGACCTCGGCCTGCTTCTGCGCCTCGAGAAAGATCGGGGCGTCGGTGACCTTGGTGCGCACGTAGTAGCCGACGAAGACGATGACGGCGGACAACCAGAACGCGATGCGCCAGCCCCAGCTGAGGAACGCGTCGTCCGACAGCGTCGTGGTCAGTACCAGCAGCACCACCGTGGCGAGTAGGTTGCCGCCGGGGACACCCGCCTGCGGCCAACTCGCCCAGAAGCCGCGGCTCTTGTTCGGGCTGTGCTCGGCGACCAGAAGGACCGCGCCGCCCCACTCTCCGCCGACGGCAAAGCCCTGGATGAAACGCAACGTGACCAGCATCGCGGGTGCCCAGTAGCCCACCTGTCCGAAGGTGGGCAGGCAGCCCATCAGGAACGTCGCTGCGCCCACCAGGACCAGCGAGAACTGCAACAACTTCTTGCGTCCGTACTTGTCGCCGAAGTGGCCGAAGACGATGCCGCCCAACGGGCGGGCGACGAAGCCGACGGCGTAGGTGACGAACGCCGCGAGAATTGCGTCGAGTTCGCTGGTTCCTTCGGCGAACATGATCTTGCTGAACACCAGCGTTGCCGCCGTGCCGTAGAGGAAGAACTCGTACCACTCGACCACGGTGCCCGCCATGGATGCGGCGACCACCTTTCGCAGGCCCGACGGTTCCTCGTCGTGGTCCACTCTGTCGACAACCGACATGACGTACTCCTTGCTCGAGACCGCACTCCGGTGGGTGACCCAGAGCACATGCTGTACGAAGTATCGGGGTAGCCCACCGATCGCCACAATGGACGCTGACGCACCACCGAACTGCAAAGATGCACACATGACCCTCCCGCCGAGCGCCGACGACCTGTTGGTCCTGCTCGCCGTCGGGCGCAGCGGACGCTTCACCGCCGCCGCGGACAGCCTCGGCGTCAACCACACCACCGTCTCGCGTCGTATCGCCTCGCTCGAGAACGCCCTGGGTGGACGTGTGCTGGTCAAGACGTCGGGAGGCTGGGAGCTGACCGATCTCGGACGCATTGCGCTGAACGCCGCAGAAACCGTCGACGGAGCAATGCGGGGGTTGGTCAATCCGAACGGCGCCGCGTTGCACGGAGTGGTGCGGGTATGCGCCACCGACGGCTTCAGCGCGTACATCGCTGCACCCGCAGCAGTGGAGGTGCAGGGCCGACACCCGGATGTTGCGGTGGAACTGGTGGCCGCGACCCGCCGTGCGTCACAGCAGCGATCAGGCATGGACATCGAGATCGTCGTCGGCGCACCCCGGGTTCATCGGGCGGAAGCTCTGCACCTGGGGGACTACTGCCTGGGGATGTACGCGACGCGGGACTACCTGGACCGTCGGGGCCCGGTGACAACGCGCGCCGACCTCACACACCACCCGCTGGTGTACTTCGTGGAATCGATGTTGCACGTGGACGATCTGGATTTGGCGCGATCCGTTGCGATCGGCAACGCCGGGGAGGCACCGGGGCTGCCGGGAATGCGCAGCTCGGTGAGCTCGACCAATGTATTCGTGCACGTCGAGGCCACCCGCGCAGGAGCCGGCGTCGGGCTGCTTCCGTGCTTCATGGCGGAGCGCCACGACGATCTCGTGCGCGTCCTGCGCTCGGAAGTATCGGTGACGCTGGCCTACTGGCTCGTGGCGCGCAGCGAGACACTCCGCCGCCCGGAGGTGGCGGTCGTCGTAACCGCACTTCGACGGGCGGTCACCGCTCGCACCGGCGAACTTCTCGGGCGCACCGAGTGAGCGGCGCCGGCCGTTTCGCCCCCAGCCCGTCCGGCGATCTGCATGTCGGGAATCTTCGGACGGCTGTGCTCGCGTGGCTGCTGGCCCGGCAGTCGGGACGTGCTTTTCTGCTCCGCATCGAAGATCTCGATCGGGTCCAGTCCGGTGCGGAGGCGCGTCAGCTGGACGATCTGGCAGCACTCGGCATCGGCTTCGACGCCTCGCCCGTCCGGCAATCCGACCGGCGGGACGCCTACGCCGAGACTATCGACACCCTGCGATCGGCCGGACTCGTCTACGAGTGCTTCTGCACGCGTCGGGAAATCCAGGAGGCCGCGTCGGCGCCGCACGCCCCGCCGGGTGCCTACCCGGGCACCTGCCGGAACCTCACCGACGCCGGTCGAGCAGAACGACGACGCGACGGGCGTAGGCCGGCGCTGAGACTGCGCTCGGATACCCCGAGCTTCGAGGTCACGGACGCACTGATGGGCAAGTACACGGGGCCGGTCGACGATCTGGTCCTGCAACGCACCGACGGCGTGCCCGCCTACAACCTGGCAGTCGTCGTCGACGACGGGTTCCAACGGGTAGACCAGGTGGTTCGAGCCGACGATCTCCTCACGTCCGCACCGCGCCAGGCCTACCTCGCGCAACTGCTGGACATTCCCGTGCCCGAGTACGTGCACGTTCCGCTGGCACTGGGGCCTACCGGCGCGAGATTGGCCAAACGGGACGGCGCCGTCACGTTGCGCGATCGACTCGAAGCGGGCGCGACCACCGCGGACGTACTCGCAGAGATCCTGGCGTCCATCGGGGCCCCTGGCTGCACCGATCCGGCCGAGTTGCTCGAAACGTGGACCTTGTCGGCGCTGCCGCGGGAGCCTTGGCACGTGCTGGGCAACTGATTCCGTACAGCCCTGTTCGATCGATATAGCGTTGCAATGGGGCGCCCTACACCGTGTGGGACGAATCGGACGTAAAATGGAGCCGACCTCTTCCCCCGGACGAGAAGGACATCATGACCTCAGGCGGCTTCGACCCCGACAAGGATCCGCAGAACCCCGGTGGATACCCCCCTCCCCCGCAGGGCAACTACCCGCCCCCGCAGGGCAACTATCCCCCGCCCCAGCAGGGTGGCTACCCGCCCCCGCAGGGCAACTACCCCCCGCCCCAGCAGGGCGGCTACCCCCAGCAGGGCGGCTACCCGCAGCAGGGCAACTACCCCACGCCCCCACCGTACGAACAGAACCCGTACGGCTCCGGTGATTCCAACTTCGGTGACTCCAACTTCGGGGGCCTCCCCGGCGGCGGACGGCCCGGAACGCTCGGCGTGCGACTCGGTGCCCGCATCATCGACGGCATCATCGTCGGGATCGTCGCGCTCATTCTGTCGGCAGTCTTCGGTGGAGCCGACAACGTGCTGGTCACCGGCCTGTTCTCCGGAATCCTGACGTTCGCCTACTTCGTCGGCATGGAGACCAGCCGGGGCGCGACACTCGGCAAGAAGATCCTGGGACTGCAGGTACACGGGCCTGCCGGCTCGCCGACCCCGTCACTTCAGCAGTCCGCGATCCGCAATGCATTCACGCTGCTCAACATCATCCCGTTCCTGGGCAGCCTGCTTGCCTTCATCGCCGTGATCGTCATCGCCGTCACCATCAACTCGAGCCCCTCCAAGCAGGGCAAGCACGACGAGTTCGCCGGTGGCACCCAGGTGGTCAAGAAGTAACCGGCCTAGACCCACGACGGGCGCGAATCCCTGCACGGGATTCGCGACCGTCGTCGTCTCGGTGCTTGGATCGAGGGTGTGACTACCACCAACACGACCGCCACCGACGGCGACTCCCCGTCTGGACAGGCCTCGTTCGCACACATCGGCAGGGGCTACTACCCCGGAATCGTCGCGCTGTTCGTCGCGACTCTGCTGATCTCGAACGTGGCCGCCAGCAAGGGTGTCGCCTTCTTCGCCTCCTCCGACGTCTCGCTCGGACCATTCCAGATCCTCCCGATCAATACCGACGGCGCGTTCTTCCTCTTTCCGCTCGCCTACATCCTCGGCGACGTGCTCAGCGAGGTGTACGGACTCAAAGCCACGCGCCGAGCCATCTACCTGGGCTTCGGATCGCTCCTGCTCACCTCGGTGTGCTTCTGGATCGCGATCGAACTCCCCGCCGCCTCGTTCTACGAGAACCAGGCCGCCCTCGAAACCGTCGTCGGCGTCGTGCCGCGCCTCGTGCTCGCCGGTCTTGCCGGGTACACCGTCGGGCAGCTTCTCAACTCCATCGTGCTGGTGAAGATCAAGGAGCGCACGAAGGAGAAGCACCTGTGGGCGCGACTCATCGGGTCCACCGTCGTCGGTGAATTCTTCGACACCCTGATCTTCTGCAGCATCGCCGCCGGCGTCATCGGCATCACCACCGGCGCCGACTTCGTCAACTACGTGATCGTCGGATTCCTGTGGAAGACACTCGTCGAGGTGCTCGTGTTGCCGATCACCTACCGCGTCATCGCATACATCAAGAAGCGCGAGCCGACGTACTCCTAGTGGGCCTGCGGCATCGCTAGTAGAAGCGGCGCAGGGTCTCGGCCTTGAATTCGTGGAACCGTCCCTCACGGATCGAGGCCCGGATGTCGTCGACCAGACGCACGGTAAATCGCTCGTTGTGAATGGTCGCCAAGGTCGAGGCCAGCATCTCCTTCGCCTTGAACAGGTGGTGTAGATACGCCCGCGTGTAGTGCGCGCAGGTATAGCAGTCGCAGTTCTCGTCGATGGGCGTGAAGTCCCGACGGAAGCGGGCTGTGTTGATGTTGAATCGGCCGTCCGGGGTGTAGATCGCCGCGTTGCGGGCCACCCGTGACGGGTTCACGCAGTCGAAGGTGTCGGCGCCGTTCTCGATGGCGACGAAGAAGTCGTCCGGCTCGCTGATACCCAGCATGTGGCGCGGTTTGTGTTCGGGGAGTTCCTCGTTCACCCATCGCACGATGGTGCCCAGGTTCTGCTTCTCCAGTGCGCCGCCGATGCCGTAGCCGTCGAACCCGCGGCCGGTCTCGCCGACGATGGTCTCGAGATCGTGCGCGGCTTTGCGACGCAGATCCTCGTACTGCGCGCCCTGCACCACACCGAACAGCGCCTGATAGGGCTTGTCCGCACGCTCGGCCGTCAGCCGCTCGTGCTCGGCGATGCACCGAACCGCCCAGGCCTGTGTTCGATCCAGCGACCTCTCCTGATACCCACGGGTGTTCATCAGGGTCGTCAGCTCGTCGAACGCGAACATGATGTCCGCGCCCAGCTGATGCTGGATCTGCATCGACACCTCGGGGGTGAATCGGTGCTTCGAACCGTCGAGGTGCGATTTGAACGTGACACCGTCGTCGTCCACGTGTGCCAGCCGCTCCTTGCCCCCGGCGATGACATCGTCGGACTGGACGCGTGATGCATCCATGGAGATGACCTTCTTGAAGCCCACGCCCAGCGACATGACCTGGAACCCGCCGCTGTCGGTGAAGGTCGGACCGTCCCAGTTCATGAACCGGCCGAGTCCGCCGGCGGCGTCCACGATGTCCGGGCCGGGTTGTAGGTACAGGTGGTATGCGTTTGCCAGAACCGCCTGTGCGCCAAGCTCTTTCATCGACTCCGGCAGCACCGCCTTGACTGTCGCCTTGGTCCCGACGGCGATGAACGCGGGGGTCTCGATCGCACCGTGCGGTGTACGCAGAGTGCCGGTGCGACCGAGATGATCCTCGATCCGGGTTCCGACGGTGAAGAAATCTTCGCTGGGAGAGCTCACGTGCCCATCGAACCAGACGCCGCTTCCTGCTCCTGCAACCCCGAGGCGCTGAGCCGGTAGTAGGCACCACGATCTGCGATCAGCTGATCGTGGGTTCCCTGCTCCACGATCGACCCGCTCTCCATCACCAGAATGAGGTCGGCATCGCGGATCGTCGAGAGGCGATGTGCAATAACGAAACTGGTGCGGTCGCTACGCAGAGCGGCAGTTGCCTTCTGCACCAGCAACTCGGTGCGGGTGTCGACGGAACTGGTCGCTTCGTCGAGGATCAGAACCGCCGGGTTCGCCAGGAACGCACGCGCGATGGTGATGAGCTGCTTCTCACCTGCGCTGACGTTGTTGCCCTCCTCGTCGATCACGGTGTCGTAGCCCGCCGGCAGCGAGTGAACGAACCGATCGACGTAGCTGACCTTCGCGGCCTCCATGATCTGATCCTCGGTGGCGTCGGGATTGCCGTAGGCGATGTTGTCGCGGATACTGCCACCGAACAGCCACGTGTCCTGGAGCACCATTCCGGTGCGCGAGCGCAGCGTGTCCCTGGTCATCTGCCGCGTGTCGACGCCGTCGAGCGTGATCGATCCCGAGTCGATGTCGTAGAAGCGCATCACCAGATTGACCAGCGTCGTCTTGCCGGCTCCGGTGGGACCGACGATCGCGATCATCTGTCCCGGCTCGGCGACGAACGACAGTCCGTCGATCAACGGCCGGTCTGCCTCGTAGCGGAAGCTCACGTCCGTGAACTCGACGCGGCCGCGGCGATCGGACGGAGTGATCGGGGACGACGGGTCGGCTCCTTCCTCCTCGGCATCGAGGATCTCGAAGATACGCTCGGCCGACGCGACGCCCGACTGCAACAGATTGACCATCGAGCCGATCTGCGTCAACGGTTGCGTGAATTGCCGCGAGTACTGGATGAAGGCCTGCACCTCGCCGAGGCTCAGCGTGCCCGACGCCACCCGCAGGCCGCCCACCACGGCGATGGCCACGTAGTTCAGATTTCCCAGGAACATGATGGCGGGCATGATGATTCCGGAGATGAACTGCGCACGGAAGCTCGCCTGGTAGAGCTGCTCGTTGCTGTCGTGGAACACCCGCGCCGTCTCGGCCTGGCGTCCGTACGCCTTGACCAGCTCGTGTCCGGTGTACGCCTCTTCCACCTGCGCGTTGAGCGAGCCGGTCTGCTTCCATTGCGCGATGAAGTGTGGTTGGGACCGCTTGGCGATCTGCGCTGTCACCAGCACCGACAGCGGCACCGTGAGGATGGCCACCAGCGCGAGCAGCGGCGAGATCCACAGCATCATTCCGAGAATTCCGAAGACGGTCAGCACCGAGACGACCAGCTGACTGAGGCTCTGCTGCAAGCTCTGCGAGACGTTGTCGATGTCGTTGGTGACACGTGAGAGCACGTCGCCACGCTTGTGGGAATCGAAGTAGCGCAACGGAAGCCGATGAATCTTGGTCTCGACGTCGGTGCGCAGTCGCTTGATCACGCGCTGGAGGGCGATGTTCAACAGGTACCCCTGCACCCAGGACAGCAACGCCGATCCGAGGTACAGCACGAGGACGACGAGCAGGACCTTCCCCACCGCGTCGAAGTCGACTCCTCGGCCGGGGACGACGTCCATGCTCGACACCATGTCGGCGCGGCTGCCCTCCCCGCGGGCTCGCAGGTTCTCGACCACTTGGTCCTTGGTCAGCGACGGGTCCAGCGAGCGGCCGACGATACCGTCGAAGATCAGGTTGGTCGCTTTACCCAGAATGTTCGGCGCGAGCACGGTCAGCACCACGCTGCCGATCGCGAAGACCAGGACGATCGAGAGCAGCGTGCGCTGCGGACGCAACCGCCGAAGCAGACGGGCAACCGACGGACCGAAGTTCATGGCCTTGGTGCCCGGCGCGCCGGGCGGGGGCGGTCCATCCGGGCGGGTCACGACACACCTGCTGCGGTGCGCTGAGAATCGACGATCTCGGCGTAGGTGGGGCACGACTCGACGAGTTCGTCATGGGTTCCAACCCCGACCGTGTGGCCGTCGTCGAGGACCACGATGCGGTCGGCTTCCCTGATGGTGGACACCCGTTGCGCAACGACGATGACGCACGCGTCCCTGGTGATGGGCCGCAGCGCGGCGCGCAGATTGGAGTCCGTGGTCAGGTCCAGCGCGGAGAACGCGTCGTCGAAGACGTAGATGCTCGGACGACGAATGACGGCCCGCGCGATGGCCAGGCGTTGACGCTGCCCGCCGGACACCGTCGTACCGCCCTGGGCGACCGGGGTGTCGAGCCCTTCCGGCATCTCACGAACGAAGTCGGCCGCCTGCGCGACCTCGAGCGCATCCCACATCTCGGTCTCCGTCGCGTCTTCCTTTCCGTAGCGCAGATTGGACGCAATGGTCCCCGAGAACAGGAACGGCCGCTGCGGCACCAGTCCGATGACCGATCGCAAGACGTTCGGATCCAGCTCTCGCACATCGGTTCCGCCGACGCGAACTGCTCCGTCGGTGGCATCGATCAGGCGGGGAATCAGATTGATCAGCGTCGACTTGCCCGCACCGGTACTTCCGATGATCGCGGTGGTGGTGCCGGCCTCCGCCCGGAAACGGACGTCCCCCAGAACCGGGTGATCGGCTGCGGGATAAGCAAATCCGGCACCATCGAACTCGACGGTGGACGGCGCGGACGCGAACCCGACGGGTGTCGGAGACGGAACGACGGAGGTGTCCGTGTCGAGAACCTCGACGATGCGCTCGGCGCACACGCTCGCGCGGGGAATCATCATGGCGATGAACGAGGCCATCATGACCGCCATCAGAATTTGCATGATGTAGCTGAGCAACGCGGTCAGCGAGCCGATCTGCATACGGCCCTCGTCGACGGCGTGACCACCGAACCAGATAACCGCGACGCTGGTGACGTTGCTGATCAACATCACCAGCGGGAACATCAGTGCCATCAGCCGCCCGACCTGGAGAGCGGTGGCGGTGAGGGCGGTGTTGGCCCCGTCGAACCGAGCCACCTCGTACGGCTCGCGAACGAACGCGCGTACCACCCGAATGCCCGTGATCTGCTCGCGCAGAACACGATTGACAGTGTCGATTCGCTTCTGCATGACCTTGAACGCGGGTACCATGCGAACGACGACGAAACCCATACTGAGCGCGAGCGCGGGAACGGCGATGCCGAGCAGCCAGGACAGGCCCAGATCTTCGCGCAGCGCCATGACGATGCCGCCGACGCACATGATCGGCGCCATCACCAGGATGGTGCATCCCATCAGGACAACCATCTGAACCTGTTGCACGTCATTGGTGTTGCGAGTGATCAGCGACGGGGCACCGAACGTTCCCACCTCGCGTGCCGAGAAGGTGCCCACCCGGTCGAGCAGTGCGCCTCGAATGTCCCGGCCGGCCGCCATGGCTGCTTGGGCGCCGAAGTAGACGCCGCCGACCGAACAGGCGATCTGCACCGCGGACACCACCAACATCATGGTGCCGGTCGAGACGATGTAGCCCGTGTCGCCCGTCGTCACCCCGTTGTCGATGATGTCGGCATTGAGGCTGGGCAGGTACAGCGAGGCCACGGTGGCCACGAACTGCAGCACCACGACACCCGTCAGCGCCCGTCGATACGGCGCCAGATAGCGGCGAAGAAGCACGATCAACATGGGAGTCGTTGAACCTTTCTCGGCTGACGGGTGGGGGGTCAGGACGTGGTGGCCGGAACCCGATCCTCCGAGGAGATGCGAGTCAACTTCTCACCCTCGATATCCACGTTCGGCAGAATCTTGTCCAGCCATTTCGGTAGATACCAGGCCTTGTCTCCCAGCAGTGCCATGACCGCCGGAATCAACACCATGCGAACCACGAACGCGTCGAAGAACACCGCGGCGGCAAGCGCGAACCCGATGGATTTGATGAACGCGTCCGGCTCCAACATGAAGGCCGCGAACACGGAGATCATGATGACTGCCGCGGCCGCCACGACGCGAGCGCCGTACTTGAAGCCGGTGACGATCGCCTCTTGGGCAGAGGCACCGTGCACGTACGCCTCGCGCATTCGGGATACCAGGAACACCTGGTAGTCCATGGCGAGACCGAACACCACCCCGATCAAGAAGATAGGCATGAAGCTGACGATCGGCTGCGGATTGGAGATCAGGCCCAGTCCACCCTCCTGGAAGATGAACACCGTCGCGCCGAAGGTTGCGAGGACGCTCAGCAGGAATCCGACGGTGGCCGTGAGCGGCACTAGGATCGACCGGAATACGACCATCAGCAGCAAGAACGCCAGGCCGACGACCACCGCGAGGTACGGAACCAGCGCGGACTGCAGTCGATCGGAGACGTCGATCTCCAAGGCGGTCTGGCCGGTGACGCCGTAGGTCACCCCGAACTCGGACTGCAGCGACCCTTCCGCGTCACGCAGCGAGTTCACCAGATTCTGGGTGTCCTCGCTGATCGGCGAGCTGTTCGGCGTCACCGACACCAGCGCGGTGTCGCCGGCCGGATTGACCCCCGCCTGCTGAGCGTTGGCGACATCGCTTTCCTCGGACGCACGGTCGACGACGGCCTGGAAGGCGGCCTCACGATCTGCCTCGGGGACACCGGACGCGTCGACCACCATCAACAGTTGACCGTTGCGGCCGGGGCCGAAGCCCTTGTCGACGAGGTCGTATGCCTCGCGCGCCGGGGTTCCCGGCTCGGCGGTCGCGACGGACGGCAACGCCAGTCGCAAGGACGTCATGGGACCGGCGATCACGCCGAGAACAACGATGCCGACGATGAGCACCAGCGCGGGGCGCTTGATGACGGCGCGGACCCATCGGAGACCGTTGGTCGGCTTGTCGTCGTGCTCCGGATCCGGGACCGTCCGGATCTTGCCGGAGAATGCCTTTTTCCCGAACAGACCCAGCACGGCGGGAAGCATCGTCAACGCGACGAGGACGGCAACCAGCACACCGAGGCCCGCGGCCAAGCCCATCTGTGAGAGGAACGGGATGCCGACCACCCGCAGAGCAACCAGCGCGATGATCACCGTTGTCCCTGCGAACACCACAGCGCTACCGGCAGTTCCGACAGCGCGTCCCGCTGCTTCCTCGCGATTGTCCGTTTCGGCGAGCTCGTTACGGAATCGGGCGACGATGAACAACGAGTAGTCGATCGCGACTGCCAGACCGATCATGATCGCCAGAATCGGGGTGAACTGGGTCAGTTCCGCGAAGCCAGATGCCGTGGTGATGGTCAGGCTGGTGACACCGATGCCGACGATGGCGGTGATCAGTGGAAGCCCGGCTGCGACGAGCGAGCCGAACATGACGACCAGGACGACAGCGGCGACGGCAAGGCCGATCAATTCGGCACTACCACCGGGCGGTTCGTTGGCCTGCATTGCGCTGCCACCGATTTCGACGGTCAGCCCGGCATCGCGAGCGGGCTGCGCGGCGTCCTGCAGTTCGGTTCTGACCTCGGCAGTAACGTCGGTGACGGATCCCGAGAGCGGAACTTGCAGGATCCCGATGGTCTTGTCGGGCGACAGCGGCGACACCGCAGCGGCGTTCGCGGCGGCGACATCGGGCGCGGCACCCGCCTCGGCAAACCGGTCGACGATAGCCTGGTTGCCCGCGACCGGATCCTGCAGCGGCATAGCACCTTCCGGCACCGGGCCGGCCGCGGGATCGACCTTCGCCGAATCCTCCACCGCCGAGATCCCGCGAATGTTCGAGATCACGCTGTCGATGGCGGCCGTGTTCGCCGGCGATTCGAGCGTGGTCCCGGCCGGAGCTTCGAAGACGTACTGCGCACTGGCCGCAGTCAGGGGATCCTCACTGTCCCCGAAGCGCTCGGACTGCAGGTCCAGAGCTGCCTGGGCGGGCGTACCCGGAATGGAGAACGACGTGCTGGTCGGACCGGACAACGTTGCCGCACCGATTCCTGCCAGGACCAGGATCGCCAACCAAATGGGAAGGATGATGCCCTTCCGACGGTAGGAAAACCGCCCGAGTCGATAGAGGTAGGTGGCCATGACGTGCTCCTCGTAACTGGTGTCTCTGCGAAAGATGTTTGGTCTGAACTGGATTGGGTTTGGTTAGCTGGCCGGAGCAGGGGCGGAGCCGACGAGCGGGTGTGCGAAGCCACGTTCCAATTGCTGCAGCGCAAGTCGAACCACGGCATCCGCCGACTCGGCGGTAGTGGACTCCGCGAAGAATCCGAGTGCAGCGCTGACGGTCGCACCGACGGCCGCCTGCACCAATGAGGGGTATAGATCGACCTCGGGGTCCAACCCGGTGCGCTTGGCGACGGCTTTCTTGAACGCCTCCGTCAGCGACCGGTCGAACTCCAGTTTGCGTGCCAGCAATGCCGGAGACTCCTCGACCAATCGCGCCACAGCCAGGGTCTCGGTCAGATCTCGGGCCGGATCTTCGACGATGCCGAGCACCACAACACGTACGGTTTCCCAGAAGCTCTCTTCAGCGGGTCGATCTTCGATGCGTCGAACCCACTCGAATGCTTCCTGCTCCAAGTAGTGCAGGGCCGCTTCTTCTTTGCTGGAGAAGTAGTTGTGGAACGTACGCGTGGAGACTCCGGCCTCGCGAGCGATCGCCTCGGCCGTGACGGAGTCGAAGCCCGAACGGCGGCCGAGCCGAATCGCGGCAGCACTGAGTGCTGCACGAGTTTCCGCCTTCTTGCGGTCACGTAGTCCGGGAGTCACCTGTCCCAGGGTACGGAAGTTGCAGTGGACTGCAAGTTTGCAGTGGTATGCAATTTTGTGACGATCGCCACCCTACGGCGAGAGCCACGGTTTGACGCGTGCAGTGATGAACGGCAGCAGAACGTAGACCATGATGGGCGTGCTGATCAGTGTGATCAACAGGGTGCGGAGCACCAGCGACACCGAAAGATATTCGGATGCAATGCCATTGAGTACGAGTGACAGCGGAAAGAATGCCGACCAAATCACGATGGCCTGCTTCCAGCGGGGCGGTGGGGCGCCGACCACGCGCACCGCGTCGGTCAACGTCGACTGCGGCTCGAACCACCCTTCGACGCCGGTGAGCCGATGCGTCACATGGTCGTCGGCGACGCCCACGCCACGTTCCACCCACGCTTTACGAAACGAGGATGTCAGCCACTGCTCGAGGTGGGCGTCGGAGTCGAAGCGATACAACACGTAGTACTCGTGCGGATCGGTCGGCGATCGCAGCCAGCCTCCACCGAGAAAACCGTCGAACGTGCGCAGGACACTGATGCCGGCATCGGTCCAGGCGACGAAGTCCTGCTCGCGACCGGGCGTGATGCGGCGGGCAACGGAGGTCGTCACTGCAGAACTGGCGGCATCGGTCATGGACACCGAGTGTCCTGGATCTACGGGCCGAACGCATCCCGCACGCGGTGGCGTCGGGTCAGGACGAAAATCCGATCATGAAGTTTCGGAGAACAACTGGGTGTAGACGGGGGCGGTGGAGTTGGCCGCGTCGCGCGCGGCCACCGATGCAGTCGCCTCCACGGGCTCCGACTCGGCGGAGACGGGGGACAGAAACAATGGATTGGGTTCCATGGAAACCCTTTCGTTGGATTAATCGGGAAAGAGCCGCCGACGGTGGTCTGACCTGCCGTCCGGCGTGCGTCCGCTCCCGAGAGAAGTGGGGGTCACGGCCACTTGGCGTAGTGCACGAACAATGTCGAGAAAAGTGCTCGACGATCTGGTCGACAATGGTGCACCTGCTGCAGCCGTACCTCGACAGTACGGCACTGGGGTGTCGATGCCAGACCGACGACACGATCACGTGAGCACTAACAGGGATGACGTTGCGAGTCCGCCGACTATCGCGCCACCGCCGAGCCTGTGCCACACTTGCCCCACGTGCGTGTTATCGACCTCACGACCGCATTTCGAGGTGTCGAGAAGAAGAAAACAGTCGGCAACCGCGGACCGAGTCCATCCACAGGATCAAGAGGTCGAAGTGTCCCTCACCTCCGAACGCCCCCGTGACCGATTTGTCAGCTCCTACACCGAACTCTCGGTGGCGGTGCGCGCATCCGGCCTGATGCAGCGGCGGCGCGGCTTCTACTGGACGCGGATCGTCGCCACCGTCGCCGCCTTCTTCGCGGTGTGGATCTGCGCATTCCTGTTGGGCGACTCGTGGTGGCAGCTCGCGCTCGCTGCCGCGCTCGCCGTTGTCAGCACTCAGTTCGGCTTTCTCGGCCACGACGGTGCGCACCGCCAGATGTTCGATTCACCCAAGTGGAACGAGTGGACGGCACGGGTGCTGTCCGGAACGTTCGCCGGACTCTCCCTGCACTGGTGGCAGGGCAAGCACAGCAAGCATCACAACGCGCCGAATCAGATCGGCAAGGACCCGGATATCGGCAACGGTCCCATCGCCTTCGTGCCCGAGTACGCGGCGAATCGGACCGGTGTCTACGGATGGCTCACCCGTCGGCAGGGGTGGCTGTTCTTCCCGCTGCTCACCCTCGAAGGCGCCGTGCTGCACATCGCCAGCGTGCGGACTCTGCTCACGTCGAAGACGATCAAGCACCGAAAGCTCGAGCTCGCCCTCATCACGCTGCGCCTGACCGTCGGATTCGTCCTGCCGTTCCTGGCCATGCCCGTCGGTCTCGCGATCGGCTTCATCGCGCTGCACCTCGCGGTGTTCGGCGTCCTGCTGGGCGGCTCGTTCGCCCCCAACCACAAGGGCATGCCCCTCGTCCCGGCCGGTGAGAAGCTCGACTTCCTGCGGCGCCAGGTGCTGATGTCGCGCAACGTCGACGGCGGTCCCCTCACCGACTTCATGATGGGCGGACTCAACTACCAGATCGAGCACCATCTCTTCCCCAGCATGCCTCGACCCAATCTCAAACTGGTGCGGCCGATGGTCAAGGCCCACTGCGCGCAGCACGGAGTTGCCTACACCGAGACGTCGTTGCCCAAGTCCTACGCCATCGTCGTGCGCTACCTCAACGCGGTGGGGCTGTCCCACCGCAACCCGTTCGACTGCCCCCTCGTCCGCGAGTTCCGCGCCTGACCTCAGAATTGTGATACCCGTCACGTAGGGTTGTCGGGTGATCGCCGACGCCTGGAACAGCCTTCCAGCGTTGCTGCGGGATCCGGTGGCGCTCGCGGTACCGGCCTTTCTGATCCTGCTCGCGCTGGAGTGGTCGGCTGCGATCGTGCTCGAACGTCAGGAGTCCGCGGAGGAGCACGACAGACCGAGACGGGGCAGCTATCTCCGTGCCGACGCCCGCGCCAGCATCTCGATAGGCCTGGTCTCCATCGTCACCACCACTGGGTGGAAAACCGTTGCATTGCTGGGTTATTCGGTGATCTACGCCTATCTCGCGCCGTGGCACCTGCCGTCGGACCAGTGGTACACCTGGGCGATCCTGCTGGTGGGCGTCGACGTGCTCTTCTACTGGTACCACCGCATCGCGCACCGAACTCGCATCGTGTGGGCCACACACCAAGCTCATCATTCGAGCGAGTACTTCAACTTCAGCACCGCGCTACGACAGAAATGGAACAACAGCGGCGAGATCCTCATGTGGCTGCCGTTACCGCTACTGGGCGTGCCGCCGTGGATGGTCTTCACGGGGTTCGCGATCAACCTGGTCTACCAATTCTGGGTGCACACCGAGCGCATCGGCAGGCTGCCCCGATGGTTCGAGTTCGTCTTCAACACCCCGTCCCATCACCGCGTACACCATGGGAACGACAGCGCCTATCTCGACAAGAACTACGCTGGAATGTTGATCGTGTGGGATCGACTGTTCGGGACGTTCACCCCCGAGACATCGCGTCCGCACTACGGCCTGACGACGCCGGTCGACACCTTCGACATCCTGAAGCTGCAGACTCACGAATACGCGGCGATTGGGCGCGACGTCCGGTCGGCGGGCAGTCTCCGGCACAAGATGGGCTACATCTTCGGCCCGCCCGGCTGGACTCCCAACGCCCGGAACCACTCCTCCGACGCCTACTGAAGGGCACCTTCAGTCGGCTAGATCGACTGAAGG
>JBASAM010000106.1:0-43984 GCA_049650605.1 Rhodococcus sp. (in: high G+C Gram-positive bacteria) | reverse complement strand
CCGCCTGTTGGTTGCCGTGATGTCGAACGACGCTTGGTAAGGCCAGCTAACTCAAAAACCAGCTCAGTGAGAAACGAGGGCGCGCAATCCCTTGCGACGTCTGGACGGTGTGATCGCCGACAGCAGTCCTGACCGTCGACCGGTAACCGGGTCCACCGTCGAGGTGACGTTGCCGCCGAACTTGCGCTCGGACGCCGTTTCCGGTGCGTCGTCTGCCGTGGCCTTGAGGTACTTGTCCGGCAATGACAGCTTGGCAATGGTGCGCCACGACTTCGCGTACTGGGCCGGGAAAGAGCCTGTGGTGTAAGGCAGGTCGTACTTCTCGCACAACTCGCGAACTCGAACACTGATGGCGGCGAGACGGTTGCTGGGGATGTCGGGGAACACATGGTGCTCGATCTGGTAGCAAAGATTGCCCGACATGAAGGCCAGCACCGGACCGGCCTCGAAGTTCGCACTGCCGAGCATCTGCCGCAGGTACCACTGTCCCCGCGACTCGCCTTCGAGGTCCTTGCGCGTGAATTTCTCGGCGCCGTCCGGGAAATGTCCGCAGAAGATCACCGCGTTGGTCCACACGTTTCGAATGACGTTCGCGAAGATGTTCGCGGTCAACGTCTTTCGGTAGGACGCGGCGGGCGACAACGAGGTGATTCCCGGCGTGATCACGTAGTCCTTGAGAACCTGACGACCAATCTTGTCGCCCGCTTCCTTCAGCTTCGCCTGAAACTCTTCCTTGGGCACACGACCCTTTGCGGCCTTGCCCAACTCGAGGTGCTGCACCGCGACGCCGTACTCGAACAGCAGCATCAGCAACGTGTTGTACACCAGGTTGCCGGCGTTGAACGGAACCCACTTGCGGTCACGCGTGACGCGAATGAGGCCGTAGCCCACGTCGTCGTCCATGCCGAGCACATTGGTGTACTTGTGGTGAATGTAGTTGTGGGTCTGCTTCCAGAACTCGGACGAGCCCGCATTGTCCCATTCCCAGGACGTCGAATGGATCTCTGGGTCGTTCATCCAGTCCCACTGACCGTGCATCACGTTGTGGCCGAGTTCCATGTTCTCGATGATCTTCGAGACCCCGAGAACGGCACTTCCGGTCCACCACGCGACTCGGTTGTTGCTGGCAAGCATTGTGGTTCGGCCCACGGCTTCGAGGGTGCGCTGAAAGCGAATGGTGTTGCGGATGTACTTCGCATCCTTGTCGCCGCGCGACTCCTCGATTTCCCTACGCAGCGCGTCGAGCTCGTGTCCCAGCGCTTCTACGTCGGCTTCCGTGAGATGGGCATATTCCTTGACGTCGGATATCGCCAAACTGATCACTCCCCGACTCGGTCGTAGCCGCCCATTACGGGCCTGAAGTCATCAGTCTAACGCAAGTTACGGACCCGTAGGTTACGCAGTCGTAGCTTTGGCACGATTCACTACTTGGCGGGCCTCGTGTCGTGCTTCGTGAAGAGCCGACCGCAGCCCACGCTTGCGACCGGTCACCGCGTCGAAACGCACTCTGTCCACCACCGAACCGGCAGTATGGAACCGCCGCTCAGAGCTGGTTTCCGGTGCATTGTCCGACGTCCGACGAAGCCACTGATCCGGCAGCGAAAGCTTGAAAATCGTGCGCAGCGCCTTCCAGTACTGGCCCGCCAGGTTGCCCGTCGTGTACGGAAGGTCGTACTTGTCACACAGCCCGCGGACGCGCTCGGCGACCTCGGCATACCGGTTGCTGGGCAAATCCGGGAACAGGTGATGCTCGATCTGGTAGCAAAGATTTCCACTCATGAATGCCATGGTGGGACCGGCGGTGAAGTTCGCGCTACCGAGCATCTGTCGGAGGTACCACTCCTCGTGCGTCTCGGTCTCGAACTGCCCCATCGTGAACTTCTCCGCACCGTCCGGGAAGTGCCCACAGAAGATCACCGCGTACGCCCACAGGTTCCGTACGACGTTGGCCGTCAGGTTTGCCCCGATCGCCCGACGCCAGTACGGACCCGACAGTGCTGGGAACAACACGAAGTCCTTGCCCACCTGGGAGGCGACTTTTCTCGCGAACTCCTTGTTCGGCTCGGACATGATCTGCGTCGTCGGCACACCTGCTTCCAGCTTTGCCGCGTCCAGATCGTGCAGCGCAATTCCCCACTCGAAGGTCAGCGCCAGAATGAGGTTGCCGACGGGCTGAAGCAGGTTCATCGGCTTCCACTTCTCGTCCCGCGTCATCCGCAGAATCCCGAAGCCCACGTCGTGGTCCATGCCGACGATGTTGGTGTAGGTGTGGTGCGAGTAGTTGTGCGCCCGCTTCCAGTGCGCCGACGGCCCCGTCTGGTCCCACTCCCACGACGTCGAGTGAATTTCCGGATCGTTCATCCAGTCCCACTGGCCGTGGGAGACATTGTGACCGAGCTCCATGTTCTCGATGATCTTGCTGACCGCGAGCAGCCCGGCGCCGACCAGAGCGGACGAACGCCACCGTGACCCCATGATCGCTACACGTCCGCCGACCTCCAGAGCACGCTGAAGGGCAATGGTGCGCCGGATGTACTCGGCGTCCTTCTTGCCGCGCGTGTCCTCGACATCGCGACGAATCGCGTCGAGTTCCCGCCCGAGAGATTCGATGTCTTCGTCGGTCAGATGTGCGAACTCCAAGATGTCCGTAATGGCCATGCTGGTCTACTCCCCGAATCGCTGTGGGTCGTGCCTCGCCCCGATCGGTATCGGGGGGCAGGATTTCGAGACTAGCGGAATCGTCTGAGTAGGCGCTGTGTGCCGGCGAGCATGTCGGTCAGGCTTCGACGGTGCAATCTCCGGCCGGGGCGGAAATGCACGTCTGAATACGCTCGCCGTGCGAATGTTCCTTGCCCGAGCGAAGATCACGAACGTGACCGTCGGTCAGAGCGACGACGCAGGTTTGGCAGATTCCCATGCGGCATCCGAAAGGCATACGCACACCGGCCTTTTCACCGGCCTCGAGAAGTGTGGTTGCGCCGTCCACGTCGATCGAGCGATCGGAAGTCGAGAACGTGACCGTACCGCCGTCGCTCGGTGCGCCCGTTCGCACAATTTCGAAACGCTCGGTATGCAGATTCTCCGAGATGTTCTCGTCTTTCCACACTTTCTCGATCTCGTCCAGCATCGCGACCGGACCACACGCCCAGGTCTGGCGCACCCGCCAGTCCGGGAAGCGCTCGTCCAGCGATCCCAGATCGAATTTTCCGTCCGAGCGGGTGTATTGCACGTGCGAGACGACGGAGTCGTACTTGGCGTCGAGCGTGGACAATTCGGCGGCGAACATCACATCGTCCGCGGTCGGCGCCGAGTGCACGTGCACCACGTCCGGCATCGTTCCCCGCGAGTCGAGGCTGCGGAGCATGCCGATGACCGGCGTCACGCCACTGCCGGCGGTGATGAACAGGATCTTCTCCGGCGGCGGCTCGGGAAGCGCGAAATTTCCCTTGGGCGCGGCGAGTCGAACAATGGTTCCGGACGGAACGCCACCGACGAGGTGCGAGGAGAGAAAGCCCTCGGGCATCGCCTTCACGGCGATCGAGATCTGCTTGTCTTTCCAATCCGGCGCCGAGGTCAGCGAGTACGACCGCCAGTGCCAACGCCCGTCGACATGCAAACCGATACCGATGTACTGACCCGGTCGGTAGTCGAAGTCGAAACCCCAACCCGGCTTGATCACGATGGTCGCGGAATCACCGGTCACCTTCTCGACCCGCACGACGCGCCCGCGCAGTTCGCGTGCCGACCACAACGGATTCGCCAGATGCAGGTAATCGTCCGGAATGAGAGGTGTGGTGATGCGCGCGAATGCGCCGCGCACCACGTTCATCGACGGTCGTCGAGGCGAGGACACCGACGCGGCCGGTGCTTCGAGCCAGTTCTTCAGACCCATGATCCTGATTTCCCCTCATCGAACGTGTGACCTGCAGTGCTGGACCACTCCGTCAGAGCAGATCCAGTAGGAACGGTATCTCCTGTGGCGCGTACCAGGCGAGTTCGTGATCCTCTACGTCGCCGAGGACGAATTCTGCATCGGGGTCTCCGAGATCGGCCGCGTCGATCGCCGCTACCGCCGCGTCGACCGCCTTCTCGGCGCCGGCAAGATCGACATGCACCGACGCGACCTGCGTCAACGCGAGCGGGGCCGGAAGGCGGACGACGGCGTCGTCCAGATCCGGCCGCAAGGTCACGGGGTCGATGTCGGCCGAGATGACCACGCGGCGCAACATCGGCATCGCGTCGGACAGCTCGCCGACTCCGGGTTCGGCAGTGTCGGGTTCCGCAGTGTTGTGTTCAGCTGTGTCGGGTTCCGCGAAGTCGGGTTCGGCGCCGATGAGCCGGAGCGATGCGCGCGCGGCCTCCCGCAAGGCGACGTCGGCGAGCTCGTCGTCGTCACCGGACGAATACGCCTCTCTGAGCGACGGTGTCACCGCGAACGCAGTCCTGCTGACCGGGGAGAACTCCCCTTCGTCGACCAGTGTCTGCAACATCCGCATCGTTGCGGGAACGAACACCCTCACCTGTTCCTCGATCCTCTATCGGACGCTCTTGTCGTCCCTCGCTGCATCGACCAACTCTTCGAGGGCCTCGTGCAGCAATGTGGTGATCACGTCGATGTCGGGCATCGCCGCCCGGTCCGCGTTCACACCGTAGTAGACGTTCCCGTCGTACGAGGTCAAGCCGATGGACAAGGCCTGGTTGCGCACCAGCGGTGGAACCGGGTACATCTCGAGCATCCGAGCTCCACCCGCGTACAACGGGAACTGTGGACCGGGCGCATTGGTGACGATGATGTTGAACATGCGCTGCGACAGGCTGGACCCGACACGGGCACCCATCGCATGCAACGTGGCGGGAGCGAAGCCGGACAGTGTGATCAAGGTCGACGCTGTCACTCCTCGGCTCTGCCCGAGATGGGCTTCGGTCGCGTGCGCGACATGCGACAAACGCACGACGGGGTTAGGTTCGCCGACCGGAAGGTCGATCAGGAACGACTCGACCTCGTTGGGAACGTCCCCCTCGTCCCCGGCGAGGTCCGATTCCGCCGGTCGCACCGACAGCGGCACCATCGCACGAACAGTGGTGTACGGGCCGATCGGTTCACCCCGCGACAGCAGCCAGTTGCGCAGAGCTCCCGACACCACGGTCAGCACCACGTCGTTGACCGTCCCGCCGAACTTCGAGCGGATGAGGCGATAATCGCCCAGGTCGGTCTTGGCGACCGAATAACGCCGGTTCCGCGAGATGGTCGTGTTCAGCGGACTCGTGGGCGCGGTCTGCGCGGCGGATCGAACCACTGCGGCGAACTTCCCGGCTGCCCGCAGAGCGCCGCCGGCGGCGCGCGTCACGTCACCTACTGCACTCCTCACCACTTCCACACCCTCCCCCGGCCGCGAAACGATCTCGGCGAGGGCCTGCGCCACCAGTGCCTTCTCCGACGGTTCGCGCGACGGCATCCACAGCTCCTCGGCCATGGGTGCGGGCGACTTGGTGGCGTCGAGAATCACCTGACTGATTTCGAGGGCCTTGAGACCGTCGACGATCGAGGAATGCGACTTGGTGAAGATCGCGAATCTGTTCCTCGCCAGCCCCTCGACGAGGTACATCTCCCACAGCGGGCGGGTCTTGTCGAGCGGGCGCGAGGTGAGGCGGGCGACGAGATCGTGGAGCTGGTCGGTCGAGCCGGGCTTGGGGAGAGCCGAGCGTCGGATGTGATAGGTGATGTCGAAGTCGCCGTCGTCCACCCACACCGGACGCGACAGGCCGAACGCGACCTCTCGCACCTTCTGCCGGTACCGAGGCACCAGCGCGAGCCGGCTCTCCACGAGAGTCAACAACTCGTCGTAGCTGAACCCGCCACGCGGGAGCCTGAACACCGCGAGGGATCCCACGTGCATCGGCGTGGTGCTTGCCTCCAGAAAGTAGAAAGATGCGTCCTGGGTGGTGAGTCTGGTGGCCACTGCGCATTTCCCCTCGGTCGAGTACGACGCGACCAGTCTCGCACGACAGCGTCGCCGTTCGGCGTCCATGATTGCCGGACGCGCACAGCGACGTCCCGGTTCCGTCGGTCTGCGGGAAATTACCACGCCGGCGAGTGTGCGAACTGTGACCGTGTACCGCAACGCAGTTCCGAGTCCCAGAATTGTTGTGCGCATGTGAGACTCGGCGAGCGAAGGTCGAACGCCGACCTTCTCTGCTCGGTCGGGGGGACCGCCACATGGCACCGGAACACTGTCATCTCAGTAAACTTCCGCGATCGGAGCCACCCGCGGTGGGCGGGCACGACCATACGTGCGGGAGTACGCGACGGCTCGATCGCACCCGATCGGGATCCCCGGTCTCGGCGCCGCGCCCCGGTCCGCATTCAGGTCGATCGGGCTCCGTCGGAGCACGGACCACGGCGTCCGAAAAGCGAGACGCTCTCCCTATCGCGGCCGCCGGCAAGCACTTCGCCGACCGGGCGTTGCGCCTCGCCCTCGAGGTGATCGACAGACGGCGCCCCGCATCGTCGCTGCGTGCCGTCCTGAGCCCGGCGGTGGTGGGCTTACTGGCATCGCTGACGACGGCCGACGTGCCCGGCCGGCACCTGGGCTCGGCCGTGGTCCGCACGGTGCACGTACGCGCGGTAGACGGAGCGACCGGACCACTCGAAATCTTCGGTACCTATTCGCGCGGTGACCGGGTGTTCGCCGTCGCCGGTCGAATGGAGCTACGTCGCGGCAAAGCGGGACACGCCTGGACGATCACGGGTCTGCGCTTGTCCTGAACGGTTGCCCGTCCAGACCAAACACAGACCCGCACCCTCGAAACTACTTGCGACGCTTGGGCTTCGCCGCTCGTTTGACCGGCTTCACACTGGCTCGCGCCGCTTCGCGGCGTTCGCGTCTGGTGCCGGATACCGGCTCGGTGGACGGCGAGCCCGAACCCGCACGGCGAACCGATGTGCCGCCAGATTCGTCCGGTCCCGAGAAGGTGAGGCGCCCGGTGGTGTCCTCGTCGAGCCCCTTTGCCCGTAGCGCTGCCGGTGCAGCCTTGCGCGGTTCCGCCGCCGGGGCAGGCTGAGCAGCGGGTGCGGCCTGTGTCGGGGCAGCCTGCTCAGCAGGTGCAGCCTGTCCTGCGGGTGCAGCCTGTCCTGCGGGGGCGGCCTGAGCGGGCCGACCGCCGGACACGGGAGACTGCAAGCCGGCTCCCACCTGCAGTCCGGCTGCGGCCGCCGGACTCGGCGCCGCGGCCTCGACCTGCAAATTGAACAGGAATCCGACGGACTCCTCCTTCAACCCGTCGAGCATGCCGGTGAACATGTCGAATCCCTCGCGCTGGTACTCCACCAGAGGGTCGCGCTGCGCCATGGCGCGCAACCCGATTCCTTCCTTGAGGTAGTCCATCTCGTAGAGATGCTCACGCCACTTGCGGTCGAGGACGGACAGCAGCACCCGTCGCTCGAGCTCACGCATCCCGCCCTCGCCGGCGATCTTCTCGATCTCACCCTCACGCTTGGCGTACGACGCACGAGCGTCCTCGAGCATCGCATCACGCAACTCGTCGCGGGAAAGGTCGCTCTTCTCGCCGAACTCGTTCTCACTGGTGAGTTCGGTGTGCTCGATTCCCACCGGATACAGCGTCTTCAATGCAGTCCACAGCTGGTCCAGATCCCAGTCCTCGACGTATCCCTCGGAGGTGGCACCGTCGACATAGGCGGTAACCACATCGGTGATCATCTGCTCGACCTGGCCCTCCATGTCCTCGCCGCGCAGGATTCGCCGACGCTCCTCGTAGATGACGGTGCGCTGCTGATTCATCACCTCGTCGTACTTGAGCACGTTCTTGCGGATCTCGAAATTCTGCTGCTCGACCTGCGTCTGGGCGCTCTTGATCGCCTTGGAGACCATTTTGGCCTCGATCGGAACGTCGTCCGGCAGATTCAGCCGGGTCATGATCGACTCCAGGGCCGCGCCGTTGAATCGACGCATCAGCTCGTCGCCCAACGACAGATAGAACCGGCTCTCACCGGGATCGCCCTGGCGTCCCGATCGACCGCGCAACTGGTTGTCGATACGGCGTGAGTCGTGGCGCTCGGTACCCAGCACGTACAGGCCACCGGCGTCGCGCACCTTCTCCGCATCCTCGCGGACCTGGTCCTTGACCTTCTCCAGCGTCGGCTCCCAGGCTGCTTCGTACTCGTCGGCGGTCTCCACGGGGTCCAAGCCCTGCCCACGCAGCGCGAGGTCGGCGATGATGTCGGGGTTTCCACCCAGCACGACGTCGGTGCCGCGACCTGCCATGTTGGTGGCAACGGTGACCGCCCCCGAGCGCCCCGCCTCGGCGATGATGGTCGCCTCCTGCTCGTGGAACTTCGCGTTGAGAACGTTGTGCACCACACCGCGCTTGGTGAACTGCTTCGACAGGTACTCCGACCGCTCCACACTGGTGGTACCGATCAGGACCGGCTGCCCCTTCTCGTGCCGCTCGACGACGTCGTCGACCACGGCACTGAACTTGGCTTCCTCGCTCTTGTAGATCAGATCGCCGTTGTCCACACGCACCATCGGACGGTTGGTCGGAATCGGAATCACGCCCAGGGAGTACGTCTGGTGCAGCTCCGCGGCCTCGGTTTCGGCGGTACCGGTCATTCCCGACAGCTTGTCGTACAGACGGAAGTAGTTCTGCAGCGTGATCGTGGCGAGGGTCTGATTCTCGGCCTTGATCTCGACCTTCTCCTTGGCCTCGATCGCCTGGTGCATGCCCTCGTTGTAGCGGCGCCCCACCAGGATGCGGCCGGTGAACTCGTCGACGATGATCACGTCACCGTCTCGCACGATGTAGTCCTTGTCGCGCTGGTAGAGCTCCTTGGCCTTGATGGCATTGTTGAGGTAGCTCACCAACGGCGAATTGGCCGCTTCGTACAGATTGTCGATGCCCAGCTGATCTTCGACGAACTCGACGCCGGCCTCGTGCACACCGACGGTGCGCTTCTTGATGTCGACCTCGTAGTGCACGTCGACCTTCATCATCGGAGCGATGCGAGCGAACTCCGGATACCACTTGGACGACGCGTCCGCAGGGCCGGAGATGATGAGCGGCGTCCGAGCCTCGTCGATGAGGATGGAGTCGACCTCGTCCACCACCGCGAAGTTGTGCCCGCGCTGAACCAGGTCGTCGAGCGAGTGCGTCATGTTGTCGCGCAGGTAGTCGAACCCGAACTCGTTGTTGGTGCCGTACGTGATGTCCGCGGCGTAGGCATCTCTCCGCTCGGCCGGTGTCATGCCCGACAGAATCACGTCGACGCTCAGCCCGAGGAATCGGTGCACGCGACCCATCCACTCCGAGTCGCGCTTGGCCAGATAGTCGTTGACGGTGACCACATGCACGCCCTCACCCGAAAGCGCGTTGAGGTACGCCGGAAGCACGCAGGTCAGAGTCTTGCCCTCACCGGTTTTCATCTCCGCCACGTTGCCGAAATGCAGCGCGGCGCCGCCCATCACCTGCACGTCGAAGTGGCGCTGGGACAACACGCGCTTGGAGGCCTCACGGGCCACGGCGAACGCCTCGGGCAGTAGCTCGTCGAGACTTTCACCGTCGGCGTGCCGCGTTTTGAACTCATCGGTCTTGGCGCGCAACTGCTCGTCCGTCAGAGATTCGACGTCGGGTGAGAGCGAGGACACGTGCTCGGCGATGTGCTTCAGCCGCTTGACCATGCGACCTTCACCGACACGGAGCAACTTGGACAACGACAACGTCGGCACGGGCTATTCGTCCTCAAACTCGGGTACGTGGACACGCCGAGCCGGTGCAGTCCACGAGGGACGACACGGCACGACAACGGGGACCTCTCAGCCCCCAGCGCAAACTATCGTAGGCGCCCCTCCTGACAGCGCGCTGTGAGGATGCGTCCTGACAGAACATCGGGCGCCCGCCGGTGCGGACGCCCGATGCTCGACGCGGTTCAGGTCAGGCGGAGCAAGCCGTAGTCGAACGCGTGACGGCGGTAGACGACCGACGGGCGGTCCGACTCCTTGTCGTGGAACAAGAAGAAGTCGTGGCCGACCAGTTCCATCTCGTACAGAGCGTCGTCGACGGACATCGGAATCGCCGAGTGATCCTTGACTCGCACCACATTGCCGGGGCCCTGAGTGTCCGGCTCGTCGACAGCAGGCGTCGACTCGACGGCGACCGGTGTCGCCTCCTCGATGAGCGCAGCCGTTGCTTCTGCGACCGAGACGGGCCGCTTCTCGCCGTAGTGAACCTTGCGGCGGTCCTTGGTGCGGCGTAGACGACTCTCCAGTTTGGTGGTCGCCGATTCCAACGCAGCGTAGAAACTGTCGGCGCACGCCTCGGCTCGGACCACCGGCCCCTTTCCCCGCGCAGTGATCTCGACGCGCTGGCAACTCTTGGATTGCCGGCGGTTGCGTTCGTGGAAGAGTTCGACGTCGAATATGTGGATGGTCGGATCGAAGCGCTCCAGGCGAGCAAGCTTCTCGGAGACGTACAGGCGGAAGTGTTCCGGAATCTCGACGTTGCGGCCCTTGACCACGACGTCGGCGGACGGCCCGTCGGAGGATGTTGCGCCGTCGGAGGAAGGTGTGCCGTCGGCAGCGTCGAACGTCGGTGCATCGTCGAAATAGACGGAATCCGAAGTGGTCTCGGTGGACCCGTTCTGGCCGCCGGAGTTCTGCTCCGGCCCGTGGGCATGAGCTTCGCGGGGATGGGCGTGCACCCGCTGACTGTTGGCGATCGATGCGATCGAAGGAGAAGTGGTCGTCATATGTACCTCCCGGTAGAGGCTGCGCCGAATTGTCTTCGCGCGCAGCGAAAGAGCATAGGCACCGGACCGCCCGGCGCCAGGTGGTGAGAGCATCACCTCCGACCCGGTTCTCGACCTTGGAACGTGCCCTGACCGTAGTCGCTCTCCGGGGCGTCTGCCACTGTTCACGCGATATTCACTGGACCTTTTCAGGCTGCGTTTCCGACCTGCAGATCGGCCTTCGGCCTCGATTCCCGACCCGTGTCACTCCTACCGCTGTCATCGCACCGCCGCGATCACCAGCACCGCGGCCACCGTTACTCCGAACCGGTTCAGCGCGGCCACCGATTCCGCTGCGGTGGTACCTGTGGTGACCACGTCGTCCACCAGGATGACCTGACCCTGATCGCACCACTTCGCGCATCCGCCCGGCCAGCCATCCCTACCCGACCACCCAGCCCTGCCCGGCCACCCATCCCTGTCCGACCGGGCACGGCCATCGACCCGAATTCGGCCACGAAGATTGTCCGCTCGCTGAGCGGCGGACAATCCGACGGAGTCGCGCGCCGCCGCATCCAGTCGGAGCACCGGCGCCACCCGCACCGGTTCCGGCCGGAGCACGACAGCGGCCGCTCGGCAGAATCGGGTCACCGGATCACCGCCGCGACGCCTGGCGGCGCGGCGCCGCGATGGTGCTGGGACGAGGATCAACGGTGACAGCTCGGGCGGGTCGATCTCGCCCTCTGATCGCAACCAGTCGATGGCACCGGCGAGCGCGGCGCCCAGGGGTACGGCCAAGTCGCGTCGGCCGCGTTCCTTGGCCGCGACGATCGCGCCTCGACCGGGACCGCCGTACGGACCCAGCGCCCAACAGGGGGATCCGATGCTCACGCGCGGACGAACGGCCTCCGGCGGCTCAGCGAGGGCATCGCGGCAGACCGTGCACCACGACGAGTCGGGACGACCGCATCCGGCACACTCACGGGGTAGGACGAGATCGATCAAGGCGCTCGGCACATCGTGCACCTTGACGCACGGGTCCGACACGGTGTGCCTGGCGACGGGCGATGTACCGGTCAGCCGGGAAGTACCGGCACCGCTTTCGCACCTGTCAGTCCCGGTATCTCTCGCCAGTATCGGTCGCTGGCCGGATCGCTGTCGTCGATCTCGAACACCGCGCGTGAGTCCGCCACGTACGTACTGTTGGCCGACGCGTCGACCGACACGACCGGCGCCGTGAGGTTGCGGCTGGGCAACCCGTCCAGCCGCGAGCCGTCCACGGCCACTTGCACGATGGGAACGTCCGTCGCGGCGCGCGCGACGACGACGGTGACGCCGGTACTCCAGTCGAGCGACAGCGCCGCACTCGCCAGACCGGTCGCGACGGCTTCGGGCTCTTGCAGCGAGTAGACGCCGTCGTCGCGTCGAACCACGATGGCCACGTACACCGAGCCGTCGACGATGAGCGCAGCTCGAACACCGTCGCGAGAGAGTCTCAGCTCGGTGATCTGCCCGCCGATCTGGGCAATCGCAGCGGAGTCGACGTCCACGACCGAGACCTGACCGGTAGATGGATCGCGTACCGCCCGCTTGACCTGCGTCCCGTCCACGACCGCCCACACCGCGTCGGAGTCCGATCCCCATGTGGGACGAGTGATCGAATCACCCTCGGCCACCGGGAAGGCGTCTCCGCCGTAAGAACCGATGAGGAGAGCGTCGGGGGGCTGCGGCGCGGCGCGGCCGGTGTCCGACACGGCGGCGACCAGAGTCCCGTCGCTGGACAGCGAAATCGACCTCATGTTGTTCACAGTGCCGAAGTAGCCGGGCACCGCGGTTATGCCGTTCGACCCGATGCGGACCAGGCTTCCGTTGCGTAGCGCGTGCAGACCGATGTCGGTGCCGGCAACGGCGAGAGGATCGAACTCCGCCACTTCGGCGGTGGTCCAGCCGTCGGGGTAAGCGGGATCGATCGGTGCGCCGTCGTTCGACAACACGTAGGGACCGGAGACCTCCGCCTCGGCCAACGTCCAGATGATCTGCGCGGCAAGAAGCCTACGAGTTGCACGGTCGAGTCCGCCGGCACCGGTCAAGTCGATCCGTACCCCACCCAGACCGACACCGACCCCCGTGTTGCGCCCATCGGCCTTGGTGATGGGGCCCACGGTCTCGAGCCCGGCCAGGACATTGCGCACTGCGGGATCGAGAGAGTCCCGCGGACCTTCCTGGAGTAGCGCCGTCAGGGTCTCGGTCAACTGCTCCTGCGACGTGTTGACCCATCGCTGATCCGGAACAAGCTCGTTGCCGGTGGGATCGAGAAAGTAGAGCGACTTGCGCTGATAGGAGTTCAGGAATTGCGTGCGATCCATCACGATGCCCGACGGCAGATCGTCGATTCGCCACTCGCCGTCCTCGCGGGCCAAGGTGACTCGGGCTTCGAACGAACCCTGTTCCGCGCGGTACTGCCCACCTTGGTCCAGCTGGCCGACTCGGTTGGCGCGAACCGTGTATTGCGCCGCGTCGCTGGATCGGGAGTCCTCGAGGACGTCCACCTTGTCCACGACGATCGCGTTGGCGCCGTCGTCCCATTCCGATGCGGCGTCGGAAGTGAGGAACTGACGGGCGGCCGCATGGTCGTCGGCAGGATCGGTACTCGCCTTGACGAAGTCGCGCACCAACAGGTTCGGATCACGACCGGGCGCGGGCACGGGCGGTTCCTGAGCGACGGGTCCGCGCGCGACCGTTCCGATCGCCTGCGGGGCGGACGACGCGGGCAGTGACGCGCACCCTGCCGTCGCTGTCACGACGACCGCGAGCACAGCGGTCATGATCGGTCGAGTAGCGAACACGCGTCGCCTCATGTGGTCCCGTCTCCGGCGCCGGCCCCGACGTTCGTCGGGCGCGCAACGGGGATCGGCTCGCCGTGCGGATATTTCCTGGTGGTCGGACGCAGCGGTAGCGGACTCGACACCACCTTGCGTCCCCGCACGCGAGGAAGGGTCAGCCGAAAATACGCGCCATTGCCGGGCTCTCCCCATGCCTCCAGTTTACCGTCGTGCAAACGGGCGTCTTCGAGACTGATGGCCAAGCCCAGGCCGGTACCGCCCGAGCGCCGCACCCGCGACGGATCGGACCGCCAGAAGCGGTTGAAGACGAGCTTCTCCTCGCCCGGCCGTAGGCCCACACCCTGATCGCGAACCACGAACGCGGCTGCATCGTCGTCGGCCCTCAGGCGGAGCAGGACCGGTTTGCCCTCGCCGTGATCGAGCGCATTCGCCAGCAAATTGCGCAACACCCGTTCCACCCGACGAGGATCCACTTCCGCCATCACCGGCTCGTCCGGCATGTCGACCACCAGTTCGGTCCCCGTGTCCTTGGCCAGGTGCCGGACAGTGGAGACCGCGGCGCGGGCGCACATCCGCAGATCGAGCAGCTCGGAAGCGAGCTCGGCGACACCGGCGTCGTGTCGGGAGATCTCGAGCAGATCGGTCAGGAGCGTCTCGAATCGATCCAGCTCGGCGACCAGCAGTTCGGACGATCGCTTGAGGAGTGGATCCAGACTCTCACTGGCGTCGTGAATGAGCTCTGCCGCCATGCGCACGGTGGTCAACGGAGTCCGCAGCTCGTGCGAGACGTCCGAGGTGAACTGTCTTTGCAGGTTGCCGAATTCTTCGAGCTGAGTGATCTGTTTGGACAGACTCTCTGCCATTTCGTTGAACGACATCGCCAATCTCGCGATGTCGTCCTCCCCGCGCACGGGCATTCGTTCCTTCAGGCGACCGTCGGCGAACCGCACGGCGATGCGCGAGGCAGACCGGATCGGCACGACCACCTGGCGAGCGACCAGCATCGAGATGGCGGCGAGCAGCACCATCAATGCGGCGCCGCCGATCAACAGCGTGCCGCGAACCAGAGCCAGGCTGCGATCTTCCCCGGCGAGCGGAAAGACGAGATAGAGCTCGAGCGTCGACAGATCGGATGCGGTGGGACTGCCCATGACGAGCGCAGGACCGGAATACCCGTTGGACTCGGAGACGGTCGCGTACTGATAACTCACCTGGCCGACCTGAACGAACGAGCGCAGGGAAGCGGGAATCTGCTGGGCGGGGCCGGTGGACAGCTCCGGGCGAGATCCCTCGCCGGGGACGATCAGGACCGGATCGAACGTACCGGCAGAGCTGCTGTCCGCCCCACCCTCGGTGTCGCGGCTGGTCAGTCCGGATCTGGCCAGTTCGAGGCGATTCGATGTCGACGTCGTGTCGTCCCCCGCCAACTGACTTTCCACCGACGCACGGGCGCGATCGAGTTCCTTGGTCGCAGCGTCGATCTTCGCATCGAGCAGCCGATCGGTGATCTGGCTGGTCAACACGACACCGAGAACGCTGATGACGATCAACGACAGAGTCAGCGTCGAGATCACGACACGGAGCTGCAACGACCGGCGCCACGCATGACCGGCAGAAGCCCATAGCGATCTGAACCATCGCACCACCGGTGAGAACGTTCCGTTGATGCGCCTACGGGAGCGAGACGAGAAGATCACCGACCATCCCACACCCGGGTAGACAAGACCCCGATCACGGTGGGCCGGCCTTGTAGCCGACGCCGCGAACGGTCAACACCACCTCGGGGTTCTCCGGGTCGGTCTCCACCTTCGCGCGCAGCCGCTGAACGTGCACGTTGACCAGTCTGGTGTCCGCGGCGTGCCGGTACCCCCACACCTGCTCGAGCAGCACCTCACGGGTGAAGACCTGACGGGGCTTGCGAGCGAGCGCGACGAGCAAGTCGAACTCGAGCGGCGTCAACGAGATGAGCACACCGTCTCGGGTCACCTTGTGGGCAGGAACGTCGATGACCACGTCGCCGATCGCGAGCAGCTCGGCAGGCTCCTCCTCGGTGCGTCGCAGCCTGGCGCGGACGCGCGCCACCAGCTCCTTCGGCTTGAACGGCTTCATAATGTAGTCGTCGGCACCCGACTCGAGCCCCAACACCACGTCGACGGTGTCGGTTTTGGCCGTCAGCATCACGATCGGGACGCCCGAGTCGGCCCTCAGCACTCGACATACGTCGATGCCGTTCATGCCGGGAAGCATCAAATCGAGAAGGACCAGGTCCGGCCGGTTCTCGCGAACTGCCGCGAGAGCCTGCGTACCGTCCCCCACCACGAACGGTTCGAATCCCTCGCCGCGCAGGACGATAGTGAGCATCTCGGCCAACGCCGTGTCGTCGTCGACAACCAGAATTCGTGGCTTCATGACAGTTATCGTGACATCCCGTCGTACTCGGCAGTCTGATTGAGCAACTCGGCGGCGAGTCGGTCGACGTCCGTTGTCTGCCCGTCCGCCGACTCGGCGCCTATCGCATTGCCGTCGACGACGAACCAGGGCGACATCCAGGACGCCGCGGCCAACCCGGCGTAGACCTCGGCAGTTCTAGCCTGCAGCCCGTCATCGCGCTCGTAGACGTCACGCGCTCGCGAAGGATCTTGCTGCTCGCGTCCCTTGGCACGTTCCCGGGCGACGCCGACGGGCACGTCCAGCAACAACTGTGCCGACGGTACCGGCAGCACCAAACGGTCGAATTCCAGCGCCCGTACCCACTCGACCATGTCGCCGTCCGCGCTCTCGTGGACCCTCGCCGCGGAGTAGGCGGCGTTGGACGCCACGTAGCGGTCGAGCAGAACGACATCGTGCCGGTGCAGCATCCGACGCAAATCGGATGCTGCACCGGCACGATCGAGCGCGAACAGAACGGCCATGGCGTTGACCCCGGAGGCGAGATCACCATGATCGCCGCCCAGCGCCTCCGCGGCGAGGTCCGCGTGAATCGACTCCCCGTAACGAGGGAATGCGACACGCACGGCGTCGACACCAGCTTTCTCCCAGGCGTGAGTCAATTTGGCAGACAGCGTGAACTTTCCCGCACCGTCGACGCCTTCGATGGCGACCAGTTTGCCCATCGACTCGACCCCTGCCTCGGTTGGTGATGTAGGTCAGTACCGGTAGTGCTCGGGCTTGTACGGGCCCTCGACGTCGACACCGATGTACTCGGCCTGCTCCTTGCTGAGCTTGGTCAGCGTGCCGCCGAGTGCCTCGACGTGGATCTTGGCGACCTTCTCGTCGAGGTGCTTCGGGAGGCGGTAGACCTCGTTGTCGTACTCGTCCGGCTTCGTCCACAGCTCGATCTGAGCGATCACCTGGTTGGAGAAGCTGTTGCTCATGACGAAGGACGGGTGCCCGGTGGCGTTCCCGAGGTTCAGCAAACGCCCCTCCGAGAGCAATACGATCGACTTGCCGCTGGAGAAAACCCACTGGTCGACCTGGGGCTTGATGTTGATGCGAGTCGAACCCGAACGCTCGAGACCGGCCATATCGATCTCGTTGTCGAAGTGGCCGATATTGCCGAGGATGGCCTTGTCCTTCATCGACCGCATGTGGTCGAGGGTGATGATGTCTTTGTTGCCCGTCGCGGTGATGACGATGTCGGCGTTGCCGATTGCCTCGTCGACCGTGACGACGTCGAAGCCGTCCATGAGCGCCTGCAGTGCGTTGATCGGGTCCACCTCGGTGACCTGGACGCGCGCGCCCTGGCCGGCCAACGACTCGGCGCTGCCCTTGCCGACGTCGCCGTAGCCGCAGATGAGAACCTTCTTGCCACCGATCAACACGTCGGTGCCGCGGTTGATGCCGTCGATCAGTGAGTGGCGAGTGCCGTAGGTGTTGTCGAACTTGCTCTTGGTGACAGAGTCGTTGACGTTGATCGCCGGGAAGGTCAACTCGCCGGCAGCGGCGAACTGGTAGAGGCGCAGCACGCCGGTGGTGGTCTCCTCGGTGACACCCTTGACGGATTCGGCGATGGACGTCCACTTGGTGGCGTCTTCGGCGATCGATGCGCGCAACAGACCCAGGAACACCTTGTATTCGTCCGAATCGAGATCCTCGTCGACGGGCGGAACCACGCCGGCCTTCTCGAACTGTGCGCCGCGTAGCACCAGCATCGTGGCGTCTCCGCCGTCGTCGAGAATCATGTTGGCGTGGCGGGCGGTGCCGTCCTCGGCCACCGGCCAGGTCAGCATCTTCTCCGCCGCCCACCAGTACTCGGCCAACGACTCGCCCTTCCAGGCGAAGACCGGGATGCCCTGCGGGTCCTCGGGCGTGCCGTGCGGTCCGACGACGATCGCGGCTGCGGCGTGATCCTGGGTGGAGAAAATGTTGCACGACGCCCACCGCACCTCGGCGCCGAGGGAGACGAGCGTTTCGATCAGCACTGCGGTCTGCACGGTCATATGCAGCGACCCGGAGATTCGCGCGCCCTTCAGGGGCTGCACGTCCGCGTACTCACGACGCAGCGACATCAGTCCTGGCATCTCGTGCTCCGCGAGCCCGATTTCCTTGCGGCCGTATTCGTGAAGCGAAAGATCCGCGACCTTGAACTCGATGCCGCCGCGAATGTCGGCCTGCAAATCGGTGGGTGTCGATGTCGTCATTGTGTAATGCCACTCCTGTCGGCTGGTGATCGATGACAAGGCTATCGGCTCGCCACCACCCACGCGTGGGTCGGGGGCGCACCGCTACCCATATTCGGACACCACGGCACCGACGGGTCAGACCGCAGCCGCCCCCACCTTCTCGGTGCCCCAGCGCCGAGCCAGACGTGCACGAGCGTCGGGCTGCAGGTTGGTACGCAGCAAATCTCCGTCGTAGTGCCCCAGCACACGCGGATCCATCACTCGTCGCCAGAGCGGCGGAACGGCCGCGAGGACGACCATCGAGGCGTAACCGGCCGGTAGCTGGGGTGACGAATCGAAGCTGCGCAAGGTCTGAAAACGTCGGCCCGGATTGGCGTGATGGTCGCTGTGACGTTGCAGGTGGTACAGGAAAATGTTGGTGACCACGCGGTCGCTGTTCCAACTGTGACGTGGGGAGCAACGCTCGTAGCGACCCTTGGCCGTACGTGCTCTGAGCAGCCCGTAGTGCTCGACGTAGTTCACCGACTCCAGAGTCAGCACGCCCACGAACGCCTGCAGCGCCAGGAACGGCAGCACACCGAGGCCGAAGACCCCCACGAGCACGCCGAACAAGACCACCGACATCGCCCATGCGTTCAGCACATTGTTGTGTACCGACCACGTGTTCTGTCGCTTGCGGGCCAACCGGTGCGCTTCGAGGGACCACGCAGACGTCATGGCGCCGAAGATGCTACGCGGCAGGAATCGGTACAGCGACTCCCCCATGCGCGCGCTGGCCGGATCTTCGGGCGTGGCGACCCGCGCGTGATGGCCGCGGTTGTGTTCGACGTAGAAGTGCCCGTAGAAGCTCTGTGCGAGAGCGATCTTGGCCAGCCACCGTTCACTGGTCTCGGCGCGGTGACCGAGCTCGTGCGCAGCGTTGATGCCGATGCCCGCGACGAGCCCGACGCTGACGGCGTATCCGATTTTGTCGACAACCGACAGAGTGCCGAAGGTGACCAGCCAGCACGCGACGATCAGACCCACGTACTGGACCGGCAGGAAAGCGAACGTGCACCAGCGGTAGAACCGGTCTTCCTGCATGTCCTGAGCTCGGTCGTCCGACGGGTTGGCACCGTCCTCACCGGCCAGCACATCGATCACGGGGACGACCACGAAGAAGAGCAATGCACCGCTCCACCAGAAGATCGACATCCCGGTGTGCAGCACCAGTTGAGACGGCAGCAGGGCCGACGCCGGCGCCAGAATTCCCAGAGCCCAGAGCAGCTTCTTGGGATCGTTCCACCGGCGCGACATTCTCGTCCTCCTGAACACAGACCTGAAAAAAGTTCACGACTCGCCTGTTCCGTGATTGTGTGCCCCGATTTCACCGAACAGACAGGACCTTCGTCCCGGTAAGTAGTCTAGAACAATTTTTTTCCCTGTAAACAAGCAATGCCGAGATACGCCCGTTATACGAGTTTTACGTGACCGGTCTGCGGTCAGGAGTCGACGCCGACGCCTGCCACGAACACTCGCGCGGTGGCGGTGATCGCGCACAGCGCAGGATCGGGATCGGACGCGGACATCCATACGGCGCTTCCCCGCTCCATGATAAGAACGTTCTCGTTCGCCGCGATGCGTACCCGCCCCTCGACACAGAGCACGATGCGCGGAGCCGCATCCCCCTCGCCGCGTACGACCGTGGGAGCGCGGCCGCCGTCCGAGCGAAGGTCCACCGCCACGAGCGCGAACTCCGGGGCCGGAGTCGGATAGCGAACGATGCCGTCCTTGCCGTCTTCGGACGCGAGAACGGGCGTTGCCAGCGGCTCGAAGTCCAGCACCCGCAACAGCTCGGGGACGTCGACGTGTTTCGGCGTGAGGCCGCCGCGCAACACGTTGTCGGAGTTGGCCATGATCTCGACGGCGGTTCCACGCAGATACGCGTGCAAGTTCCCCGCGTCCAGGTACAGCGCTTGACCTGGCGAGAGCGTGACGCGATTGAGCAGCAGAGCGGCCAGCACACCGGCGTCCCCCGGGTAGTACTCGCCGAGCTCGAGCACCGTGCGCAGCACGGGAACGTGCGTCCTGTCGGCGCCGTCGGTGCGCTCCAGTGCGCGAACGCAGGCGTCGAGCACCGCGGGCAGCAACGCGTCCAGAGCACGTTGTGGAAGCGTGATCCAGGACGTGAACAACATCCTCAGCCCGCTCGAATCAGGCTGAGCAGCAAGCATGTCGGTGTACGGCTGCAGTTCCCCGGCGCCGATAAGCCGAAACAACTCGACGGTGTCCGACGGGGTCCGGAAACCGGCCAGTGCGTCGAACTCGGTGAGCGCTACCACCAGCTCCGGCTTGTGGCTTGCATCGCGGTAATTGCGGACCGGTGCGTCAACCGCAATCCCGGCGGCGTTCTCACGAAGGAACCCTTCACGAGCCTGTTCCAGAGACGGGTGGGCTTGCAGAGACAGCGGCTCTTCCGCGGCGAGAAACTTGACCAGATATGGCAGGCGAGCACCGAATCGATCGATCACCGACGTCCCCAGCAACGCGGCGGGATCGGAGTCGATCGCGTCCAACAACGACGTCGTACCGTCGGTGGTCACCAATCGCGCCGGATCTCCCGGGTGGGCGCCGAACCACATCTCCGCCTCGGGATGCGGCGTAGGCGCCGAGGCTCCCCTCAGTTCGGCCAGTGCCGTTCGCGACCCCCATGCGTACGATCTGGCTGCTCCGTCGAGAAGGTTCACCGAACACCACCCTTAGTAGTACGACGCACCGCCCGAAACTCGCTCGGTGACGTCATGCTCTTCCCCCGGAGAGCTGCAAATATGCGGCAGCGGCTTCAAGCCGCACCGCCAGGATCAACGCCTGCCGCAGCACGGTTCCCACGTCCGTCAACGAACCCGACATCGCTGTCGGCACGGCGGACTCGTCGTCCACCCGCGACACCACGTCGTCCGCCCGAACCACGTCCACCTCGCCCAGCACCGCAACGCGGCGGCGCACCATGCTGTCGTCGGGGTCCGTCGACACCGTGAAGATCCGTACAGGGTCGGCCGGCCGCGGCCCGTCGAGCTCCTCGTCGTGGAAGAGCGGGTCGTACCCCGGTGCGGCATCTCCGGGAGCGGCCCCACCGATTCGACCGAGGTCGTGCATCGCACCGACGGCATCGGCGAGCTCGGCAGACGCCGCCACCACTGCGGCGACCCTGAGCAGACCGGCAGCGCCGTGGCGCGCAACCACTGCGGACACCACCCCGTCACCGGTGAGCAGCACACGCCTGCCGAACATGCGCGACGCCAGTCCCTTCGCTGGGTTCTGGAACACCTCGACGGAGGCGTGATGGCGCATGGCTTCGGTATCGACGGCATCGGCCACCGCATCGAGGTCGCCGACGGACGACGCGGTGTCGACGGCCGCGAGCACGGCCGCCATGACCGCGGCGTATCTGGAGAACGTGTTGCGATCCAGCACTCGGACGCGTGGCGGAAGCGCCAGCACGCGTCCGGCGCCGGCGTCGGAGACCGGTCCCTCGTCGGGAGCTGCGACGACGACCTCGGCTCGACGACGCACCCCCGCGGCGATCGAATCCGCGATCGAGGGGTCGCCCGCGTCATCGCCGGCCACGACGACGACGTCCAGCGGCCCCACCCAGGGCGGAGTCGCCGGCAGACACACCATGGGAACTCCGGCCGACGGACCGAATATCGATGTCACCAGCTCGGCCGCGCGACGGGCCGGACCCGATGCTGCAACGAACACGACGCTACGTGGGCGCATCCCTTCCAGAGCGGACAGAGCACCCTCGCGTACCGCTGCGGCGCTGGCACGTATCTGCGCGCCGGCCAGTGCTGCGGAATGCAGAGCGCCATGCGAATCGGCTGCCATCACCGCATCCGCGTCGTCGAGATCGACGTAAGCCGAAGGAGCAGTCACCGGCACCTCACCTACCTCTCCCGATCCGTCTCTCCATCATGACAGCCGATCCGCCTCACGCGCGGACGATGCTCAAGATCTCCGTGGACAACCGGTCGACGTCCTGGTCCGTCGGCGCCTCGACGTTGAGCCGGAGCAGAGGTTCGGTGTTCGAGGCGCGAAGGTTGAACCAGGCGCTGTTACCCAAGTCCACCGTCACGCCGTCCAGATGGTCGATCGACACAGTGCGGTCGGCGAAGGCGTCCACGACGGCCGAGGTTCGCTCCGCTGCATCGGCGACGGTCGAGTTGATTTCACCCGACGCGGCGTAGACCTCGTACCGTCGCATGAGATCGGAGAGCGGCTTGTCCTGCGTGCCGAGCGCAGCCAGAACGTGCAGCGCGGCCAACATTCCGGAGTCCGCACCCCAGAAGCCGCGGAAGTAGTAGTGCGCCGAGTGCTCACCTCCGAAGACCGCCCCGGTCTCCGCCATGAGCGCCTTGATGAACGAGTGGCCGACGCGGGTGCGCACCGCGGTGCCCCCCAACGATTCCACCAGCTCGGGGACCGATCGCGACGTGATCAGATTGTGAATGATCGTCGATTGCGGGAAGTTCGCGAGTTCCCGCTCTGCCACCAATGCTGTGATGGCCGACGGCGAGACCGGCTCGCCGCGTTCGTCCACGACGAAGCACCGGTCTGCGTCGCCGTCGAACGCGAGGCCGATATCGGCTCCCGTCTCACGAACGAAGTGCTGCAGGTCGACCAGGTTGGCCGGCTCCAGCGGATTTGCCTCGTGGTTGGGGAATGTCCCGTCCAGCTCGAAGTAGAGCGGGTGCACCGTGACGGGCGTGGGCCCCAGAACGGCGGGGACCGTGTGGCCCCCCATGCCGTTTCCTGCGTCCACCGCCACCGAGAGTGGGCGAATTCCGGAGATGTCGACCAGGTCCAGCAGATACGCCGCGTACTCGCTGAGGACGTCCTGCTCACTGATCGTTCCGTGTTGCCCGTCGTAGGACGGGACACCGTCGATCACGCCATCGGCGATGATCGTCAGGCCCGAATCCTGTCCGACGGGCTTGGCTCCCGCGCGGCACAGCTTGATCCCGTTGTACTTCGCTGGATTGTGGCTTGCGGTGAACATTGCACCAGGGCAGTCCAGTGTTCCCGACGCGAAGTACAGCTGGTCGGTGGACGCGAGTCCGATCAGAACGACATCCAGACCCTGCTTCGTCACACCCTCCGCGAATGCCGACGACAGGGAAGGCGAGGAATCGCGCATGTCGTATCCGACCACGACACGCCCCGAAACGCCCTCGTCGCGCATCAGCCGGGCAAAGGCAGCACCGACGTCCGAGACGAAGGCCTCGTCGATTTGTTCGCCGACGACGCCGCGAACGTCGTACGCCTTGATGACACCGTGAACCAGGTCAGCTGGTCTGGGCACTGCACACTCCTGCATGGGAACGAACCGGCTCATCGGAAGCAACCGGAGGGAAAGGTTCTGGGGCGACCGACTGATCGCGCGCCTAAATTGACGTGCAATCCGTCGATCTCTTCGGTTGGAGCCTAGTGCCACAAGGCGTCTCACGAGTGGTCACGCGCCCGCTCGAACCAGTGGCCGTACCGGCGGCAGCGGTCAGTTGGACGGGTCTGGAAGGACACGAAGATGGCCGCGACGGCCGGTACGGGTCGGTGTGCCCGCGTTGGCGTCCGTTCCGGGTCGAACGTCCACCGGACCGGAGCGCCGTCCGGATGCCGGGACGGAGCGATTTCGGGTTCCCGCTTCGCGCACGGCCTCGGCCAGGGCCGTCAGGTCGTCGTCGTCCGGACTCGAGGACGAGAAACCGCCCTCGTATCGCACCATCTCCCACCCCTTGGGAGCAGTGATGGAGGAACCATGGACTTCGCAGAGATCCCAGGAGTGCGGCTCCTCGACGGTGGCGAGAGGACCGACCACCGCGGTCGAATCCGAGTACACGTACGTGAGCGTGGCGACGGCAGGCCTGTTGCAACCCGGTCGACAGCATCCCCGCACAGCTCTCACACCCGAGACCATATCGCGTGCGGTTCGATGGACCGCGGACGACACGCGCGCGCCGGGCGGCGCGGCCGAACCGGACGGTCTCGGCCGTATCATGGGCGCCGTGCCAGCCGGATCCCATTCGCCCCGTCAGGGCCGCCCCAGCCGCCCGTCGACGTCGAGGTCCGCAGCGCGGCGCGGACGGGGGATGCGCGGCACCCTGTTTCCCGAGTCCGTGCCGGCACGGAAGTCACGGGCGGAGAAATTCGACGCAGCGGTGCTCGACGCTTTCGCCGAGATCGACCGCAAGTGGCACGACCGCCTCACCAAACTGGACATCGCGGTGGACGACGTGCCGAAGATCCGAGCCGTGGATCCCGAATCGGTGAACTGGCCACCCGAAGTGGTGGCAGAGGGCCCGGTCCCGCTGTCACGGCTGGTGCCCGCGGGAGTCGACACCAGAGGCGCGACAACCCGAGCGCGGATCGTGTTGTTCCGACGCCCACTCGAGCGGCGATCACACGATTCGCTGGAACTGACCGACCTGGTGCACGACGTCCTGGTCGAACAGGTGGCAACCTACCTCGGTGTCACACCCGACGTCGTGGACCCCGACACCGACGAAGGCTGAGCCCATACCTGGTGCAGATCAGACCTGGTGCAGATCGGACCCGGTGCGAATCAGACGATGCCGCGCTTGAGGCGACGTCGCTCACGCTCCGAGAGCCCGCCCCAGATACCGAAACGCTCGTCGTGCGCGAGTGCGTAGTCGAGGCAGTCGTCCTTCACCTCGCACCCGAGGCAGATGCGCTTGGCCTCACGAGTCGAGCCGCCCTTCTCCGGGAAGAACGCCTCCGGATCGGTCTGGGCGCACAGCGCGCGCTCCTGCCACTGATCCTCCAACGAGTCCATGCCGTCGTCGAGAACCAAGCTGAGATGAGGTGCGGGAGCAGGCATTCCGAGACTGGTGAGCGGCGGGTCGGCGTCGACGACACGCTCCTCCGACTCCGCCATGTCCGACTCGGGAGCGTCGCTGCCGAGAAGGTCGGGTTCCGGAGTGTTGTCCGAGGCCGACGTCGTCTCGAGCGAATCGTCGATCGAAATTTCTTGCCGACCGAAGTTCTGGGGCTGTTCCGTCATCACTTCCGCCTCCTCACCTTGTCGAGCGCAGTTGTTGTCGGTCGTGTGTTGTTGATCGACCGTGAAGCCGGATCGGATAGTGAGATGTCGCGATGCCGCGCCCGTTCATAGGAATACCCCTGGTCATAGGTAAACCCCCGTTCAAAGGTAAATCCCTATGGGAACACGTGTTCGAACAGTGGTTCGCTGCAAGCGATTCCGCCGGACGAACCGTAATGACATGCCTGTGATTAGACACGCCGCGGTGTGTCGTGGTCAAGCCAAAGCGGGATATTGCAATACCATCCGGAACCCGGTTTGCCCGGAAAGCACCGTGAAAGCCGAATGTCGCGCCGCGACTCGCACTCTCGTCGAAGCATCACGGGCCCACGGTGTCCACTGGTGCGCCCGGTCGTTTCTACACCTGTGAGCCTGCCCTAGGCTCGTAAATCATGAAGGTGACTGTGATCGTGGGCGGTGTCGGCGGTGCGCGCTTCCTGCAGGGCATGCGCGAGCTGCTCGGAGGCGACGGAGACATCACCGCCGTGGTGAATGTGGGCGACGACGTGTGGATGCACGGATTGCGCATCACTCCCGATCTGGACACCTGCATGTACACGCTCGGCGACGGGATCGATACCGAGCGCGGCTGGGGTCGTCGCGAGGAAACCTGGAGCGTCAAAGAGGAGTTGGCCGCCTACGGTGCCCAGCCCGACTGGTTCGGTCTCGGCGACCGCGATATCGCGACTCATCTCATCAGAACTCGCATGCTCCGGACGGGCTACCCGCTTTCGGCCGTGGTCGAGGCGCTCTGCGATCGGTGGTCACCGGGCATCAGGCTATTGCCCGTGACGGACGACCGAAGCGAAACCCACGTGGTGATCACCGACCCCGACGACGGCACGGACAAGGCCGTGCACTTTCAAGAGTGGTGGGTGCGCTACCGGGCTGCTGTGACAACTCATAGTTTCGCGTACATCGGCGCGGAGAAAGCGACGCCGGCCGGCGGTGTGCTGGACGCGATCGACAACGCCGATGCAGTGATCCTGGCACCGTCGAACCCGGTGGTGAGTGTCGGTGCAGTTCTTGCGGTCCCCGGCATCCGCTCGGCGCTGCGCACCACTGAAGCGAAGGTCGTCGGCCTGTCCCCCGTCATCGACGGTAAGCCGCTGCGCGGAATGGCCGACGAATGCCTCTCGGTGATCGGTGTCGAGACCACGGCGGAGGCCATCGGCAGGCACTACGGCGCCCGATCTGGTGCCGGAATCCTCGACGCGTGGCTGATTCACGAGACGGACACCGCCGACGTACCCGGCGTCGACGTTCGCGCAGTCCCGCTGCTGATGTCCGAGCCGTCCGTCACCGCGGTCATGGCGCGCGCAGCGCTCGAAGCCGCCGGTGTGATGTGAGCGGAGATCACGCACCGGGCGGGTCGATCGAGGTGATACCGGTCGCCGGTCTCCCCGAGTTCCGCCCCGGCGACGACCTGGCGGCAGCCCTCGTCTCGGCAGCCCCCTGGCTGGTCGAGGACGACGTTCTGGTGGTGACCAGCAAAATCCTCTCCAAGGTCGAAGGCAGGTTGGTGTCCTCCCCCACCGACTCGGAGGAGCGAGATGCGCTGCGGCGCAGGCTGGTCGAGCAGGAAGCGGTGCGCGTCCTCGCCCAACGCGGTCGTACGCTGATCACCGAGAACTCGCTGGGCATCGTGCAGGCGGCATCCGGAATCGACGGCTCGAACGTGCCGACGGACGAGCTCGCCTTGCTACCCGTCGATCCCGACGCATCGGCCAGGACACTGCGCCGACAGATCCAGCAGGCGATGGGCGTCACCGTCGGCGTGGTGATCACCGACACGATGGGACGCGCGTGGCGAAACGGTCAGACGGACAACGCCATCGGCTCTGCCGGGCTGCCGGTTCTGCACGCCTATGCCGGTGGTCGGGACAGTCAGGGCAACGAGCTGATGGTCACCGAGGTCGCGTTGGCGGACGAGCTCGCGTCCGCGGGCGATCTGGTCAAGGGCAAGCTGGGGTCGGTTCCGGTGGCCGTGGTTCGCGGCTTGCAGCTACGCGACGACGGCTCATCGGCGCGGGACCTGGTGCGTCCCGGTGAGGACGATCTGTTCTGGCTGGGCACCGAGGAAGCGATGCGGCGCGGCGCTCTCGGCGCCGTCCCGGCGCGGCGCTCGGTTCGAGAATTCGAGTCCGTACCGGTCGATCCGTCCCTCGTGGACGCCGCAGTCGCCGATGCGTCGACCGCGCCTGCGCCGCACCACTCGCACCCCGTGCGCTACGTCGCAGTTCGCACCCCTGCCGTTCGTACCGCTCTTCTGGACGCGATGGCCACGCGTTGGCGTCGCGATCTGGAGTCCGACGGGAAGAGCGAGGAGTCCATCGCTGCGCGGCTCGCCCGTGGCGACATCCTCCGCACCGCTCCGGAACTGGTACTCGCGTTCGTCGTTCTCGACGAAGCTCACGACTATCCCGACGCCGAACGCCGCGCTGCCGAGACCACGATGTTCACCGTGGCTGCGGGCGCGTCGGTGCAGGGTCTTCTGGTCTCCCTCGCTGCTCGTGGACTGGGCAGCTGCTGGGTGGGGTCGACCATTTTCGCCCCGGATACCGTCCGACGTCAGCTGAACCTGCCGGAGGCGTGGATACCGGTCGGCGCCGTCGCCATCGGTCACCCGCTGCGCACGCCACCACCGCGTCCGCACACCCCGACCGCCCCCGCGTTGACGGTGCTGTGAGGATTCGCCGAGACATGAGGACGACTCGATGAGCGTGACAAGCCTGCACGATTCAGCGGGCGACCTGCTGAGAAGTTGGACCACCAAGGATCCCAACGACGACTCGATGCGGCACACCATGCTCGCGTTTCTCGACAGCGCCCCGAAGGGGTGCCTGCGCGAGAACGTCGCCGGTCACGTCACGGCGTCCGCATTGTTGCTCGACGAGGACGGATGCCACGTACTGCTGACTCTGCACCCTCGGGTGGGTCGGTGGCTGCAGCTGGGCGGACACTGCGAACCGGAGGACTCGACCGTCGTCGACGCTGCGCTACGAGAGGCCAGGGAAGAAAGCGGTATCACCGACTTGCGCATCGAACCGACGCTTCTGTCCATCCACACGCACCCCATCACGTGTTCCCTCGGCGTGCCCACCCGCCACCTCGACCTCCGTTTCGTGGTTCGCGCGGCCAACAACGCCCACATCGTCCGCAGCGCCGAGTCCAACGACCTGCGCTGGTGGCCGGTCGACGATCTTCCGACCGGACCGGAGGGCGCAGAGCGAGATGTGCTCAGCGAGATGATCGTTCGCGCCCGGAACCGGACGTGACGGGGCGTCTCAGACGTCCGTCGAGAAGCGAACTCCGCCGTCGGGCAGCGTGACACCGGGCCATACTCGTGCGCCGCGCAGCAGCTCGCAGCGCGCGCCGATGTCGGCACCGTCGCCGATCACTGCGTCGCGCACCAGTGCCCGCGGACCGATACGAGCGCCGAATCCGAGAATCGACCGTTCCACCACCGCACCGGCTTCCACGCGAGCCCCGTCGAACAGCACGGCGCCGTCCAGACGTGCGCCGGCACCGACCTCGGCGCCTCGCCCCACGACGGTTCCGCCGATCAACAGAGCGCCCGGTGCGACACCCGCCCCCGGATGGACCAAAGATTCACCGCGGGGACCCTCCAACGCCGGCGACGGCGCGATACCCCGAACCAGATCTGCCGAGCCCTTCACAAAATCTTCCGGCGTTCCCATATCGCGCCAGTACGCCGCGTCGACGTGGCCGAACACTCGTTTTCCCTCCGCCAGAAGCGCGGGAAACACCTCTCGCTCCACGGACACGGGGCGATCGGACGGGATCTGCTCGATGATCTCGCGCTTGAAGACGTAGCAACCGGCGTTGATCTGATCGGTCGGCGGGTCCTGAGTCTTCTCGAGAAATGCGGTGACTCGCCCTTCCTCGTCGGTGGGCACGCAGCCGAAGGCACGGGGATCGCCGACTCGAACCAAATGCAGAGTCACGTCAGCGTCGGTGGTGCTGTGGGTGTCGAGCACGGCGCGCAAATCCGTTCCGCCCAGAACGTCACCGTTGAACACCATGGCGTTGTCGCCGCGCAGCCGCGGCAACACGTTACGGATGCCGCCACCGGTGCCCATGGGCTCCTCTTCGAAGACGTACTCGAGATCGAGCCCGAGGCCACTGCCGTCACCGAAATGCTTCTCGAAGACTTCCGCCTTGAAGGAGGTCCCGAGTACGACGTGGTCGATCCCGGCTGCCTTGATGCGAGCGAGGAGATGTGTGAGGAACGGCAGGCCAGCCGTCGGCAGCATCGGCTTGGGGGCGGACAGAGTCAGAGGCCGCAGTCGCGTGCCCTTTCCTCCCACCAGAACAACGGCATCGGTTGCCTTACCGGTCATCGCGCGTCACCTCTTCTTCGCATGGTGCTGTGGCTGGAACGTCGAACCGAACGTGTGCGTTGTCTCGGCGATCACTCGTGGCGGCGAAGCGCGGCGGCGACAACCACCCTGGACCGCGCCGCGAGACCTACGCGCAGTGTCCACCGAAGAGGAGCTTGCCACCATGTCGGATGTCGGTCGGCTTGAAATCGATATGCACTCTCATGGTGCGCGGGGAGCATCGACTCCGGATGACGCCCGGCCGCATGACCTTTCGCGTGCGTTACGGTCGCGTCGGGAACGTAGACGTTGTGCCAGCCCGCTTTTCCGAGGCGGTCTCCGAGGTCCACGTCCTCCATGTACATGAAGTATCGGGAATCGAACCCGTTGACGCTGTCGAAAGCGGCTCGACGCAGCAGAAGACACGAACCCGACAACCAACCGACCGGACGCTCGCTGACCTCTTCGGTGTCCTGGCGGTACCGCCGAGTCCACGGATTGGACGGCCACACCGATCCGAGAAGCGCATGCACCGAACCCGACATCAGATCTGGAACCCGACGCGCCGAGGGGTACCGCGACCCGTCGGGTTCGAGGATCAACGGGCCCAGCGACCCCGCCCGCGGCCATCTCGCCGCGGCATCGAGCAGCGCGTCGATCGAGCCGGGCGCGAATTGCACGTCCGGGTTGACCACCATGACGAATTCGACGGACGAATCTGTTCTCGCGACAGCTCGATTCGCAGCACCGCCGTAGCCGATGTTCGCACCGGTCCGCAGGAGCGCGACGTTGCCGTACGCGGACTCCGCGGCTTCCGGCGTTCCGTCGGTGGAACCGTTGTCGGCCAACACGACCGTTACCGGCCGGGACGTCGCGGACGCCAGGGATTCGAGGAACGTGTTCAGATGCCCACCGGGCGAATATGTCACCGTCACGACGGCAAGGGGGGCACTCACGGAGGTCACCATACTGGGCAAAGCCGACGGCTCGTCAGCCGAGCCGGTCGGGGGCGGTAGGGGCAGCAGGGTCCGGGTAGGTCGTTCACGACACCCGATCGTTCAGTGCTGCCGTCAGCGCTTCGCGCCACGGCCTGAGCGGCGTCAATCCGGCAGCGGCCCAGGACGCCGGTGACAGCACGGAGTAGGCGGGGCGAGGCGCGGGACGGACATATCGGTCGCTGCCACACGCTCGCACCCGTTCCGGATCCGCGCCGACGCCGTCGAACACCGCACGAGCAAGGTCGAACCAGGATGCGGTTCCCGAGTTGGTCGCGTGCAGCACGCCGGGACGCTCGACGGCCGCGGTGGCGACCTCGAGCAGAGCGTCGGCCAGATCCGCAGAATAGGTCGGTGACCCGATCTGATCGTCCACCACGTCGACGGTGTCGCGCTCGCGTTCCAGCCGCACCATCGTCGCGACGAAGTCGGATCCGACGCCCGTGTATACCCATGCGGTTCTGACGATGGTCGCGGACGGCAGTGCAGCGAGCACCGCGCACTCGCCGTCGAGTTTGGTGCGGCCGTAGGCAGTGGCGGGTCCGGTGGGATCCGACGGCTCGTACGGGGTGCCGGCGCGACCGTCGAACACGTAGTCGGTGGACACGTGCACCAGCCGCGCCCCTACTGCAGCGCAGCGTTCCGCGAGGAGCCGTGGGCCTACCTCGTTGAGTTCTGCCGCACGCTCTTCCTCGGACTCCGCGGCGTCGACCGCGGTATGCGCCGCGCAGTTGATCACCGTGACTCCCGCTGTCACGGCCGCCGCGATCGAGCCTGGATCGGTGATGTCGAGATCGGACGAGCCGTACCCGTCGACGTCCTCGATGCCCCGAGCCGAGGCGCGGATCACCACTTGACGGCCCAGCTGTCCCCCGGCTCCGGTCACCACGATCCGGCGGCGCGACTGCGTCGAGGTGTCGTGTCGATCGACACGTGCGTCAGTTCTCACAGAGTCAGAGTGTGGCACGCCGATGCGCGCTACGCCGGGTGCCGCCGTGGGACCGTTAACCTGACAAGGTGACGGATTCTGTGACGGGCCCCGGGACGCCGCGCGATCCGTACAACTCCCGTACATCACGCGGCACGGACCGACGACCCCGGCCGGAGGCGCGAGAACGCGGGCAGCGAGAGCACCGGCGTAACCCCTCCAGCCATCGTGCGTCCACCAGCCATCGGGGAGTCACCGCGAGCCCCGCGGCGCGTCACGGTCGGATTGCCGTCGCCCTGTTCTCGGCGGGTGTGCTGTTGGTGACGGGCGTGGCGTGGCAGAGCATCGATTCCTTGCGCAGCAACCTCGCGACGGTGTCGAACCTCGATCTGGGGAACGGTGCGGACGGCGCCGTCGACATTTTGCTGGTCGGCACGGACAGTCGCACCGATGCCCACGGCAACGCGCTGTCGCAGAGCGAGCTCGACTCGCTACGTGCGGGCGACGAGGTAGCGAACAACACGGACACCATCATCCTGATCCGCGTCCCGAACGACGGATCGTCCGCGTCGGCCATCTCCATCCCCCGCGACTCGTACGTGGCGGTACCAGGTATCGGGGACAGCAAGATCAACGCGGCGTACGGCGCAACCAAGGAAGAGAACCGACTCGAGCTGGTGCAGAGCGGGGTCCCGGACGCCGAGGCGGACCGCGAGTCGACGTTGGCTGGACGCAAGGCCCTGATCGACTCGGTCTCGGGGCTCACCGGTGTCACCGTCGACCATTACGCAGAGGTCGGGCTGCTGGGATTCGTGTTGCTCACCGATGCGGTCGGCGGCGTGGACGTGTGCCTCAACGCACCGGTGAACGAGCCGTTGTCGGGGGCAAATTTTCCGGCCGGTCCGCAAACGCTGAGCGGCGCCGACGCGTTGAGCTTCGTCCGGCAGCGTCACGATCTTCCCCGCGGAGACCTGGACCGCATCGTCCGTCAGCAGGTCTTCATGGCATCCCTGGTGCGCAAGGTTCTCAGCGCTCGCACCTTGAGCAACCCGGGCACCCTGGGTCAGCTCGGCTCGGCAGTGCAGCGATCGGTCGTCATCGACGACGACTGGGACGTGCTCGATTTTGCCACCAAGTTGCAGGACGTCGCGGGCGGCGCGGTCACCTTCGACACGATCCCGGTGGCGGACATCAACGGTGTCACCGACTACGGCGAGTCCATCGTCGCGGTGGACCCGGTGGCGGTGCGCACGTGGGTCGCGAGTCTGCTCGACAGTTCATCGAAGGACGGGGCATCGACGGACGACCAGTCGTCCGACAGCGACGCGCCGACCTCGTCCGCTCCGGATATCGACACCTCGGGCGTGACCGTCGACGTGGCCAACGACAGCGGCATCGACGGCCTCGCCTCGTCGGTGTCGGAGACGCTCGGTTCCGAAGGCTTCGCCCGCGGGGAGGTGGGCAACTACGTGGGCACGAGCGTGGCCGAAACCACGGTGTTCGCAGGCCCGTCGGACGGCGACGCCGCGAACGCGGTGGCGGCCAGCGTCGGCGCGCAGAACACGGAGACGGACGACTCACTGCCGTCCGGCACGGTTCGAGTGGTGCTGGCGTCCGACTACTCGGCGCCCACCGACTCCGGGCTGTCGACCGACCCCGAGCTGTCGACCGAGTCCGAGTCCACTCTCGCCGGTGTGACGTCGGCGGGTGACGTCGCAACTCCCGCCCCGGCGGCGGAAAATCCGATCGACGCCGGTTCGACCGGCCCCACATGCGTCAACTGATGGGACCCACCTGCGTCAGCTGATTGCATCCGCTCTATCGAAAGTGATGTTCGTATGTCTCAGATGCCCGTTCCCGCGCGTGGAGCCACGCTGACCGATCACCTGTTGGCCCCGGTTCTCGCTGCCGATGCGGCCGGTCCGCGTATCACCTACTACGACGACTCGACGGGAGAGCGCATCGAGTTGTCGGCGGTCACCCTGGCGAACTGGGCAGCGAAGACGGCTAATTTTCTGCGCGACGAACTGGGCGTGACACCGGGAGATGTCGTCAGCGTGCAGTTGCCCGCCCACTGGCAGACCGCCTCGGTGCTACTGGGTGCGTGGTGGGCCGGCGCGGAGGTGGTTCTGGGCCCCGATCCGGAGGCTGCGGTGGCGATGGTGACAGCACGGGACGTAGCCGACGCCGAGGCGGGTGAAGTGGTGGCGCTCTCGCTCGATCCGTTCGGCAAACCGGTGGACGGCCTCCCCCTCGGTGTCACCGATTACGCCACCTCGGTGCGCGTCCATGGTGATCATTTCGGCCCCGCAGGCGCCGGGGCCGCTCTCCACGGCCGATCGGTCGAGGACGTTCTCGCCGATGCGCATGGCCGAGCCGGTGCGCGAGGTCTGACCGCCTCGGATCGTGTCTTGGCCACCGGAACGTGGGATGACCCGGACCTTCTGCTGGACGGCTTGGTGGCGGTGCTCGCGGCCGGGGCGTCTCTGGTTCAGGTGACTGCGGCGAACCCGGCCTCACTGGAACGCCGCGTGGAGACAGAGAAGGTCACGACCGTCTTCGAGTGAGGTACCCGCCGTCGCCCAGCCCGGCCTCGATCTCGAATCGGTTGGCCGCACCGGGGTGCCGCAGTTCCTCGCGGAGATAACGCACCGCGAAGAACACTCCGTATCGGGCCCACTGATCGGCATGTACGGATTCGTGGGTCAGCATTGCTCGGCGGCGAGTTGGGTCGCTCAGCACCCCGCCGGTAAGAAACGCCGAGCCGAAACAGGTTCCGCCGCGGGCATAACCGGACCTCATTGCTTCGCACACGATCAGCGACGACGTCTCGTCGACGGAGATGCGAGCGCCCCACAGCCGCGCCCACGCCACCGCGACGGTCGTGACCACGGCGACCTGTCGACTACCTCGCGAGACGGCTCGAATGGCGGAACGCCGTTGCCGCGCGCTCAGGGCTTCACCAGTCATGACAAGAACACCGAGGACATCACGGCCAGACCGAGCGCGCAGGCACCGACGGAGAGAATCGCCGTGCCGGCGACGGACACTGCCGCAGCACGTGTTCGCCCGTCCTCGATCAGTCTTACCGCGTGCACCATCGCCGTCGAGAAGGTGGTGAAGCCGCCGCAGAAACCGGTGCCCGCGACGGACGTCACGGTGCCCGGTGAACCATGGAACAGCGCGGCGCCGGCAAGCAGACCGATCAGGGCAGAGCCGGCGATGTTCGCAAGCGGAATTGCGATCGGCACGTCGTACCACCGTGACCCGACCGCCGATTCCAGCACGACCCGCGCTACGGCTCCCACTGCACCGGCCGCACAGACTGCGAGGAACAGCCAGACACCTGTCATCGCGCGCCCTCCGATCGGCCGGACAGGGCGCCAGAGACTCTGTGGCCGAACACAATGCCCAGAAACGCGGCCAGCAGTCCGGCCGCCACGGATGCCAGGGGATACACCACCGCTGCCGCAGCGGAACCACCACTACGACCCAGATTCACGGTCTCGAGGGAAAAGGTGGAGTAGGTGGTGAATGCGCCGCAGAATCCGCTGCCCAGCAGCAGTCGAGCGCGGCGCCGTGACCCGGTGTCGGTGCCTGCGCCGCTCAACCCCTGCAGCAACACGCCCAGCAGAAACGCACCCGAGACATTGATCATGAACGTCGCCCATGGCCACTGACCGGACGCGGCGGGCCATGCTAGTTCACAGCCGTAGCGCGCTGCGGTACCCAACGCGCCGCCGACGAGCACGAGCGTCAGCGCGCCCGGATCCCGGTGAAGTGCTCGGATACCGCTGGGCCGCGTGGTCACTCGAGGAGCGACCGTCTCAGCGCGTCGTCCTTCTTCAGCACCATGTCCTCGAGACCACGCTGGAAGTCGGCCATCCGAGTACGTAACGACGGATCTGTCGTTCCGAGAATGCGCACCGCCAACAAGCCCGCGTTGCGCGCCCCGCCGATGGACACCGTGGCCACGGGTACTCCCGCGGGCATCTGCACGATGGACAGCAGTGAATCCATGCCGTCCAGATACTTCAGCGGCACGGGCACGCCGATCACGGGCAGCGGCGTGGCTGCGGCAACCATGCCCGGCAGGTGGGCGGCGCCGCCGGCGCCGGCGATGATCACGTCGATACCGCGGGCCGCAGCGTCGCGGGCGTAGTCGAGCATGCGCTGCGGTGTGCGGTGCGCCGAGACGACACCGACTTCGAATCGAACTCCGAACTCGGCGACGGCCTCGGCCGCGGCCTCCATCACCGGCCAGTCCGAATCACTGCCCATGACGATGCCCACACGCGCGCCGCGGGGCTGCTGTTCGGCAGACGTCGCCTCACCCATGGTGCGGGTCCCATCCGTCGGTCCAGACGCCGTGCGAGAGCCAGTGCGCCGCACGTTCGGCGCGTTCCCGAACGTGAGCGACATGATCCGGGTCGTCGGCCGATCCGCCCGCCGGACCCACGATGTTGACGTGTCCGATCTTGCGGTCTTTGCGTTCGCCCTTGTCGTACAGGTGCACCTTGGCGTCGGGCATGCGCGCGAAGAGATGGTGCACTCGCTCGTCCATGGACAAGGCGGGCGCGGCGGGTGCGCCCAGCACGTTCGCCATCACGGTTACCGGGGCCAGCGGCGAACAATCCCCCAGCGGGTAGTCGAGTACTGCGCGCAGGTGCTGCTCGAACTGCGACGTGCGTGCACCGTCCTGAGTCCAGTGACCGGAGTTGTGTGGACGCATGGCCAATTCGTTGATCGACAGGGTGCCGTCGACCTTCTCGAACATCTCCACCGCCATGACTCCCACCACACCCAGCTCGGCGGCAATACGCAACGCGATGTGTTCGGCGTCGGCGGCGAGATCGTCGGACAATCCCGGCGCGGGTGCAACGACCACCGCGCATTGACCGGCACGCTGCACCGTCTCCACGACCGGCCAGGTGGCACCCTGACCGAAAGGCGACCGAGCGACCATCGCCGACAGTTCGCGCGTCATGTCCACACGCTGTTCCACCATCAGAGGCACGGACGCGGCGAGCTGCTCGGACACGATTGCCGTGGCCTCGTCCGCGGTCGACGGCATCCACACGCCGCGCCCGTCGTAGCCACCACGGACGGCCTTGACGACGATCTTCCAGTCCTGTGCGGCGCCGAAGGCGAGAACGTCGTCGACGGAGGTAATACTAGCGAAGTCCGGAACGGGAAGACCCAGCTCACGGAGCCGCAGCCGCATTTTCAGCTTGTCCTGCGCGAAGATCAGGGCCTGCGGTGGCGGCTGTACGTTGACCCCTTCCGAGACCAACACGTCCAGGTGTTCGGTGGGCACGTGTTCGTGGTCGAACGTCAATGCGTCGACGCCGTCCGCCGCTGCACGCAGCGCCTCGAGATCGGTGTGCTCCCCCAGCACCACGTCCGCGCTGACTCTGGCCGCGGGCTCGCTGTCGGTGGCCGACAGAATCCGCAACGTTTGTCCGAGTTCGATAGCCGCCTGATGTGTCATCCGGGCAAGCTGGCCGCCGCCGATCATCACCACGACGGGCATCGACGTGGTGCGCGCGCGCGGCGGATCCTCTCTGGGCGGCTGCTCGGTGAGGTCGTCGTGTCCGGAGTTCTCTACTGTCACGGCGTTCATGGTGTCACGAGTCCGATTCGTATTTGTTCCCCGCTGTTCGTAAAGTGACTGACCGTGCCCCCGATCGACCGTGTGGTTGCCGGTATCCCGCAGCCCTTCCGAAATATGGCCCTGCGCCACTCGGAACTGATCAAGTTCGCCATCGTGGGTGCCACGACGATGGTCTTCGACCTCGCCATCTTCTACTCACTGAGCTTGACCGTTCTCGAGTCGAAGCCGGTGGTGGCGAAGGTCTTCTCGGGCATCATGGCGACGATCCTGAGCTACATCCTCAACCGTGAATGGTCGTTCAAGAATCGCGGCGGACGTGAACGACACCATGAGGCGCTGCTGTTCTTCACCATCAGTGGTGTGGGCGTCTTGTTGGCAGCCGCACCGCTGTGGATCGCCAACAACATCTTCGACGTCCGCGAGGGCCACGCCAGCCTGACGTCTCTCATCATCATCGACTTCGTGCTGAACTACATCATCGGCAATCTGCTCCAGATGTTCTTCCGCTTCTGGGCGTTGCGACGCTTTGCCTTCCCGGACGAGAACGGGCGCGGCATCATCGCCAACCCGCTCGACGATCTCGACCCCGACCTCGACTCCGGACTGGACTCCGGGGACGAGAGCCTCGGGAGCGCTGACCCCGACGACGAGCAGACTCGGTACCTGGGTCACAGCTGAGGACTCAGGGCCGCTGCGTTGCCCGGGTCAGCGGGGCTCGTACGCCCCGGCGGTGACCACGGGTTCGGTGCGAGCGGATGGCAGGAATACCGCGAAAAGCGCGGGCCGACGCCGCTGCAGTTCCAACCGGCCGCCGTCCGCCTCGACGAGCGCCCGAGCCAACGCCAACCCCACGCCTGTCGATCCGGCGCCGGAGAATCCCCGGTCGAAGATGTGGGGAGCGAGGTCGTCACTGACGCCGCCGCCCTCGTCCGATACCTCGACGCACACCGAACGCCCGCGGCCGTCCGGAGTGTGCGCCCTGGCCTCTCCGACGAGGCGGACCGTCACCACGCACCGGCCTCGACCGTGTTCGAAGGCGTTGTGCACCAGCACGGACACGGCTTCGCGCAGGCGCGATCCGGTGACCAGCGCCGTGACCGATCCGTCCCCTGCCAGCACCAGATCGCGGCCCGCGTCGGCAAATGTGCGGCGCCAGTCCTCGAGCACCGTGGTCAGCTCGGGCCGCACCCGAACCGTCGATGCGCCGGCGGCACCGTCGCTGCGTGACGAGCGCACCAGATCATCGATGGCCGTCGTCAGGCGATCGACCTGTGCCATTGCCTCGTTCGCTTCGGTGACCACCTCGGGGTCGGGGTGTTCGGACAGTTCGTCCAGGCGCAGACGCACCGCAGTGAGGCGGCTACGGAGTTGATGTGAGACATCGGCGACCAGCGCGTGTTCGCGCTGGAGTCGGCCGACGATCTCCACGGTGGCGGAGTCGAGGACGTCCGAGACTCGATCCAGTTCGGCGATGCCGTGCCGCGTCGGATCCTTCCGGAAGTCTCCTTCGGCGAGCCGTGCCGCACGTCCGGCCACCTCCAGTAGTGGGTTCGCGAGCCGGCGCGCAGTGAGAACCGCTACCACGGTTCCTGCCGCGATCGAGGCGAGTACCACCAGCGCGACCGCCCCCACCGCCTGTTTCTGCGCCCGCCGCATCTGCTCGGACGGCACTTCGAGAAGCAACGACCCCGACGTGCCCATCGACAGCGATTCCTCGATGGGGCGCTCGACCGACGCCGCACCGATGTCCAGGCGCGACGCGGGGTTCTCGGGAGTGGGGTAGACCACCACGAGTCGACCGCCCGTGGGGACGACCAGGCGCAGGGATGCGGTGTCCAGTCCACCGTCGACGCGACCGTCACCGCCCTCCTGGTCGATGATCTCCGACGACATCCGCTCGAGCCGCGTCCGCAGGTCGCCGCGCGTGAAGTCCTCGACCCACAACCACGCGGTGTAGGTCAACGGGATGCCGAGCAGCATCCCGGTGAGAATGACGACCGCGAGGATCGACTGCAGAATTCGGCGCCTCATTCGGTGCCCGGTCAGTCCGTGTTGATCCGGAAGCCGACGCCTCTGACGGTGGCTATCCGGCGCTCGGCGACCGTCCCCTCGTCACCGATCTTGCGGCGCAACCACGACATGTGCATGTCCAGAGTCTTCGACCCGCGCAACTCGACGTCGCCCCACACCTCGCGCAGAATCACCTCACGAGAGACCACCTGACCGGCATGGTCGAGGAGGATCTTGAGCAGCTCGTACTCCTTGTTCGCCAGCGGGATCTCGTGGCCGTCCAGCAGAACGCGGCGCGCAGCCGGTTCGAGTCGTAGCCCACCCACCTCGACGGCGCCGTCCTCGGACGTCGGGCCGCGGCGTCGAAGCAGTGCACGGACCCGGGCCATCAGCTCGGCGACGCGGAACGGCTTGCTGACGTAGTCGTCGGCACCGGCGTCCAGACCGACGACGAAGTCGACCTCGTCGGTGCGGGCGGTCAGCATCAGGACGGCCAGGTCCGACTTGGCCGCTCTGATTTGGCGGCACACCTCGAGTCCGTCCATCCCCGGCAGACCGAGATCGAGGATGAGAAGGTCGAAGCTTCCGTCGAGAGCGCGGGCGAGCGCCGCCGGTCCGGTTTGCTCGACCGTCACGGTGTAGCCCTCTCTGCTCAGGGCACGAGAAAGCGGTGTCGCGATGGCTTCGTCGTCTTCGGCGAGCAGAACGTCGGTCACCAGACCACCTTACGAGGTGGACACGGAGTCCAGATCGTCTCCTCGGTCGTCCGAATCGAAAACTTGGTGGTAAAGCAAAGAATGCACTCGCTCGACATCGGGAACATCGTCGAATTCCAACGGGTCGTCCGAGGCCGCGACGATCACCAGCGTGCCGGTACGCAGAATGCGATCGACAAGCCCGTGCCGAAATTGCACGTTGGACACCCGGCGCACCGGAACGTCGATCCCCGAGTGCGACAAAATCCCCTGGCGTACCAGAACGCGTCGGTCCGTCACCACGAAATGGGTCGACCGCCACCGCAGCACCGGGACGACGGTGCGCCACGATGCGACGATGAACCACACCATCACGACGGCGACCAGAGCAGCACTCTCTGCGGTCGAGTCCAGCGTTCTCCCGACAAGCCCTACTCCGAAACCGGCCAAAGCTGTCACGATCAGCAGGGTCGCGACCGGAAGCACCAACATCTTCCAATGCGGATGCCGGTGCAGCAGCAGTTCTTCCTCGTGACCCAGCACATCCTGTGGGAAAGCCACCCGTTTCCTCCTCGGGACCAACGCTCAGGGCTGCGGTGCGCTCAGCTCTGACCGACGTCGACCGCACGCAGGTGCGTAACGTCGCCGGCCGAGATCGCCACGGGCGAGCGGTCACCCGACTCCGGCACGATCACCACGCGCCCGTGCTCGTCGATGTCGGTCGCCGTACCTTCGAGCGTCGTGTCACCGGGCATGGTGACCCGTACGCGGCGGCCGAGAGTATCGCACCGAGAGCGATACAGATCCGCGATCGACTCCGTGTCCCAGCCGCAATCACGCCAGTCGTCCAGGGCCGACCCCATACCGCGCAGAAACGCTCGAACCAGAGTTCCGCGGTCGATGACAGTGGCGCCGGCCAACTGTAGCGACGTCGCGGTCGGCACCGGCAGTTCGTCCTCGGTGAGGGTCACATTGATCCCGACGCCGGCCACCGCCCGCACCACGGGATGAGTCGACGCCACTTCCACCAGAATCCCCGCCACCTTGCCGCCGACGTATCCGGTGCCGGAATTACCGCGCAGCAACACGTCGTTGGGCCACTTCAACACGGCATCCACCTCGGACACCGACCTCAGTACGTCCACGACGACGATTCCGGTGAGCAACGGAAGCCACCCGACCGATGCCGGGGCGATGCCGGGAAAACTCGCCAGTGCGGAGACGATGACCTGGGAACGCGGGGGCGCGGTGAAGGGTCGCGAGTGCCGTCCGCGGCCCGCGTCCTGGGCATCGGCGATCAGGGCGGAGCGGTCCGGCGCGGTCGACGCCACCGCCAAAAGATCCGCGTTGGTGGACCCGGTGCGCGCAACGACGTCCACCTTGGACCAGGTCCCGCGAGGTCCGTCCACGAGCGCACGGGCGATGGCCCGACCGTCCAGCGCAGGCCTGTCCAGGTTTTCCCACATGACGCGAGCATAGAGAGGCCGCCCGACACCGGCCCCGGTGTGACGCGCGACTCGACCCCTGACGACGACCGGGAACCGACGTGGATACAGTGCTGGTCTATGACGACTGTTCAGGATGCGTCCGCGCAGGAATCCGTGGCCGAAAGCGCTGGCAAGCCCGCTCCGGATATTCACACCACCGCTGGAAAGCTGGCCGAGCTCGCTGCTCGTCAGTCGCAAGCCGAGCAGCCCATGGGTGAGGCCGCGGTGGAGAAGGTGCACGCGAAGGGCAAGCTCACTGCCCGCGAGCGCATCACCGCTCTGCTGGACGAGGGTTCGTTCGTCGAACTCGACGCCCTGGCCCGCCATCGCAGCGTAAACTTCGGCCTCGCCGAGAAACGTCCCTTCGGAGACGGTGTGGTCACCGGATACGGCACGGTCGACGGCCGCGACGTATGCATTTTCTCCCAGGACGCCACCGTCTTCGGCGGCAGCCTCGGTGAGATCTACGGTGAGAAAATTGTCAAGGTCATGGACCTCGCTCTCAAGACCGGTCGCCCCCTGGTCGGTATCAACGAAGGTGCCGGCGCCCGCATCCAGGAGGGGGTGGTGTCTCTCGGCCTGTATGGCGAGATCTTCCACCGCAACGTCCGCATGTCAGGCGTCGTCCCGCAGATCTCGCTGATCATGGGTCCGGCCGCAGGCGGCCACGTCTACTCCCCCGCGCTCACCGACTTCGTCGTGATGGTGGACAAGACCTCGCAGATGTTCGTCACCGGACCCGACGTCATCAAGACCGTCACCGGTGAGAACGTGACCATGGAGGAACTGGGCGGCGCCCACACCCACATGGAGAAGTCCGGTGTCGCCCACTACATCGCCGACGGCGAGCAGGACGCCCTCGATTACGTGCGGGATCTGCTGGGATACCTGCCGTCGAACAATCAGGCGACCGCGCCGCGTCTACCGGCATCCGACCCCGTCGAGGGGTCCATCGCCGATTCGCTGACCGCCGAGGATCTCGAACTCGACACCCTCATTCCGGATTCACCGAACACTCCGTACGACATGCACGAAGTCATTCGTCGAATTCTCGACGACGACGAGTTCCTCGAGGTGCAGGAAGGCCGCGCGCGCAACATCATCGTCGGCTTCGGACGGGTCGACGGTCGGTCGGTGGGCATCGTGGCCAATCAGCCCACCTCGTTCGCCGGAACGCTGGACATCGACGCGTCCGAGAAGGCTGCCCGGTTCGTGCGCACGTGCGACTGCTTCAACATCCCGATCATCACCCTCGTCGACGTACCGGGGTTCCTGCCGGGCACCGAGCAAGAGTTCAACGGCATCATCCGCCGTGGAGCCAAGCTGCTGTACGCGTACGGGGAAGCAACCGTCGGCAAGATCACCGTCATCACCCGTAAGGCTTACGGCGGCGCGTACGACGTCATGGGTTCCAAGCACATGGGCGCGGATCTGAATCTCGCCTGGCCCACCGCGCAGATCGCCGTGATGGGGGCCTCCGGTGCTGTGGGATTCGTCTACCGCAAGCGGTTGCTCGACGCCGCCAAGAACGGCGACGACGTCGATGCGCTGCGCCGCGAACTGCAGAACGAATACGAGGACACCCTCGTCAACCCGTACGTCGCCGCCGAGCGCGGGTACGTCGACGCGGTCATCCCGCCGAGCCACACCCGCGGGCAGATCGTCACGGCGCTGCGTCTCCTCGAACGCAAGATGGTCACCCTGCCACCGAAGAAGCACGGCAACATCCCGCTCTGATCGAACGCGCGTCCGCCGAGCTCACCGGAGATCAGTCTCACCAGAACGAGTGGTCGAGGCTCCATCGGGTGAGTTCGGCGGATACCAGCGCTCGTAATGTCTCGGTGTCGCCTGCGTAGTCCGGGTGGATGCCGAAGAACGTGATGGTCACCTTGTCGTCGTACTCGACCGCCCAGGCTGCGAGAGCCGGCCCCTGGCTTCGGCGGTCCTGTGCAGAGCGACCCTGCATGATCGCCCGGATAGCGAACGACTCCGCGACTTGATCTCCCAATTCCAGAGCCGACGGCGGCGCCGTCCCGAGGTTGGACACCGTCGTGTCGGGCCCGGCGATGGACTTCATCATCTTGCCCAGCACCCGGTCGGGGAGCAGCCGCGCGACCGACTGCAGATGGTGGTAGACCGAGTCGTCCGTCGCCGCGTACTTCGCGAACGCAGCTTTGCTCAACGCTCGAATGTCGGTCAGACCCACCGCGGGTCCGATGGGCCCCGGCACCCGAATCCATACCCCGCCGGACGCATTCGCCCGGTCGTCACCGTCGGATCGATTGCTGACGGCAATGCAGATGCGGGTGCCGTCGGGACTCATCGGGTATCCGGTCTCCCGCAGGAGCCCACCCACGAGCGCTGTGAAGAGGCTGTTCCGCGTCCCCCCGTACGTGGCCGCGCGCTCCGCCCACTGCGTGCGATTCAGATCCACAACAGCGAGCGTGGTGTCGGGATCCTCGGAGTCCGCGCCGACCGGCCGCAGCACCGTGGTCACGGCAGAGGGAGGCGCGGCATCACCAGGCGTGGCATCACCAGGCGTGGGGTCGACGTCGCGCGGTGCGGCGTCGGCCGACGTCGAACCCCTCGTGGTCACCGCCGCGGCGGCAC